>JACKBM010000007.1 GCA_020634575.1 Ardenticatenales bacterium | reverse complement strand
AAGGCAGCCGCGGCTTCCTGGGATTGGGTAGCAAGGAATCTGTGGTACGTCTGACACCATTGGTGCCAATGCGCCGGCCGGATCAACCCAAAGCGGCTGAGCCCCCTGCGCCCCCGGCGCAACCCAAACCGGCCCCGCCGCAGCAACCCGCCGCTGCTAAACCGGCGCCCCCCCAAGCCGCCCCATCCACACCGGCCGCTCCGGCGGAAGAAGAGGATGAAGGTGACCTGGAGGTAGATGCCGAAGCGGTTAAGGGGATCGTCGATCAGCTCCTGGCCAAAATGGATGTTGCGGGTGATGTGACCGTCACCGTCAGCGACCCGGATTCGATGACAGGCAAACGCTTCCTGGCGGTCAACATTGAAGGGGACGACGTAAGCGCTCTGATTGGGCCGCGCGGAGAGGCGTTAAATTCGCTGCAATATGTCTTGCGCCTGATGTCCGGGCACCAACTGCGCAAGCGGGTCAATATTTTGCTGGACGTGGCCAATTATCGGGAACGGCGCCGCCAGGCGCTGGCCCGGCTGGCAACCCGGATGGCTGAGAAGGTCACGAGCAAGAACCGGCCGGTCACCCTTGAGCCGATGCCTCCCTTCGAACGCCGGGTCATTCACATGACGCTGCGTGACGAAGGGAATGTCTACACTCAGAGCATTGGCAACGGCGACCAGCGCCGGGTGCGTATCTACCCCAAGCGCAACTAGCGCCCGTCATGGGCCGTTTTAGCGCGGTCTGAAACGAATTGACGCAGGGCCACTCTGGCCCTTTGCAGGAGGCGTCGGCTATAGCCGGCGCTTTTGCGTTTCCCGTTGGCCCCATATGTTTGCTGGACAAATTCGGCCGGCGGGAATAGCAGGTGGCGCACATATTGGCCCGTCTGTCCCCAACTGTCGGTCAGACGGGCCTCGCGCAGGCGGGCCAGCGGGCCATCATGCTCCGGCCGCTGCGCCAGATCAAGCGACTGCCAGCCGATTAGCCGGTCGAGGCGTTGCCGTTGTCTGGGGGTAAGGGCGAAGCGGCGTTGCTGGGCTGCCATTGGCCGCCAGCCAAAGAGTGCCTCCAGTTCAGCCAGCGCAAACCCCACCAGCTGCAGGCTGCCCGTCTCCGCCGCCAGTTCGGCCAGTAAATCGACCTGGCCGGCCTTTACCACCGCCTCCGCCAGGTAGCCGATGTCGATAAAGGTGGCCAGGCGATGGAACAAGTTATGTCGTCCGTGCAGGATAGCGTGCATCAGAGCATCGGCCGGCGCCAGGACCGGCGAAGGCTGGCCATCCAATTCAGCCGTCGTCAGCCGCCCCCAGATGTCGGGCAAGGACCAACCTGGTCCCGTGCGGCGCAGCAGATCAAGATGCAGCTCCACCATCGTGCCGTGCCGGGGGTGGACGTAGGGAGGCAGATGGTGCCATTCTGGCGCCGGCGCATTGGGATGCGGTTGATAACCCAGGTCGGCCAGCACCGCCAGAGCCTCGGGCCCCCGGTCCTGTGGAATCAACATATCCAGGTCGTCGAAATAGCGCATGGACGGGCTGGGGTAGACGGTGTGGGCCAGGGCTATGCCCTTGAGCGGGACAAGCGGGATGTTGGCCCGGGCAAAGCTCTGCCGGATAGCCGCATAATCTGCCACCATCACCATGGTGCGGATGCGTCGCTGGCGGGCCTGAGTTTGTAGCGGCCCGGCGGCGGCGGCTGGTGTGCCGGGCGGCAAGGCGGCCGCCAGCAGTGGTGAGAGACGGTGGCTGTGGGCCAGGTCGTGCAGCCGGTGCCAGTCGCAATCGGCCGGTGATGCCGGTGGTGTTTGCCCCGTTAGAAAATGGCCCAGCAGGGTCAGAAAATAGGTTTCAGTTGCATCTGCGCTTCTCAAAAGGGACGCTCACTTCCAGACCAGAACCTGCAGAAAAAAGCTCCGAAAATTATTGCGGTTCACTTATGCCCAAGCGAAGTATAAAGAATCGCCCGGCCTTCGACCACCAGAAGATTCCTATGGCCAGGCAGCCTGGAGGTATGAGTGGTATGGTGCAGAAGAGGCAAAAGCGAAAGTGCGGGGGTTTGCCGAAGAAATTTTGCCGGGCGCAGGGAATTGGCTGCCCCTGCGCCCGGCATTGGCCTTGTTTCTAGAGCTCAATCAGTTTGACGAGCGTGGCGGCCTTGATATTGCCCAGGGCGTCAAGCGCTGCTTCGCTTGGCGCTGTATCCAGGCTGATGAATGAGAGCGCGGGCTGGCCGGGTTCGGCCCGGCCCATGCGCCATTCGCCAATGTTGACATCGTAAGCGCCCAGGATGGTCCCGACCTGGCCGATGACGCCGGGAACGTCCTCATTTTGCATGACCAGCAGGAGATTCTCCAGCCGGGCTTGCAGATGGTAATCGTCAACCTGGACGAGATACGGGCTGCTCCCGCCAAACAACATGCCGGCGACCAACCGCTCGCCACCGTCCCAGAAGGCGCGGCAAGCAATCATGTTGGCATATTCGAGCAGATCGAGGTCATCGGCCTGGCTAATGGTCAGACCAGCTTCTTTGGCCAGCAGCGGGGCGCTGATGTAGTTGACCGGCTTATTCTGGCTCTGTTCCAGCACGCCCTTCAGTAGGGCGGTGGCAATCGGCCGGATGTATTGCTCTTCCCGCTCGCCGCGCACCTGTAACTCCAGCTTCGTCAGCGGCTTTTCGGCCAGCGCCGCCTGCAGGGCGCCTAACTTCTCCGCCAGCGTCAGGTACGGCCGGGCTGCGTTGAAATCTACGCCGGGGGGGAAAGGCAGGTTAACGGCGTTGCGGAAATCTGTGCCGCGCAGCGCATCGATGATTTGCTCAGCGATCTGAACCGACACATTCCGTTGCGCCTCTTGCGAGCTGGCGCCCAGATGCGGGGTGTGCAGAACGCGCGGATGACCGATCAGACCATTACCGGCCGGTGGTTCTTCCTGGAAGACATCCAGGGCAGCCACCCGCACCTTGCCGCTGTCCAGCGCCACCTTGAGGGCCGCTTCGTCAACCAATTTACCGCGGGCCACATTGATGATGATGACACCATCCTTCATCTGGGCCAGCGTGTCGGCGTTGATCAGGTTGCGGGTTTCCTCGGAGATGATGGTATGCAAGGTGATGATGTCGGCCGCTGCCAGCAGATCGTCCAGGTCCAGCAGGGTAACGCCTGCCTCCATGGCCACCTCTTCCGAGACGAACGGGTCATAAGCCACCACCGCCATGCCAAAGGCTCGCGCTCGCTCGGCCACCAACCGGCCGATGCGCCCGAAGCCGATGATTCCCAGCGTTTTCTCAAACAGTTCGGTGCCGACGTAGGCAGAACGATTCCATTCGCCCCGTTCCAGTGAAGCGTGCGCCTGGGCGGTATGCCGATTAGCAGCCAGCATCAGGGCCAAGGTCTGTTCAGCGGTGGCGATGCTGTTGGCGCTGGGCGTATTCATGACGATGACGCCGTGGCGCGTGGCTGCATTGATGTCCACATTGTCCACGCCGACGCCGGCCCGGCCGACTAACTGTAGCTTTTTACCCGCGGCCAGGATATCAGCGGTCACGGTGGTGCCGCTGCGGATGATCAGTGCGTCAAATTCGGGAATGACTTCGCACAGTTCCTGAGGGCTGAGACCTGTCTTGACGGCGAGTTCCACATCGTCCGCCGCCTCCAGGATTTTCAGGCCATCATCACCCAATTTATCAGAGACTAAAACTCGAAACATAGGGTTAATAATCCTTTTATTGCGCCAGGAATTCGTCCATGTTGGCGAAGAGCTCTTCCATGTCAGACGGCGTAAAATCGCCCATGTGGGCCAGGCGGAAGCTGGCATCCTTCAGCGAGCCATAGCCATTGGAGATGATCATGCCGCGTTCGCGCAGGAATTTGTTCAGCGCGCTGATATTGATGCCAAGATTGTTGCGGACGCAGGTCACGGTGGGGGAGCGATAACCGGCCGGTGCCAGCAGCTCGAAGCCATGTTTCTCCGCCCAGGCGATGGTCATGTCGCGCATGGCCAGATGACGAGCCCAGCGGCTGTCCATCCCTTCTGCCTCCATCTTTTCCAGCTGAAGATCGAGGGCGAAAAGCAAGGAGATGGCCGGCGTGGCCGGTGTCTGATTTTTCACCAGGGATTTTTCCAGGGTGAGGAAGTCAAAGTAGTAGCCCCGGTTGGGCACAGTTTGGGCGCGGGCCATGGCCCGGTCTGAGACGGCGGCGAAGGCGAGACCGGCCGGTAAGGCAAACGCCTTCTGGCTGGAGGTCAGGACCACATCCAGATCCCAGGCATCAGTCTCCACACGGGCGCCGGACATGCCGCTGACCGAGTCCACCAGGATCATGATGTCGTCGCCATTTGGCGCCGCGCGCACAACTTTGGCGATCTCCTCTATGGGATTCTCGACGCCGGCACTGGTCTCGTTGTGCACGATGGTGATGGCGTCATAACCGCCGCCGGCCAAACGCTCGGCAACCATCTCTGGCAGGATCGGCTGGCCCCATTCCACGGCCAGGACATCGCTTTCTTTGCCGTTGGCGGTCGTTACGTCGGCCCAGCGCTCACTGAAAGCGCCGTTGACACAGTTGAGGACGCGCTGGCGGGCACAATTGCGAATAGCCGCTTCCCACATGCCGCTGCCGGAAGAGGCGACGATAAAGACTCGAGATTGTGTCCGGAAGACTTCTTTCAGGCGGGGTTCAATGCGGCCAATCAGCTCGGCGCACTCCGGCATGCGGTGGCCGATCATCCATTGAGTCTGAGCTTCCAGAATATCGGGGCTGACTTCAGTTGGCCCCGGAATATACAGTTTGATATGCGGTGCGGAATTTTTCTTCGAGTCGCTCATTGGTAAATGATAATGCTCCAGATTTGATGAGATTCGCTCCTTTGGCGAATACGGTTTCATGTACGCTGCCTTTCAGACGGCGGCAGGCAGCCGGGCCGGCTGCCAGGTGCAGCAGGGGGGCCAGGCTCGGGCTGCTCAGGAAAATGGGGGCGCTGGCCTTGACTGCTGGTCGGGCGACGACGCCACCAAAGCCAACAAACAGGTTCACTTCGCGGCTGGCGCGCAGGTCGCTGCTACCATCGCCAATCAGCAAAGATCGGCCGGGGCGGCCACCCAGCAATTCGCGCACGATCTCAGCCTTACCGTCGCTGATGGTGAGCGCCCCTTCTTCATAGTTAAGGTAGGGTTGCTGCCAATTAACGGCCTCGTCCGAGCGCCACCAGTCGCCGGCTAGCTGGTTGTAATGCAGCTCGACGGCGCGGATATGATCGGCCGGGACGCCCAGGTGGCGGCCAAATTCGACGACCGGCTGGGCCAACCCACCACTGATGATGTAGATCTCGTGACCCAGGGCACGCAGTGCGTCCAGTACAGCGCGCGCGTCTTCGACGATGGCGTTTTTGTAGGCCTGATGAATAAGCTGGACCTGGGCTCGGGTGGGCCGGATGGCTTGCAGCCGCTTGCCGTAAACAGCTTCCAGCTCCAGGTCACCGTCCATCGCGGCATTGGTCAGCACTTCGATACGCCATTGTTTACCGGCAGATTGGGCCAGAACATCGATCCCTTCAATGCGGGAAAGAGTGGAATCACAATCGAAAAAAACATGCTGGTATGGCGGCCAACGCATGGTCAAAAGCTCCGTGGTAACAGCAGGGGGATAGGGTTACGGTAAGTTGCGACGTGCAATTGAGCATTGTACTTGGAGTGCGATGGTTTGCCAATTACAGTAATGCCGTACTTTGGAGCTAGTACTTGGCAATTTTGCACAGCCGTCAGGGGTTGATCTGCTGGCGGATAGTCGCGTGTTCCTGGCCGTTGCTGGCCAGAATGCCGCGCTTGCTCTGTGCCGGTGTCCAGGGCGTACCATCTGCACAGGTAATGGTGCCACCGGCTTCTTCGATGAGCAGATGGGCAGCGGCCACGTCCCAGGCGGACAGGGTGAAATTGAGGTAGATGTCGATCCGGCCGGCGGCCAACCAGGCGAGACCCAGGGCGGCGGCGCCAATACCCCGGATGGAGCGTACCTCGTGGCCATAGCGCAGGATGGCGTCAAAAAGGAGCTGCCTTTCGGCCCGGGTGCGGGCGAAGTCCATCCCCCAGATTGTGGCTTCACCGCCAGTGACTGTGCTGACGGCAATTGGCTTACCGTTCAGGAAAGCGCCGTGGCCCCGGGCGGCGTGAAACAGCTCATCGCGTAGCGGATCGTACACGACGCCTGCTACGATCTGATCCGCCATCATCGCGCCGATTGAGATGCAGACGGCCGGGATCTCCCGGCTGAAATTGGTTGTGCCGTCGATGGGGTCAACGATCCAGATGACCGGGCCACTGGTGGGCAGCTTGCTGTCTTCTTCTTCCGCCAGGAAACCATGGTCCGGAAACCGGCTCAGGATGGTTTCGGCGATGATTTGCTGCGAGGCAAAGTCAGAATCCGTGACGATGTCGCGGAAGCCCTTGCTGGTCGTCTGGCGTGGCTGGGACCACTTTTCACGCAGCATGGCGCCGGCCCGGCGGGCGGCAATTTCAGCGGTATCGGACAAAATGCGGGGATCAAGCATGGGTAGTCCAAAAAAAATAGCCCCGGAGCAGACGCTCCGGGGCTACCTTTAAGCGATCAGGGCTGCTTAGGGAGCAGCTTCTTCCAGAATCTGGTTGGCCGAAGCATCGAGCTCAGCCAGAACGGTGGCCGGATCTTCACCAGCCAGGATGCGGACGAAAGCGCCTTCGGCCTCGTCACGAACCAGGTCGTAACCGGCAACCGGGGCTTCGATCTTGCCGTACTGCAGCAGGTCGAAAGCTACTGCGTAGGCCGGATTCTCGGTGAAGTAATCACCCAGACCGTCAGCGACGGACTCGCGGACCGGGAAGTAGTTGCTGGCGCGGGCCCAACGAGCCTGAATGTCAGCGTTGGTGTAGAAGCGCAGGAACAGCCAGGCAGCGAGCTGCTCTTCGGGGGTCGTTACCGGCACGCTGACGCTGGCGCCGTAGATGTTCTGAACCGGGGTCGCACCCTCGTAAGGGATGGGGGCGACGGACCAGCTGAAACCACCGGCCTCACCGTCGTTGACGGCGGAAGCGTAGAACGGCAGACCAGAGCTGGAGCCCATGGTGAACAGGACCTTGCCGTTGCCGAAGTCGGTCTGGTCACCGAAGCTCTCGGTGATCTCACCCGCACAACCATCAGCCAGCAGCTGAGCCATGGTGCTCAGGGCGTTGGCGGTGACGTCATTGTTGTAGGTGAAGGTGTTGTTGTCGAAGTCGTAGATGTCGGAGCCACCGGCGAAGGTCAGCGCGGCGACGCTGGAGGCGTCGGTGCGGACTTCATAACCCAGGGAGAAGCTCGGGTCCGGGTTCTGGCTGAACGGCGTCTCGGACGCGGCACAGCTCATCTCAACGAACTCAGCCAGGTTCTGGGGCGGCGCATCGTAACCCAGTTCTTCAAGCCAGGCAGCGTTGTAGAACAACACTTCCATGGAGCGGTTGGGCGGGAAGCCATAGGTTTCCATACCGAACTGCGGCAGGCGGTCAGAATCCAGGAAGGATTGGAAGAAGTCAGCGCGATCTTCCTCGGTCAGACCATAGACCGGGTGGTTGATGTACGGGTCCAGGCTGACCAGACCATCAGCGACCATGTAGGCGGCTGCCTGATTCTGGTAAGCAACGACCAGGGCCGGCAGCTCACCGCTGCTCAGGCCGGCGATCATCTTATTGTAGATGTCATCATAGCCACCTTCGTTGCGGGCTTCGACGACGATGCCCCACTCGTTGGAAGCATTGAACTCATCCACAATCTTGATCAGCTCTTCTTCGCGAGCGCCACTGTGTTGGTGCCAGAAGACAACAGTCACACCCTCGAGGTCGATGTCGTCGATGACGCCGTAAATGGAAGTGTCATAGTCTGGCTCAGCCATCTCTTCTTCTTCCATTACTTCTTCTTCTTCGGCCATCGGTTCTTCCGTGGGCTCAGCCTCGGTTTCTTCCTCGGTCTCGGTGACGGTCTCGGCGCCTTCTTCCGGCTCTTCTTCGCTGGAGCCACAGGCTGCCAGGAAGAGGCCCAGAAGTGCCATGATCATCATGAGCAGATAAAGTTTACGATTTAACATTTAACTTCTCCTCCAAGAGAAATTTGTTATGGGAGCAAAACGGCGTTTTGCTCAACTGATAATAGGCGAGACGCATCGATTTTTGCGCCTCAGTAGTATGGACACCGGAAAGGGCATTATGCTACAAAGCCCTTTCAATTCTTATGCGACATTAACCCTTCAGACCACTCGTCGAGAGGCCTTCCACGAAATATCGCTGAGTAAACGCATAGAGAATCAGCACAGGTAGCGAGGCGATCACCGCCCCGGCCATTCTGAGCTGGGCAAAGGTTCCGCCTTCCTGAATGAAGGATTGCAGACCGTATGAAATGGGGCGCCAGGTATCGCCGCTGGTCACCAGGATAGGCCAGGCCAGCGCATTCCAGGAGCCGATAAAGGCAAACAGGATGACGACCAGGAAAACTGGGCGTGACAGCGGCACAACCACCTGAACCAGAAAACGGAAGTGGCTGGCACCATCCATCCGGGCAGCGTCCCACAATTCATTGGGAATGGTGGCAAATTGCTGCCGCATTAAGAAGATGGCGAAGGGCGTCACCATGAAGGGAATGGTCAACGCCGGCCAATTATTCATCCAACAATTGGTGGCTTCCCCGCACCAGCCGAGGCCGCCGCTGCCAAACAGATCGCCAAGCTCCTTTACAATGAGGAAGTTAGGCAGATTTGTCACCATTTCCGGCACCATCAGAGTGGCCAGCATCAATCCAAAAATGACGTTGCGGCCGGGGAACTCCATCCGGGCAAAAGCATAAGCCGCCAGCGGCGTGAAAAGGGTCAGCCCCACCAGGGTGATGGCGACGATCTGGATGGTGTTGAAAATGTATTCACCCATTTTGGCGTCGGCCCAGGTGGAGCAGTAGTTGGTCAGGAAAGGTAGACGAAAATGCTCGCTACGGCTGATGGTATTCTGCGGTGTGGCGCGGACACCCTGACCGGCAGCCTCAGCAGCCTCTTCCGTGATGTCGACTACCAATCGATTACGAGTGACCTCATCACCGTTTTCGTCGACATACGTATCATTGGTGTAAAGCAGACAATTGCTGACCATATCGCCGAGATTACCGGGAACAAACTGGCCAGTATTGACCTCACCCAGCTTCATCATGGATGAGCTGATCATCACATAGAGCGGTAGCACCGAGATAATGGCGTAGCCAATGAGAACGACGTAAACGAGCGTACGGACGGGATCGACCCGAAATCTTTTACCATTATGGTTGCTGATATTAGCCATAATGCACCCGCTTTTCAGCGACCTGATTCTGGATCAGGGTCATGGTAAGGATGATGATGAAGAGAACCATGGCCATGCTCGTCGCGTAGCCGAAACGAGAGCCGCGGAAGAAGGTTTCAAAGAAGTAAATGCTGGCCGTGTCTGTCGTACCTAGAGCGGCGTTATCGCGCAAGACCCAGATGCTGTTAAAGGCTTTGAATGTGCCGATCACGGCCAGGACCGAGAGCAAGAAAGTAATCGGCGAGAGCAAGGGCAGGGTGATGTGGCGGAAAAGCGCCCACCGGCCGGCACCATCGATTTCCGCCGCCTCATAGAGTGAACCGGGAATATTGCCCAGGCCGGCCAGGAAGATGACTGTGTTGTAACCGACGTAGACCCAAATGCTGTACAGGATAATGACGATAAGCGCGAGGCTCGGTCCAAAACCGATGCCGGCAAACGAATCCAGGCCGAACGCCTGGCCCAGAATACTGATGGCTGCCTTAGATTCCTGCAGCCAGCTCAATGGCTCTGCATTGCCAAAGGATAAAAATGTGAGCAACCGGTTGGCCATGCTTTCGGCGCGGGCGCTAAACAGAACCTGGAAAATACCAGCGGCGGCTACGGACGGCGCCATGTAGGGAATGAAGAATATGACTCGAAACAGCGCCTTGCCCCGCACATCCTGGAACAGGAGATAGGCCAGAAAGACGGCGATGGCCAGCTGGATGGGCACGGTCCCGGCCGAAAAGAAGACCGTGATTTTGAGCGAGTTGTAGAAATCCGCATCAGCATCGGCGCTCATGGTCGACCAGTTGAGGGCGAAGAAGAGGCCGGCGCCAATCAGGGCCGCCGCGGCCAGAATGCCGCCCAGCGTTTTCAGGTTGGAATGTTGCATCATGGCCCAGCGCCAGATGGCATAGGCCGCTGCGAGCAAGAGGAGGCCGGCAATGACCAGCCCGATGCGGCTGATGGCTGCTTCGTATCGCTCAGAAGCATTAAGTTCCACCCAGGTGAAACGGGTTATCACGATGGCGATGCTGCTCAAAAGCACCACAACCATGGCAGAGCCCGTAAAATTAGGCAGGATGGTATAGGCTGAGCGGGCGGCGACACGGTGCTGGAGGCGCTGGACGTAGGTGCTGACAACGAGCCCCAGGACCATAAGCAGGGCACCCCAGCCCAGGCTGCCCAGAACCCGGGCATCGCCGCGCTCTATGGCGATGTCCATGGCGAAGAATGTGATACAACGCAGGAGGAAAAGGGCCAGGCCGGTTGCCAGCAGGCCGCCTGGTATCAGGCTGAGAAAGAGAAAGCTGAATGGCACCTCTTTTTCTTTGGCCGAGCGGAACATGCGGACTGCTGTGACAATCACAAAGGCAAATAATGCCAGGGCCACGGCGAAAAAGAGTAGATAGGCGATATCGCCCATCGCATCGACGAAATTCTTCAGCCCCTGAAATTCGCCCTGGCGAATCCGCCAGCGATAAAGGCTGACATAGGCGGCATAAAACACGGGGAAAATGCCGAAGGTGAAGATCAGGATAATTGCCGGCGCCAGAAACAGGTAGGCAGTGAAATTTTCTCTCAATTGGCGCATACGCCGGCCGGACAAGAGCTGCGCCTGTATCCGGGTCGACTCGTCATCAGTTTTTGCGATCGCGTCGCTGGCCATAACGAATGCTCCTCTTCCTCTGCGAAGGCACTTCCAGTCTGACAAACTGCTTCATTCATGAAGCGGATAATGCCGGCAAGCTGCCCTGCTTTTCGCCACCCACAAGTCCCCAATGCAAATCGATCTGTCCCTGGCCTGTTGGGCATTGCATCTTATGCGCTTCTCAGTTGGTGGCATTTGGGCACAGATGTGCAGGTAAGTTGGAAAATTCCGGGGACCAATTGTGCAATTTCCCTGACTGCTTGATTTGGGCAGTCGGAGACCAACTATATCGATGGTCGGTTAACAGCACTTTAATTTGATGTTAACATCAGGCAAAGAAAAATGCCAGCAGCGCCGGCATTTTTTAAGCAGAAATTGGATTGTTTTGCGACCTGATTGGCCCGGCCAATCGCAGCTTGCTACCAGTGGGGCGGCGAGGGTGGCGGAAGGTTAGCGCCTGTCAACCGGCCGGTTCTGTTTCACCGGCAGCAAAATATGGAAGGCGCTGCCCAAATCCGGCTCGTCTTTATCCTTTTCGCTATGGACCCAGATGCGGCCACCATGAGCCTCAATAATGCCCTTGGCCACTGGCAGGCCCAAACCGAGACCGCCGCCCTGGAAGTTGGATTTGCTGGTCGAATGGTTCTTGATTGAGCCCAGAATGTGAAACTGTTCAAAAATTCGCTTCTGTTCGGATTCGGGGATCCCGACGCCGCTGTCGGCCACGGTCAGGCTGACAGCATTGACCAGTGACCGGGCTTTGATCTTGATCCAGCCACCGTCCGGCGTGTATTTGATCGCGTTGCCGATGACATTCTCGAGCGCGGTCCGCAGTTGGGGACCATCGCCTTCAATGACCGGCAACCCGGTGAGATCTTCAATAGTCAGGTTGAGATTGCGCATCTTGACGGCCTCGTCAGAATGACGCAAGATCTCGTCCACCAGCTCGCCCAGGCGAACTGGTCCCACAGCCAATTCCAGCGTGCCGGAAGCAATCCGGGCCACATTGATGATCTCGTTAATCACTTCGCCCAGCCGGTTGATGCCTTTGTCCAGGCCGGAAACAACCGGGGTGAAGCCGTCGTAGTTATGCACATCGCGGGCTTCGCGGGCTTTTTCGTTCAGCAGGAAGGTATAGCCACTAACCAGGGTGAGCGGCGTGCGCAGTTCATGGGAGACCAGGGCGATGAAGTCGCTTTTCATCTGGTCCAGCTCGCGCAGCCGCCGGTTGGCCGTTTCCAGCTCCTCAATCTTGTTTTCCAGCCGAGTCACGAGGTGCTGGGCATAGAGCTCCAGGTGCTCGCTCTTCTCGGATACATCCAGTTGTTCTTCGTGCCCCTCCAGGAAGTCGGCAACCTGGCTGGGGAACTGCTGCACATCGATCGGCTTCGTCATGAAGCCAGTACAGCCGGCGGCCAGCGCCTGCTCACGGTGACCCGGGCTGATATTAGCGGTCAGCGCAACAATGGGGGTGCGGTTGAACCCGGGCAGACTACGCAACCGGGTTGTGATCTCCTTGCCGTCCATGCCGGGCAAGTTGATATCCATCAGGATGAGTCGGGGATGTTCCTGCTTGGCGAGGGCAATACCTGAACTGCCTTCGCCGGCAATCACCACGCGATAGCCCTGATTCTCCAGGACGCGTTTGACCAAGCGCTGGCTGCCAATATCGTCTTCCAGATAGAGAATGGTATTGTTCGCGGCCATCGTGTTTGGGTCCAGATTGCTATTAATATCTGTCTGGCTTGCTGTCAAAGATAACACTTCCACTACTTCCCGTTTGGGCCCGGACGACTGCTGAAACGTCGCGGTGACGTTTTCATCGCAAAATCGCTAGCAGGCTTACTCCAACTTCCCATTACCACCGGCGGCCCGGAGGTGAGATAGAGTATCAACGGCGTGTTACGCTCGGCTAACCGAATCCTATGTCTGATTTTACCAGTACATTACACAGGCTACGCTGTTGATCTTATCTTGCAGCATTGTAATTGGCTGTGCCTGTTTTTACACTGAGAAAATCGGACTAGCCCATTCAGTCTACCCTGTCTGAGTTGAGACTGGTCGCTGATTAGGCCGGGGCGTTAGCCCGCAAATTATGGAAGGCTGCTCTCTTCTGACACCTCCAGAACATGGTCGGTCTGGCCATTGGTGGCATGGCTCAACTGTTTTACTGGCAGCACAACGTGAAAGGTTGCTCCCTGCCCCAATTCGCTCTCAACCCAGATCTCGCCCTGGTGCATATCCACCAGCCGTTTTGTGATAGGCAGGCCAAGGCCTGTGCCCCGCAGCGATTGCCCATCGCGCTTTTCGATCTGTTCAAACGCCGTAAAAATACGCCCAAAATCAGTTTCTGCCAAGCCAATACCCGTATCCTGAACCGCAATATGTAGATGATGCTCACCATCAGGAAATATTTCCAGCTGGATGTGCCCCTCACTGGTGAATTTGGCGGCGTTGGAAAGCAGGTTTAGCAAGATCTGGCGCAGGCGGACCGGGTCCGCATCAATGAGCGGCAGATGGGGCGCAAAATCGGTGCGTAGTTCGACCCCGCTATCCTGAACCAGGCCGCGGGTGGTCGTCAGGGCATCCAGGGCGACTTCTTTGACATCCACCTCTTCCAAAATGAGGGCCATCTTGCCAGCTTCAATGCGGGCGATATCGAGGATGTCGTTGATGAGCGTAAGCAGGTGGCGCCCGCTGTTGTAAATGGCGGTCAGGTCGTGCTCCTGCTCCGGTGTGACCGGGCCAACGATCCCTTTCAGGATGACCCGGGAGAAGCCGATGATGGAGTTCAAGGGCGTCCGCAGTTCGTGGGACATGTTGGCCAGGAACTGTGTCTTGAGACGGTCCAGTTCGCGTAGCTGTTCGTTGGCGAGCTGGATCTCCTGGAACAAACGGCCACTTTCCAGGGTTGCCGCCACACTGACGCTGAGCGTACGTAAGAGGCGCAGGTCCGAGTCCGAAAAGGCATCGGGAAGAAGGGCTTTCGACCGTCAGGACGCCAATCACCCGGCGCCAAAGGCGAGCGGGATGATGATCTGGGATAGCGCATCGCGGCTGCTTTGCTCATGGGCCGGCAAATCGCGCATGTCGCGAATGAGCAGCGGCTTGCCGCGCACAACTGATTGACCCAGCAAATCATCGGCAATCGGGATCTGGCGCGGGAAGCTCTGGCGCCCATGGAGATGACCGTTTCAGCAGCTTTTCCTCGTCATTGACGGTGAAGAGGGCGATGTTGACTTCCTGGAAATGGCGATGGAGGGCGTCCACGACACGGGCCAGGCGGGTTTGCGGTTCCGGGGCAGCGGTGACGATCTGGGTGATCTCGAAAAGCTGGCGGATTTCCTGCAGGGTGGTTTCGGTGCGCTGGAAGCTCTGGGCATTGGCCAGGGCGAGGCCGGCCTGGGTGGCGATGGTGCGCAGGAGCTGGATATGGTTTTCGGTGTAGGCATCCGGCCGGTACGATTGCACACTCAAAAAGCCAATTGGTTCCCCTTCCTGCTGCATCGGCACCCAGAGCGCTGACTCAGGTACCCAGCCCGAGACAAACAGCTCCTGCAAGCCCGCTTCTTCGCTCAACACCGGGTCGTCGGGCACGGCCAGCAACGTGCCTCGATAAAGGAACTCGTAAAGCGATTCAGACTTTTCCAGGCGGCGCGGTTCGGGCGCGATGCGTTCGCCGTAGCGCGTGCAGAGAAGCGGCCGGTAAAGCTGCGTTTCCGCTTCGTACAACGCCAGAATGAAAATGCTGTTGTCCAACAGCCGGCCCACCTGTTCATGGACCACATTGGCCAGCTGGTCCAGGTCGAGCGTACCGGAAATAAGGACACCGACCTGATTAAGGGTGATCATCTCCTGGGCTCGACTCAGGGCGTCGTCAAAGAGGGCCAGGTTTTCCAGCTGGGTGTTGAGCTGGTCAACCAGGGTCTGGGCAAAGTTGACCTGGGTGCTGTTAAAGTTGCGGTGACCCTGCAGCAAATCAAGCGCCATAAAGCCGATCAGGTTTTGCTGGTTGAGCGCCGGAATCAGCAAGGATAGCTTGGTATGGAAGGGGCGCAGGTAACTTGCCGCCGTGATCTCATCCTGCCCGTCGTCATGGAGCAGCAGTGGGCGGCGTTCTTCGCTGAGGCGGCGGAAAATGGGGTCGTCACCCATCGGAAACTGGATACCGCTGGCCAGACCGGTTTCGCTGCGTTCGTACTCGATTTTGCCCACGCCGGCCCGGCTGTCGTACAGGATTAACCGGCACTGGTCTGCCTTGGTCTGCAGCATGATTTCCTCGGCGACGGTGTTGATGGCATCGTCCCGGGTAATGACCTGGCTCAGGCTCCGGCTGGCCCGATAAAGCGCCGTCGACTCGCGGAAAAGTTGCTGATTGGCCAGGGCTGCCGCCGCCTGGTTGCACAGGGTTAAGAACGGTTGGACTTCGCTGCGCGCCAACGGCTTGCTGTCCGATCGGGCCAGGACCAGCGAACCCAACCATTGGTCCTCGCGATAAATCGGCACCAACACGACGGCATGCATCCGGCTGCTCTGGAACATCTCCAGGATAGCCGGCTCGTTGTTGCTGATCTGCTGGAGGTCCTCGATGAAAACGACATCCTTTTGCAGCAACCGCGGGCTGTACGGCAACGGATCACGCGCGTAGCGATAGGTGGGGTCATACTGGACGTCGAGCCGGCTCCATAGCGCTGGCAGCATCAGGAAATCAGGTTCTTTCGGGTCGGCGACCAGCAGATGGGCCATGTCGACGAGGCCCGAGGCGCCGGCGTAATCAACCAGCGTTTCATAGACGGTCTGGGCCCGCTCAGCCGCCATAATTTTACGGCTGGCCAGGAACAGGTTGTTGAGCCGGATAAGGCTTTCCTGGACCTGCTGGAAAAGGCGAGCGTTTTCGATGGCCACAGCCAGCTGGTCGCAAAGCGTCTGTAAAATGGAGATCGCCTGATCGGAAAAGGCATCAACCTCGGTGCTATGGACCGTGAGGGCGCCCACAGTGCCGCCGCGCTGGGCGCGCAGGGGGATAGCCAGCATGGAGCGGGTGTTCGGCAGGTAGGCGCCGAATTCCCAGTTGGTGCCCTGGCGTACATCTGGTTCCAAATGCACCCGGCCCACGGTGATCGCCTGGGTAACCAGGGCGCTGCTGGCCAGGGGCAGGCGGTATTGCTCAGCCTGCAGGGCCGTGCCCTCCGCCTCGGTGCCCGCTTGCAGGATGGCTTCCTGCTGCCCCTCGTCGACCAAAAAAAGGCCGGCGTAATACAGGTCAAATCGTTCCTGGATCAGGTTGACGACGCGCTGGGCCAGCTCCTGCACATCCAGGACGGAAGTGGCCGTGGCGGAAACTTCCGTGGCGGTGCGCAGCAGCAGCGCCTGTTCCGATTGGGCCATGAGCGCCGCCTGGGTCTGCTCCAGCTGGCGGATGTTGTTGATGGAGATCGCCAGGGGACCGGCGATGGTGAGGAGCAATTCCACATCCCGCGGCGAAAATGCACCCGTCTCGTCCGCGTTTTCCAGGACCAGGACGCCAATAATCTGGTTGGCCACGATAAGAGGGACGCCGAGCCAGGAGCCATCCGCCGTTCCTGCCGCAAAACGGGCGAGCAGGCTGTAGTCGGTATCCGCAGCGGTGCTGATGAGAAGTGGTTGACCGGTCGTGGCCACGTAGCCGGCGTTGCCTGTGTTCAGCGGCAATGGGCTGCGGCTGTGCCGATCAATATCCCGGCCATATTCAAAAATGTGCGCCCAATCCAGGGTTTCATCACCGCTGTTCTGAAAGAGGATAGCCATGCCAGTGGCCGCGAAGAGCGGCAACAGTTCCTGGCGGGCATCAACCAGCATCTGATCAAGCTGGTTATGCTCTGAGAGCACCCGGCTGAGGCGGGTGAGGGTGCTGAGCTGAGCGGCGCGGGCGCGGGCGTCACTGGCCAGCTGGGCATTGCTCAGCGCGGCGCCGATCTGTCTGCTCAGGGCCTGGGCCAATTCCAACTCGTGGGCTGAAAAATCGCCCTCAGACTCCGTGCGGGAAATGGCCAGCAGGCCCAGGGTGGTATCGTTGGCTCTAAGCGGTAACGTCAACCGGAAATCATAGCCGGCATCGCGCATGTCAGCACGGTAAAGGTCTTCCGGGCTTTTTTTCAGCAGAGAGTCCAGGCGAGCTTCGCCGGCTTGTTGTAAGGCTTGCAGGTAGGGCGTTTGCTCGAGGTTATGGGTTGTGGCGAGCATGACCGGCCGGTTCTGCTCACCGGGCTGCACCATCAGCTCCGCCTGCTCTTGAAACTGGTTCAGCTCCAAATCAAAATTGCCGATCAGAAAATGGGCACCCGGAATATGATCGGCGACAGCGCGTAGCGCGCGCCGATAGATCTCGCCCTGGTCCACAATGGAGAGCAGGATGGAAAAGTTCAGCAGGATTTCGGCGTCCTCAGAGCTGAAATGGAAATCAGCAGTCTTCGGCCGGTTCCAGGGCAGGCGCATGGCGCGCTGCAGGCGGGCACGCTGGGCTCGGCTGGTGGTGCGCTGCCAGTGCCAGCCAAGCAGGAGCAGGAGGGAGAGCACCACGAGCAGCGGCAGCAGTTGGCCGGGTGATGGACTGCCATTCGGGCTGAAGAGCATCGCCAGCAGCAGAAGCAGGGCGCCGGCGGCCCCAACCCGGATGTCATCCAGGAAGGCCAGCAGGGCGATGGCGGGCAGGCTGAGGAATAGCCAACCGGCCGGTATAAACGGCACCAGTACATACGGCAGCAGCGTCAGCGATAGCAGGATGAAGCTGGCGGCCAGGATGGCCGGGCGCAATTTGCCCTGGCTAAGCAGCCACATTGGCAGCAGCATTAGCGCCGTCAATGCCAGCCAGAAAAGCAGATTGGTGATTGGGGCCGTGCGGAAATAATTCAGGCGAGGGGAAACGGTTTGCAGCAGAAGCACACTGCTGCCCAGGAACCAGAAAAGCGCCAGCAGCAACTGGAGCAAGCGTCCTTGCGGCTTCGCATCCCGGTGGATCTTCTCAAGCGTAAAAAGTCGGATCACGGTCCTGTCTTTGGGCCCCGACTATTTGATTAGGGTGGGGGAGCGGGCCCTCGCTAAAGCCCCAGGCTCCAGACAGATTCACCCTGCAAAATCTGGCGAATCTGCTCCGGGAAACGGTCCGGGTCCAGCGGCTTGGCCAGGAATCCGTCAAAGCCTGCTTCACGGGCCCGCTGCATCTCTTCGGAACTGGCGTGAGCCGTTACGACGACAACAACGGTATCCTTCAGTTCAGGCGTGTTGCGGATCTGTTCCAGGGCGCTGTACCCATCTTCATGCGGGAGCCTCAGGTCCATCAAAACCAGGTCAACACGGGGCATTGTTTTGGCAAAATCGACGACACCCCAGCCGGTAGTTTTCCATTCACAATTTTTGACGCCGATATAGGCCAGCAAGCGGGCTGTCAGGACGAAGTTGGAGACGTTATCTTCAACGACGAGGACATAGGCGTTTTCAGGTCGTACCGGTTGGCGGACGCTTTCTTCCATAATTAATGCCTGATGCCGCAAGCTTAACAGATCGTCTGGCGAGCGGCTGTAAGGAAACCGTTAATATTGATGCAGTGGAAAACAGGGTAGCAAGGAATGGTGATGTCCACAAGCAATTAGTTTACGTTGACATTATACCGGATGCAGCGGCCAATAGGTTCCACCTGCTGGTACGTATGTCCCAAAAAGTCAGAAACTCCAGCCGCTGTTGGTCCACAGGCGGGCGGAACGGGCGGTGAGGGTGACGGTCTGGCCAGGCAAGAGGTTGGAACCGGCCGGTGCCAGTAGCTCTTTCAGATTGCGCCGGCGCCGGTCACTCCAGGGCATTACATTGACGGGTTCCCAGCCGGCATTGACGGCCACAACCACAATTTGCCCCTCGTACTCCCGATTGAAGATGATATGTTGCTTGTCTGCCCGCGCGACCCTGAAAGCACCCCGGCGCAGCGCTGGCAACTCGTGACGGAGCTGGATGTACTGTTTCACATCGGCCCGCATAGCCTTGTCCCAGGCAACCTCGTTGCCCCAGGGGAAGGCGCCGCGGGAGTGCGGATCGTGGCCGCCGCTAAGGCCAATTTCGTCGCCGTAATAGATGTTGGGGGCGCCGGGCATCATCATCTGCATGAAGAGGGCCAGCTTCAGCGCCTGCCGGTCATGACAGAGCATGGTCAGGGCCCGCGGTGTATCGTGCGAGCCAAGCATGGTGAGCTGGGCCAGGGTAGTCTCGTAATCATACAGCTCGTTGTTGATTCGATTCAGCTCGCGCCGCAAGGCCGGGCCGTCCAGGGCGGGAATGTATTGCAGCCCGCAGCGGCTGATTTCGCCCTGGTTGATGCGCTCGCCGCCAACGAAGCCCAGGAGCGCCCGCGACATCATGTAATTCATCTGGGCGTCAAACTGATCGCCCTGTAACCAACGGTGGGCCTCGCCCCAAAACTCCCCCACGATGTAGCAATCCGGATTGATGGCCCGGCAGCGCCGGCGGAACTCTTGCCAGAAGACGTCGTCATTAATCTCGTTGGGGACATCCAGACGCCAGCCATCGATGCCCTGTTCCAGCCAATAGGTGCCGACGGACCAGAGAAACTCGCGCACCGCGTCATTTTCGGTGTTGAACTTGGGTAGGGCGTGCATGCCCCACCAGGCGGCGAAGTTAGCGGGGTGATCTTCCTGATAGGCGTTGACGGGCCAATCCCAGACATGGAACCAGTCCCGGTAAGGCGATTCCTGGCCGGCTTCCAGCAGATGGTTGAACTGGAAGAATCCCCGGCTGGCATGGTTAAAAACGCCGTCAATGATGACCCGAATGTTGTGGTCGTGGGCCGCCTTCAGGAATTTGTGAAAAGCTGCGTTGCCGCCGAGGATAGGATCGACGGTGAAATAATCATGGGTGTGGTAGCGGTGGTTGGAGGCGGAGGCAAAAATCGGGTTTAGAAAAAGCGCATTGATGCCCAGATCAGTTAGATAAGACATCTTTTCGGCAATACCCAGCAAATCACCGCCCTGAAAACCATGGAAGGTCGGTTCGGCGCCCCAGGGTTGGAGATGGGCCGGTTTGGCAACCTGGTCGCTGCGGGCAAATCTGTCCGGAAAAATCTGATAAAAGACGGCATCGCGAACCCACGCTGGGGTATCCATACTCATCGGCGCTTACCTGTGCTGTGGTGGCTGGTAAAAAGGGGCATTATAGCCGGGAACGGCCGGGAGGGTCGGCTTTTTTGCCAGATTTTTACTGGCCTGGATTGGGGGGAGCCTGAGGTCAGCATAGCGAAGTTCGGGCCGGGCCACCAGATGACTTTGCGGCTAGCGACCGGCCGGTTTTTGGTTCGTAGTAAACGCTTGAGCGTTCGGAAGCCATCGAGTTGCCCGCTGGCCAGTGCTTTACCACGCCCAACGTGGAACGCTAAAGCGTCTACTACGAACCTCATGTTTTGACCGGCTGCGTTGCCTGGCGCGGCCTAAGCGATCTTGTCCAGCGTCTGGGCCAGCAATTCCACGGTCCGATCAACGTTATGCAGCTTCTCCAGGCCGAAGAGGCCGAGGCGGAAGGTCTGGAAATCGGCCGGTTCGTCGACAGCCAGCGGCACGCCCGCGGCGATCTGCATGCCGGCGGCGGCGAATTTCTGACCGCTTTTGATGCCGGGGTCGTTGGTGTAGCTGACAACGACGCCGGGCGCCTGGAAGCCGGGGGCGGCGACGCTCTTGAAGCCTTTGCTTTCCAGCAACGCCCGCACCTTGTCGCCCAGTTCCTGCTGTTCGGCCATCACTTTGTCAAAGCCGTACGCTTCCGCTTCTTTCATGGCGTCGCGGAAGGTGATCAGACAGTCGGTGGGCATGGTGGCGTGGTAGGCATGGCCGCCATTTTCGTACGCTTCCATGATTTGCAGCCATTTTTTCAGGTCGCAGGCGAAGCTGCTGCTGGTTGTCTCCTCGATCAGCTCGCGGGCCTGGCGGTTCATCATTACCAGCCCGGCGCAAGGGGAACCGCTCCAGCCTTTCTGGGGCGCGCTGATCAGGATGTCGACGCCTGATTTTTCCATGTCCACCCAGATGGCGCCGGAGGCGATACAGTCCAGGATAAAGAGGCCATCGACCGCATGGACGGCGTCAGCGACGGCGCGGAGGTAGTCGTCCGGCAGGATCATGCCGGCGGAAGTCTCCACGTGCGGCGCAAAGACCAGGTCCGGTTTTTCCTTTTTGATGGTGGCGACGACTTCGTCGATAGGGGCCGGCGTGAAGGCGGGCTGGGCGGTATCGTCGGCGGGTTGCGCTTTGAGGACAATTTCGCCCGAGGGGATGTTGGCCATCTGGAAGATCTGGCTCCAGCGGTAGCTGAACCAGCCGTTGCGGATGACGAGACATTTCCGGCCGGTCGCAAATTGCCGGGCGACCGCCTCCATGCCGAAGGTGCCGCTGCCCGGCACAACGACAACAGAGTTGGCATTGTAAACCTTCTTCAGGGTGGCGGAGATATCATTCATCACCCCCTGGAAGGATTTGGACATATGATTCAGCGCGCGGTCGGTGTAGACCACGGAATATTCGAGCAAGCCATCGGGATCAACTTCGGGTAATAAGCCTGGCATAGCTGCCTCCTGTTTCGTTTGCGCGATCTTGCCCGAAGCAGGCTCATCGCGCAAGGGCAATCAGCGAATTACGGTGACGCCGTTTGGGCCCAGTTCCAGCGCCAGCAGATCCTCAGCCAGCGTGACCGGCCCCTGGTAATGCCGGGCAACCTCAGCGCGTACGGTTGCTTCGCCGGCCTCACTGATGAGTGGACTTAAATGGGTAAGCACGAGATGTTTTGCCTGAGTCTCTGCGGCGATCTGGCCCGCCTGAGCGGTGGTGGGCAGGATGGTTTCAGTCAGGTATTGGCGCGTCGGGTTGGTCAGGGCGCTGAGGGGAAGATGGCAACATTGCACCAGCAAGTCCGCCTCGCGAGCCAGGTTGAGGATGCCGGGGCAGGGCACGGTGTCGCCGCTGATGGTGATCGTGCCGGCCGGCGTCTCAACCCGGTAGCCCAGGCAATGCCAGGCAAAATCCGGCGCCTTGGGGAAGACGCCGTGGCGGACAAAGTCGCTGCTGACCTGCCAATCCGGGCCGCTCGCGACGACCCCCTGGCCAACTTCATGGACGACGACATCGCGAATTGCTTCCGGCCGTTCATTCCAGCTACGGCCGCGCCGGCGCACTTCCAGATCCTCTTCCAGCCGAAAACGGATGTCGTTCGCATAGACAATATTCAGTAAGGCGTCGACGATGATTTGGGTACCGGCCGGTCCATAAACATGCAGCGTCTCCTCACGCCCCTGCATCGCCGTCGAGATGATCACATCAAACAGATCGTTGATGTGGTCAAAATGATGATGGGTGATGAAGACGGGGCCGATCTGGCTCAGGTCGACGCCTGCCTGGTAGAGCTGGTGGACAGTGCCCCGGCCGGCATCGAACAGTAATTTCGCCGCGCCGACCTCGAGCAGGGCTGAGGTTTGGAAGCGGTGCGGGTTGGTGGGGGTGCCGGTGCCGAGGAGGGTGAGCCGGGTCATAGCCCTTTTGCCTGCCGCCATTGTTGAAAAGCGGCCAGGGTCGCCTCATTGGGTGGGTAGATGTCGATGGTGCCGGCGCCGGCGCTGACCAGCTCCATGATGTATTGCTCGCGCAGCTCCTGCTCGTAGGCCGCGTCGGCGATTTGCACCGCGATTTGGGGCGGGATGGCGACCACGCCTTCGCCATCGCCAACGATGATGTCGCCGGGGCAGATGGCTACGCCGGCGCAGGAGATTATTTCGTTGCGACCGGCCGGATAATGGTACAGGTTGGACCGGTTCGCGTTGACGCCACTGAGGTAGATGGGCCACTCCAGCGCTGCGCAGGCTGGTGAATCGCGGAAAGCGCCATCGGTGACCACGCCGGCGCCGCCGGTCATCTTCATCTTCATCGCCAGGATATCGCCGATAATGGCGCCGCGCAGCTCGCCGCGCGCTTCCACGACCAGCACATCCTCCGGGCCAACCGCTTCGATGGCCAGCCGCTGCTGGCTGTCCCGCGGCGCCTTGCTGGTGGCAACCAGATCCTCGCGTGCCGGCACAAAGCGCAACGTGACCGCGTAACCGACCATGCGGGAGCCTGGCGCCAGCGGGTAGACGCCGGTGAGGAACGTATTGCGGAAGCCGGCGTTGATGAGCTGGGAGGTGAGGGTGGCGGTAGAGACGCTGAGCAGCTTCTGCTTCGTGGCTGGGCTGAGGGTGACGGGGCGCAAATCAGACATGGGGCCTCCTTTTGGGGTGGGCGGAGCGGGCTGATAAAACGGATGCGCAAGCTTAACACGAGTGAGGGGTTCACCCCAACCCGACGGGTCCGCCACCCCTCAGGCGGAAATCAGAATTGGGGGTTGACAAGGGTCAGAATCCAAATAAAATAGAATCAGAATTCTAATTCTAATTAATGGGATTTGTTATGCCGAAGGTGAATCGACCACAACAGGCGCGTAGCCAGCGCACCATGAACCGCATTCTGGATGCGGCGGCTGACCTGCTGGAAGAGAAGGCGTGGCAGGACCTGTCAATCCAGGAGATCGTTAGCGCGGCCAATAGCTCGGTGGGCTCCTTTTATGCCCGTTTTCAGGATAAGGACGGGTTGTTGCAGGCGCTGGATGACCGGTTCTTTGACCGGCTCATTGAGCAAATTGACGCGGTCGTGGCGGATCCGGCGTGGCAGGTGCTGTCGCTGGCGGCGACGGTGCAGGGGCTGGCGCGGCTGATTGTGGCGATTCACAGTGAGCAGAAGGGGGTGCAGCGGACGTTGATCACGGCCGCGCGTTTGACCCCCGACCCGAGATATCGGGAGCGGGAAGATCGTCTGTGGGCGCATACGCCCAAGTTGCTGGCGCTGATTCTGGCGCATGAGGCGGAGATACGGCGGGAACCGGCCGGTCCCGCCGCCCAGTTTGCCCTGTTACAGATGTTCTTTACCGCCCGGGAGATGCTGCTCTGGGAACATGTGGCCGTCCATATGCCGCTCCAGGGCGAGGCCCTGGTGACGGCGCTGGCTGAAGCGTGCCTTAACTACCTGCGTGGCGCTCCCTGACCCACCCAACAACTGATTGACTGAACAAATAAATCGAGTTGCGCTGTCCCGATGGTAGCGGGATGCCGCCTGCCAGGGCAGCGCTGGAGTATATTCTGATGAAGCGATGGCTATTATCCCTTCCGTTCTTGTTGCTCGCCTGGCTGCTGGCCGGGCCAGCCAGTGAGGTCCAGGCGATGGCTGAACCCGATCCGATCACCCCAAAACCGCTGAATGCGGCCAATGTGGCTGAGTTTGTCGATAATTATGTGGCCGCCAACATGGCGTCCATGCAAGTGCCCGGCGCGGCGATTGTCGTCGTGCAAGGGGATGAGGTTTTGCACGCGGCCGGCTATGGGCTGGCTGACCTGGCGGCGAATCGGCCGGTCGTCGTCGACGAAACGGTGTTCCGCTTTGGCTCCGTTTCCAAATTGTTCACCGCTGCCGCCGTATTACAGCTGGCCGAACAGGGCCAATTACGGTTGGATGCGCCGGCCAACGATTATCTGCGCTCGCTGCAGATCCCGGACAATGGCGGGCCGCCGGTGACTGTCGCCGACCTGCTGCTGCACACGGCCGGCTTTGACGACGTTTTCTTTGGGATGCATGCTCGTGAGGCGGCTGATTTTGAGTCGCTGGCCGCATTTCTGACCCATCATATGCCGGCGCAGCGTTATCCGGCCGGTACCGTCATCAGCTACAACGACCATGGTTATTCCCTGGCCGGTCTGGTGGTGGAAGAGGTCAGTGGTCAGAGCTTTGAGTCTTACCTGGATGAGAACATTCTGGGACCGCTTGGTATGGCGGGTTCCACCTTCGCCCAGCCGCACCCGGCGGCGGGTACGCTCCGGATGGCGGTTGGTTACCGGTTCGATGGCGCCGTAAACCAGCCATATGCGTACGATTTCGTCAACGTCCGGCCGGCCGCGGCGCTGAGTGGCCCGGCCAGCGACATGGTCCAATTCCTGCGGCTGCAGTTGAATGATGGCCAGGTGGATGGTGTCCAAGTGCTGGCACCGGCAACCGTCGCCTCGATGCAGACGCCGCAGTTCCGCCACCACCCCAGCCTGCGCGGCCGCGCCTACGGCTTTGCCGAGTGGCAGGAGAATGGCTATCAGGCGTTTTATCATGATGGCGGCAATCCCGGCTTTCTGAATCGGCTGATGATCATTCCCGAGGCGAACCTGGGCTACTTCGTCACCTTTAATGGCGACCTGTACGGGCCGGCGACACGCTTCCACCGCGATTTTACGACGCAGTTTATGGACACGTTCTTGCCAGAGCGGGCTGAGCCGATAGCCATACAGGCCAGTGCGACACTTTCGGAACCGGCGGCGCTATTCTCCGGCTACTACCGCGAGGTGCCGGCCTATTCCCACGACACATTGCAGAAACTGAAGTCGTTGCCAGAGCAGTTTCTGGTCAAAGTAGAGGGTAACAGGCTGCAGCTGTGGGGTCGGGAGTATGTGGAGACGGAGCCGCTGATATTCCGGAACGCAGAAAGTAGTAGCCCGGTGGTGTTTCGCACAACGGTTGCCAGCGAAACGCAGCAGCTGTATGCCGGCGCCGGTGCTTATGAGCGGGTGCCCTGGTACGAAGCGCTGCCGGTTCAACTAGGTCTGATCTTTTGGTTCCTGCTGACTTTTCTCAGCGGCATCATCGTGGCCCTGAGTTGGCGTTCAGCGCCTGGCTTATTGCGTGGCGTGCTAGGGATGGGCAGTCTGCTGAATCTACTGTTTCTGGTCAGCATGGCGCTGGTTCTGTTGCGCATGGACCCATGGCAGTTTATCTACGGGCTGCCGCCAATTGTACTGGTCTTACTGGCGCTGCCGCTGCTGACCACGCTGCTGGCGTTGCTGCTGGTGCCGCTGGCTGCGGCTGGCTGGCGGCAAGGCGAGTGGAGCTGGTTAGGGCGTGGTTATCTGGTGCTGGCGAGTTTGACGGCGTTGGGGTTCCCGGTGTTTTTGAGTGTGTGGAACTTGTTAGGGTATAAGCAGTAGGTGTGCGTATACCCAGCGCCTGGCGCCCCCCGGCGCCGCCCCCCGGTCATCGGGTCTCTTCGTAGATCGTTCATTATGAACTCAGTTCGAAGAGACCCGATGACCGGGGGTGCGCAGCGGGGCAAGCTCGGGCCAGGGTTGGCGCTCCAGAAGGTCGGCGACGGCGATCTGGCCGGTCCCCAGCAGCCCGTCATGCGCATCGACGATGCGCCAGCTCAGATCGGTGCTGCCCAGAGGCTGGGGGTCGACAAAGATGCAGCGCAGATCGCCGCTGCGCCAGTTGCAACGCTTTTGCAGCGCCGCCAGCAAACATTCGTTGTGCAGAAAGCCCTCGCCGAAGTTCCAGCCGGCCACAACACCGGCCACCAGTTCACCGTCGCGCCAGGTGTAGCGGTCGATATCGTCGACGGCCTGGGGCAGCAGCTCGTGCAGGGCGCGGCCATGCAGGTGCATCAGGCGAAAGGCGATGACTTTGTGGAGCAGGCTGGTGATGGTGTCCGGGTCGTACATGTTTTTGAGCTGGGTAGGCAACAGGGGCGAGGTGGTGGTCACCTGGCGGGCGATGGCTTCTTCGGCCTCATCGCGAAAGAGCCAGATGCTATAGACCCAGTTGCCGGCGTAGAAGCGCATCCCCAACAGAAAGGATATCCAGCCAGGCCAAAGGTTGCCGGCTGCGGGCACGACGACCAGGGCCAGAAAGAGGGCAGCGGCCAGCCAGGGGGAGCTGAGGCTGAAGGCCCAGACGCCGGCATGGTAACCGAAGAGAAGATAGCCGCCGTACACCATCATCACATTCCATTCCAGCGGCACGGCCATGGGGAAATTACTGGTGATGAAGGCGTGGAAGCCGGTCATCAGTAGGAGGCCCAGCAGGGTAATGGGCGAGGCCAGGCCGAAGATCCGGCCGGTGCTCAAGCCGCCGAACAGCAACAGAAGCGGGAACAAATATTCCGTGACCGTGCCGGCGTGGGCCAGGGTGGTGGCCAGGCGGCTGGGGCGCAAATCGTCGGGAAAATGGCGGTAGAGGCGGCGGCGCAGCCAGGTGGAACGGATCAGGCCGCTGTTGCTGAGCATGACGGTGATGACCGACGGAAAATGATGGTTGAGTTTGGAGGTCGCCGCCCAAAACCAGATGCCCAACCAGACCAATTTGGCGCCCGCCAAACTATCGGCCGGGAAGAGGAAACAGGTCAGGCCGATGAGATAATGTTCCGGCCGGGAAGCGAGAAATGCGGCCCGGTCGTTGAGGCCCAGCAGCAGCAAAAGCGGAATGGTGGGCCAGAGAATGGCGGGCGTCACGGCCGGCGCCGTCAGAATGCGGACGAGCTGCAGGATGTGGGCCAGGTAAAGGGCGACATCGAGCCAGTTGCGCTGGTCGCGGCCGAAGAAGGGCAGGCGGTGGGAGAGCGGCAGTTTGATGGTGCCGGGTCGCAGAAAATAGAGAGCGCCGCCGATGGGCGGGGCGTAGCGGGCGGTCAGGGGGCCGCTGCCGGCAGAGAGGCCCAATCCCTCGAATAGCATCGACCAGGCCATCGCTTTGAGGAGCGCTTCCGGCCGGTACCACCACGCGCCCACCGTGCTCCAGCCGCCGAGGTCGCCCGAGAAGCTGGCAAACCAGCCCCACATCCAGACGAAAAAGGCGATTTTGAGCAGATAAAGCAGGTAAACAACCGGCGGCGCGCCGAAGCCCTGCAATGCCCAGGCCTGGCAGAGCCATTGGGCACGCACGGCGAAGGGCTGCTGTTGCCATTCGTGGAAGTCATAGGGCAACGGGCTGGGGGCGAGTAGCTTTTTAATCATGAACCAGGATGTGTTGAAGGGATTTGGTGGTCAGCTTCGTCGATCAGGTAGCAGCCAACGGCGGTAGGATGATCAGCGACCAGCTGGTCAGCGGCGACGCCATGTAATAGCCAGAGAATAAGGGCATCACCACCGGCGCCGAGGGTGAAAAAGAGGGCCAGCAGCATGAGCGGGAAACTGCCCAGCAGGAGGCTGAGCAGATAGGGCAGGATGCCGAGCAGGAGACCGGGCATCAGGGTGCCCCAGCGGTAAGCGCGGGCCGGCAAGGGAACCGTGCAATGGGCGTATGGGGTGAGTGATTTGAAGCCAAATTTGATGACGCCAAACGGCTGCCGGCCCAGCCAGGCCCAGGTGAGGCCATGGATCAGTTCGTGCAGGATGATGCCGAGAAAAGCGATCACCAGGAAGAGCAATAATTTACTCGGCGAAAAGGTGATCGATGTTGCCTCGCTGTTGCTGGCCCAAATGAACAGGTAGAGCAGACCGAGCAAGAGGGTCGGGATGATCATCAGGGCGCCCAGCAGGTTAGCTCGGGCAATTGATAAGGTGAGCTCACGCTTCATCACGGCGGATTATAGCTCACCCATCTCCTTTTTGACCCAGTCCAGGAATTGCAGCACGTCGTATTCATGAGGCATCAGTTCGCCCTGCTGGAATTTGCGGGCGCGCAGGCCGCGCTGGTTGAGCTCACAGACGGCGCCATCCTGTTCCAGCACCAGTTGGCCGAACTGGATGACGTTTTGCAAGTCAAACTCAGGGTGGGCCAATGTCTCCGATGGGAAGAGCCATTCAGCACTGAGCCGGGTCTTTTCCGGGCCGAGTGGCCAGACGGAGACGATGCGGATGTAATCCGGGTGGGCGGCGACGAACATTGTGGGCAGGCAGACCAGGTATTTGTAACCGATGGCCCGCTCTTCCTCACTCAGATTGTGGAAGGCGTCGCCGTGGATCTGGCCATCCATCGACCAGGTGCTGGCGCCCTCACGTAGCCCCATGGGTGGGAGGTTGCTGGTGTCGTTGCCCAGCTCGGCCAGGGCGTGGGCGGTGGTGTCATCGGAGACGGCCCGTTTGTAGAGGGGGACCATGTCGCACAGCTCCGGGTGGACACCGGGGCAATGGTAACATTCCTGGAAATTTTCCCAGAAGATTTTCCAGTTGCAGGCCAGCTCCAGTTCCAGGCTGTGGCCGACCTCCAGATCGGCGAGGGGCCAGTTGTCGAGGGTGTGGAGGTCTGGCTCAAAGGCGGCCTCGAACGGCGGCGGCTCGTCGGCCAGCGAGATGAAAAGGTTGCCGGCCCATTCGCGGCAGGCGACGGGGAAGAGGTCGCGGTCACCGGCCGGTAACTTCGCCGGCGAGCCGACAAACGGCACCCCTTGCAATTTGCCATCCAACCCGTAGCTCCAGGCATGGTAAGGGCAGACCAGCGAACGTGTCTCCAGCTGGCCGCTCTCGGCCGGGCAGAGCAGGGCGCCGCGGTGGCGACAGACGTTGTAGAAGGCCTGGAATTGGCCCGACGCATCGCGCAGCAGAATGACGTTTTCGTCGCCGATGGTCAGGGTGCGGAAGCTGCGCGGGCCGGCGAGGCTGCTGGCGCGGCCCACGTAAATCCAGTGGCGGTACCAGATCTGGTTCAGCTCCAGTTCGTAGCGGGCCGGATCGTAGTAGAAATGGCTGGGGAAAGTGGGCCAGGTGACGACTTGCATAGCGATTGTCCTTTGCGGCCGGCTGAACCACGAGTTGTCAGGTTATGCTCAGAAAATTGGCCACGGATTTACACAGATTTGACACGGATTCTCTTTTTTGGGTAGTGGGATCAGGGTTTCTCCGTGAGTTGATAGAGGCGGATCTGGCCGTCGAGGCCGGCGACGAAGAGTTGATTTCCGCCTGGCCCAAATTGTAATCCGGTCACTGCCATTCGGGAAGGCGGGAAAAAGGGGTTCCTCGCCCTCTCTCGTTGGTCGGGATTACTTGTTGAAGGAGGCTCGAAATGACGGACGGGCGCAGTTGTGACCGGCCGGTCCTCACGTTATCATTGGCCCCATGAGTGAAAAAACCTTAGCTATGCGTTTCCTGGAAGGCCAAAAGGTGGCCTATGAAACCGCCACTTACGCCACCACAACTCGTGATGCCGAAGAAGTCGCCAGCCTGGTCGGCGCGGACCCGGCCCAGGTGTTCAAGACGCTGGTGGTCGACCGGCCGCCGCAGAAGCCGCTGCTGGTCCTCATCCCGGCCAATCAGCAGCTGGATCTCAAGAAGCTGGCCAAGGTTGTCGGCGCCAAGAAGTTGAAAATGGCCACGCAGCAGGTCGCCGAGCAGCTCACCGGCCTGCAGGTGGGTGGCATCTCGCCGCTGGCGCTGATGAACAAAGGGTTCAAAATCCTAGGGGATCGCTCGCTGCAGGGGCACGAACGGGTCTATCTCAGTTCGGGACAGCGGGGGATTCAGATTAAGCTGGCCCCGGCCGATCTCATCCGAGTGACCAAAATGCAGCTGGCCGACCTGGTCTAGTCGCTATTCGGCGCCAACCAGCTCGCGGATGCGGCCGGCCAGTTCGCGGATGTTGAACGGCTTGGACATGTAGACGACGTCCAGCGCTGCCAGGTCCTCGTTTGTGGGGGGCGCCCAGGCGCTGACCAGGGCGATGGGCCTTGTATCCCCCATCTCGCGCAGCCGCCGGGCAATCTCGACACCGCTCAGTTTGGGCAGGCGGATGTCAAAAATGAACATGTCGATTTGGGCGATATCGGGGTCGTGATAGCGCTCCAGGAATTGCTCACCAGTACGAAAAACCGGGTTGACCGTTATCCCAAAGAAATCCAGACCTACTACCATTACCTGGGCTATGCTGCTAATGTCCTCGACGAAGAGGACATGGAGTCGACGTTTCATATAACTTCCCTTCGCCGAATTTTACCTAGCCGTTCATCTGTGCGCAATGATTGGCAACCTTTGGCGCCAGGGTTGCAGTTGTAGCAGCGCATCCAGCAGGTAAGGATAGCCGTCGTCGATCTGCACCAGCCAGCTAAAGGGCAGCCAACTTTCGGCCGCGCCGACGGAGCTGGTATAGGCCAGAGTCAGGGTGAGCGGACCGGCCGGTAAATTCTGCCCGCGCCAATGTAATTGCCGTCCGTCCAGTTCGATGGCGCCGCTCGTGGCCAGCAAGGTTTCGCTGAGGGGATGGGCGCCTTCGGGTATCAGCAGGCTGCCGCTAACGAGACCGGCCGGTGCTGGCAAAAGCAGGGCCAGGGTCGCCGTGTACCGTCCGCCGGGCGGTTGCAGGGTCGATGGGGTCAGCCAGAGCCGGCTGCCCGCCAGGTCCGCGTCGCCGGGCCAGACCCGGGCCACCCGACGCACCGGCAACTCATGGCGGTTGTAGCGTAGGTCGGCCTCGTTTTGCAGAGGTGTACCGGCCGGTAAAGCCTCATTGACGATGACCTCGTAGCTAACCTCGAAGCTGGCGCCGGCCTCGATGGCCCCCTGCCAGCTCACCGTATGGCTCACCGCCGCGTAACTGGCGCCGCTGCTCAGCGTCCCCGACACCAGTGCCAGCGCCGGCGGCAGCGGGTTGGTCATGGTGACCAGGTTGCTGATGGCGGCGTTGTTCTGGATGGTCAGCGTGTAGCGGTGGCGGCTGCCGATGGCCCAATCACCCGCCGGCTCGGAGACCACAAAGGATGTCGCGCCGAGGTCGCTCAGCCAGCTCAGGCCGTCGCCCAGGGCGGCTGCCTGGTCGGCGGGCGGCAACGTCTCCAGCGGGAACGCCCAGAACGTGGTGCGCCAGTCCGGCCCGCGCCAGCCGATGCCGGCGGGTAAGCCGTTATCGCCCCAGAGCATGATCGGCGCCTCCGGCCGCGGCACCAGGCCGTCGCTGAAGTTGAGGTAAGGGCCGTAATCCAGCGGGAAGGGGCCGGGCCTCTGCAGCCAGCTAGGGCTGGCCCGGCTGGCCAGGATTTGCGTGGGTGTCACTGATTCCTGGTAGGCCAGCACGCCGAGATAATCCCGGCTAAACGGGTCTTCATGATGGTAAAAGAGGAAATCCTGGCTATTCAGAAAGAGCCGGCCGCCGCCGGCCAGGTATTGGCTGAGGATGGCCAGTTCGGCGTCGCTGACCGGCCGGAACCAATCATAACCGGTGTACCAGACGACAAAGGGGTACGCTTGCAGCAGGTTGAGCGACGGGCTGCCGCGTACATTGTTATCCCAGCCGATATCCCAGACATCATAGCTGACATCATTGGCCTCAAGCGCCGCCATAAAATTGCCCTCGACATCATACCAGCGGTCGTCATCTACCAGCAGCAGGTCGGCTGTGGGGGTGCGCAGGGCGATGGTGAGGCTGTCGGAAATGAGCGGATTGGCGCGAGAGCGGACCTGGACGGTCACGGTCTGGGTGATGCCAAGCGGGAGATCGGCCGGTACGGTAAGGGTCAGGTTGCTGTGGCCTACGGCGCAGGGGCCGACCATTAAGGTGGGTGTGCTGATCTGGGTGGCCCAGCTGGTGCCGGCGAGCGTGACATCAAAGGTGTCGGTAATAAATTCGCCCAGGTTGTAGAACGGCAGCTCATACTGGCGCACATCGCCAGAGACAACAAAATCCTCGATCGGCTGCCGGGCAATCTCGACGCCGGCGGCGGGCGCCGGTAGGTCGAATTGGGCCAGGGAGCGGCGGATGAGTTCGGACCGGTTGGACCGGCCGGTCACCCCTTCCAGACCGAACCCAAGATAAACCATGCTGTGCGGCTGGCACTCACCGGAACCTACGGCAGCAATGCCGCCATCCGCATAGCGGAACAGCGGGCGGGCCAACCGACCTGGCCGTATTTCGACTATGTCAGGCGTTGCCTGATTCCCTTCGCTATCGGACCCATTCAGGGTGAAACTCAGCCCGCTAAACGTTGACGCTGCCTCACCGGTCAGGGTAAATGGTGGGGTGGCATCGGCCAGATAACTGGCGCCAAGTTGGACCAGAAACCAGGGTGAACTCAGGATACCAAAGCCCTCGATGTCGGCGACATCCTGACCGCTGACCAGCAGATTGCCACCCGAGCCGAGATAGTTACTGATGGTTGTTTTGGCGGCAATGTTGAAGAAAGTCGGGCCATAGCGTGGCGCAGCCCAGATGACGGTCTCATATTGCTGCATTACTTCCAGCGGCGGCGCGCCGGTGTAGGGATTGAGCACCTGCCATTCGGTAAACGCCAGCTGGTTATCCAGCAGCGCCTGCCGGTATAGCTCAACGCGTGGGTGATAGAGCCATTCATTGCCGCTGATCAACAGAATAGTCGGGCGGGGTTGGAGGTGGAAATCTGCTTGTACGGATGCGCCGACCGTGATGGCAATTGCCTGCGTTTCTTCCTGGAAGCCGTTGTGGAAAAGTTGAAGCTGATAGCTCCCGGCGGGCAGGGAAAGCGAATAGTGGCCCTGCTGATTGGTGCGGGTGGACCGGCCGGTGCCCAACACACTTAACTCAAAACCAGCCAGGTTGACGCCGTCATCTGCGAGTAGCTGCCCGGAAACCTGGCCGGTCGGCAACGGTGTCAGTTCAATGCCCACGACCTGGGTCTGATTCGCCTGGATCAGGATTGCCGGGCGTTGCACCGGTTCATAGCCGAAGATGTTAAGGGCCAGGTCGTAGAGACCCGGTTGCAGGTCGGCGGTAAATTGACCATTGGTCACCGAATAGTGCAGTTCGTGGCCCGAGGATGTGGTAACGGTCACACTGCCGTTAAGCAAAAGCTGGGTACCGGCTGTCAACTGACCATTCAAGACGCCATGAGGGACCACCGCCCGAACCAGTTTCAGCGCATTCAATTCTCCCCAGCCAAACAGGTGATTGGGCAAAGGGTCAGACCCGATTGTGGCCGTTGTTGCCGTGAGCTGTTGCGTGGCGCTGATGGCGGACAGGTCAGGTGCAGCCGAGCGCAGCAGGGCCAGTGCCCCGCTGACGTGTGGCGTCGCCATCGAGGTGCCATTGGCGTAGGCATAGAGGCCGCCCGGCAGCGCTGACAGGACATTGGCACCTGGGGCGACCAGGCTGGGCTTGAATGCGGCAGTCAGCGGCGACGGCCCGATGGAGGAGAAATAGGCCAGGTTGCCGAACGGATCGCTGGCGCCAACGGCGATGCTGTCAGGGTAACTGGCTGGTGAATTGATCGTTTCCGGCAGGGGGCCGCTATTGCCGGCGGCCATTGGCGCCAGAATGCCGGCAGCTTGCAGGGCATCCATATCCGGTTTGAAGCCGAGGTAGGTGGCATTGCCATTGCCCCAGGAGTTGTTGACGATATCCGGGGCGAGATCAGGATCGCCGCCGGGGGCCAACAGCCATTGCACCGCCAGGTGGACGTAGCTGTCCAGGATGAAGCCGCGCTGGTCGACGATTTTGGCGGTGATCCAGGTCGCCCCCGGCGCGACGCCGATGCCGCCGGCGCCGGCCATGGTGCCCATCACATGCGTGCCGTGGCCGATGAAGTCGACCGGGGTGGTGTAGCTGTCAGTTGAGGCATCAAACCAGTGGCCGTCGTGGTTGCCGGGACCGCCGCGATAGTTGGCATTGAGAGCCGGATGGGTCCAGTCCACGCCAGAATCCAGGGAGGCGACGGTGACGCCGGTGCCGGTGATGCCCAGACCATACCAAACTTCCGCAACGCCGATGTGGGCCAGACCCCAGGTGAGCGTTGGGGGCGGCTGGCTGGCGCTGAGATCCAGATCGGGGATCAGGTCGCGGTCGGCATTGAGGGTGACGTGGGCCACATCCGGCCGGTCGCTCAACGCCAGCAGCGCCGCCAGGTCACTGCGCACGACGACGGCATTGATGATCCAGAGCGGCTGGCTTTCGTAGATATGGCCAGCGGCCTTCAGGTCGGTGATGGCGGCCAGCAACGGCCCCTGGCTGTTGCTGGCGATGGCCTGCAGGTAGCTGATGATGGGACGGGTGGTGCCATCGGCCTGCCGCATGAGTTGGCTGGTGTCAGCCTGCTCCGGCAGGTGGAGGAGGTAATGGAAACCGGCCGGTTGCTCGGGTTGCAGGGCGGGATGGCGGTCTGGGTCCGGAGGTGGCTCGTTGACGGCGGTAGTGAGGGCGTCGTCCCATTTGGGGTGACCGGCCGGTTGGCTCAAGGTGAGTGGCGGCGCCGCGGCGGCGGGCATCTGGTGCAGCAGCAGGCCCAGCGCCAGGAGCGGCAGCAGAGTAATGGTAAGAAGCCAGGCGATGCGATTGCCACTGTTCATGAGCACTCCCCGAACCAACGCCGCCATTGGTCCGCCCACATTATAGGCGATGTAGCGGCGCAATCCGAATAGGTTAGGGGGACCTGACAGGTTGTGGCAACCCGACAGGTTGCCCAACCCGACGGGTTGCCGAACCCGACAGGTAGCCCCCGACAGGTAACCCGACAGGTTAGCCGAACCCGTCGGGTTATAATGGGGCGATGAGTTAGAAGGAGTGTCGCAATGGCTGAAGATTGGCGGGCGTTGGTGCCTGAATTTGATCTATTGTCGTATTACGCGGGGGTGACGGCGGCGTTTGCGGAGGTGGTGGCGGCCGGGGTGAAGCCGCTGGCGCTGAGCCACCCGTACACACCGGCCGAACGGGCCCAGATGTGGGCGCCGACAGTGGCCATTGCCACTGAGCATGGCGTAAATTGCTGGCTGGAGACGGATTTTCTGGTGACGCCGCTGTTCCCCGCAGCCGTCACCGCCGGCCGGGAAGTGATTTTTCTGGCCGCCGATGCAGCCGTCTGGGCGCAGTATCAGGCGCTAAAAACACGCCAGCAAGAAAATGGGGGAACCGGCCGGTCCCCCCACGTTGATCTTGAACTTGCCCGTGAATTTGGCCGGCTGCTGGGTTATACGCCGGCCAAAATTGAGGCTTTATTGACAGCCTGAGCCGGGGCGCTAATCACCACCCGCCGGCAGATCTTCGGCCTGGTTGGGGTCGAAGTCGAGCAGCAGGTCGTCACCGGCCGGTGCCTCAATGGGGATATCGCTCACCCCCAGCGCCAGCGGCGCATATTTGAGAATGCGGTTGTTGCTGGAATCGGCAATCCAGATGTTGCCGGCGCTGTCGACGACGATGCCGTTGGGTATGTTGAACTGGCCCGATTCCGTGCCAAACTCGCCGAAACGGCCCAGGTAATCCCCTTCCGGTGAAAAGACCAGGACGCGGAATGCCTCCGGATCAGTGACCAGGACGCGGCCCTGATTGTCGACGGCCAGGTACGGTTTGTTGTTGATGGATTCGCTTTGCCAGGCGTCTACTTCCCATTGCCGGAGAGGCAGTAAGTCGCTCCGGAACGCCTGAACGCGCTGGTTCCAGGTATCGGCCAGGTAGATGGTGCCGCTCGCGCTCACGGCCATCCCCACCGGTTCGTAGAATTCGCCCATGCCGATGCCGTAGCTGCCGTAGCTCTCCAAAAACTGTCCATCTCGAGTGAATCGCTGGATGCGGTGGTTGCCCGTGTCGCTGACCAGTAACTGATCTGGCTCGAGCAGGATAATCTGGCGCGGCCCAAAGAAGAGTCCGTCGCCGGGATCGCCATCCGAAGGTGAACCGCTGCGACCAATAACACTGACAAAATCGCCATCCAGGGTGAACTTTTGCAGACGATGGTTCCAGGTGTCGGCGACGTAGACAAAGGCGTCATCGACGGCGATGGACCAGGGTTCGTTGAGTTGCCCTTCGGCTGAGCCAGGTTCACCAAAGCTGAAGCGATAAACGCCATTGGGGTCAAAGACCTGGATGCGATGGTTGCCGGAATCGGCGACATAGATGTCGCCGTTGGGGGCGATGGCCAGGTTACGCGGCGCATTAAATTGGCCGACGCCCGCCCCAGCCAGGCCGCCCAGGATCTGAACAGGCTGCAAGGCCACGGCGCCTTCAGCATACGGGTCGACCGGAGGCTCATAGCTGGCCGCACCAATGCCGTAATCCCATAGCTGGGCGAGGACATCGCGGCGGATGAAGAGGCGCAGGTCGTGGCGCAGGGGCCAGCGACCAGGGGTGTAGTTACCGCCAAATACCTCGCCATACGCTTCGTAATCCCGGTAAAAGAAGATATCCCAGACGGCCCGGCGCACTTTGGCGCTGGCCAGTCCGCGCTCCGGCTGCTCGACATCTTCCGGTGGCGGCGTCAAACTGGCATTCTCATCCAGGCCCAGCACGGCGCCCCAGGAGATATTGCGATACTCTTCCATCGGCCACCAGAGGAAGGTGTAGGTGTAGACTTCGTAATCATCCTGCAGGATGGGTTCGACCTTGCCCCAGTTGTTGCTGCCGACGACCACGACCGGTGCATCCAGAATGTTGCGGCCCGGCGAAGCGCCGAAGTAGATCCGGTTGGGGTATTCGCGCAGGTACCAGGTCATGGGCCAGGTGCTATCGTCATCATAAGCGACAGCGAGGCTTTTGTCGCCGTACATGCGCATGGAGAGCGCATCGATTTGGGCCATGACGGTGTCTTTGGTAGCCGGCGCGCCATGAGCGTACACCATAAATTCGTTGGTGTAATCGTAGTTGAGGAAGTTGGCCATGTAGGTGAAGCGGATGGTCAACAGCGCCAACAACGTGAAGATGGCGACCTTCCACGCCTGGCCCTGGCTTGCTTCGCTGCTCCCCTGGCTCATCCGGGTCAGCAGATAGAATAGGCCGCTGGCGACCAGCAGGCTGCCCAGGAAGCGGCCCAGTCCGGCCAGATTGGCGCTGGTCTGGACACTCAAGCTCACTTCACCCAGCACCAGCGGGCCAATGGCCAGGAAAAGGGCCACGATGAAGAGCATGGCCAGGCCCAGTTGGCTCAACCATTGCCGGTTCCAGATCTCGGTCCAATTTGTTTCAGCGAAGAGGTCGTTGAGATACCAGCCGGCCAGCAGGGCCATGGGGATGACAAAATGGGTGCTGAGCCAGGGCATTTTTTCACCGGCATAGCTGTAAAGGGCCCAATCCAGAATGAGCCAATACGTCACGAAGGGCACAAAGCCGGTCAGGCTACGCAGCTCAAAGTCCTTGCCGATGAACAGGGCTAAGAGGTTCGTCCGTTTGCGCCGGGGAACCGTGGCCACGCGCCAGGCAATGACGGCGATGAGCAGGAGAAGGGCGGCAATGAGACCGGGGAGGATGGTGTCCTCAACGCCGGTTGCGCGCTGGCTGTAGTTGTAGACCCAGTTGGTGAAGCTGAACAGCAGGAAACCACCGATCACCATCCCGAATAGGAAAGCGACCCCAAAGCCCACACCTTTTTTGCGCGACCAGCGCCAGATGCCGGCCAGAGCAAAAACCAGGGGCAGGAATTCATAAAAGGGTACGATGAAGAAATAGTAGAACCAGGGTTGGTTGCCGCGCTGCACCTCCTGTTGCTCAATCCAGTAGGCCAGGGAGTCGACCGAGCCAGTAAACCAGCCGCCCATATTGGTGAAGACGGAGGTGTACAGGACCAGGAAGATGCTGTGGAAGATGACGGCGGCGATGATGAAGCGGCGCTGGTCCCACCAGAGGCCGATGAGGACGGCGATCAGTAAGGTGACGACCAGAAAACCGGCCGGATACATAATCCCCGAACTAAACACGCTCGCCCAACAGGTTGGGCTGGTCACCACTTGCCAGAAGCCAGTGATAGGTGTGGCCACACCGTCCACAGCGCTGGCACAGCTGCCGGCACTATAATCCCGCGTCGTCCAGCCGGACATGACCGCCAGTACGGGCGACAACAGGGGGACAACAAACACGGTAAACAGCACAATCAGGTCAAACGACGGGTAGCGTTCAAGTTCCGGCCGGAAGTGGGCGGCTGCCATGAAGACGCCAAGCCCAGCGACAACCACGCCGAGGACCATGACCCAGCCCATGACAGCGGCGAAGAAATCAGATGGTTCACTCTCGGCGGCCGGCGTGGCCAGGGCGTTGGGGTCCGCAGCAAAGCCTTCGCCTTCGACGGTTGCTGTGGCGGCCGCCTCGGTCTCTGCTTCGGCGGCGGAGCGCTGGCCCACCAGTCCGCCCAGGAGCAGGACTGCGCCCAGGGCCACAAAGATAGCCGGCCGGGCCAGTTCGCCGAGCCGTTCGGCCAGCCAGCCATCCTCCCAGATCTTTAAGATCAGGCGTATGAGCAGGAAGGAGCCAAAGATGGCCGTGTAAATGTAAGAGACCTCTTTGGTGGCGTAAATCAGGGCCAGACCGGCCGCAAACCACCAGAGATAAGAATCTTTCCTTTCGAAGTAGATATAGCCGCAAATAGCCGCAAAAATGATCAGCGCCCAGACGATGGCGGGCGTATCATGACGGATGTAGCGGGCGTAGTAGGTGACAAAGGGAGAAATAAGCAGCAAGAAGCTGGCAACCAGCGCCCCCACCCGGCCGATCCAGCGGCGGAACAGATAGGGCATCGCCACCAGGATTACACCCAGGATGGCGACGGGAATGCGCGCTGTCATGTCGTTATCGCCAAAAAGCCAGTAGGAAAGGGCCGTGATGTGAAAGAGAAAGGGCCCATGCATTAAGGGCGTATGGTTGAAACCGTCGCCGTTGTAGAACTGAAAAGAATATTGCGTGTGCAGTGATTCGTCATGGCTGACCACGCGGGCGCCCAGAGCCCAGAATCGGGTCACGATGGCCGTCAGGACAAACAGGATGTAGAGCGCACGTTCCCAATCAATGGCCAGCATGGCCAGAAGGGGGCGGCTCAGAAAATCAGTTCTTGGTTCTTCCGGAAGGGTTGTCAAATCGCTCATAAAATTTTACACGGGGCCATTGGCCAGCGTTAAGGTGTGCCTAGAGATAGGGCCGCGATGGGGGTGGCGGCGGGGAAGGGCATTGGGTTGTTGTTACCGGCCGGTTCGCGCCAGACCCGCGTGCCAAAAATCAAGGGCGCCAGACCACCATTGGCCTCGATGGTGTGAGTCATGGTGTGGGTGGGCGCCTCGGTCTGGGTGACGGTTACGGCGACGCCGGGGGCTGTGCCCGGCACAGCCCCATAGCTGCGTGCTTCACGCCAGCCAAAAGCCACCAGCAGCATCAGCAGAAAGGCGCCGGCCATGGCCAGAGGGCGCTGCCAGGTCAGCCAGATGCCCTGAGTTGGCGGCGCCGGCATCAACTGGCGCAATCGAGCCGGTTCCGGAGCAGCGGCCTGGCTGATAGTGGCCCGGACCAGCTGGCCAATCTCGCGCTCAGCTGTTAGTTGCCGGCGCAGCGTCAGATCAGCCGCCGCTTGCTGTTCAATTTGCTGCTCCTGTTCCGGCGGCAGCAATTTCAGGACGTAATCGATCAGTTGATCGGGATGTTGTTCAATCATCTGTCTGCTCACTCAAAATCGTCTGCAGTGATTCACGCAATGCCTTGTGGGCCAGCCGCATGCGCGACTCGGCCGTTTTGGCCGGGATGTTCAGGATGTCGCCGATTTCTCCGTAGGTAAGACCCTCGTAATAACGCAGGTAGGCCGCTTCACGCAATTTCGGAGACAGCTCTTGCAAAGCTGACCAGACCTGGCGCTCCCGCTCGTTGAGATGGGCCACTTCGTCCGGGCTACGCGTCGTTTTGTCTTCGATGTCGGCCTGGACAAGCTGGCTGAGGGAGAAGGTGGGTAACCATTTGCGGCGCCGTTTGTTGCGGCAGCGGGAGATGGCGATACGGTAGAGCCAGGTCTTGAAGGCTGACTTTTCGGCGTCATACATGAGGAGGCGACGGAAAGCGTACTCAAATGTATCCTGCAAAACCTCTTCGGCGTCTTCCTGATGCTGCAACATGCTGTAGGTCAGGCGGTAGATCATGCCGGAGAATTGGTCGTACAGGAGCGCATACGCCTTTTCATCGCCCGCCAGGCAGCGCGCAATAAGCTGTTGCTCAGGCGCCACAGCCAGTTCAGCTTTATCCCAGGAAATGAATGATTGCTCCAGACTCATATCGTCTCGTTTAGTCCCTTATACACCGCAGTCCCACCGCTGGCTCACTGGGCCAGGTCAGCGCGGACCCAGAGGATGAGGCGTTCCTGGACGGGCAACTCGCGCGATTGGCGGAAGATCCACCAGCGCAGGATATCCTGCCACGCAGCGCCCGCGACTTCACCAGCAACGGTCGCCTGCTGCTGGTAGAGCACAAAGTCGCTGCCAATATAGGCGGCGCTCAGGCTGGTCTGAAGTTCGGTTGGGGCAATGATGACGTCAAACTGGCCGCCATTGGGCACGCCCTGGCCCTGTTCCATGCTGGCAAATTCGCGCAGGTACCAGCTCAGGACGGGGCTGTCATGGGCGACAAAAAGGTCAAGGTTGGCCGGGTCGCCGTGGGCCTGACGGGCGATCTCCCGAAGCGTCGGTACGATTTCCTGAATATCGCCATCGGTCCCCAGATCGACCCAGCGTTCCAATGGGTTGTTGGCTGCCTCATGCCCCAGCCACCAGCCGGTGCCCCAGCTGTAAAAGAGCAGCAGCGGCAACACGGCGAAAAAGGCGTATTGGCCAACAGCCGGCAACTCTACATCCAGCAGCGGTAACAGCGCGCCGACCACAATAAAAAAGAAGAAACAGAACAGGGCGATGAATTGATAGCCCGTCTGCTCTGGATAGCTGAGGATGTGGCGCAGATGGCGCGACAGGTTGATGAAGCTGCCAAACAGGAGCACATTGCCGGCGATGATGAAAGGCCATAATCGGACGGAGAGCTTCAACTCGGTCAAAGCCTGGGCCAGCATGCCGGCCAGCAAATAGCCGGGTAGCACAAGCAGGAGTAGATTTTCGACGATGGCGCCCTGCAGCAAAATCAGGACCAGTGCGCTGGAGAACCAGTAGGTGAAGAAACCGCCCAGCGGGTGCCCGCTCCAGGTGGCCCAGGCAATGGCGCTCAGCCCCAGGAGCAGCAAGGCGAGTTCGTAACGGCCCATCGCCAGGATGGGCGAAATCCAGTTAAAAATATCACTGCCAGTGAAAAATTGGCTCAGCCAGGTGCCGGGCAGCGTGACGGCGGCGGCCAGGGCGCCGGGAGCCCAGAGCACCATGCTACTGGCGGCGATCCAGACAACCAGGGCGGTCAGGCCGGCCTGACGCCAGTCGGCGCGGTTGAGTTCCGGCCGGTCCCACTCTGCCACCAGCCCGTAGCGGCTCTGCAACTGCCAGCCCAGATAGCCGGTGAGCAGCAGGCCGTAAAAGAGCGGCGCCGTCGCCAACCCCAGCCCCAGCATGGCGGCCGCGCTGAATAGCCAGCGCCGATCACCGTCGGCGTAAAGCCGGATCCAGCTGATGGCCAGGAGCAGGGCGGCAAAAAGGGCCAGGCTACTGCCATCGGCCGTGCGCGCCATGGCGGTGATTGTCGGCGACGTCAGGATGAGGACGCTGCTGACCAGCATGCCGACGGGACCCAGCTGACGGCGTAGCAACCAGGGCAACGCGACCAGGGCCGCGCCAAAGAGAGCTGGCACCAGGCGCATCATAGCATCGCTGCTGCCAAAAAGCTGGGTGAGGGGGCTGGTGAAGGTCAGGTAAGCCGGGCTGAGCGGCAGCAGTGGGGCAGTGGCACCGGCCGGTTGCCATTGCAACCAGCTGGCCAGCGCATTGGTCGCCTCATTGACGGAGAGGGGCATGTTGCCGAGATCAGCCAGGTTGCGGATGGTCGCCAACAATAGCAACAGGAAGAGCAGACCATCGGCCAACGTCCAGGCTGAAGAGGCTGGCAGGTTGGCAGCCTCTGCTGGCACTGATATTGGGCCATGGGCCGGTGGAGTCCATATAGGAAAGAGCTCCTCGTCCCCTGTCTCATCATCGATCGGATCAGGCCAATTGGCCTCGTACTCACTCATGTTGCTTTAGTTACCCACCGGCTGCCACTGGTAGACCGTGACAGAGTTGTTCTGATAGACGACTGGCAGATTATTGGCAAATTTCTCCAGACCGGCTGGATTGTAATTTTGCCGCTCCAGCGGGCCGACGTAGATATATTGCACGTCGTACTGATTCAGGGCATTGATGACGGCGCCGCTCCAGTCAAGATCATTGTAGATCTGGTTCACGGCGCTCTCGCGAGCGGCTGGTTCTGGCGTCGCCCCACGCCATTGATATTCATGGCCGGCCCAGCCCAACAGGGTAGGCAAGCCGGTGTTGGCCGACACGCGGGCGTAGCCACTGTATTGGCCGCCAATCGCTTCCAGGACTACGGGCTGGCCGCTGACATTTTCCCGGAACCATTGAATGGCGGCATATTCGTCGGCGTTAAAGTGGCTGATGTAGAGTGTGCCGTCCAGGGTGGGGGGGCGGCGGCTGACGGCCGTCTGCGGACCCCGATACTCCATGCCGCGCGATTGTACGGCATAGTAAGGGAAGAGCAACACGCCGGCAAAGAGGGCCAGATAGACGGCGCCGACGGCGATACCGGCCGGTCGCACCTCCCGCAACAGGTAATGCAAAGCAAAAATCGCCCCGATACCCAGGCAAACCCAGGCCTGGTAATAAAACTTGAAAATGGTGTTGAGCCGGACGCCAAAATTATCCCGCAGGTAAAGATACTCCGGCCCCAGCGTGAGCAGCAGGCCGGTCAGGATCAGGATGAGGGCGAACGGCAACATCGGATCAGCCAGGCGAGCGCGGGCGTTTTCCGGGCTGATGGGCTGGTAACGGTAAGCCAGCCAGGCCACGACCAGGGCCAGGAGGCCAGCGAGGAGCAGCGTCAGCCAGGGTGAAGCAAACCGGGCCGCCAACACGGGGCCGGCCAGCGCACCGATGGCGCTCAGGCCCCAGCCCAGACCGGCGCCCATACTGCTGCTGGGGTAATCGGCCAGGGGGATGTCTAGCTCATTGGCCAGGTTCATGACCCGGCCGGAACCCTCGGGCGAGGCCGCCACAAGCAAGCCAAAGAAAAGCATCAAGACCAGCAGCAGGAGAATGAGGCCAAGCGCGCTGAATAGGCCATAACGCCATTGCCGGCCACTGAGTCTGGGCGCCAGGCTGAATAACAGCGCCGTGATGGGCAGCAACGGCATCCCAAAAATGACCAGGAACTGGACCAGCCGGGTGGGCTGCATCAACATCGGCAGCAGGTAGGGCGCACCGGCCTGGGAGCGGAAGCCGAGGTAAAAGGGCAGGTAGAGCAGGAAAGCCGGCACCAGCAGCAGGAAAAACATCAGGATGGTCTGCGGCAGGATGGCCATGTCGCGCTCACCATGGCTGCTTTCACGCCAGAGGGCCAGGCTGTAGGCGACGATCAGGACGAACAGGTGAATGAAGACGTCCCAGGTGTTGAGGAAGGAGAGGCCGCCAATGATCAGGGCGCTGAAGAAGAACTCGGCGTAACCGATATGTTGCAGGCGGGCGTTGATGGTCGCGCCGATGGTGGTGAGGAGACCGGCCGGTGCCGTAACCGGACCTTCTTCATCCTCATCATTATCTACCTCAACCTCTTCTTCACGCCACGCCGCCGGCAAGCCGGGCCGCAGCCACCAGTTCAGCGACAGGGCCAACGTCATCAGAGCGAATGGCAGAGCCAAAACGTGGGGATGCAAATCGCCCAGGACAAAACTAAAGGCAGGGAACTCGGCGATAGGCTTTTCAGATAGCTCGCCGCTAAGTGTATATTCGTTGATGACGCGAGACGCACGCCACCACCACCAGGCGCTGGTTTCGTAGCGGGCAGGGCGCTCGGTCGTCTGATCTGGCGGCGGCCCGTTGATGTCTTCTATGTCCAGCCAGGCCCAGGTCTCAGCCGAGCCGACGCCGTTGGCATGGGCCACTTCCAGCAGGATTTCCAGGTTGCCGGCCAGGGGGATGGCGATCGCCGCGAGGAGCGCCAGGGCGCCGGCCAAACGGCGGGCTTGTTGGCGCCCGGCAGGTCGGAGCAGGTTGTGCACCAGGCCAAATGCGCCGGTGCCGGTGCCGGCAAATAACCAGGCCACCGCCAGGTTAAAGGCGATCGGTTCGTTGACAGCAGCCAGGCGGGCCACCAGCCCGGTCATCACATAGCCAAAATAGTAGTAGCTAATCGAAAAGCCGGAGAGCCAGGGATCGCTGGGCGGGAATTGCGGGCTGCGACTAATGGAATTTAGGAAGGCAAATTCCATCGGTTTTTCAGTGGCGGTTATCGATGGGTTTTGGGCACGAACCAGGACCCAGCCGAAGAACAGCGCCATAAACACCAGTTCGGTCATCAGAACCTGGTCCCAATTCGTCTCGAGCCAGCCGCGGAAGCTGCCGGGCTGGCGACGTAGCGCCCAGTAGGAAAGGGCCGCTAACAGCAGCACAGCAAAAACAGCGCCGCCCAGGTTGTTGGCCAGGAAGCCAAAGCTGCCCAATAGCCAGTATAGGTAGCCGGTTACCAGCAAGGCTAGCATCTTGCTGAACGCATAGCCTTTGTCCGCCAGCCGGCCAAATATTTGCTGACCGAGCGGCGCGGCCAGCAGGCCCAGCAAAACCAGCGCCAGCCACCAGCGCAGCGCCGCCAGCGCCTCGCCGAAGCTGATCAGCCCGGCCAGCCCCACGAACAGGAGCGCCAGCGCCAGGGCGGCGCCGCCCAGATAAAGCTGACGTCGTCCGTTAGTCGCCATCATCAACCCCCAACCACCTTATAAATGCTGACGCCCGGATTGCGATACACTTCTTCCAGGTAGCCCTCGGCCACCATCTCGTCAAATTTGCGCATCCCTTCCGGATTGTAATAGACCCATTCCAGCGGCCCGGTGTAGACGTAGTCGACATCATACTTGGCCAGCAGCGCCATCGCTTCGTCGATGCTCAGCGTGTTGTAGAGGTTGTTGACGTCGCGAATGCGGCTGCTGACGAGGCTGCCGGGCAGGACGGCCCGGTGCTGGCGCAGGTGCCAGTCCCAGCCGACGATAGCCGGCAGACCGGTGTACATGGCGATCCGGTTGCCGATGGAGCGGTAGGGATTGTCGCTGTGCCCTTCGGCGATAACCGGCGAGCCATCGATATTGTGGTACATCCAGAGGATCGCTTCGTAATCGTAATCCAGGGAAATGGTCTGGCCGTGGTCGCCGTATTCGGTGTAGGGCATAAAGGCCATGCCGTTGAGTGTGTGGGGCGCATCCTTGCTCATGCGGATGTCCCACTTGGCCTTGGTTGCCAGCAGCGGGTAAAGCGCAGCGACGAAGACCAGCGCGGCCAGGCCAATTTGCCAACCACGCCGCCAGACGGTGCTACGGGCGCGGATGTTGGGCCAGGCCCAGACAAGGCCGGCCCCGGCCACCACGCTCAGGATCAGCCAGACCTGGACATAGAACTTGAACACCATGTTCATCCGGCCGATATCCCCCTCAATGGCCACAATCTCCACTGCTAGCGTCAGGAAGAGGGCGGCTGATGTCAGGATGAGGGCGATGCGCCGCTCCGGGTCGATGGCTTTCTGCAGGCCGAGTAGCCCGGCAATGACGACCAGCGTCAACACCAGCGGCGTGATCATGTAGCCGCGTACCACCATCAGCAGCACCACGCCAACGTAACCCACCAGCGCCAGGACAATGGCCATGCCAAAATGCTCGGCTGAGGTCAACCGTTCTTTGGTCAGGCTCCGCGCCCAGAGGCGCACTTCGCGGACGAGGTAAGTGAAAATGATAAAGAGGAACAGGCCGTAAACGACCAGGTAACGCGACAGATGGCTGGTGGAGCCATCCCACAGTTTGATTTTGGTGTAGCCCTGGGCGTAATTTTCGGAGAAGGGGAGAAAAGCCAGGCTGGAAAAGCCCATCACGAGAGCGATCTGCCAGGCGGCCCGGCCCAACATGGGCAACGAGAAGCCCTCTTCCTGCCGGTAGTTGGCGTAGAAAATGGCGAGGGAGCCGATGACCATGTAGGTGGGCCAATCCCAGGTATTGGTTGGTTGCAGGACGCCGATGGCCAGGCCGCCGATGAGCCAGACGAGTAACATTTCAGCCTGGGTGCGCGGCCGGCTGAAATCCTGGAGGGCATAGGCGACGGCCCAGGCGAGGGCGAACAGCATCAGCGGCATGTTGATCATGTGCGCGTGCAGGTCGCCGTACAAAAAGGTGAAGAAAGGAAATTCCGTGATGGGCGCGGCTTCGCCAGGATCGGCGTTGAGAGCGCGGGAGGCGGTCCAGAACCAGTCGCCGGGGTGGATGGGCGCCGTCTGACCGCCGATGGTCATGTTGAGCGCGCCATCGACCGTTTGGGCCAGGGTATCCAGGGCGGCGATGCCGGTATCGACGGGGTCGCCGGCCCGGTTCCAGGCGTTGAAGATGACGCCCAACTCGCCGAGATTACCCAGGATGACACAGAGGAGCATGGCGGTGACGCCGGCGGCGATAGCCTGGTTGAAGACGGAGCGGCCGGTGAACCGGCCGGTCGCCTTCTCTCGCCTACCCAACTTCGCCACCAAATCATAAGCAATGCTAAATGCGCCCATGCCGGTAAAGCTGAACAGCATCGGCAGGATCAGGTTGTAGGCGACGGCCGGCAGGACGCCCAGCAGTTTGGTGATGGCGCCGACGTAGACGTAGCCGTAATAGTAATAGTTGATGTAGCCGCCCGCGTACCAGGGGTGATACGGTGGGAAGCTGGTCGATTTCATGACCGCGTTGAAATAGGAGAAATCAAACGGCTTTTCGCCGCCCCAGATCACATCCCACACATCGGGGTTGCCCAGCCGGATGATCACAAAGAGGAAATAGAGCCCGACGGCGATCAGTTCCGCCGTCAGGATAAAGCGGCGCTCTTCACGAATGAAGGCGATGATCTCAGTCCGATAACGCCAAAAGGCTAACCCGCTCAAGATGGCCATCAGCACGACGCCCAACAGCAAGGTGCCGCGCGAATGGGGCAGCAGCCCGAAACTGGCTGTGATCCAGGCAAAATAGGAGACTAGCAGCAGCGCCAGCACCCGACCCAGCAGATACCCCTTACTCGGCAACGAGCGGAACAGGACAAAGCAGATGGGAAAAGCCAGCCAGCCCAGCAGGATGACAAAAAGCCACCAGATAACTGCGCCCAGGCCGGGCAGCTGGGTAAATAGACCATCGACGGCGAACAGGTCACGGAAGGTGCCGCCGGCTCGTTGCTCAGCAAACTGCGCTTCGGTCAGGAGCAGCCCGTTGGGTGCTTCGGTGGCCTGCTGCGGGTTCATGGTGATCTGCTGGCTCAGGTCGATGTTGCCGAGGATTTCCTGGCCGACTGCGGGTGTGTAGGCATCAGTTTTGCGGAAAATCCAAACGGGCGGATGGTCGTAGACCGAAAACGCCTCTTCGGCCGCCAGAGCGCCTGGCGCTGGCCAACCGACAGCCGGCGGCTCACCCCAACCGAGCTGGCCGGTGGTGTCGCTGATGTAGAGCGGCCCGGCGTGGATGTCGGCGTGGAACTCGCCCACCAGTTCGAAGCCCAGCTCACCGGAGAAGAGGGCATCATAAAAGCGGTTCATCATCGGGAAAGTCAGCGGCAGCCGGGGTAGTGACCAGATAAATTTGCTGCTGCTGATGACCATGTAATCCATCTCATCCAGCCAGCGCAGCATGTTGGCCTGTTTGGCCAGGTCGTCCGGGATAGTGACCGGGATCTGACCCTCGGAAAGACCGTAGTAGTAGCGCCCGTAGGGGTCAATGCCCTTGTAGCGCACCGGCATGGCATCATCCCAATGCTCGACGGCGATGACGCTGGTATCGACGAGAACGCCCGTGCCCTCGATGAGGCGGGCCTGGAACTGGACCGATTGGCCTGGCGCCAGAGCAAATGGCGTGACGGCGAACGTCACATCTTGCCGCTCTTCAGTCAGGTTGAAGGTGACAAGCTGCCGATTATTGATATCCCCGGAGGCAAAATTGAGCTCCAGGGTCTTGTTTTCCTGGTTGATGCCGCTGTCAGAAAGATAGTTGAAGCGGATGCCGGTGATGGTGCCGCCCTCCGGCAGGGCAAAATCGACGAAGAGCGGTGTCAGGCCCACTTCGAGGGTGGCTTTGCGGATGGGCAGCTGAACCTGGCGCGCCTCGCCGTCCAATTCGTAGAACAGGGTGGCGCCGCTGTCGACATATTCCAGCATCCAGTCCGAGGCAGCGACCCGGGTGATGGGCTCATGGTAGATCTGGACGAAGGCGAGGGCCCAGACGAAACTGGGCACCACGACGACCAGCGTGGTTGCCGTGGCCAGCAGTCGCCGGCTCATACGGGCGCCGGCCCACTGCCAGACCATCCAGATGGCCCAGCCGGCCAGCAAAAAGAGGAACGGGTAAATGGGCAGGAAATAGCGGATCGACTTGACCCAGCGGGTGCCCATAAATAGAAAATAGAGACCAACCCAGGCAACCGGCAGCAGATGGGCCAGCCAGTCCGGCTTTTGCTTGAGAATCCGGCTCAGCGCCCAGAAAAAGCCAATCCAGGCGGCGATGGCGGCTGTGATCCCCATGCCGTAGAGGACCATGTTGACGAGGGGGAAAATGATGGCGTCCCGGTCGGTCCATTGCAGGGCGGGCGGGAACGAAGCCTCCGGGCTTTGCAGCCGCTGGATCTCATCCATATTCGAGAGAAACTGCGGGTTGAAGCCGATCAGGCCGCCGATCAGCTCGCGAAGCGGGCCCGGTTCGCGGCCAAATTCTTGGATGTAGGCTTCGCGGTACAGGGTGCTGTCGGCAAAGGCGTAGGGTTGGGCCAGGCGGAAGGTGAGGATGGTGACCAGGGCGGCCAGGACGCCGCCGACGATGACCCGTTGGAGGAGTTGGAAACCGGCCGGTGTCCACAATTCCTGCCAGCTTTTTACTCGCCGCGCCAGCCAGATCAAACCGGCCACTCCGGCCATCAAGCCCAAAGGCGCCACATTGATGCGTGAGGCCATCGTCAGCCCCAACGTCAGGCCAAAAATCGCCCACCAGCGCAACTTGCGCCCATCCTCGCTGGCCCGTACGGCGGCATACATCGTCACCGTGGTCAGGCCGGCGGCCCAGTTGTCCATGGTGTAGAAATGGGATTGCTGGATGGGCATCACCGCCAGCGCCATCAATAGCGCGGCCAGCAACCCGACCCGCCAGTTGTACAGCCGGGCGCCGACCAGGAAAATAAACAGCACCGAGATCAGATCCAGCGTCGCCGACATCGCCCGGCCGACGATGTGGATGCCGGTGTAATCGGTGTAAAGGTAGGCGCAGCCGTCAGCTGACCCCTCACACCAGTTGGCTACGCCCTCGGCGAGGTAACGAACAACCGTCATGGGGAAGTTGCCGTAGACGTAGAAGGTCTTATTGACGTTATACGGGCTCAACGGCGACTCCGACGAGCGGAGATAGGTCAGGGGGTTGGTTGTGGTCTGCAGGAGACTGGTGGTTTCCGTCAGGAACCGTTCATCCGGGTGGATGTGGGTATCAGCATCCCAGCGGATGCCGCTGAAGCGAAACCAGGCGGCCAGCCCCAGGATCAAGACGAGGGCGACCAGCCCAACCAGTTCCCAATTCTCTTTTCGGCGCGACGGCGTCGGCGGCGCGTCGTCAGTTGCACGCATCATAAATCGGCTATCTGGCGACCGGGGGCACCCGCACCGGCCGGCCAGGAATTCATCTCAGTTTTGGGTCAACCCGTAAGTTATACACTGAAACCCTTACAAATGCGTTCTGAAAAGCTAAAAGGTTTCTGAGACCCCAGTTTAGAGGTGCTCAACCGTACGGCTGTAACCTGGGCAACCCATCATATAAACATAATGTGAATTTTAGCCGAAAATGGGGGAAAGGGCAGGACCCCGTAGAGACGTCGCCGCTGGCGCGCCTCTACGGGGTCCTGACTGCGATTTATTCTTTGTCAGCCAATACCGGCGTGTCGCCGCTCTTGACGGGGATGGGGGCGACGATGACGGGGTCGTCTTTTTTGTCGCGGGCCCGGGGCTCATTGCCGAGCAGGGCGGCGTCAAGCACCTCTTCCAGGCGACGGACGGGCAGCAGTTCCAGCTCGGCGCGGATGCTGTCCGGCAGCTCCGGAATATCCTTGGCGTTATCGGCCGGGAGGATGACGGTGCGGATGCCGGCGCGGTGGGCGGCGATCGTTTTGGCCTTGAGGCCGCCGATAGCCAGGACCTTGCCGCGCAGGGTCACTTCGCCGGTCATGGCGATGTCGCGGCGGACCGGCCGGTTCGTAAAGGCCGAGATAATCGCCGTCGCCATACCGATGCCGGCACTTGGCCCATCCTTGGGCGTCGCCCCGGCCGGGACGTGAATGTGGATGTCGGTCTGGTCAAACATGGCCGGATCGAGGTCCAGCTCCCGAGCATGGGCCCGGGCATAAGTCAACGCGGCCTGGGCCGACTCACGCATGACGTCGCCGAGGCTGCCGGTCAGGGTAATCTTGCCCTTACCTTCGCTCAGGCTGACTTCGATGGAGAGCACATCGCCACCGTAGCCGCTGACCGCCAGGCCGGTGACCACGCCGACTTCATCCTTCTCTTCCTTGCTGCCGAAGGTGAATTTCTCCGGCCCTAGGAAATCGTGGACTTCATCTTCGGTCACGTTGAACGGACCGGTTTCACCACCCGCCACCTTGACGGCGATTTTGCGGGCCACGGTGCCGATAGTCCGTTCCAGCTGGCGCACGCCGGCTTCGTAGGTGTAATGACGCACCAGGGTCTGGAGCGCGGCGGGCGTAATCGCCAGGTCGACGTCGGCGATACCGTGATTGCCCAGTTGCTTGGGGATCAGGTAATCGCGGGCGATGGCGATCTTCTCTTCTTCGATATACCCGGGCATGGTGATCGTCTCCATCCGGTCAAACAGCGGCGCCGGGATGGTGCTGATGCTGTTGGAGGTGGTGATGAAGATCACTTCGCTCAGGTCAAACGGGACCTCCAGGTAATGGTCCGTAAACGTTGAATTCTGTTCCGGGTCCAGCACTTCCAGCAGGGCGGAACTCGGGTCGCCGCGCCAGTCAGCGCCGACCTTGTCGATCTCGTCCAGGACGATGACCGGGTTGCGCGTGCCGGCATCGCGCAGGGCGCGGATTAAGCGGCCGGGGATGGCGCCGATGTAGGTGCGGCGATGGCCGCGAATCTCAGCTTCATCGCGCACGCCGCCCAGGCTGATGCGCACCATCTCCCGCCCCATGGCGCGGGCCACGGAGGTGGCGATGGAGGTTTTACCAACCCCTGGCGGGCCATTCAGATTGATGATGGCGCCTTTCATTTTGCTGCCGGCCAGCTTGCGCACGGCCACATATTCGACGATGCGATCCTTGACATCTTCCAGACCAAAATGGTCCTCGTCCAGGATCTGCCGGACATGCTTGACATCCAGGTTGTCCTCGCTGAGGACGTTCCAGGGCAGTTCAACCAGCCATTCCAGGTAGGTACGCAGGACGCTGGCTTCAGCGGAATGGCTGCCTTGCTGTTCCAGGCGGCCCAGTTCAACCAGGGCGCGCTCCTCGACCTTTTCCGGCATCCCGGCCTGCTCGATTTTCTCGCGCAGCTGGTCGACAACGCTTTCGCTGTCGTCACCCAGCTCTTTGCGAATGGCTTTCATCTGCTCGCGCAGCATGTATTCGCGCTGGGCCTGTTCGGCGCCTTCGCGGGCATCTTTCTCGATTTTGCTACGGACCTCGGCAATCTGGACCTCGCGGACGAGGTAATCGCGGATCATCTGCAGTCGCTGGCCACCATCGGCTTCCTGCAGCAGCTCCACTTCAGTGGCGAAGGGGATGTTGAGCAGGCCGGCAATGTAGTCGGCGAGTTCGCCGGAGCTGTTTTTGCCCCGTAGATTGGCGGCGACCTGCTGGTTCACTTCACCCATCATCTCGCCATACTTTTCGAGGTAGGCAATGGTTTCGGCGGTCAGATGGGGATCAAACTGTTCTTCCGCTGCAGGCAGCGGGCTGTAGGTGCCGAACAGATGGGGATCGGTATCGGTGAGCCCATCAAACTGGACCCGTTCCCGCAACTCGACCAGCATTTGCACGCCGGCCTGGGGCGCCCGCAGGACATCTTTCACGGTCGCCAGAATGCCGACCGGAACGAGATCTTCCGTCTTTGGTTTCTCAACCGACGTTTCGTATTGGATGACAATAAGCAGATCGCCATCCTGCTGCATCGCATAGCGAGCGGCCAACAGCGAACGCCGCCGGCCGATAAAAATAGTCGTCGTTGTGCCGGGGAACACGACTCCGCCACGTAAGGGGACGACTGGAATTGGTTTCATCTCAGACATAATTGCTCCCATTTTTGGAGACATCAATCCTCTACAACAAACAGTTCATGTAACCAGTACAAACCGCTTGCGAGTATTACGTCAAGTTTGTCATGCACAGATGGTGCAGTCTAGTTTCTTAACGTAAGCACAGTGCAAATGTTCCGTTTGAACTTTATTAGAAAGGCGGGTGGGGTGTAATGTGACTTTACGGCCAATTCTGGACTGGTGGATAGTACTTTGGTTAGGTGGTCAGGGGGCGCATCATGATGGCCAGATGCTGATGGGGTTTGCCAAAAAGGCGGCTGATGAGAAAGAGGGCGCGGAAGAAAAGGGGCATCGTTGACGGTGACATGGCTGGTCGGAAGCCAAATGGTTCATAAAACGGCATCAGCCGGGCGGCGCACATCAACCAGAGCGGCCCCCTTGTCTGGGCCACAAAATGATGGATCAGCGCTGCGGCCAGCCCACGACCGCGCCAGCCCGGCGCCACCACCAGCGAGGCAAACTCCTTCCCGCCACGATGGGGCTTGACCTGGGCGCAACCGACGACCGTGCCGGCCGCTTCCGCCACGACAAACCGCTGCCAGCGCAGCCCAAACGGATTCAGCCGCTCGCTCCGGACCAGGGCTCGAATGGCGGGCTCATCTGTCGCCTGGGCAGGGCGCAATAGCCAGGCCGATTCTGAATTTCCCATACAAATTCCTGTCAATTTCCCAAACTCATGGCGGCAAAAGCGCCGGGCGCCGTTGAGTGTATCAGACGCGCGCGCTGAAAACCGTTTGTTTCGCCGCGCGCAAAAACGGGGTTGCGACATTTCCTGAGCCTCCGCCATGGGGCATGACGCCTCTCGAGAGCAGGCGAAGGACCCCCTTCCCCTGCTGCCGGCTCCGTATGGCCCGTGGCTGGCCAATTGAACCCCAAAATGGGGACAGCTGAGTGACAGCACGCCGTCCGGATGACTGTCGCTTCCTGGCGACGCTTTTCTGGGTCATAGGGCTGGGACCGGGCTCCTTCGCCTGCTCTTGTTGACCCTATGGCCCCATGGAAGAGGCTCAGGAAATGTCGCTTTGGGTTGATGAAAGTTCAAGCAGCCGAGAAACATTTCCGGCGGACATTATTGGAGCTCCAGAAGGAGCGTAAAGAGGAGGAAGGTAATGCGCGGAAGATATGTCGGGTTAGTGTTGCTGATGTTGTTGATTTTTGGGGGTTGGGCACCGGCCGGTGCCCAGCTGGCCCTATCTATAGGCGCTGTACAGGGCGCCGGCGAGAGCAGCCCCTTCGAAGGGCAGCGCGTAACCGTCCAGGGCATCGTGACGGCTCGTCTGCGCAGCCAGAACAGCCAGGGGCGCATATTCCATACCCTCTTTGTGCAGGCGCCCGACGGGGCTGGCGATGGCGACCCGGCCACATCGGACGCCATCCCGGTCTTTGTGGGTGAAAATGAGCTGGCGGTGGGGGTGGGCGACGAAGTTCGGGTGACGGGTTGGGTACAGGAGTTTTACGGCCTGACCGAGTTGAACAGCAATGCCAGCCAGGTGCTCGTCATCCGGCGGGGCCAGCCGCTGCCGGCGCCTATCGACTGGCCAGTCCCGGCCGAGCCGGCGGCCATGGAGCCATTCGAGGCGATGCGAATCCGCTACGGCCCGGCCCGCCTGGCCGGCCCCACTCACGCCGGCTGTGGCTTCGCCCTCCTGCCGGCCGATCACCCGCATTCGCATAGCCACCGACACGACCCAGAGGTTTATGATGGTCAGTTGTTGACGGTGCAGTACGCGGACGAACTGGATTGCGAAGCATTACCAGATCTGAAGGTAGGCGATCAACTGGGTGCACTGGTCGGGCCGCTTAACTACAGCTTTGACCAGTGGCGGCTATTGCTAACGGATACAGGCAGTCTGGCCGTAACCGAAGGTGAACTGGCCGAGCCGGTGCGGTTTGCGCCAGCCCCGCCCGGCGCCATCCGCCTGATCTCCCTGAACCTGCACAACTATTTTGACGATCTGCGCGATACCGACCACGAAGCCGAGCCGTTGGTGCCTGATGAAGAGCGGCAAAGGCGTGAAGAAAAGATCGCGGCGGTGGTCGGCGAGTTGCTCGGCTGTCCGACTTTGATCGCTGTGCAGGAGCTGGAAAAGGCTGAACTGCTGGCCGAACTGGCCCGAGCGCTGGCGCCGGCCTGCGGCTTCACTTACGGCGTGGCTCATCAGGAATCGGTTGACGCGCGGGGCATTGATGTGGCGTTGCTTTACGACCCGACGCGGGTGCGTTTGGAGGGGGTCCAAACCCGGCAGGCGTGTGGCGTGGTCGAGACTGAGGTGGTGGATGAGGCGGCGGGTTGTGGGCTGGGTGAATGGCCGCTGTTCAGCCGGCCGCCCCTGTTTGTGCATTTGCAGGCTGAAGGTGAGCCGCTGTTGGTGATTGTGGTCCATCTGAAATCCAAGCGGGGCGGGGCGGTCGAGACGGAGCCTATTCGGCGGGCGCAGGCGGAGGCGTTGCTGCGCTGGCGCGGCGGCGAGAACCGGCCGGTCATCCTCGTCGGCGACGTCAACGACTACCGTGACTCGGCGCCATTGGGACGCCTGACCTCGGGCGACCTCCACAACGTCCTGGGTGATCTGCCGCCGGGACAGCAGTACACTTTCATCTTTGATGGCTATGCCCAGCTCCTGGACGCGATTCTGGTGTCGCCCGAGCTGCAGCCGTTGATCACCCAGGTCGCCATCCAGCACAGCAACGCTGATTTCCCGGCCCGCTGGGAGCTGGATACGACGCCGGCGCATCGCTACTACGCCGTCAGCGACCACGACATTCCGCTGCTGGAATGGCGCTGGCCGGTGGTGGCTGAGGCCGCCACGGCGACGTTGCCACTCGGGGTGGTGACGCCGTCGCTCACGCCACCAGCTGCCGCGACATCGATAGTGTTACCGGCGGCGGCAACCGTAACACCGCCAGCGACCATGGGCGTGACCACGACGATCTCCGGCCCAACAGTCATCACGGCATCCTCTGAGCCTGAAACAACTACCGGCCGGTCAGCCGCACTCTGGCTGGGTGCAATTTTCTGCGTTGCCTTATTGATTCTCCTGGTTGGGCGTAAATGGCTAATCAATTGACAGCATAAGCCGTTACAATGGGGCAGACTTCCCTGCATCGTCAAACATGTGCCCGGCATAACGGGCCAACAAACGGGTGAAGCCCCGGGAGAGCTTATGAGATCGCAATTGCCTGATAGACCAAAGCGCTGGTTGTTCAGTTTGTTCATGTTGGCCTTCCTGCCTTTATGGCTGGCGGCTGATGAACAGATAATCGCCCAGACCAATCTGCTGACGCCGGTGACCTTGAGCCACGAAGCCTGGACAGAGCTGGATCTGGCCACAGCGACAGTCGTGGATTACGGCGCCTTTGTCTGGGCCGAACTAAACGAGGCGCAGTTGGCGCAGGTCGCTCGTTCCGGCTTCAGTTATCAGAGTTATCCAGATGCATATACGCTGGATCTGGGCGGTCAGCGCTGGGACACGCGGCTGGGTGGGCCGGATTTACCGGCTGGTTTGGACAAGGTTGCCAGCGGCGGCCCCGACCTGCACCTGATCCAGCTGCAGGGGCCAACACGCCAGGAATGGCTTGATGCTCTGGAAGCTGACGGCCTGGAGATTGTCCAGTACATTCATCCACATGCCTACGTTGTCTGGGGTGAGCTGGTGACAGAGGCGGTGGCTGAACAGCCATTTGTGCGCTGGAGCGGCCCTTTTGCCCCGGCCTATCGTCTGCTGCCAGCCTATCGCAACCTGAGCGGACCGACAGAAGTCAGCGTTTTACTATACCGCAGCGCTGCCCTAAGCGAGACAGTGGCCGGCCTAACCGAAGTGGCCGGCGCTCCGACCACTCAGGCCACGCTTAACGCCACCTGGGAAATGGTCAACTTCCAGGTCGATGGCGCGCGCCTGGCAGCCATGGCCAATGTCCCTGGCGTTTACTCCGTGCAGCCCGCGCCGACCGATGGTGGTCTGCGTGGCGAAATGAGCGACCAGATCAATGTCAATAATCATGACGGCTCAAACGCCGCCTTCCCGGGTTACGCAGCCTGGCTGGCAGCGGCCGGTGTTGATGGCAGTGGCGTCATCATCGCCAATGTGGATGGCGGCATCCAGGACACCCATCCTGACCTGAGTAACCGGATGGTCAGTTGCACGGGTGACACGTGTGGCGGTGGCGCCAGCAGCAGCCATGGCACGCATACAGCCGGCATCATGGCGGCGGATGGCACCTCCGGCACGGTAGATGGCAACGGCTTCCTGCGTGGCCTCGGGATGGCACCGGGCGCGAACCTGGTTGAGCAGGTTTACTCGCCCTGGTATCTCCAGGCCGGTGGTATGTTAAAGCTGATCACTGATTCTTACGCCAACAATGCGCTGTTGTCCGGCAACAGTTGGGGGCCCAGCGGCTCACCCCTGGGCTACGACGATGACACGCTCCAGGTGGACATTGGCGTGCGCGATGCTGACACGGTAGCCGCTGGTAACCAGGAGTTCACCTACGTGTTGAGCTTCATGAACGGCAATGGCGGCACCAGCACGCAGGGGACACCCGACGAGGCGAAGAACATCTTCACCATCGGCTCGACGAAGATGCAGCTCAGCAACGGCAACCAGGATCTGAACATCAACGATATTTCCGCCAACTCAGCCCATGGACCGGCGCTGGATGGGCGGACGATCCCTCACATGGTAGCCCCCGGCTGCCGGGTGGACTCGACCGTGCCGACCAACAGCTACGGCCTGAACTGCGGCACCAGCATGGCTTCACCTCATGTGACCGGTGCGGTTGCCCTGTTTATCGAGTATTACCGGGATCTATTTGCGAGCGATCCGTCACCCGCACTGGTCAAAGCTGCTTTCTTGCCGGTGGCGCACGATCTGGCCGGGTTTGACGACGCGGATGGTGGCACGTTGGGTCATCCGTTTGACAGCAAGCAGGGCTGGGGCCGGATGGATGCTGCCGCCGTTGTTTCGCCAACTGTCTCTATCGTCTACGTAGACCAGACGACCATACTGGACAACACAGGTGAGGAATGGACGGCCACCTTTGGCGTGGCTGATCCGTCGCAGCCGGTGCGCCTGATGCTGGTCTGGACCGATGCCCCCGGCCACGGCCTGGGCGGCAGCACACCAGCCTGGAACAACGACCTTAACCTGACCGTCACCGCCAACGGCAACGATTACATCGGCAACAACTTCGGCGCTGATGGCTGGTCGCAGACCGGCGGCAGTTTTGACGGGATGAACAACACGGAAGGGGTGTTCCTGGCCAGCGCCAGCGGCAGCCTGACCATTACGGTTGCGGGCGGCAACATCAACTCAGACGGTGTACCCGGCGTAGGTGATGGCACTGATCAGGATTTTGCCATCGTCTGTTACAACTGCGTCGAAGCGCCGATTGAGTACACCGAGTTTGTCTACTTGCCGATCGTCGCGAATCGGCCCTAGTCTGGGCCGTGCCGGCGTTTGCGGATGCCGGAGCGGACCTGCTGCCAGGTGCGCTTGATGAGGCCTGCTTCGCCGGCGCTGATATCATCGGCACTGTAACGGGCCTCCAGAAACGCGTCTGTTAAGGCTTTGATTTCGTCTTCGGCCTCCGGCCACTCCTGCCGGAGGTCGTTGACGAATTCCAGAGGGGTCTCAGCCGCCCGGCGCTCCACGCCCTGCGCCTCCGCCCGGCGCACGATGGACAGGTAGAAATAACGCACCTGTTCGCGTGGCGGCAGGTTGCGCAGGTTGACGAAGCGCCAGGGCGGCTGGTTGGTCTCGTCGCTGGCCTGGCCGAGCGCAAGCCGTTGCCGAATAGCCCGGCTGGCCAGCTCCACCCGGCCGAATAAATAACCCCATAACCGTCGTAAACCCAACCTCAGATCACGCCAGAGCGCTCGCAAAATGCGGCTGTCCAGCTGGTAACCCCGTTCCCGTAGAAAGAAAACCAGCAACACCAGGACAGCGACAATCGCCACGAGCCAGAAGATGCCACCGCGCACCATCAGGGCTGTTTCTGATAGTTCCTGGAACGATTCGGCCGGAACCAGGGGGGGCGGTTCAAGCGGCGGGGGCTCAGGTTGCTGCAACGATTCTGGTGGTGAACTGCCAAACAGGCTAAACAGGAAGGCGATGAGCAGGAAGAGCAGGCTCATCAGGAAGCCCACGATCTGGAATGCCACATTGAAGATGGCTTCCACCAGGCGGGCCAGGGCGAAGGTGGAGCCGATCGGCAGGAAGCCAGCCAGCAGGGCAACACCGGCGATGAGCAGCAGGCTGGAGCGCTGCCATTGACCGGGGACCGGCCGGTGCACCACCCGCCTCTCCGTCAGCCAGCGCAATTGCATCACTTGCAACCGGCCCCAGCTGAGCAGCCAGAGGCCTAAAACAAAGAAGAGAATCAGGGCCACCAGCAACTCGGACGGCAGACCCAGACGAGTCACGTTGCGCAGGGTACCATCCCCCAGCTCTTGCAGGTCAATAGAAGCGGCGGCTGTACAAAGAGCCAGCAGCAAAGCACCATTTAACCAATAACTGAGAAAACTACTCAGCTGGCTGGAACGGAGATGGATGATGCCAAACGCATCTGGTAGCCGTCCGTCTGTCTGGGTGCGGCGGGCGGTGAAATATTCTTCTTCCTCCGGCAGGACAGCCATGCCATAAAAAATCCGGCTGATAGAGCCGGCAGTGCTCCAACTGGCCAGGGCAAAGAACAAAAAGAGCATATAGCCGCCATCCAGAATCGCCAGCGGGTCCAGCAGCAGCTCGCGCAGTTGGCCGGGCGTTGGCGGCGCCACGGTTGCCCAGACCATCAGCCGCACTACCACGACAATCAGGACAAATTCGGCGATGCGAAACGGTCCTTTGTTCAGCAGCCGTTGTCCCGGCGCCAGCAACCAGCGGGTGCCAAAAACTCCCTGAAGGGCGGCGGCGGTCAGCATAACCATGAGTGGCGCCCAGTTAATGGCCGGATTCCAGGCGCGGATGACGGCGAGCGGGCCAATCAGCAGGCAGAGAACCCAGGTGGAGATAATGGCCGGCAGGACCAGACGGCTGTAATGAATCGAGATCTCCGGGACGGTGATCTGCTCGACGACTTCGTCGGTGGTTTCCAGCACGTCGCTCATTTCAAAATACCCTGGGTCTGTCCCATTGCTTGAGAGCGGCTTCATCGGGCACACTCAACGCTGTGAACCCCAAACGGCGGGCCCGTTCCAATGTCTGGCCAAAATCGCCCCGTCGTTCGGTGACCATCAGGACGGGATTGAGGCCGGCCCGAACCAGCCGGTGGGCGGCCCGGCAAATTGCCTCGTCGCCAGAAGGGGTGACCATGATGACGGTGACGCCCCAGGCCAGGTTCAGACAGGCGGCTGGCAGCCATTCGGTGAACGGCGCAGTTTCGCTGCTTTCGACCCGGGCCAGGGTTTCCAGGATCTTCATGAGATGGGGCCGGCCCCGTTGAGGCAGGAGTGGGATGGATTCGGTGCGCTCGTTATCGGGAGCGGCCTCATTGTCCAGGAGACGGCCACTGGTCTCGTCAAACGCCAGGGCCGCCGAATCCTGCCCTGCCAGCGGATCCCGGCCATTGCAGATGAGCCCAACCGCCTGGCGCCGGCCGATCAGATGCGCTGCCAGAGAAGCAGCCAGGACAATCGCCCATTCAGGACCATCGATCCGGTTGCGGTCGGCGTATTCTTCCTTACGCAGGTTGAGGAGGATGGCGGTCTCCAGGGAGATCGCCGGTTCCAGGGTGCGCACCAGCAAGTTATCTGTGTGGGCGGTTGCCTTCCAGTTGATGCGACGCAGGGAGTCGCCGGGCTGGTAGCCGCGCACACCCATGGGGCGGGCCGGGTCCTCAAAAAGGCGCTGTTTGCTGGCAATGGTGCCGAAGGGGAGGCGGGCACTCAGGTTGAGTTTGCTGAAAGAGATAATGCGGGGGTAGATGGTGATGAAACCGGCCGGTGCCTGCCCGACCGTCTCACTCATGCCAAATAAATCACCCACTGACAGGTTCAACGGCCCAATACGGTAATAGCCACGCCGGCCGGCCCAGATGTTATATTCGCGCACCATCTGCTCATGGCGCTTGAGCGTGATAACCTGGCCCGGGAGACGGCCATGTAGGCCGGAGGGGACATCGTCCCGGAACGCGATCCAGGGAATCGGTAGCCAGCCCCGATTTTCCAGCTCCACGGTGACCGGGATTTGCTCGCCCAGAAAGGCGCGCGGCGTGTAGCGGCGCTCAAAACGGAGGTTGCGCAGTGCGTAGGGACTGAACCAGCGGGTAAAAAGATAAATGCCGATGCAGAGATAGACAAGGTAAAAGAGAAAATCGAGCCGAAAAAAAAGCGCGATGACCAGAAAGATCAGGGCGTAGGCAGGCAACGCGCGCATGGGCCTATTCCAGCTCGCCGATATCGAGCTCAGTATCTTGCAGAATTGAAGCGATGATGCTGTTGGCGGTCGCCCCGCGCAGGCCGCTTTCCGGGTGCACGATGCAGCGATGGCTGAGAATAACCGGCGTCAGCAACTTGACATCATCCGGCAGGACATAATCCCGACCCTGAATGGCAGCATATGCCTGGCAACCCCGATAAAGGGCAAGACTGCCGCGCGGGCTGGCACCCAGGGCGAGGTCAGTGTGTGCCCGGCTGCTGATGGTCAGGCGGACGATGTAGTTACGCACGGTGTCATCCACATGGACGTCCCACACCTGGCGGGCCAACGCCGGCAGGCGCGTGCCGTCGGCAACCGTCGTCAGGGCATCAATCGGGTGAGCGCGGCCGAGGTTGAGCAGCATCTGGCTTTCCGTGTTCGCGTCCAGGTAGCCGAGGCTTAATTTCATGAAGAAACGGTCGAGCTGGGCTTCCGGCAAGGGAAAAGTGCCTTCGTATTCAACCGGGTTTTGGGTGGCGATGACCAGAAATGGCTGTTTGAGTTTGCGGGTAATACCGTCGACAGTCACCTGGCGCTCACCCATCGCCTCCAGCAGGGCGGATTGGGTGCGCGGTGTGGCCCGGTTAATTTCATCAGCCAGAAGGATGTTGGTGAAGGCTGGGCCGGCAATAAAGCTGAAGGCTTGCTCTTTCTGGTTGTAGATGGAAACGCCGGTGACGTCGTTGGGCAGGAGATCGGGCGTACATTGCAGCCGTTTGAAATCGATGCCCAGCGAGGCGGCCAGGGCCCGCGCCAGCATCGTCTTGCCGACGCCGGGGACATCTTCCAGCAGCACATGGCCTTCGCAGAGCAGGGCGACCAGCAGCATTTCCAGGGTTGGGCGCTTGCCGATGATGACCTTTTCAATATTGTCGATGATCGTCTGGGCAAAAGTACGTATTTCGTCCATGGCGGGAGCTGGCCAGTCCTCATTTTAGCTAAAGGCCGGAATATACCAGAGCCGGCAACCCACCGCAACGCGTTCACTAGAAGGCGGCCAGCCTGCCCAACTATTATTAATTTCATGGTGCGGGAGCAGCGGTCAGGCCCGGAAAACGGGGTACAATAGAGCATGGCTGTCCCAAAAGCCCCATGGATTTCTGATTTAGCAGCATATTAATTGCGTTTGTACTGCCCTGTGCAAGCGATTCTGCAACCAGTTGCTGTCAGAAAGGCCCTTGTTTTTTCAATGATCGCTGGAGGCTCAACATGAAGATGTCAAATGTTTTGGGATTAATCCTTGGCGGTGGCAAAGGTACCCGTCTGTATCCCCTGACCCGGGAACGGGCCAAACCGGCGGTGCCGCTGGCCGGCAAATACCGTTTGATTGATATCCCGATGAGCAATTGTCTGCACGCCGGCATCGACAAGATCGCGATCCTGACCCAATTTAATTCCGTTTCCCTGCACCGCCACATCACGCGGACCTATCAACCGGATATCTTTCAGCCTGGTTGGGTGCAGATCCTGGCGGCGGAGCAGTCACCGCGCAGTGTGGATTGGTATGTGGGCACGGCGGATGCGGTGCGCAAACAATGGATTGAAATTGAGGAAGCACGCACCGACCATGTCCTGATTTTGGCGGGCGATCATCTATATCGGATGGACTATCGGGAGTTCGCCGATTTTCACGAGAAGAATGATGCGGACATCACAGTGGCGGTGCAACCGGCCGGTGCTGATATCGCCCCCCAGCTCGGTATTCTTAAAGTGGATGAAAACGGCAAAATCGTTCATTTCCATGAAAAGCCGTCGCCGGAGCAGCTACCCGGCCTGGAGACGACGCCCGGCAGCGACCGGCCTTACATGGCCTCAATGGGCATTTACATATTTAAGACGGAAGTCCTGCGGGACATCCTGGAAGGGGATGCGATTGATTTTGGCAAGGATATCATCCCCAATGCGTTGAAGAGCCGGAAGGTCTATGGCTATGCCTTTGACGGTTTCTGGGAAGATATCGGGACGATGCGCCGTTTTTATGAAGTTAACCTGATGATGGCCCAGCCGGACCCGCCGTTTGATTTTTATATCAGTGACCGGCCCATTTATACGCGTCCTCGTTTCCTGCCGGGTTCTGAAATCCAGGGAGCGCAGCTTACCAACACGCTGGTGGCGGATGGTTGCCGTATCGGCAAGGCGTCGATCAATAACTGTATCATCGGCCTGCGCAGCATTGTTGGTTCTGATGTTGTTCTGGAGGATACCGTGATGATGGGGGCGGATTTCTTTGAGCGGGATAAGGATACAGCCGAGAATAAGCGCCAGGCGCGGCCGGCTATCGGCATCGGTGATGGGACGCGCATTGCCGGGGCGATTATCGATAAGAATGCGCGTATCGGGCGAAACGTGGTGATACGTTGCGTGCAGGACCGGCCGGATTCAGAAGAGGACAACTGGGTGGCGCGTGACGGGATTGTCATCGTGCCGAAGAACGCCGTTATCCCGGATGGAACGGTAATCTAGCTTATTCGACCTGGCCATTGAGGGCGTCTGCCGCTTCTTCGGGGGTGGCAAACGCCTCTTCCAGGTGGGCATAAACCTCAATCCGCCCCTGCCGGCTCAGGATAACTGCCGGCAACCAGCCATGCGCCTTGATCGGTGGATGGACAGCCCCACACAGCTTGTCACCATGAAAGCGGGGGAACTGCCAGACAACCCAGGTGTACAGCTCTTTCAGAGGCAATTCGGTTGGCTTATTGCCGTGGAACTTGATTCCGTCAATCGTTTTACGGGCGCGCGAACTCATCGATTCTTATTCTACGCCAAGCCAGGTATCGGCACCACCTAAACAGGCAAATGGGCGCGCATTCGCTGCCAATAATCACCGGCCGGTGGCATCGGCCGGGGCGGGACGGCGTTGCCCACCGCGATGCCGCGCTGGTTCAGCACCGTCTTGATGGTGCCAATGCGGCAACCGGCCGGTATCTCGTCCAGCATCCGGTTGATCACGTTATGCCACCGCTTGGCCGCCGCCAGATCGCCGGCGCCAATCGCAGCTGTCAGCCCTACAAACGGCTCCGGTACGGCCGTCGCCAGGCCGCTGATCATACCGGTGGCGCCCATCATGAGTGAACCAACCGCGATCCGTTCATTGCCTGCCAGGAAAATGCGATCTTCACTGAGGGCATCGATCAGGGAACGAATCACCTGCGCATCCAGCCGGCTGCATTTTAGACCGGCAAAGCTGGGGATGCGGGCTTCCATCATCTCCACCATACGTGGCGTGACGCCGTTGACGGCTGCCTGGGGAATGTCGTAGACCAGCATCGGCGTGTCCGGGGCGCCCGCCGCGACCTCGGCCAGGTAATCGACCAGATGATTGTCATTCATCGCCAAAAACGTGGGCGGGATGATGACAATGGCCGCCACTTCCAGTTCCACCGCCTGTTTGATGAGCAGTTGAGTTGTCGGCGTATCATTGGCGCCGACATGGAGCAGGACGGGTAGATCGCCGGCGGCGGTGACCGCAGCCTCGTGCAGCTTCAGCCGTTCGCTGGCGTCCAGGAACAGCCCCTCACCAGTGGTGCCGCCCACGAAGACGCCGCGCACGTTGCGCTGGCCGAGAAAGTCGATCAGTTCGGGGACCACGGCCAGGTTGACCGTGCGGCCATCACCCTGCAATGGGGTGGCCATGGCCGGAGCCACACCATCCTGCACAATGTTTCTGAGGGAGTTGATTTTGCTCATCATAATTTATTTGCTGAACTCTTTTTCAGTGGCGGCGATTGCATCGTCGAAGATTTGCAGGCCTTCGTCGACCAGTTCGCGCGAGATGTTGAGCGGTGGGGTAAGGCGAATGGTGTTAGCGCCGCAGGGAATTAGCAGGAGCCCGCGGCGGAACGCTTTCTGGATAATTTCATCACGCAGGGCGACGGCGCGTTCTTTGCTGTCGCGGTCCTGCACAAACTCCACGCCGATCATGAGACCGCGGCCGCGCACATCGCCGATGGAGCGGTAGCGACCCTGCATTTCAGCCAGGGCATCCTGGATGTACCGGCCGGTCTCCGCCGCCTGGTCCAGCAGTCCCTCTTCTTCGATCACATTCAGCGTGGCCAGGGCGGAGATTGCCGCCACCGGATTGCCGCCATAGGTGCTGCCATGCGCCCCGGCCGGCCAATCCATGATACCGGCTTTGGCGATGATGCCGCCGATGGGCATCCCGCTGCCGACCCCCTTGGCAAAGGCCATGATATCTGGTTCAACGCCCTCGTGTTCTGTGGCCCACCAGCGGCCCGTTCGGCCGGCGCCGCTCTGGATCTCGTCGGTAATGAGGAGGATGCCGTAGCGGTCACACAACTCGCGCAGCCGGGGGAAGAAGCCGGGCGCGGGCATCAGGTAGCCACCCTCGCCCTGAATTGGCTCAATCAGGATGCCGGCCACGTCTTGGGGATCCAGCAGGGTGCGGAACAGTTCGTTTTCCATCCAGTTGATGACCGTCTCGCCATAATCTTCGCCGGGGCGACTGGTCAGCATCGGCCGGTAGGGATCCGGGTAGGGCACATGGTTGACGGGCACGCCAAAGCTGAAGCGACCGCGCTGCGTTTGTTTGCTGGCGGTGAAGGAGAGCGCTCCTAGCGTCCGCCCATGGAAAGCGCCCATAAAGCCGATGAATTTTGGCCGGCGCGTATGGTGCATCGCCAGCTTGACGGCAGCTTCAATGGCCTCGGTGCCGGAGTTGCTGAGATAGAGGCGCGAGTCACCCTGCATAGGCGCAATCGCTTGTAGTTTTTCGGCCAGTTCAACGGCCTGGGGATAGTAGAAGTCGCTCAGGCAGATGTGCCAGAAGCTATCCAGCTGGTCCCGCACCGCTTCGACGACTTTCGGGTGCCGGTGACCCACATTCAGGACGGCGATCCCGGCCATAAAATCAACGTAACGACGGCCGTCCACGTCCCAGATTTCCGAGCCCTGGGCCTGGCCAACGACCAGGGGATATTCACGGGTATATGAAGGGGTCATAGTGGCCTGATCACGCTCGATCCAGGCGCGTGCCTTGGGGCCAACAGTTTCTAGGGAAGCATCCATTTTGATCCTCGATCTGCCAGAGTGGGCGTGGGCGGACAGCAGCGTCCTGGTTTTACTCGGGTTCCAGGGAAAAGCGCAGGGGAAACCCTTCCAGGCTGGCGGCAAAGTGGGCTTTGCCGACCCGCTTTTCGGCCTCATTTTTGGGCAGCGTTGTTACATAGGCGATGCCCATTGTATGGGCGGTTAGCATGATATCGATTGCCCGCGGACCATCCACAAAAAACAGGTTGACCAAAATGTCGACAACGAAGTCCATGGGCGTGACATCATCGTTGTGAATCAGGACACGCCACAGAGATTCCAGATCGGTTTCCTGGATTGTCTCAAGATCCTCCAGGGTATCGTTGTCCAGCGCTAATGACGCCATAGAAATCTAGCTGATTGAACCGGGGCAAAAGAACCAGGCTGAAAAGAACCAATGCGGCTGCGGCATGTGTTCGGACAGGGCGCCACAGCGAGACAAGTTTAGCTGAAATCCGGACGAATGCACAACGGCGCGGCCCGAGCCTGGCGGCTACAAAGGATTATTATTGGCGCTGCCGGGCGGCTTTTTCCAGAGCGGCGGCTATGGTATTGATGCGCACCGGTTTGCTGATGTAATCGTCCATGCCGGCGTTGAGAAAGCGTTCCTTATCCCCTTTCAGGGCGTTGGCTGTCATGGCGATGATGGTGGGCTGGTGGGCGAGGTTGCCTTGGATGATCCGGCCGGTTGTCGCCAGGCCATCCATCTCCGGCATCTGGACATCCATCAAAATCACATCATATTGACGCCGGTCCAGGGCCTCCAGCACCTCCAACCCATTTCCGGCCACATCTGCCCGATAACCCAGCCGGCTTAACATTCGCAGAGCCACCTTCTGGTTGACGGCATTATCCTCGGCCAGCAGGATACGCAGGGGAAAATGCTGGGCCATGGCATCGTTTTCTGTCGTTTGCCCGATCAGGTCGCCAGTTGGATTCCGGTTGCTTATGGCCCGAATCATGGCGCGACGCAGGAATTTGGGCTTGATTGGCTTGTGGATGGAAGTGGCAAAAAGCATCTTATCTTCGTCGTCGACTCGCCGTCCCAGGGGGGTGAGCAAGACAAGAGGGAAATCAACGTCAGCCAGATTCTTGATGCTGCGAGCCAGGGCAAGTCCATCCACTTCCGGCATATTCAAGTCAATAATGCCAAGGTCAAAATCCGAGCGTAGAGAGAGCCAGGCCATGGCATTATGGGCGCTTTCCAGGGCGACTGTCTTCATGCCCCAATTTTCAACCTGTTCTGCCAGAATCTGGCGCTGCGCCTTATTGTCATCGACGATCAGGATTCGCTTGTCGGCCAACTCTTCCGGGAAACGAAGTAGCCAGTCGGTGGCCTGGCCAGGAATGAGGCCGACGGTGATGGTGAAATGGAATTTTGAGCCGACAGTGGGCTCACTTTCCACCCACAGGTCACCACCCATCATGTTGCTCAAACGCTTGCTGATGGCTAAGCCTAGCCCTGTGCCGCCGTAACGCCTGTTAATAGACGCATCCACCTGTGTGAACGCATCAAATAGCTGCGCCTGACGTTCCGGCGGAATGCCGATACCCGTGTCTCTGACCGAAAATGTCAACTCAAGATGATTCTCATCCAATGGCTGCCCGCTAACCCGCAAGATAATTTCACCCTGGCTGGTGAATTTGACGGCATTGCCCAGGAGATTGACCAGGATCTGGCGTAGCCGGGTGATGTCGCCACGGCACTCTCTGGGTAGAGGATCGGCAAACTGGTAGGCCAGGTCGATGTTCTTCTCGATGGCTCTGGTCGCCAGCAGATCGATAGCGTCTTCGACACAGTCGCGCAGAGAGAAAGGCTGATCCTCCAACTCGAGACGGTTGGCCTCAATGCGCGAGAAATCCAGGATGTCATTGATAATAGTCAACAGCGAATCGCCACTGTTATGGATTGTTTCCAGGAAATCACGCTGTTCCTGGTCCAGCTCCGTATCCAGAAGCAAATTGGCCAGGCCAATCACAGCATTGAGCGGCGTCCGGATCTCATGGCTCATGTTGGCCAGAAAGTCAGACTTCAGGCGCGAGGCCTCCAGAGCCCGGTCCCGGGCCAGCGCCAATTCAGCCTCAATTTTCTTGCGCTCTTCAATTTCAGCTTTGAGCCGGGCATTGGCCTGGCTCAATTCGGTGGTGCGCTCAGCAACACGCAGTTCCAGCTCGTTTTGAACCGCCAGGAGCTCTTGATTGGCGGCATAAAGCTCCAGGCTCTTGTGCTCCAGCAGCTCTTCAGCCAGTTTGCGTGCTTTGCGTTCCCGCTCGTTGCGGCGTTTGAGGCGTTCGATTTCTTCAATCATGAGCGGCTACGTGTCAGGAGGAATGTCGCCCGATTATTGGCTGGCTCAGTTGTGGCCAGGCGTTCCACGGTAATGGTCTCGCCAAAATGGTGAATGGCGCCATCGATCAGACCGGCGGCAAAATCGGCAAAGGGCCGTTCTGATTCGTACACGACCTCCAGCTGATGAGCGCCGATTTTCCGGGTCGCGATACGCGGTAATTCAGCCTCGGGATAGAGCTTGCGCACTTCGACATGGATATGGTCGTTGATGGTCTTGAGAAATTCGAAGCAGTCATCCAACGATAGGAAAAGACGGCTGTAATTAATTGAGAATTGACCAAAAAGATGCCGGCCATAGAGATGGAGGAGGTCGGCGACGGGTGTATCCACCTCATCGCTCAGTCGCTGGACAAGCTCGACCATCTCTTGATGGTTATATGTCCCGACCGCAGTATAAGCCCCACCTGAATCAAGCTCAGTTGTATCCAGCAGATGGTCGACCATTTCTTCACCGTAAAAAGTCTCGACCATCTCCAGGAATTCAGTAAAAACCATGCCTTTCATAATGTACTTTAGCTCCCAGCGTAATTATAGGGGGGCTGGTCATGATGACCGTTAGGTATTGTGTCCTACTCACCGGTGCTGGACCCGTCGGGTACCCAACCCGTCGGGTTGCCAACCCCTCATCCGGATATTGGCAATTTCCGGCCGGTTGGCTTACCCTCAACCGCGGCGACCAACGAACTGCTGATTCCCAGAGGCGCCATCACTTAACGAGTCCCAAACAGCTGCTGCATAACATTGCGGTGGCGCTGGTAACAAGCAGGAACAAGCAACGTGGGCAAACAACTGTGGCGGGATCTGCCCGCGACCCTGAAGGTGTTGCTGGCCTCTACTATTCTGGCCAACATCGCCGGGGCCATGTTGCGCCCCTTCCTGGCGCTGTACATTTTGGCGCTCGGTGGCACGGTTCGCGACGTTGGCCTCTTCTTTACCATCGATGTTCTGGCGCTGGCCATTTTGCGCCCGTTGGGAGGCTGGTTTTCCGACCAGTTTGGCCGGTTGCCTTCGGTGGGGTTCGGGGGCCTCTTTTCCTTTGGTGGGGCAGTGGTCATGGCGCTGGCGCCGGGCTGGGGCTGGCTGCTGGTTGGACAACTGGTTGTGGCGGTGGGGCGCGGACTGGTGGGGCCATCCTTTCAGGCATTTATTGCGGAGGTGGCACCGGCCGGTCAGCTTGGCCGCACCTTTGGCCTGGTTAATGGCCTGTTCACCGCCTGCCAGATTATCGGGCCGCCGCTGGGTGGTTACCTGGTGGCTGCCGCTGGCTATGGTTCCCTGCTTTGGCTGGGCGCGGCGATAGGGTTGGTGGCGGCGGCCTTACGGCTCCTGGCCGCCCGCGGCGCAGCACCACAATGGGGACAGGTCCAGGGCCGGTTGCTGCTGGACAGCTTGCGCGGCCTTGGGGTAGGCCTGACAGCGGGGGGCCTGCTCACCTGGCTCTTTCTGACCGACGCCCTGCGTGATGTGGGCATCAAACTGTATGAAAACCTGCAATCGCCCCTGTTTGAGCTGGGTGGGCTGGGCGAGGGCCAGATCGGCTGGCTGTTTTCTTTTTACGCCGTTATTTACATGCTGGTGAATTTTGTGGGTGGTCAGCTGGCAGACCGTTGGGGGGCAACGGTGGCGCTGGTGCTGAGCGGTCTGTTGCAGGCGATTGCCTTGTTTGTCCTGGCCAGTTCACCGACCATACCGATTTTCTATCTCTTTTTCAGCCTGGCCGCCTTGAGTTTTGGCCTGGGTGATCCGGCGTTTGACTCTTTCCTGGCGCGGGCGGCGCCGGCCGGTTCGTTGGGGCTCACCTTTGGGCTATTTAGCAGCGCCATCTCGATTCTGTCAACGCCGATGCCTTATCTGGGCGGCTGGCTGTGGGAGGCGTACCGGCCGGTCACCCCGTTCTGGCTAGGCGGGCTGGTGCTGATTCTGGCAGCGCTGGTCACCTGGCGTTATTTGGGACGGGCCGTCCGGGAGACGACGTTTCAGCTATAGGTCAGCCAATCCAGATACGCCCGCCAGACCGATGGAAGGATGGCGCGGTTCGCTAAATATTCGTCGAGAAAAGCCAGGTAATCGGCCGATTCGGGAAACCGCGTCTGCACAAAATCCCGGTCCCATAGCGATGAAGATATTTTGCCGACCCATTCGGCCAGGTTGCTGTACGGCCAATGCCCATTGGCTGTAATGAGGCCGGCGACCAGGGGGTTGGCGTGGATGTAGCAGCTGACCCGGTCCAGATACGCCTCATCGGCCACCCACCTGGCACGGAAACGGCCCTGAAACAAAGTGCCGTGCCTGCCCTGCTGCTTGTTAACAGATTGCACATAGGGGTTAAAAACAGCGGCGATGTAATCGCTAATCGGCTGTTCGCCGTCCTGACGTAGCAGAAGATGGTAATGATTGGGCATCAGGCAATAGCTGATGACCTGGACCTGATAGTCGACTTGATTACGTTCGAGAAGGCGGCGGCAATATTGATAATCATCCGGCCGGAAAAAAATGGGCGCCCGGCCGGCGCCCCGGTTAAAAGCGTGATAGTAATGACCGGGGCTGAACTGGATCTCACGTCTTGGCATGGTAGTTATCCTCCGAAAAAAGACGAATAGCTGGCGTTGCTGGCGCGCCGCCCTACCTCCGGGAGGTGTTTTATGCGTCTGTCATGCCAACAGCAGAAACACCTCCCGGAGGTTAGCGGGGTGCGCGTATGACACACTCAACGGCGCCCGCGCGTTTTTCCGCCAGAGCGACGGCGGTCGCTTATTCAGTTCTCATCTGGTATCGGTGGCAAATGGTGGAAGGGGGTAGTGCGGGATGGGCATAGAAAACAAAAGACCGGCCGGTCTTGGTTGCTCACCCCGGTACCGGCCGGTCCTTTATGCGCCCGCAAAATCTGATATCACCCTCGTTGATATCTAACTAAATCATATAGGACCCCCCTATAAAGGTCTATAGCTCCATAGGGGTATTGACCTGGAAAGCGTTTTGAGGTAGAAAGCGGCAGCCCCTATGAAACCCCCTGAATTCTGTCCCTGCCAATCCGGCCAACCCTACGCCACCTGCTGCCAGCCCTACCACGATGGGCAACCTATCCCGCATCCACTGGCGCTGATGCGGGCGCGTTATAGCGCCTTTGCGCTTAATCTGCCTGAGTTCCTGATGGCGACAACTGCTCCGGATAATCCTGGCTACCGGCCGGATAGCCGCCGCTGGCGCCAGGAACTGCGTGGCTATTGCCGCCGCACTCGCTTTCACGGTTTGACAATCCTAAAGGTAGAAGGGGGGTCAAAGCCAGACGAGGGCTATGTCACATTCCGCGCTCGCCTCATCTCTGGCGGCCGCGACGGCTCTTTCACCGAGCGCAGCCGTTTTGTCCGCGTCGACAACCGCTGGCTATATCATTCCGGCGTTCTCAGCTAGACCCATTTGCGCCAATTTGCGCCCTGCGCGGCCGCCGCTTTTATTTACCCAAGCGCCCGGGCAAACTGCATGTCGTGCAATCGGCGGTAGAGGCCGCTTGCGTCCGTCAGCAGGGTTTTGTGCGTGCCCTGTTCCACGACGCGCCCGTCGTCCATCACCAGGATCCAGTCTGCATTGACGATGGTGCTGAGCCGGTGGGCAATCACAAAGGCGGTGCGCCCGGCCATTAGCCGCTCCAGCGCTTCCTGCACCAGGCTTTCGCTCTCGCTGTCCAGGGATGAGGTGGCTTCGTCCAGGATGAGGATGCGCGGGTCTTTGAGGATAGCCCGGGCAATGGCCACCCGCTGCCGCTGGCCGCCGCTCAGCTTCACGCCTCGTTCGCCCACCAGCGTCTGGTAGCCATCCGGCAAATCCTGCAAGATGAACTCATGGGCATTCGCCGCTCGCGCCGCTGCTTCTACGTCTGCCTGGCTGGCGTCCAGCCGGCCGTAACGGATGTTGTTGAAGACGGTGTCGGCAAACAAAATGGTTTCCTGGGGGACGATGCCAATCTGCTCGCGCAGGCTGCGCAGCTGGACGTGGCGGATGTCGCGGCCGTCGATGAGGATCCGGCCGGTGCCGGTATCATAAAAGCGCGGAATCAGGTTCACCAGCGTTGATTTACCCGCCCCGCTTGGCCCTACCAGCGCCACCACCTGGCCCGGCGCCACCTGGAAGTCGACTTCCCGCAGCACTGCTACCCGCTCCGAATAATCAAAACTGACATGTTCAAAGCGGATGTCTCCTCTGACTGTGCCTAAGGGTTCGTTACCCTCACTATCCCGGATCTCCGGCACCGTGTCCAGCAGGCTGAAGATGCGTTCCGAGGCGCCCAGCGCCGTCTGGTATTGCGAATAAAGATCAGCCAGGGTAGCAACGGGGCCGGCGACCATAAAGGTGTAGATGAAATAGGCGACCAGTTCACCCGGCGTGAGCCGCCCCTGCAGCACTTCGTAGCCGCCAAACCAGATGGTCACCGTCAGCGACATAAAGGCCAGGAAGCCGATGGCCGGCGAGAGCACCGCCCGAATACGCGCGTGGCGCATCGCCGCCGCAAAGGTCTCATTCACCCGCTCCCGGAACCGGCCGATCTCATACGGCTCCCGGGCAAACGATTTGACGATGCGGATGCCGGCAATGGTTTCCTCAATCACATTGGCGGCCTCCGCCAACGCATCCTGAATCTGGCGCGACGCTTTACGGATGCGCATGCCCAGAAAGACGATTAGCAGCGAAATAATCGGGATGCCAGTGAGGATGATCAGGGTCAGCCGCAGATTGAGGTAGAAGAGCAGGATAGCCGCCCCAATCAGCATGATCGCCTGGCGCAGCAGGGCGACCAGATCGGTTGAGATGGAGCGTTGCAGCAGGGAAACGTCGTTGGTGAGCCGGGAGACAAGCTCGCCGGTTCGATTGTCGCCAAAGTAGCGCAGCGACAACATCTGCACATGGGCGAAGACCGCCACACGAATGTCGGCGATGGTTTTTTCGCCCACGTATGCGAGCGCCAGATGATGTCCAAAGCTGAAGAGCGCCTGGACAAGAAAGATCACCAACAGGCTGAGGCCAAATCGGTTTAGCTCATCCAATGATGCGGTCGCCGCCACGAATACATCGTCGATGGCCACCTGAATGACCAGCGGCAGCACCAGGTTGAGCAGTGAGCTGAAGGTCAATGCGATAATGGCAAAAGTCAGCCAGCCGCGATACGGCTTGACGTACTGGAAAATGCGCCAGAAGGTGCGCAAATTTTCGCGATTAAGGGCCAGCGCTCCTTCCTGCTGCTCGCGGCTGCCCCGGCCGCCAAACATTCGTCTCCGTCCCATCGTTCGGCTCAGGTTCTCAGGTAGGAGGCGCCGTTAACATCCAGGATGGCGCCGGTCATGAATTGGGAGCCTTCCGATGCCAGGAAGACGACGGCATAGGCGACCTCTTCGGGTTTGGCGACTCGTTTGAGCGGGCTTTCGTTGATGGTGAACTGCCCGGCTGGGCTGGCCAGATGCTCCGCCGCCATATCAGTCTCCACGTACCCCGGCGCCACCGTGCCAACAAAGATGTTGTACGGCGCCAGGGCCTTGGCCAGGGATTGGCCCATCGCGTTCATGCCGGCCTTGCTGGCGCCATAAGCCGGGGCGGTCGGCTCGCCGCGGAACGCGCCGCGGGAGGAGACGTTGACGATGCGCCCGCCTGTGGCTTGATGGCGCATCACCTGGGCGGCGCAATAAGCGGCATTGGCCGCGCCCAGCAGATTCACATCGATGATCCGCCCCCAACTGGCCTGCCAGGCGGCATAATCCACATCCATAATGCGATGGTCTTCGTAGATGCCGGCGTTATTAACCAGAATGTCCAACCGGCCCAACTGCGCCGCTACCGTCTGCACCATCTGCTGAATCGCCGCCGGGTCGGCCAGCTCGGCCTGGACGACAATGTGATTTCCGGCCGGTAACAACCCGATTGTCTCGTCAGCCGCCGCCCGATTGCTGTTGTAATGCACCGCCACAGTCGCGCCGCGCCGGGCAAAATCCAGGGCCACTGCCCGGCCGATGCCGCGCGAGCCGCCCGTTACCAGGACCACTTTGCCTGTAAAATCCATTTGCTTAACCTCTTCTGCTCAGTTTGGGGCTAATGGTATCGTAACTGGCCCCATCATCCCATATTTCACGCTCTCTTCACGGGTTTCGTTAAACAGGCTACAGGTAGCCTGGCAATTGCAACAACATGGCCGCCCCCTACTGCCGCTACAGTAGCTTTACGTCATGAGGCCCGACCCGACACTTGTAGTCAATGCGGGCCGGAAAGATGGGAGTAAGAAGATGAGTGAACTTACAATTACCGTTTTGCTTTACAGTGTGCCGTTTGTGACCCTGTTCGTGATGCTGGTCGCCCTCTGGGATGCTGGCGTTTTTGACAGGTTCCTGGCGCCGCCGCCGGCAGAGAAAACGGCCGCCGCCACTCAGGAAATTGACCCGTCACGCTGGCTGCTGCGTTCGCCCGTTCGGCCCAGCGGCTTGCCGGGCCGCAGTATGCGCAAGGGGTAACAGGCTGATTTGCCATCTGGTTGTCGCCTGACGACAACCGGCCAGCAATTCATCTTTTCCACTATAGGCCACCGGCCGGTTTCAGGGAATGGCTCTTACCCTGAAACCGGCCGGTGGTCTTTTTTTGCCAGACCAGTACCAAATACCTAGCCAATTCCTCCTATCTGTAACCCTGAGTGTAAGGAACAAACACTATGTTTTAGGCAGCTGTCCATGTAAAATTAGTACCCAACGGCTATTTTGATGAAACACCTGCTGACGCTGCTCTTCGCTCTTGGCCTGCTGGCCTGTCTGGCTCACACTGAGCCGGCCAGTGCCGCTGCTCCTGAGCTGGCTGGCGTCGCTGCAATGCAAGTGCTTGATCAGGTCGGCGGCGCCGTCACCGCCATCGCCTTTGACGGCGACCTGGCCTTTGTGGCCCAGGGACCACGCCTCTACAGCCTGGCCATGACTGGTTTGGGTGAGGCCCAGCAGGTGGGCTATTCTCCGGTTCTCGGCGGGATCGTCGAGGGGCTATTACTGGTGGATGGATATGCCTATGTTGCCGCTGGCTACGCCGGTCTCTACAAACTGGACATCACCAACCCTGCTGACATCACCATCGTAGAGCAATTTGATACGCCTGGTTTCGCCGCCCGCCTGCACCGTCAGGCGGATTGGCTTTACCTGGCAGACTGGTCGGGCGGTTTATTGACGTTTGCCTTACCGGCCGGTATCAGCAGCCCCGCTGCCATCTATCAACCGGGTCCGGTGCTGGCCGTAACCGGTCTGGGCGAGGATGTTCTGATAGGCCTGGGTTTTGCCGGTGTGCAGCGGTTGCAAATGCAAGGCGCCGGGCAGCCCCACCTCATGGGGAGCGCGGCTGTGACCGCCTGGGATCTGCTGGTCGCCGGTGACACCGTTTTGGTTGACGCTGGTGTGGACGGCGGTATCCAGCTCTATGCCAACCAGCCGGGCGGGGCATTGGCCTGGCAGGCGGAGCTACCTTCCCTGACTGGCCTCTCGGCCTGGGGCAGCCTGGGTGAGATGGCCTGGCTTGCCCGGTCCGATGGCGCCCTGCTGGCCCTGGACCTCAGCGAAGCTGGCCAGCCGGCGCTCACCACCATCGCTGCCGACCTTGGCCCTATCGCCGTCCTGGCCTTCTGGCAGGATCAGCTTCTGCTGGGCAGTGAAGAGGATGGCTTGCTGTGGCTCGAGCAGCCGACCAATGGGCCGGCCGTGCCAGTCGCTGAATGGATATTACCCTCACGTATCGAGGCTGTCGCAGCCCGGGGTAACTTCTTGTTTGCTGCCAGCGGCCATCAGGGGTTGCAGGTTATGCCCAGGCAGGCAGTTATGAATCCGGTGCGCCTGGCGCTGCCCGGGAATGCCGCAGACCTGGTTGTGGACGGGGATTATGCTTATGTGGCGGGGGGACCGGCCGGTCTGCTGACCGTCAACATCCAAAACCCGCTGGCTCCCCAGTTTGTCGCTCAGTTCAACCTGGATGGTGCGGCTGTCGCCCTCACAATTTACGACCACTATCTGCTGGTGGCTGCCCGTATGGGCGGGCTTTACCTGTTCGATATCGCCGTGCCGGGCCAGCCTCAACTGCTAGACCATTACGCCAGCTTGTTTGAGGTAATGGCGGTTGAGGTGGCTGGCGGCTACGTCTACATCGCCAATCAGCAGGGTGTGGAGATCCTGGCGCTCGTGGAACCTGGCGAAATCCATTACCGCTACAACGTGCCCACGCCCGGTTTTGCCGTCGACCTGACCGTAGCCGGCGGCCGGCTGTACATCGCGGACTGGCAGGGGCTGCAGCTAGTGGATGTGCGCAATCTGAACCACATCATCGTCGAAGATTATCTGTCGTTGCCGGGCCAGGTGCGCGGCGTTGCCGTGCAGGCTGACCAGCTCTATGTGGCCCTGGGCGAAGCCGGCGTGGCCATTCTGGAGACAACGGAGTTCAAGTTGCAGGCCACGTTTGACAGCGCCGGCGTCGCCGACTCGATTCTGCCCTCCGGCGCCCAGCTCCTGGTCGCTGATCAGCAGGGTGGCCTGCTGCAACTCGAGCAGAGCGACTTCCAATACCGCGTCTTTCTGCCGCTGATTACGACTCCCTAATAGCAAGTTGCCATTGCGCAGATATCTGCCGGCTACCGCAAAGATTTATCTGCCTATCAGGGTCAGTAATTCGGTTGGCTGTAACACTGGCAGTGGGCCAGCCTTGAAATCCTTCACATTTCTGGTCAGTAGATAATCTGCGCCAGCCCTTACCCCAGCCATCATTTGCACGGCATCTTCAAAGTCACGGTATGGTAGGTTCAGGGCCTGCTCAACGACTGCCTGGTCAATCGAAGCTACGGCAAGGAATTGCAGCAATTCAGTCAGGTGAACGCGAGCCAGGTCGCCTGATTTATCTTTGGCGTAAAGATAAAACAGGGTGGTCCAGGAGTGTGCCGCAACGAGTCCTGTAATTGTGCCCACTTCTGCAAGAGCCAAAACTTGTGCGGAGTCTGTGAAATGGGGTTCTCTTCTCTGTAATGTATCGAGGATGATATTAAGGTCGATGAGGACCTTAATCGGCGCGGCCATACTTCTCATCCAGGTGGCGCCGGTAATCGTCTATCGATACATTGGCTGACAATGATCCGGACAGGCGTTTGACAATTGGTGCATCTACAAAGGGATCATCCGTGGCCGTAATCTGGTCAAGAAACGCGGTGACTAGCCTGGTAATCGTCGTGTCATGTTCACGGGCATATTGCTTTGCCTGCTCTAGCAACTCTTTAGGCACCCGTACCGTCATTTTCGTAGTTTCCATTAGTGCACCTCTTGCCGTACACAATAGCATCTGGACGTACGGCAGTCAAGGGGTATTGCAATTCTTCTAGCAGCTGTTCGCAACGCCCTAATAATCAATCAATTTTCCGTCGCGCATATACCTCGCCCGTTCCGCCGGGAACGTGTTGAAGAAGATCGCATTGCCATCCGGGTCGCGGATTTCGGCGTTCCAGGAGCCATCGTCATGTTCCGTCGGCGGCATCGAAAACTCGATACCCTTGTTCGCCAGGGGCTTCGCCGATCTCGCGGATGTCGCCGCCGCGGGAAGTTGATCAGGTTCTCCCTGATGTGGCCCTGGTAGAGGGCGACGGCCATATTGTTGTGCTGCAGCACCGCCCAATTTTCGGCCCGCCCATCCTCAATCAGCCGGAAACCGATTGTTTCGTAAAATTGAATGGACGCTTCCAGGTCCCGAACGTTCAGACAGGGTAAAAACTCACCCAGATCCATAAACTTTCCTCCATTTTTGCTTTGATGATCAAGCCATTGCCGCCTTCAACTGCTGAATGGCGTCAGCCTCGATGTCGTGAATGCGCTGGACCTGGGCCGCAATGCGTTCGCGGAAGGCGACGACCTCCGCTTCAGTCAGGCCAAAATCGGCCGTGAGCTGGTCGCGCAGGGCGGCCTTCCGCTTCGGAATTGGCCTGGCGCTCGGCCAGGGTTGCCCCCGCCGCCGTCCAGGAACAGCCGGTGATTGGCTTCGATAAGATGCCGGCATTCGGCGAGCTGGGGTGGCTGTCCGGCAGCAGAATGGTGCCTAATTCCGCCAAGCTGCGCTGCTCCGGCGGAATTGGGCGGCGACGTCGTTGAGGACCAGCCGGTCCAGAATCAATGCCGCTTCCGCCAGAAAATCAGCATACATCGGCGCTCCGCCGGGCTGTCCTTTGCCAAAGGTGTGGATGTCGTCGAACTGGCTGGTCAGGCTGGCCAACATGGCGCGACCGGCCGGAAACTCCTTGGCCCAACTGAGCCGGGTTCGCGGCCGGGTCAACAGTTGAATCCACCATTGATAAGTTCTGCAAGCCAAATTATTGCGTGAGCCTTGGGCGGCTTCTCGGTAAACAGCTTGATCGTGTCCCAGATACCGGCCTGTACCGCCGCTGGCAACTTGTCCGGCACCGGAGGTTCCAGGTGATGATGCGGAACTTGTCCTTTTTTGACGCGCGTCTGCGCGCGGACGCCAGCGTTGCCGGGGAAATCGTCAGAGGAACGAACGGGCCATCGGCGATGTGGACAACCTCAGCCGCCTCATCATAACCATAGACCAGAATCGGGAACATCGCCCACATGCCCGGGTCCAGCGTGGCAGATTGTTGTAGGGCAGGCTGAAATGGTCAGCCCCAGACGATGGCCGGCACGCCGCTTTCCAGCCGGTCGCTCCAGGTTGGCGACGCCTTTTTCCGGCTATAGCGGTATGGGCGATATCCTGGACGATGCCCAGGCGGGAGAGCATGGTGTCCCAGGGGTCAAACGTGTTGCGGGTCAGCAGCCGGGCCATAGGCGGATACCTTCTAGTAGCTGAACGAAAAGTAGCCCATGACAGCGCCACCGCTCACCCCCATGAGCAGGGCCTCGCCAGTAGGCTGGCCGGTGTGCGGCGCCTTTACCCCACATAATCCAGGTAGTTGCGGACGGGTGCCGGTCTCCAATGGAGGCCGTCAAATTGCTGATAATTGGTCAGGATGGTCATTTTGCCATTCTCCCTTTGTCATACGTCGGTTAATCAGGCGTATTTTAGACAGGGAACCGGCCGGTCCTGCAAAAGAGAGACATACTATTGAGTTTTTGTTTTGCCGCAGATTTCGCAGATTTTGGGATGGGGCCATTCGCGAAGAACCTGGTTCGAATCAGCCAAATCCCCTAATCTGCGAAATCTGCGGCAACGATCTAAGCCGTCTCCGACTGTTCCGGGTGGATCTCGCGCAGCGTGATCTTGCGGAACGCCTCAGCGTAGGCAAAACCAACCTTCTTGCCAATTTCCTGGGCCCAGCTCTTCATCCGCTCTTCCGGGTCCCAGTCGCCGAGCTGGCACTTATGTTCTTTCAACGCCTTGATCTTGGTGTCGATTGTCTCGCTGATGTCGATGAACAGCGTCGCCTCGCTCCAGTTGGTGATGTAAACATAGTTCACCTTGTGGGGCATGTAGCCAGCTTCGAGCAGGTCGGGGAAAAGCAGCGGTGAATCTGCTGAAGGGAAGACCGCATCGACTGCGGCGGTGGCGGCGGCGCGATGGTCCGGGTGGTTGATGCGCGTCTCGTGCAACACGACAGTCGGATCGCCGCAAACCACCACATTGGGCTTGTGCTCGCGAATCAGGCGGGTCAGATCCTTGCGCAGGGTCAGGTCCGGCACCAGCATGCCGTCCGGGTAACCCAGGAAGATCATGTTGGTCACGCCGGCGATGTCAGCGGCGGCCTGCTGTTCGGCACGGCGGGTGGCGGCCAGGACTTCCGGCTTCATCTCCAGGTCATCTGTGCCGATGTTGCCATCGGTGATGACCACGTAGGTGACAATCGAACCGTATTTGGCCCATTTGGCGGCGGTGCCGGCGCAGCCAAACTCAATATCATCCGGATGGGCATAGATGAACATGGCGCGTTCCGGGATGTACTCGTTACTCATGATTCCTCCAACGCCTGCTCTTGTAACCGTGGCAGGCAACTATATAATTCGCCTCAATGCTTCGACGTAATTGCGGCCGGCTGATGTGTCGAAGCCTGGCTTTGCGCAGTTGGTACCAGACCGGCCTCCGCCTGGCGGCGAAACAGCAGATAGTTTAGGTCCTGGACCGCGAAGAAACAAGCGAAAAAACCGCATGAGAACAAAGGCAGTCATTCTAACCGGGTAGGGTGGGGGTTAAGTGACAACCGGCCGGATCTGGTGTCTGCCAAAGTACGAAGAATGTCATATTCTGGCAGCTCATGATCAAAAAACGGGCCTTATCCCGTATAATTCTGTCCGTTGCTATCAGCAACGATCCACAAAAGTGGCCCAGACCTTTTGCATTTTCAAAGCAATAACCAGCGGTTGAGGCGGCCACGCGAGAAGGAAACATTTATGAGTGATTGGTATCGGCAAGAAGTGAGTGAGATTCTGGAGACGCTGGCCGTCGATCCAGAGCAAGGTTTATCAGCTGCTGACGCCAAGGCACGTCTGGAAAAGTACGGTACGAACGAATTACAGGAAGAGGGGATCAAAAGCCCCTGGGCAATTCTCTGGGAACAGATGACCGAAGTGATGGTCGTCATCCTGATTATTGCCGCCATCATTTCCATTCTGCTGCGCGAATGGACAGATTCCATCGTCATCCTCGCCATCGTTATCCTCAATGCCATTCTGGGGGTTTCCCAGGAATATCGGGCGGAACAGGCAATTGCCGCCCTCAAACGACTGGCTGTGCCTTCCGTGCGCGTGCGGCGCAACGGCTCGGTGACCGACGTTTCCGCTCGTGAACTGGTGCCTGGCGACATCGTTCTGGTCGAGGCAGGTAGCTTGATTCCGGCGGATGGCATCCTGATTTCCAATGCGAACCTGAGTGTCGAAGAGGCCGCCCTGACTGGCGAATCGGAGCCGGTGGCCAAAAAGCTTGGGGTTCCCAAAGGCAACGATCTGCCCCTTGGCGATCGCCTCAACGCCGTGTTTATGGGAACCACCGTGACTTATGGGCGGGCTGAGATGATCATCACCGAGACGGGCATGGAGACCGAACTGGGGCATATCGCCCATCTGCTGCGCTCGGTCGAGCGCGACGAGACCCCCCTCCAGCAACGCCTTGCCCGTCTGGGCACGACGCTGGCCTGGGTCGCCCTGGCGATCATTGTTGTGGTTTTCAGCCTTGGCCTGATCCGCAGCGAAGAAGTAGAGCTCATCTTTGCCGGTACTGGTTCGCTCACCGAAAAGTTCCTCGAACTATTTCGTGGGCAGGATCTGAAAGAGCTGTTCCTGACCAGCATTGCCCTGGCGGTGGCCGCTATCCCCGAGGGGTTGCCGGCAGTGGTTACCATTGCCCTGGCGCTGGGTTCGCAGCGGATGTTGAAACGCAATGCCCTCATCCGGAAGTTACCCGCTGTGGAAACCCTGGGGTCTGTCACGGTCATCTGTTCGGACAAAACCGGTACCCTGACGGAAAACCGGATGACGGTGACCGTGCTGGACGTGAAAGATAGGCGCACTACGGTTGATACGCTGATGGAAGGCAAGGCTGCTTTCCTGGATATCGACCAGGAGATCAGCCTGGAGAAGCCGGAGATCACGCTGAGCCTGATGTTGAAAGGGATGGCGCTCTGTAACGATGCCATCCTTTCGCCTGATGAGGACGGTAATTTGCGCGCTGTGGGGGATCCCACTGAAGGGGCCCTGGTTGTCGCGTCAGCGCAACTCGGTCTCAAGAAGGCAGATCTGGAAAAAAGATGGCCCCGTGTCGGCGAAATTCCCTTCTCTTCCGAGCGCAAGCGGATGTCGACCATTCACCGGGTTGCCATCGACAGCAATGATACGGATATGCCCTGGCGCAAGGCTGAATATGTCGTCTTTGTGAAAGGGGCGATAGACGGACTGCTGGAGATTTGTGAGCGCGTTTGGGATGGTGATGAGGAAGTCCAGCTAGATGAGCAAATGCTGGCGCGGATTCTGGATGGTAATCAACACAAGGCATCTTCTGGTCAGCGGGTGCTGGGGCTGGCCTTCAAAGCCCTGGATAAGTTACCGGAAGAGATCGTAGAAGCAGAGATTGAATCGGGTTTAACCTTTGTCGGGATGGTTGGCATGTTGGACCCGGCCCGGCCGGAAGTGGAGACCGCTGTGGCAGAGTGCCGGACGGCGGGGATCCGGCCGGTCATGATCACCGGCGACCACCCGTTGACCGCCAAACATATCGCCGAAGAGCTGCGCATCGCCATGCCGGAGGATGAGGTCATTACCGGCCAGCAACTGCTCCGGATGGACGCCAAAGCGCTGTCGGCGGTGGTTGAGAAAGTGCCCGTCTATGCGCGGGTGGCGCCGGAGCACAAACTCAACATCGTCCAGTCGCTGCAGGAAAAAGGCCATGTCGTGGCCATGACCGGGGATGGCGTCAATGACGCCCCGGCGCTCAAACGGGCCGATATCGGCGTGGCCATGGGCATTACCGGCACCGATGTCTCCAAGGAAGCGTCGGATATGGTGTTGCTGGATGACAACTTTGCCACCATCGTGGCCGCCGTCCGGGAAGGGCGGGTCATTTACGACAACATCCGCAAATTTATCAAATACACCCTGTCCAGTAATACCGGTGAACTCTTTGTGATGCTGGTGGCCCCATTTTTGGGGATGCCGCTACCGTTGCTGCCGCTGCAAATCCTCTGGATTAACCTGGTGACAGACGGTGTGCCGGGCCTGGCCCTGGCAGTGGAAGGCGCGGAACGCGGCACCATGAGCCGGCCGCCCTTTGCCCCCAATGAAAGTGTTTTCAGCCGGGGAATCGGCCGGCAAATCATCATTGTCGGCGCCCTGATGGGGTTGGTCTCACTGTTGCCGGGTTATTTTGCCTGGCGCATGGATGTTGAATCCTGGCGCACCATCATCTTCACTACCCTGACGCTCTCGCAGATGGGCAACGCACTCGGAATCCGCTCGAACCAGGATTCGATCTTTACGATCGGTCTCTTTTCCAACCGGCCGATGGTCTTTGCCGTCGTGACCACCTTCCTGCTGCAACTGGCCCTGATTTACGTCCCGTTCCTGCAGAACATCTTCGGCACAACCGCTTTGACCGGAATGGAATTGCTGGAGAGCCTGGCGCTCAGCACCATCGTCCTGATTTATCTGGAGATCGAGAAATGGGTGCGCCGGCAGCGTGGGGAGAACTAGGGCGCGTTGTGCAGGGAAACCGGCCGGACGCGGCGCCAGTCAAATTCGGCCAGCCGCGCCGGCCCTAACGCAATAATGGCGTCGTAGTAGCTGAGAGCATCATCCTGCAGCGCCGCCACATCGACGCCGCGACAGGTAGCCGGCAAAGGCTGCAGCCATTGGCGTACTCGCAACAACATCTTCACAGCCCCATTGTAGTTGCCCCGCTGCACCTGATAGAGCGCTACCCCAATCTGCAGAATGGCGCGATACAGATCTCGGCCCGGTCCGGTATCCGCTTTCCACGCTTCTTCCAGATATTCATGCGCATCGTAATAATGGCCGGCATTATAGGCGTCGATGCCTTCGCGGGCGCGTGGGTCCAGCGGTTCGTCACAGGCCGTCTGGATGGCGACCAGATCTGGCTGACGGGCTGCCTGCCTGAGCTGCTCCGCAGTCGCCGCGCTCACCTTGGCCGGCGTGACGGCGCCCTCCGCGCCTAACTGGGTGGCCCGCTCGACCTCACTATCATCCCAGACGTCAGCAACCATAAAGACGGGGATGCGCCGGCTGGCCGGCGATCGTTTGAGCATCGGCAGCCACTGCTGCCAGGGGATATCGGGATTGTGGGCGGCCATGAGGACGGCCGCGGGTTGGCGCCGGCTGAGCAGATCCAGCAGGGCGCCGGCACGGCCAAAGATGTTTTCGCTGGGTTCGTGGGACCGGCCGGATGCCGCCTCGCTTAATGGCGCCAGGTCGGTTGCTACTTCAACCGCTTCAAAGCGCAGTTCCAGCTGCGCCAGCATGGCCCCGAGGGCGCCCAATTCCCCTTCTTGCAGGCCGATACCCAGGATGAGTTGTTGCTGCTGTTGGTGATCCAAAATTAACCGTACTTGTCGCGGACCAGTTGCTTCATGTGGGCCAGAATGGCGCCGATGCCATTAAGCCGCTGGCCTGTCAGCACCTGACCCAGCCCCAGGTCCAGGTAGAAAAGATCAGGGATATCGAGCAATTCGGCCGGGGTGGCGCCATTCAGCCCGGAGCGCAGGATTTCCGCAAAGCCGCGTACTGTTGGGGATTCCGGTGGGATGTCGAAATGAAAGCGCAGCTTGCCGTCGTCGTCATTTTCCAGATAGATAAAAACCGGCGTCATGCACTCATGGACTTCATCCATCTCGTCCCGTTTGCCGGCCAGGTGGTCGGGCAGCGCTGGCAACGCATCGGCAAACTCCAATAAATATTCCAGTTTCTCACGACCAGAGACGTAGCCGAAGTCTTCAACTATCTCCTGCAAGCGGGCAGTCAGCTTGCCAGACGATTCACTCATTTTTATCCTTTTGCAGATTTAAGCGACCCTTATTGGCCAATTAGTCCCCCCATTATAGCCAGAATTAACTCTCTTTTCACGATAGATTGACACTTTTTTTACAGGACGACGGCGCCAAGCCGCTATGCTTTGGCGGTATGGTGAGTGTGCAGAAAAGGCAGTTCCGGCGCCTGAGAAAATACCTCTGGCTGCGGGGCTACCGCTTCTTCCGGGCCAACCGGATTCGGGTGGGAACCATGGCCATCTTGACCGCCCTTCTTCTGACCGGCGTCGTGACGCTGGCCTTCGGGCAGGGTTGGCTGGTGGCCGGGGCCGGCCATTACATGGTGATGCCTGGTGACACGGTCGAGGAGATCGCGGCTCGTTATGACATCCCGGCCACGCTCCTGGTCCAGGTTAATCGCCTCGCCGACCCCACGGCGCTACGCACTGGCCAGATCCTGGCCATCCCCGCTCATCTTGCCGAAGCTGAGCCCGTGGCAGATGTCTACATCGTCCAGGCAGGCGAAAGCCTGTCGTCGATTGCCGCCAAACTGGGCACGTCCGTGGATGCCTTGCTGGCCCAGAACAGCCTCATCAACCCCAACCAGCTGCAGATTGGCCAGGCCCTGCAAATCAGCGGCACTGCCAGCCATACGAACGCGGCTGCGCCCGTCGTCGCTGAAGTCGATATAGCGCCTACTGTGGAGCATTATTATTACGTCAAATATGGTGACAGCCTGCTGGGCATTGCCAACTATTTTGGCGTGCCGACCGGGTTGTTGCTGGAGAGCAATCAGCTGGCTGAAGAAAGCGCCCTTCATGTGGGCGATAAGTTGCTCATCCCGGATCGGTCGGTCCATGACGTGCCCGGCCTGGGGCCGCTCATCTGGCCGATCACCTCCAATGCTGTGATTCGGGGCTATTTCTATGGCCATCGGGCTATCGATATCTTGATGCCGATTGGGTCGCCTGTTGTTGCGGTGGCGGATGGGGTGGTGGAATCGGCCGGTTGGCATGCCTATGGCTACGGCAACGTCATCATGATCGATCATGGCGATGGCACCAAGACGCTATACGCCCACCTGAACAGTGTCAACGTGGCGGCGGGTCAGACCGTCAGCCAGGGTGAGCTCATTGGCGAGACCGGCCACACGGGCAACTCAACCCATCCCCATCTTCATTTTGAACTCTACATCGCCAAACAGGCCGTCTACCCTTGCCTCTTCCTCGAAGGCGGCTGTCGCTAATCCGCCTAATTCCAGCCTTAAAATAACGACGGCGACCTGAATTCGGGTCGCCGTTTTGGTATACTCCGGAGCCATAGAATGTGATGGTAGGAGGTCAGATTTATGCAACAGTATTTGGATTTGATGCGCCATGTGAAGGCGAATGGGGTGCAGAAAGGCGACCGCACCGGAACGGGGACACTCAGTATCTTCGGTTACCAGATGCGTTTTGACCTGGCGGCTGGTTTCCCGGCAGTGACGACCAAGAAGCTCTACATGCGCTCCATCATCCACGAGCTGCTCTGGTTCCTGCAGGGTTCGTCGAACATCGGCTATCTCCGGGAAAACAACGTCGGCATCTGGGACGAATGGGCGGATGAAGAGGGCAACCTCGGCCCCGTCTACGGCCACCAGTGGCGCTCCTGGCCGACGCCGGATGGCGGCACCGTCGACCAGATCAGCCAGCTCATCGACCAGATCAAGACCAAGCCGGATTCGCGTCGCCTGATTGTCAGCGCCTGGAACGTGGGCCAGATCGAGGAGATGGCGTTGCCGCCCTGTCACACCCTGTTTCAGTTCTACGTGGCCGATGGGCGGCTCTCCTGCCAGCTGTATCAGCGCAGCGGCGACATCTTTCTGGGCATTCCTTTCAATATCGCGTCCTACGCTCTGCTGACGTTGATGGTTGCTCAAGTGACCGGCTACCAGCCCGGCGAGTTCATCCACACGCTGGGTGACGCCCACATCTACCTCAACCACATGGAACAGGTCGATCGCCAGCTCAGCCGTGAGCCGTTGCCTCTGCCCACCATGTGGCTGAACCCTGAGGTCAAGGACATCTTCGGCTTCCAGTTTGACGATTTCCGCCTCGAAAACTACCAGCACCACAAATTCATCAAAGCACCCATCGCGGTGTAAGAAGAGATCTTGGCCGCAGATTGCGCAGATACTTCGCTTCGCTCAGCACAAGTTTTTGGGGATTTTTTTGATTTTATTTCGCCAGTGTGCGTGAACCGCGAGCTCAACATCAGCGAAATCTGCGTAACCTGTGCTGAGCGAAGCGAAGTATCTGCGGCAAAAAACAATGACTGAACGACCGAAAATAACGATGATCGCGGCCATGGATCGGCAGCGGGTGATAGGGAATGGGGCAGCGATACCGTGGCGGTTGAAGACGGATCATGCCCGGTTTAAGGCGCTGACTTTAGGGAAGCCGGTGGTGATGGGGCGCAAGACGGTGGAGGCGATTGGCCGGGCCTTGCCGGGGCGGCACAACATCATTATGACCCACCGGCCGGATTACACCTTCCCCAACTGCACCATCGTCCACTCCGCCACAGCCGCGCTCGAAGCGGCCGGCGACGTGCCCGAGATCATGATCTGCGGGGGCGGCGTGATCTATGAGCTGTTCCTGCCGTTGGCCGACCAGCTCATTCTCACCCATGTGGAGGCTGAGGTTGCGGGGGATGCCCATTTCCCGGCTCTGACGCCGGGCCAATGGTGCGAAACCTGGCGAGAAAATTACGAGGCCGACGCCGACAACGAGTACAATTTTTCTATCGTCGCCTACGAACGCTGTTGAATAACCCTACTCGACAAAAATCTCGATATGCTCGCCCTCTTCGACATTTTCCACATCGAAGATTTTGCCCTGTTGGCCGGAGCGGATCGCCTCGATGAGCTGCTGGTAATCGACGCCCTCAATTTGCGGGGTGAAGCGGGCGCCCATGCGCATACCCACGTTAACCAGCCCCATCGGGATATTGATGTTGACCTTGTTGCGGCCGGAATCCATATCGGTCACCCGGACGCGGAACCAGCGGGCCTGGCTGGAGCCCTTGAGCGGCTGGCCCTTTTCTGCGCCGGACTGGTCCAGCGCCTTCAGCAATTCGGCGCCATCAGCGGCGCTGATTTTGCCTTCTTCAATCATTTTGAGGATCTGCATCCGTTCTTCTGTCGTTGCCATGGTTGTTCCAGATTGTGACAGCCTAAAGCTGCAATTTCATCGTCGTCAAGGTGCGCCGGTTTTGGAAGCCAGCTTCCATTAGCAGCGCCTGGGTCCATTCATCCGCTGCCGGATGAACCATTTTGATATGGCGACGCCGCAAGTAGCGCAGGCGACGCATTAATTTGGCCAGGAGCGGGCGTTCCCATTGACCCTGACCGGCCGGTGCCACCCGCAAAAACAGCTCGTGCGGCTGGCCGAACTCGGAGCGGATCAGGGCTGTGCCCACGAGCTTGCCCTCGTCGTCCAGGGCGGCCCAGGCTTCAACCTGTTGGCCATTCAGAAAATTGCCCAGTCGCCGCCACAAATTTTGCTGGTAAAGCTCCGGCCCCACCGGATCCGGCCAATAAAGGTCCGGTGGCATAAACGCCTGGTCGAGCGCATAAGCCGCCCGCCAGGCTGAGCCATCCAATTGCCGGATATCCCGCGCATCATGCACCGGCAACTCCCGGTAACGGGAGGAAGGTAGGTACCAGGTGATGACATCACCCAGGGCTACAAAGCCCAAATCTTCGTATAGATGTTTGGCCGAGAAGTTGATGTTCTCGACCTGCAAAAGCACCTGGCGCCCCTGCCTTTGTCGCAGATGCGTCAATGCCGTCTCCAACAAGCTGCGGGCGATGCCTCGCCGTCGAAAATCCGGATGGACGGCGACATTGGCGATTAAATAACGCCCGGCCTGCTTACTTGAGAGTAATGAAACGTTGCCGATAATCTTGCCGGCTTCTTCCCAGACAAAGCCTGGCGCGATACCGGTTGCCAGCTGACTCAGCCGGAGGACAAAACCAGGCTGACTATGCAGCGTCAGATTGCCGCGGCGTGCCTGCTGTTCGTCCGCCTGCAACGTAGGCCGAAAAACCAGGTCAAGCAGGGCCATGACCTGGGGAATGTCACGATTCAGGTTTAGGGGGCGCGGCCTGCCTGACATGGCGCCAGACAGACTGGGGGTCGCGACCATAAAAACCTCGGCTGGGGGCGGTGTTTGGCCCGCTGCATGAGTGCTTATGGCCCCTGATGGTAGCGCCATGGCTGCCACAGAGACGCAGATAAGTCACCATTCTACCCCAAACCGTCATGATTTCGGAAGCCTGCTATTGACATCTCCCTGCCAGGGGGGAGGGGGCCACCAGCCTTCCCGCAGCCACTTCGGTTCGCAACGAAGGGTTGGGAGTACACAGCTACCAGGCGACGTGCTCACGACGGGTGAGCCATCGGGGCCCCTGGTCACTGCGGCGGCAAGGCTGGCGGACGCCCCACAGGGGAGGGAGAGGGTTACTTGTTAAAGAAAGATCTGGCGACGTACAACCGGCCGGTCAGGACAATCGACGTCTCACCCACTGAACCGGACCGCCTGGGCCGTCCAGCGGTACGCCGCCAGCTTCAGAACCAGGCCCGAACGGGCCCGGCATCAGGACAAGGCATCCAGGAGCTTGCTGGCTTCGGCGGCGGAAATCTTGCCTTCCTCCAGCATTTGCAGCACTTTCAACTGCTCTTCGCTCCGTTCGGGCGCCGCGCTGGCCTTGGTCGGCCGGGTTTCGACGGTCCAGGTGCGGCTGTAGCCGCGGCGCTGGGCGCGTTCTGCTTTGCGAGCCGCCCGCTCGGCTGCCTGCTCCGCTTTGCGCACCGCTTTTTCCACCTGTCGCTCAATCTTGGAGGCCATATCGCTGCCCAACTGTGATTCAAATTGGGCAAATCGCTCGTTGACCCGGGAGGCGATGCGCTCGCCCAGCCCGGCCAGGCGGGAAAAGTCAAAATCAAAGGTGAAATCATCACCATCTGCTTCTAATTCAACCCAATCGGATTCCACCAGGTCTTTCTCCTTGAGCAATACCCGGTTGCCGGCATTGAGAACCAGCGTCGTATCTGGTTCGCCCGCGCCAATCTGGCCGGAGAGGCTGCCCTCTGTTTCGCTCACGTCATTGAGGTTGAGCCGGTTGGAGATTTTCTGGGCGGTCGCCAGGATGCGGACCGGCTTGTTATTGGGCCAGCGGACCGTGATATCGCCGTTGGCATTAAATTGATGTTTGCCGGGGCCAAAGAGGCTGAACAGGCGGATGTCGCTCTGCGCCGAAGCCACCGAGCCGCTGCCGCTGACCCGATCCATGCGGACATCGCTCATGGAGTTTTCCACATGGGCGTCACCGCTAACCGGCCCCAGGCGCGCTTCGCCGTGTACCGTACCGACGTGAATGTCGCCATCCACCTGGCGAGCTACCAGGTCACCGTGTACGTTTTCCAGGCGCGAGCTGCCGATATGGCGCAGGGCGGCATCGCCATAGACGTTGTCGACGTTGAGCTGCCCCGTGGTATGTCTGACGGCCAGATCGGCGTGGACCTCGTGCAGGTCTGCATCGCCGGCATCGCGCAGGATCACATCGGCATATGCCTTTTCGACCAGGATATGGCCCTGAATACCCTTGATCAGCAGATCAGAGTGGGCCTGTTGGATGACGAGGCTGGCACCGGCCGGTGCCATAAGCTTCAGATCGCTCCGGCTATGCATGGTCAGCCCCTTGCCTTCCGCCTTTTCCTCGACCTGGACATCATCCCCTTTCAGGGCAATCTCGTCCCGGTCCCAGGCCTGGACAACCAGGCTGCCGGCGCAGTCCGCAATGGTGATGAGTGGGCTTGGGCCCAGGGAAAAATTCTGCTTTGCCATGGCCTACTCCAGGAAGATCTGAACCTGTTCGTTGTCCTCGTTGTCGACAACTTCTACCAACATGCCCGGCGTACCATCGGCGACCATCTGGTCCAATACATTGGCATCCAGGTCGCGCAGCTCGGGGGCAAACCGTTGGCCAACCCGTAGCCCCCAGCGCATCATGCGGTAGGGAATGTTGACGGCGACCCGTTGTTTACCGGTCTGCAAATCATTGACGCGGACCTTGAACCAGGTCGGGGTTTTGCCATTGCCAGCCAGCGGGGCCGGTTCTTCTGTAATAACGATATGTTTTTCGGCCTCTTTCAGCGCTTCCGGCTCGGCGGTTTCGGCACTGTTGCCCTGCAGCAAATCAGCCGCAGCTGCCGCTGAGATTTCGCCGGCGGCGACTCTTTCCAAAATCTTGAGACGATCAATTTCACTCATGGTCTTTTCCTCACATGTGGACATGTGGCCACTTGTGGCCGTACTGGCCCCAAATTGGTACACAAAGTTCATCGCTGTCTTCTCCTGCGAGCGTGACAGATGCGCCGGCCGAAAGTTGCGGCCATCCTGATCAGTTGGCTAATGATGTTCGGGACGATGGTGGGGCCTTATCAGCCCCGCAGCATCTTGATGGCTTCGTCCGCTGAGATGTCGCCATTGGCGACTTTGGCCAGAATGGATTGGCGCATCTCTTCGGGAACACCGGCCGGTTCCGGCGGACCCACCTCATACCCCAGCGCCGTAATGACTTCCGTCAGACGGGAGCGGACGGTCGGGTAGGAGAGGTCCAGCAGTTCACCCACCTTGTTCAGTTTGCCCTCACAACGGACAAACGTCTCCACAAACCCCAGCTGCTCCGGACTGAGCTGAAACAGACGCCCCAGCGAAAAATGGCCCGACAGCGTGGTGTCACATTGCCGGCAATGCAATCGGGTGACGGCCAGTTGATCGCCACAGATTGGACATTGACCGATAACAGCATTCATAGAGAATCTCCAGCGCAAGAATCAAAGAAAATTAACATCCACATCAATATTTTTAATGTAGATAACAGGATATTAGCGGAAACGAGGGTCGCTGTCAATAGTTTTCTGCAAGAAAATAAAAGCAGATATTAAAATTATTTATATTGCGGTTAAAAATATTGATTTCGGTGTGAAAAAAGCCCTGGTTTTGTTTTGGCGTTGTGTGGCGGAGTCGTTGGCGCGGTGATTTCAGGAGGGAAACCGGCCGGATAGGTGCGTCGCCGTGCTGCGGCGGCGTCTTTGCGCCCGCAGGCCGCGCTCTTGCCATTGCTCCTGAAGGCTGAGCCAGGCCACGTAACCCAGCCCAGACAGGCAGGCGCTGAAGAAAAACAGCGGGCCTGTAAATTGGTGGCTAAACAATCACGCCTGCTGGTGGGTACAGCCAGCCAGACCGAGTTCCAGGCAGATAATGGTGTCGCGCCATGAGAAGTGATCAGCCTGTGGCGCTGCCATCTCGCTGTGTCAGGTGCGCATAAGGCTGGAGCTGGCAATGACTCCAGCTTCCCCTGCCAGAGCGTCGGCTGTTGCTCGACAGCCTGAGCGCAATCAGCAGCAACATCGGTGATGGCTAATGTCGCCTCAATCCGGGTACAGCTCTTTCCGCGCCAGAGCAAATAGCAGCGGCTGGCCGATGCCGGCAATGCTGAGGAAGATCAGATTGGGCGAGAAGCGGTAATCAAGCAGCACCAGCGGCAGCAGCAAGAGCAGCATGATGAGGACACAGACATTGGTCAGATAGGCGGACATGGAGAGGAGGGCGTAGACCCGGCCGGTCCAATCCTTCCAGTTCCTGCCTCGCAAAAAAATTTGCCAGCCATATTTGCGGATGGCTTGCAACGAGCCCTGCGCCCAGCGCGCCTGTTGGCTTTTGTAGGCAGCAATGCTTACTGGCAGTTGGGCCGGCGCTACCAGCTTATTCAGGAACTGGCACTGCCAACCCGCCAGGACCAAACGGGTGCTCAGGCAGAGATCCTCGGTGACGGTATCGCCGTGCCAGCCGCCAACTTCGTCGACCGCGCCCCGTCGCAGCACCGAAGCGGAGCCATTAAATTTAGGAAAATAGTTGGCGCGCTGGCGCACCAGCTGTTCGATGGCAAAATGTTTATCCAGGGCAATTGCCTGCGCCGCCGTCAGCGCTGAACTCGATGCATTGCTGTGCCCCCAGCGCGCCTGAACGATGGCCAGCTCCGGGTGGTCGAGGAAATATGGGATAGTCTGTTGCAGAAAATCGGCCGGAGGCAAAAGTCGGCATCAAAGAGGACGATATATTCAGCCTGTGGCCTCGCGCAGGGCCTCATCCAGGGCGCCGGCTTTGTAGCCCTGGCGGTGGCGGCGATGTTGCAGGCTGATTTGCCTGCCCTGCGCCTGGTAGCGCTCGACCAGCCGAGCGGCCTGGGCGGTGGTATCGTCGGTTGAGTCATCCACGACCTGAATTTGCAGTTTGTCAGCCGGGTAATCCAGCGCGATAGCCGCTTCAATCAATGCTTCCACGACATACCGCCTTGGCTGTTATAGATAGGGGGAGCTGATTTGGTGACCGAGGGCTATATGGTGAGTCTGGGTTGGCCTGGCCACCAACCGCAACAGATTGTAGGTAAAAGCCCTGAAGCCATAGATGGAGAGGAAAACGGCGCCGTATTGCTGCCAATGTGTCAGCAGATCACCATGCAATCGGCCCCTGTCGGACAATGTATTGAGCTGTTGTTGAATTTGTTGCGCGGCAGCAGGACTCCGGCTGTTCTGCCGGTACAGAATTAGCTAACAAACCACACCCAGGCGGGACCACCCGCCATTCAAAGCCGCCGCCGCAGGTGTTGCCGCGCAGCCGCAATATCGCCTAGTTGAATTTGCTGACATAGCGGCGCATATAGCGGAAAGCGCCGCCTGCCCATCAGCCGCCCTGGCTACACCCTCCCCACGCCAAACTGGATTTAACCCAACCCGATGGGTCCACCACCAACCCGGACGGGTCCCCACCAACCCGACGGGTCCCCACCAACCCGACGGGTCCCCACCAACCTCGTGACGGTCCCTCGCCAACCTGACGGGTCCACCACCCGACGGGTCCGCCACCGACGGTCCACCCACCCGACGGGTCCACTACCTGGATAGTCCACTACCCGACGTGGTCCACTCACCTGACGGTAACTGGCTATATACTCTGCATGAAACCCCATAACGAACTCAGTCGTCGTGGCCAGGCCTACGCTGAAGGACGTCTGGCGGCGTTGGTCTCTGGCTGGAATATGGGGATCCGGTCATTCGCCTCCAACTCCTCGGGCACCCATTGGCAATAAACATCATTGCTCCGGCCTCATAGATGAGGGCGGCAGGGCGAAGACAGCCTCCACCGCCAATCACCCTACAAAGCGCCGGAACCGCCCGAGCTGCAATGGCTACTGGCGCGAGCAGACCGATTCCGTCGCTGGTTTCGGTCTCTACGGTCCGAGGCGAACCTACTTCGGCGAATACGCCGCTCCCGGCGTGCCGGAGCCGCGCTTTGGCGCCTTTCGCTGGCAGTTAAGCTGTTTTCGCGCCAGCAGCTGAGTCGCGATCGGCTGGCGCTGTAGGCCGGCTGACCGCGACGCTTCTGACTTTTGTGGCTGGTAAGCGAACGGCCGGTTTCACCTGCCCCCCATTGTTTTGACCTCCTGAACCAAGAGGCGATGGCTAACGTCTTTGCTGCCAATGCCGCCATCGTCGCAATTGGAGGTGCCCGCCGTGTTCCAGCGCAGATGTAAAGCCGCCCCTGGGACCATCTGGTTGAGTTGGGCAGCTGGACCAGTTCAATCTTGGATTCATGCCGACATCCACCAGCATAATTTCGTTCCAGAATCAGACGTCTTGGCTGATTGACGATTGTGGCTTCAGCCATTTTGTTCGGCTACGGTGTAATCTCTGTTCTACTGGCAAAGGCCATGGCTAATACGCCGAACGCTGCCTATCTTGGCCGGCTACCGGCAACCCGCGACTTCCGGCTGGCTTTGAGCCCTACGTCGATAGCTGGCCGCCCCCTGCGCGATGTCCCCGCCGGCGCTCTATGTCCCGCCCGCGCCGCCGACCACCGGATGTTTACCAACGCTGGCGCCTACACCACTGGCTGTCGCTTCCAGCCAGGCTAATCTCAGCTGTTGCCACCCAGTTGAGGCTATTTCAGGGCCGTGGAGTAGTTTTTTGCCACGGATTGCTACGGATTAAACACGGATTTTCGGAAGGGTAATTTAATGTTCTTTTCCAAAAAGGAATCCGTGCCAAATCTTGTTAATCCCAGGCTGAAAGTAGCGAAGTATCCGTGGCAAAACCTCCACAAAGGGATTTACTGCCTGATAATGGGAAAGCGTCCTGGCGGATCAGGCCAGCGAAAACGACGATTGCTGATTCTTCTGGTCTGGGGCTGCTGGTCTGGTTTAGAGCGAAGGGCTCCAGCTGGCGCCGGCGGTTCCCAACCATCTGCGCTTTAACATGGCTGATCTGGGATTACACATTGCTGCAAAAATATCGGTTTTGACTGGGCTAAGCTGTTTGGCGGCCCTCAGGCCAGCGTGCCGGTCAACATCTCGTCCGTATCAGACGCCAACGTCACCGATCTGAAATAAATCTGCTGCTTCCGGTTAACGGAGGGTTGTGCTGTTGGCTGCCGGCAGTGGCAGGACTTCATCGGAAAGCGTATGAGATCGGCAACGAACTCAAATCTTGATGCCACATGGTTGGGCAGCCAGCCCGTGGCGGCTGATTACAAGACGGTGCTGTGCGCCGTGCCTACGACGCCATCAGCGCAGGATCCTCTGACGGCGCGATCGTCAGCCTGGCTGGCTGGCGCCCACCGGCCAAGCCACAAGTGGCAACTGAATGGCTTACGCCACACAACGGCTCTTTTCCAGGATGAGTGGTTCTTCCGCGAATTCCCTTTAAGCTGGCGGCGGCGCTCTGCTCGATGCGGTCGGCTATCACCTTGGCGGTTTCAGCGCGCCGATTATGACGTAGCCCGACAGCGCAACAGCAACCCGGCCCGTAACTGCACCATCGGCTTCGCTTCCGTGCACGAGAAGATTCGCGATCATGGTTCAGAACGGCTGGCGAGAAAAAGTCTGGGGCGACCGAGTTTGGCTGGATTACCGAGCCGCCAGGCCCATTGTCTGAGCGATATTCTGGTTGGCAGGGCGTGGCCCAGTATCGAGCCTGAGCAGCCAGCCAGTAACGGTGTGCGGCGCTTCTGAGTATGCCCGCCAACTGGCTCCCGGATGGGGCGTTTATGTTTGTCTTCAACTCAATTTCAATACGGTGGGCTGGTATGCCGCCAATGAGCAGATGCGTTTTATGGGTAAAGACCGCCGGCTGAAGATGCGTTGCGGGCGCTGGTCATATCCAGCGACCCACACAGGGCTGGCCCGCGCCTTTGCTCTGATGGTGACGCTCGCGGATCTGCCCACGGTGGCCCACGAGCCAGCATCTGTACAACGACGGCTGGCAACCGGCCAGCTAAGGTGGGTCAGCCGGTTGACGGAGCGGCGACATCGTCCCGACCATATCCAGGGGTGACAGCGTGGCACCTGGCGCCGACTTGGAAAGTGGTGTTGTTGGGGTAACCGTATGACGCAACCGCTGGTCGGCACCCACAATGGCACCGTCACCATTAGCGCCCCCTGCGTGCTCCTGGCACTCCTATCTGACCTGCCTGTTGCACGTCCAGGTGGTAGACGGACATCCAGCGCCTCTACCTGCCCAGTCTGCCGCGCCCCTAATCCACCAACCTGATAGGGTCCCCACGAACCCGCGGATACAGGTCCCAACGCCAACTCGATACAGGTCCCCCAACCTGACAGGTCCCCAACCTTGACAGTCCCACCAACCCGACGGGTCCACCAATAGTGCTTCAAACGTTTACTGGCAGAATTGCAGGAGCAGATCTCGCCCGTGGCCTTAATAATGACCGGCCCCAGCGACGGTTCCCATTTCCGCTGGTATCGCCTGCGGAGCGGCTTCCGGCAATTTGAGCCATTCCGCTGGCGCCAATCCCATTTTGTTCGTGGTAATGTTTTTATGGGCTGATCATTGAGGAGAGAGTTATGAGTGAACCCCGTGAAGCGTTTCGTAAAGTCACCTGCCTGTACCAGGTGATGCCGAGGTCGGTGGTGGCCGTGAAGTTGCTGCGCCAGGTGGGCTGCCAGGTTGAATTTCCGCCGGAGCAGACCTGTTGGTGCCAAATCCTTTTTCGCTAATAGCGGCTAACAGGAAGAGGCGCGTGGCCTGGCCAAACGGCTCATCGAGATTTTTGAGCCGTACGCCTGTGTCGTTTTGCCCAGCGGCTCCTGCACCACGATGATCCGATAGCGAATATCCCCATCCTTGACCCGAAACCGCTCTGGCAGGAGCGGGCCGAACGGGCTGGCGCTGCCAAAACCTTGAGCTGGGGAATTTCTGACGAAGGAGACGGCTTTGGCAACCGCCGTCAACTCCCCGCCCAACAGCAGCGTTACTTACCACGATTCTGCCACATGTGCCGCATGTTAAGTCTCAAAGACCATCCGCGTGAATTGCTACGGTTGCCGGCGCCGATTTGCGAAATGGAACAGTCCGACCGCTGCTGCGGTTTTGGCGGCCTTTTCCATTAAAACGCGAAGTCTCCAATGAAACGACAACGGCTAAAATACAGCGAGCTCTGGCACAACGGCAGCTACCCAGCTGGTCACTTCTGATCCTGGCCAGCGTTCGATTGCAGATGTGCGGCCTGGCTGGCGACCGCGTGACGGTCACCCACCCGTCCTGCTGGCGGAGGCGAGCCAGGTGTATGACTTCAACCTACCAATTCCGCGAGAATAGTGTTGGCTGTTCTTGAGGATATTCAGCTCCATCGGCGCTGCAACGGTTTCCAGCTCTCTTTACCGGCCGGCGCACGACGTGCTCTTGCCCTGGTGCCTGATGCCGAGCAGATGTGGGACCATTTAAGGCGATGCGCCAACACCTGGCCAACCTGGCCGAACATCTGAAACCTTGAGAAATGCGCCACCGCTGCTGGCGTGGTGGTCCATTGGGCTGGCGATGCAGCCGTTGCCCGCCAGATTGTCCTGCACCTGGCCTGCAAACATGATAAGCGTCAAACTGGTGGGCTAAAATCTAAGTCAATGGCCACGGAGGAGATTCAAATTTCAACCAGTGTTGGAAGAGGCAGGCATTGACCATCGAGACCGATTCATGAATATTCGATCCAGTTGGCTGCGCCAGTTGCCTCGGTAACATTATCGCCCCGGCTATCCACATGACAACGGCCCAGGCGGCTGCACTGGGTCGCCGAGCAGGGCAGCGAGTTGCCCGTCGACGCTATGGTGCGATGCGAGGCGCGGCGCTAAGCGCGGCAGCAGTTCCCGTCGACGCTGGCGGCTGGGTATCACCGGCGGCAACATTATGGTGGCTGGAAAAGTGGCAGCCTGGTCCCAGGATGAAACGAAGGCAACGGCCAGCTGGCAGGACGACTCGCCCAAGATCCATGTCGCCCTGGTTGGCTTGGAGAAAATTGTGCCGATCTGGGACGATGCGGCGGTTCAATTTCGGTGCTGGCCTGCGCGCCACTGGCCAGCCGCTTTCGATCTACACTACCAACATGATCATCATTCCGAGCCGCCTGGCGACACGGAAGGCCGCAGGTCCATATCATCCTGCTGGACAACGCAGGCCGGCGGATCTTATCGGCGTATCAAAGTAATGAAGAAGTGTTGCAATGCGGTATTCGCTGCGGCGCTCTGGCCTCAACATCTTGCCTGGTTTATGGACTGCGGGTGGCCACGCTTCCACGGGTAAGCCCGTACAGCGGCCCGGATTGGGCGGTAAAGATCACGCCGTTGCCGTACGGGTTGAAGGAATATTCCGCTGCCCCAGGCCAGTTCACTTTGCGGCGCCTGCGCGAGAATTTGCCTTCGGCCCGCATCGATTTGCCGCGGATGCCGGTTGGCCTTGCGTAACATGAGGTGATTTAAAAATATCTCACCGGTTGCGGAACAATCAACGGGCTGAACGCCAGCTGCTCTGGGCTATGGGCGGCAGTGGCTGGATGAAAACCGCCACCGGTTTGGCTGGTTGGCTGGGGCGGCTTTTCCTGCGGGATGAGCAGCTTTCCTGCCCGCTGCTCCTGGTACCTGGCTCCCCGGGCCGCGACCAGCCTTCGCTGGCGCCCAAATCCTTCCGCTGGGATGGCAGGATGGGGAGGTGGGACCACAGAGGACGGACGACATTCTAAGCAAGTTATGCTGCCACAAAACGGCCGGGCCTAACAGCTCCGGCCCCTGGCAATCCTGCCGCATCACAGTAACCTGCTGCGATTTTGTTGCGCTTGTTACGGCGGGCGGCGCGAAAGGAAAGCAACCTGGCTCCTCTTTAATGCACGTCCGCCGCGAGACGGCGCTACCTGGAAGAGGCTGAGGCGCAGCGCGTGTTGCAAAACGGAGATTCACCCATCGAACTGGCCAGCCAATGGCCGCAGCTGAATGGAGTAAAACCGCATGGCGAGGCGCCGGCCGAACTGGCAATGATTTGCCATCCGCTGACGTCGGCATTAGCCGGTGTGTGCGCGTTGGCGAGACTGGTTTGCCGTTGGTGACCAGCGCGGCTGGCTGAGCTGGCTGGTTCTTCGCCGTTGCCGTTGACACATCGCCGTCAGCCCTGCTCGGCGATTTTGGCTGACATTTTTGCCTGATTGCCGGGCGTAGGGAAACCGCCGCCGACCAATATGGTTTTGATTAGCGGCCCCAGTAAATCGGCTGATATCGGCATGACTCCTGAATACTGGCGCGTCCATGGCCGGGCTGGGTCATCGCCCTGGTTTACGAGGATTAACGGATGGCTACCTGGCAAACTCTATCGTCTTAATGGCCCAGGATTTACTGGCTGAATGGATCGTTCGCTGGAAGCAGCAAGGTGTAGCTGTTTATGCACTTGGCCGGTACCGCCGGCGTCGGCGGCCCGCTGCTGCCCTATCTGCCCGCCGCCGAAGGGCTGCTGTCGATGCTGACCATGCCGGTTGACCAGAAACTGCTGGCGCGGATGCCCGTTTTGCGCGTAGTCAGCAACATGGCGGTCGGTGTCAACAACATCGACCTGGACGCCTGCACGGCCCGGGGCATTCCGGTGGGCCACACGCCCGGTTTGCTGACCGACGCCTGCGCTGACCTGACCCTGGCGCTGTTGCTGGTGGTGGGCCGCGGCCTGCCCACGGCGGCCCGGATGGCCCGGGAGGGACAATGGCACACCTGGCGGCCAACCCAATGGCTGGGCTCTGATTTCCGCGGCAAGCGGCTGGGCATTGTCGGCATGGGCCGGATTGGCGAAGGCGTTGCTGAACGGGCCAAAGCGTTTGGCATGGAAATCGTCTATTACAACCGCAGCCAGAATGAGGAAGCGGAAAAGCGGTTGGGTGGGGCGGCCTACCTGACGCTGGACGAGCTGCTGGCTACTTCTGATTTTGTCAGCCTGCATACGCTGTTGACTGATGAGACCCATCAATCTGATCGACGAGCGGCGGTTGCGCCAGATGCAGTCCCATGCGGTCCTGATCAACCTGGCCCGGGGGCCGGTGGTGGACACCGCGGCGTTGCTGCAGGCGCTGCGCGAAGGCTGGATTGCGCGGGCCGGCCTGATGACCGATCCCGAGCCGTTGCCGCCTGATCATCCACTTCTATGAGCTGGACAACTGCTACATTGTGCCCTACATCGGTTTCGGCGACGCACCAGGCGCGCTGGGGATGGCGGAGCTGGCCTGGGTGAGAATCTGCTGAAGGGGCTGGCTGGAGAGCGGCTGATTTCCATTACCGCCAATCCGGCCGTGCAATGATAGGGAGCGAGGGATTGACTGATCCCGGGCAAAAACTTGGCTGGTCATCACCGCCCCTGCTCCATAACATCCGCAGCTCTGGAATGTCGGCTCGACGTTCAGTGCACGGCGGACGGGGCCGGCATCGATCACATCTATCTGACCGGGTACACCGCCACGCCGGAGCATCCCAAGATGACCAAGACAGCCCTCGGCGCGGAGCAGGCAGTGGCCTGGACCAGCTGGCGGGACGGCGTTGAGCTGGCCCGCGGGTTGCGCGAGGCCGGTTGTCGGCTTTGGGCGCTGGAGTTGGGTGAGGGGGCTGAGCCGCTGTTTGCCGTGGGGGGGGTACCGGCCGGTGGCCCCATCGTCCTCGTCTTTGGCCATGAGGTGGACGGCGTTGATCCGGAAATCCACGCCCTGTGTGAACGGACACTCTACATTCCGATGGCCGGCATGAAAGAATCCCTCAATGTGGCGGTTGCTTTTGGCATTGCCACCTACCACATCTGCCATTTACCCCTGATACCCTGATACCGCTGGCGCGTGGCTTGATCGTCATGAAGCCGTAGGCCGGCTGCGCTTGCCCGTCAAAAGCCCTTGGCTATAATCACCTTCCGTTCCACAGCCGTGGCGGAAATCGAAATCTTGAGAACATCGTAGGCCGCGCTGCCGCGATGCAAAAAGGAGGCGCAATGCCTACCGCGCTAATTACCGGCATTACCGGGCAGGATGGTTCCTACCTGGCTGAGTTACTGCTGGACAAAGGGTATGATGTTGTCGGCATGGTCCGGCGCACCAGCACCGTCAACTTCCATCGTATCCAACACATTCAGAATAAGATCACCCTCGTTTCGGGTGATATGCTGGACCAGGTCTCCCTGATTCGCATCCTCGAAGAGCACAAACCGACCGAAGTGTATAACCTGGCGGCCCAATCCTTTGTGCCGGCCTCCTGGTCGCAGCCGGTGTTCACCGGCGAGGCGACAGCCCTCGGTGTCACCCGGATGCTGGATGCGATTAAGACCATCAACAAAGATATCCGCTTCTACCAGGCCAGCTCCAGCGAGATGTTTGGCAAGGTCGTCGAGGTGCCCCAGAAAGAGACCACGCCGTTCTACCCGCGCAGCCCCTATGGCGTGGCCAAGGTGTACGGCCATTGGATCACCGTCAATTACCGGGAAAGCTATGACATGCATTGCACCTCCGGTATTTTGTTTAACCACGAATCGCCGCGGCGGGGGCTGGAATTTGTCACGCGCAAGATCAGCCATCACGTCGCCAAAATAAAGCTGGGGCTAACCAAAGAGTTACGCCTGGGCAACCTGGATGCGCGGCGGGACTGGGGTTTTGCCGGCGATTACGTCCAGGCGATGTGGCTGATGCTGCAACAGGATACGCCGGACGACTATGTGGTCGCCACGGGCGACACCCATTCCATTGAGGAATTCCTGGATGTTGCTTTTGAGCATGTAAACCTGGATTGGCACGATTATGTGGTTCAGGATCCCCGCTTTATGCGCCCGGCCGAGGTCGATTTGCTGGTTGGGGACCCGAGCAAGGCGGGCCGGCAGCTCGGTTGGGAGCCGACCGTTTCTTTCCGCCAGCTGGTGGCGATGATGGTCGATGCCGATATTGCCATGCTGCAGAATGGTCAGACGCCGATGTGATGGTCTGGTCAAATCAGGACCATTGGTCTATTTGCCTGACAGCCGGATAAGGTTCAAAATCGATGTGGGGTGACCGGCCGGTTGCCCCACATCGTGCATTTTTGACGCCCCACCAGATTGATCCGGCCGGTAGACAATTTGTAACCCGATTCAACGTAAGAGGAACTCATGTATCCGATTAAATTTGGCACCGATGGCTGGCGGGCTCGTATCGCCGATGGCTATACCTTTGACAACCTGCGCCGCTGCGCGCAAGGCTTTGCCACCTTCGTGAAGCAGAACGGTATGGCCGAAAAAGGGATTGTCATTGGTCATGATAAACGGTTTCATGCCGACAACTTTGCCGCCGCCGCCGCCGAAGTACTGGCGGCCAATGGCATCAAAGTGTGGTTGACCAATGGGTCCACGCCCACGCCGGCCATTTCCTACGCCGTCGTTGCCAAAAACGCCGGCGGTGCCGTCAACATCACCGCCAGCCATAATCCGCCCGAAGATTGCGGTTTCAAGGTGCGTGACATGAGCGGCGGCGCCATCCCGCCCCACGACCTCGTCAAAATTGAGGCGGCCATCCCTGATGAAATGAGTGCCGTCAAGACGATGAAGCTGGCTGATGCCCAGACGGATGGGTTAGTCACCATGTTTGACGCCCGGCCTGATTACGAGGCGCAACTGCACCGGCTGATTGATGTTGAGCCGATCAAGAAAGCCGGTTTCACCGTGCTGTATGACGCCATGTGGGGCAACGGCGCCGGCTGGTTCAGCGGCATGCTGGCCGGCGGCGCCACGACGGTGCACGAGGTCCACAACGAGCGTAACCCAATCTACCCTAAAATGAGCCGGCCGGAGCCGATCCCGCCCAATGTGGACGATGGCTTGAGCTATGTCAAGCGTCTGGGCGCGGATGTCGCCATCATCAACGACGGCGACGCTGACCGCGTGGGCTTTGGCGATGAGAACGGCAACTTTATCGACCAGCTGCGTGTTTATGGCATGTTGGGTTACTACTTCCTCGAGGTGCGGGGCGACCGCGGCCCCATCGTCAAGACCATCTCCACGACCAAGATGCTGAACAAGCTGGGCAAGATGTACGGCGTGCCGGTGCATGAGACCGGGGTCGGTTTCAAATACATCGCCCCCAAAATGATGGAAGTGGATGCCTTGATTGGTGGTGAAGAGAGCGGCGGTTATGCGTTCCACGGCCATGTGCCGGAGCGGGATGGCATCCTGGCGGGCCTCTTCCTGCTGGACATGATGGTGCAAACCGGCAAAAAGCCATCGCAGCTACTTGACACCCTGTTTGAGAAGGTGGGGGCTCACTATTACGACCGCATTGACACCCGGTTCGATGCCAGTGAGCGCGCGGCAGTCCTGGCGCGGGTCTCAGCGGCCCGGCCGGCCAAAATTGGTGGCCTCGCCTGCACCGATATCGTGACCGTTGACGGCCACCAGTTCATCATGGAAGATGGCGGCTGGCTGCTGATCCGCTTCAGCGGCACCGAGCCCATCATCCGCGTCTACTGTGAGACAACCCACAAAGACAAAGTCGCCGCCATCCTCGACGACGGCATGAAAATCGCCGGCTTACGCTAACACCCGACGGGTCCGCCACCCGACGGGTCCACCACCCGACGGGTCCACCACCCCTCGCTGGTGTGGCCTGGTTTATAGGCTGCACCGGCCGGTTGGCGTTAAGCTTAACGCCGCTGTACTATATGCCGAGTATCGGATGGTCCCTATAATTGACTTTGACGCGGGTGGTGTGTTGCCCACCAGGGTGCCTCTACACCAGCAACCACCCCGTTAGCCGCACTCTGGAGCCACCCAACCGGGAAGGCTCACTCCGTATTGGTAGCAAATCAGACAATTACCCGCCATCAGCGATGGCGTTGTTTGAATGCTTATGCAATCGCAATCACATTTTGGCCTTGAACGCAGCACGCATCGGGTTAATGGGCTAAATCTGGCGACGTTCGAAATTGGCGACCGTCGCCTGCAGACATGTCTGCTCATCCATGGCTGGTCCAGTTCGGCCTACGCCATGTCCCCATTAATGGCCTTCCTTTGCCAGCGCTTTTACTGTGTGGCCGTGGATTTGCCCGGCTACGGTGATTCTGATCCGCTGCCTGAGCGAGTCACCATCGACGCCTATGCCGAAGTCCTGGCCGGGTTGATCGGCCAGCTGAGCCGGGAACCCGTGGTGGTCGTCGGCCATTCGATGGGCGGGATGATTGGCGTCACCCTGGCGCTGCACTACCCGGAAGTTGTGGAACGCATGGTCCTGGTCTGCCCCACCATTACTGGCCAACTTTCCCTCTTTGTGAACACCTTTGTTTCTCCGGTCACGATGCTGGAGCGCTTTGGTTTTGGCAGCCGGCTCGTAGCTGCCGTCGAGCGCTCCTTCATGGGCGTGACCGACCGTTTTATGCGGCCGGCCTCCTTCGCTGAGCGAACCAATATCAGCGAGGAAGCGTACAACCGGCTGCGGGCGGATGCGCGCCGCAAAAGCCAGGGGCCGGTGCGGGCTGAATGTTTCTGGGCGATGCGCAATAATGACCTGAGCGGGCAATTGGGTGAGGTGAAGGTACCGGCGCTGGTCATCTGCGGCGCTGAGGATAACACAGTGCCCTTGCGCGATACCGGCATCATCGCCGACGAATGGCCGGAGGCCGACCTGCGTATTTTGCCCAAGGCCGGCCATTGGCCCCATTTTGAGCGGGCCGCCGATACGCAGCGCATCATTTCGGCCTACCTGGGGGTGCCCCGTTTTAGCGACAAGCTGAAGCCGGTGACGGCGCAGGAGCTGGTCTCGATTCAGGAGCTGGCCGGCTTCCTGGCGCATTCGGATGTCGGCACCGACCTCAATCTGGCCCAGCGCACCCGGCTGGCGGCTCAATTCCGTCAGCACCTCTACAAGCCAGGCGAGAATATCGCCTTGAGCAAGCAGTCTGGGCAGGAACTGTTCCTGATACAGTATGGCACCGTCGAAGTGTGGCGGGGCGGCGATGAAAACGGCAACTGCGAGCAGCCGTTTTTGGCGCGGGTGGCCACCCTGCGCCCCGGCCAGATCACCGGCGAGATGGCGATGCTGGACGACGAAGAGCGCAGTGCGGATCTCGTGGCCGGTCCCAAGGGGGCGGTGGTGCTTTCGTTGAGCCGCGAACGGTTGCTGGCGCTGTGTGAGGATGATGCCGTGCTCGGCACCCGGCTGCTGTGGAACATTGCCCGCGCCATGTCGCAGCGGATCCGCTTCGTCCTCTGGCAAATGGACAACCCCACGACCCTCCACGACACCCTGGCCAGCCCGCCGTAGGGGCCTGCTGCCACTGATTCGCATAGCAAGATGGTCGCCACGGCTTCCAAGTCTCGACGTCATACCCGCGAACGCGGGTATCCACACGGTGAATGTCTGCGGATGAACGATTGACTCACGCCGGTCGCCCTTGCCTCCGTGCTTATCAACGCGCGTCTTTCTCTCTGGATGCCCGCATACGCGGGCATGACGTCGCACATTTAGGGCCGGGTGGGTTACAGGTGCCCCCAATGGTCCCCGGCCTCGCATCGGTTATACTTGGCGCCGTATGTTGATTGATACCCATTGTCATCTGGATTTTGACCGTTTTGATGAGGATCGGGACGAGGTGGTAGCGCGGGCCAGGGCGGCTGGCGTGAACCGCATCATCGTGCCCGCGATTGATCCATCTAATTTTGCCAAAGTAATTGGCCTGACTGAACAGTACGACGGCGTGTATGCCGCCATCGGTGTCCACCCGAATGCGACAGCCGGGTGGGAGGATGGCTGGTTGGCGCAGATCCGGGCGCTGGCAGCCCATGAGAAGGTGGTGGCGATTGGCGAGATTGGGCTCGATTACTATTGGGATCGCTCGCCCAAAGAAGTTCAGCATCACGCCTTTTCCGCTCAATTAGCATTGGCGGCTGAGCTTGATCTGCCGGTGATTGTCCACAACCGTGACTCTTCCGATGACGTCGTGCGCCTGCTGGCTGAGTCGCCTCTGGCTGGCCGTGAACGCCCAGGCGTCCTGCATTCATTTTCGGCGCCGCCCGCCACGGCAGAGGCGGTGCTGGCATTGGGTTTTTATCTGGGCTTCACCGGTCCCCTTACTTTCAAGAAAGCGGACGATCTGCGCGCCATCGCCGCCAAAGTGCCGCTGGACCGGCTCCTCGTCGAGACCGACGCCCCGTTCCTGGCGCCGCAGCCGTACCGGGGCAAGCGCAATGAGCCAGCCTACGTCGCCGAGGTGGCTGAGCGGCTGGCGGCCATCCACCTGAAGTACACAACAGAGATGGCCGCCATCACAACCGCCAATGCGGAGCGGCTGTTTCAGTTACCCTGATGCGCGAATACGCCATTGAGTTCCCCCCGGCCGATCCCCAGATCGACCTCTCCATCATCATCGTCAGCTGGAACGTGCGTGCGCTGCTGCGCGATTGCCTCCAATCATTGCGGCAGGTCGCTGGTGAGCTGCGGCTGCAGGTTGTCGTGGTCGATGGCGCCTCGGCGGATGGCAGCGCCGACATGGTGGCGAGCGTTTTTCCAGAGGTGGATCTGGTACGCTGCGATGAGAATGTTGGCTTTCCCAGGGGGAACAATATCGGGCTGGCACGAGCCACCGGCCGGTATCTCCTGCTCCTCAACCCCGACACTATCGTGCAACCCGGCGCACTGCAGACGTTGCGTGATTACCTGGCGGAACATGCCGAAGTTGGCCTCATCGGGGCGCAGTTGCTGAACCCGGATGGCTCCATCCAGCACTCGCGCTACCGCTTTCCCCGGTTCAGTACCGGCTTTTTCGAGAGCACCTGGTTGCAGCGTTATGCGCCGCAACGATTGCTGGATCATTATTATTTGCGTGATCAGCCATCAGACCGGCCGGTAGAAGCCGACTGGCTCAACGGCGCCTGTCTCTTTACCCGGCGCGAAATTGCGGCGACCGTCGGCGGCCTGGACGAGGGCTACTTTATGTACTCCGAGGAGCTGGATTGGTGCCGGCGCATCCGGACGGCCGGCTGGCGCATCGTCTATGTGCCGGAGGCGCAAATTGTCCATTACGTCGGGCAGAGCAGTGAGCAGGCGGTGACGGCGCGGCATATCAACTTTAACCGGGCCAAATTGCGCTACTACCGTAAATATCATGGGGCGTTGGCGGCGGGGCTGCTGCGCTGGTTTTTGCTGGCGAGTTATCTGTGGCAGATCCTGGTCGAAGGGGCCAAGGGGCTGGCCGGCCACAAGCGCGAATTGCGCTGGCAGCGGGTGAGGTCATACTGGCAGGTGGTCAGGAGCGGGTTGCGACCGGCCGGTTATTGACGCTGGGGAAGAGGTCACACGAGGCCAGCGGTGCAAGGCGCTCAAGCGCCACGCTATGACTGCGTCTGCTGAAGGCAGACTTGGTCCTCTTGACTTCCGAGTGTCGTGAAACCCAAGTCCGCATCTGGCGGACGCAGCCATAGCGTGGCAGTTCACTGCCTCACGGCCCTCGGGCCGCTACTGTTCCAGCAACGCCTCCGCCAAACCAATCAGCTCAGCCAGATCCAGATACTCGGTAGACGTCGTATCCCCGAACTTGGCCAGTTCGTAGTAGATGCCATCGGCATGCCAGCGGAGCCGCAGCACCAGGGCGGTGGCCAGCCAGGTTGCTTCAGTGGCCTCCGGCAAGACGACGAAGGTGCCCTGGACCGCCTCGGCAGATAGGTCGCCGATCTGGACGGTCTGGATCTGCTCGGCCGGGACGCTGTCCCAATCCGATTCATAGTAACCATCCGCTGCCTGCGTCAGATTAAGATGGCCGCCGAGATCAGCCGTGGCGTATTCGACGCTGGCCGTTTTGCCGTAGAGGCGAACGCCCAGGTAGTCGAAGCCGGCCGGTACCTCAGCTAGCTCGCGCACCGGGAAGCCAGTGGTCTTTGACGCGGCCGCAGCACTCAGGTAAGCGCTGGGCGGTGCTACGGTGGGCTCGGTCGTGGGCTGCTCGTCGACGGTAGCCGGCTCAGCAGCTCGCTGTTCTTCCGTTAGCGGGAAGCTGTCACCGGCAGCCGGGGTGAAGAATTGGAAGAGCGATTCGGCGAAGGCGCGGCCAGGCGGTGTCAGCCAGGCGGCAACGAGCAGAACCAGCAGCGCGGCCAGGGCGACGGCGACGCGGGGCAGCCGTTGTTTCTTATAAACTTTCATGGTTGTAACCTCACTTGGTTGGTCCCCAAGGCGGCGACGCAGGGCGGGCCAGAGGTCTATCTCGCTGGCCGGCACTTCTTTGGTGACAGCCTGGCGCAAGATGGTGGACAGTTTGTGACGGTCCATCGGCGACTCCTTGCTGAAAAAGGTCACGTTTCCAGGAGGCTTACCAGCCGCTGCCGGGCGGTCCGCAGCCACCATTTGATGGTGCTGACCGGCCGGTCCAGCCGGGCTGACATATCAGCGGCGCTCAATTCCAGATAGTAGCGCATGACGATGACGGCCCGCTGCTCCGGCGGCAGCTGCTGGACCGCTTGTACGATCTTCTCGCTGAGCTCCTGCTCGGCCACGAGCTGTTCCGGAGTCTGACCGGGATCAACCAGCCAGGTTGCCAGATCAGCCAGATTATCGTCTAGTGAGAGCTGCCGCTTCTGTTTTCTGGCTGCCTTCAGCGCGTCATTGATAACGATGCGGAAGAACCAGGGCGCAAAGGGGCGGCTTTCATCATACTGGCCGATGCGTTCAGCCGCCTTGATGAAGGCGCTCTGCGCGATCTCCTCGGCCAGCGCCAGGTCGTAGACGATGAGCCAGGCGGCGTGAACCGCCCTGACCTGGTATTCGGTGACCAGCTTTTCCAGACCCGTTAGGTCGCCTGCCTTGAGGCGAGCAATGTGAATACGTTCATCCATGCACGGACTATCCTGAAGAATTCTCTACTTATACTATCCGGCGGGAAAGCAAAAGATAGTGAGTTGCTGAAAATCAGTCAGGGACGCGTCAGAGCAGATCTGCAGCGATTCTGCTTGTCGTTCTATAGATTCAAATCTGTGGAATTTGCGGAATCTGCGGCAAAAGATCAGTCTGGTTGGGCGATGTGGGCGCGGATGATGGCCTGCATGGACTCATCCGGCCGGAAGCCAAGATCCAGGGCGCGGCTGGCGGCAAAACGGGCCGGCCAGGAGCCAACAATTCGCTGGATAAATGGGTCGTGAGCCCAATCAATCAATGAGGCCGCCTCTGGGCCGGCAACCTCAGCCAGCGCCTCGACCATTTCGCCGACGGTGACGCAGAGGCCGGGCAAATTGATGATACGGTTGTCGCCCAGCGATGTGGCGGGCAGAGCAGCGGCATGGATAAGGCTGGCCGCCGCCTGGTCTGGCGAGAGGATCCAGATGGCAGTCTCCGGGGTGACGGGGCAGGTGGCCCGCTCACCCTTGAGCGGTTCACGGATGATGGAGCTGGCGAAGGTCGATGTGGCCGTGTTAGGCGCGCCGCCGCGCACGACAATCGTGGGCAGGCGCAAGCTGCGGCCGTCGACAAAGCCGCGGCGACTGTACTCATTGATTAACAGCTCTGACATCGCCTTGGCGGTGCCGTAGCTGCTTTGCGGTGTCGGTGGCCACTCGTCCGGCACGACGTCCGGCAAGGCGCCGCCAAAAACGGCGGTCGTACTGGTGTAGACAAACCTTGGGGCGTTACCCTGGCGGCGCGCCGCTTCCAGCAGGGCCCGCGGGCCATCCAGGTTGACGGCCAGACCGCGGTCAAACGCCTTTTCCGAACCGCCGCTGGGAATGGCACCGAGGTGGAAGATGATATCGGCCGGGGTGGCGAAAAGCTGTTCAAGTAATTCAGGATCTGTCAGGTCGCCGCTCAGGAAATCAACGCGCCCATCGGACAAGTCCAGCTGTGTGGGCGGCTGCAAATCGGTCAGGAGGAGCGAGGTGAGACGTGGGGCGCCAGGGATGCCGCCCAGGGCCAGAAGCGCCCTGGCCAATCGTTGACCGACAAAACCTCCGCCACCTGTGATGACAACACGCATTGCACACCTCCAAATTTCTGGCTACACCTGGCCAGCGTCGCTATTATAGCGGGCATAACAAAAGTACCAGTACTACTCGTTCACTTTTATTTAACTTTCTGTAAAATAGGTAACATCTTGATGAAGTTCTGTGTGGGCAAATCGGGCAACTCCGTTGTCGTCGGGCTGCATCGCTGACATGGACGGGAGTGTGTCACCATGTATGAAGAGACAATCGCTGTTAATTTACCGGTAGAACTGTATGAGCGTTTACGCCAGGTAGCCCGGGCTGCCGGAGAAACAGTTGAGTGCGCGGTTATCCGCTGTGTGCGCAATGGGATGCCGCCCTCATTGGCCAAGGTACCCTTTGAATTTCACGATGATCTGATCGGCCTGGGCCGGTTGGGTGATCAGGAGCTTTGGCAGGTGGCGATGGGTGAGCTGCCCTATGAGCGCCCTCTCACCGACCAGCAGGAACGGGCTGATTTTCTGACGCTGCGCCGCTCCTATGCCTTTGCCCTGTTGAAATGGCGCGGCCACCCGGTGCCGTTGCCGGCCGAATTGTTGGTGGATTGATCCGCCGTTCGCCAAAATTGAAATCATCCCCGTAGAGACGCGCCGCGGCGCGTCTTTTTTTGTCGTGATGGATGTATTGGATGGGAAGAGAGAGACGCGCCAGCGGCGCGTCTGTACGTTATCGTTATAATGGCGGGATGAAGATTGGTTTGGTTAGCGGCGAGTATCCGCCGATGCAGGGTGGGGTGGGCGCGTTCACGCAGGAGTTGGCGCGGGCGCTGGCGGCTGAAGGGCATGAAATCCACATCATCACCAGCCGGGAGGCGCGGCCGGAAACGACGGATCGCTCCCTGGCCTCGCTGGCCGAGCCCGTTCCCCTGCCGTTTGCCCAACTGCATCCTCGCGCCCGGCGCTGGTATTGGCGCGACATCAATCTGCTGGCCGATATTATCGAACGGTTTGGGCTGGATGTGGTCAACATCCAGTATCAGGCGGCGGCGTATAACATGCGGGTGCCGGCCATCAATTTTGCGCCCTGGCGGTTGAATGGCCTGTGCCGAACGGTGGTGACGTTTCATGATCTGCGGGTGCCCTATCTGTTTCCCAAAGCAGGCAGATTGCGGGACTGGACGGTGCGGCGGCTGGCGCGAACGGCTCATGGCGTGATTGTGACCAATCGAGCCGACGAAGCGGCGTTGGCCGGGCAGGCCGCGCACCTGGCGCGCATTCCCATTGGCAGTAACATCGCCGTTTGCCCAACCGATGCGGCCGCAGTGGCCGGGGTAAGGGCGGAATTGGGGCTGGGCCTTGATGATTTTCTGCTGGGCTACTTCGGTTTTCTGAATGAGAGCAAGGGAGCGGATACCTTGCTGGAGGCGTTGGCTGGTCTGCCGGCCCATTACCATCTGCTTTTTGTGGGTGGGCGCACGGGGGCCAGTGACCCATTGAACAATCAGCAATTTGCCGGGCAGCTGGATGGCCTCATTGAGCGCCACGAGTTGCGGTCGCGCGTTCATTTCACTGGCTTTTTGCCGGATGAGGCGACGTCGCAGCATCTGGCGGCGGTTGATCTGATGGTGCTGCCCTATAAAGATGGGGCTTCGTTGCGGCGGGGGACGTTGATGGCGGCACTGGCGCACGGGCGGCCGACGGTGACGACGGAACCGGCCGGTCCCCTCCCCGAACTCAGCGACAGCGCGGCGGTTCACCTGGTGCCGCCCGCTAACGCGCTCGCCCTGGGCCGCGCCATCGAACAGTTAGCGGCCCAACCAGACCAGCGTCTACAACTGGGCAGGGCGGCGGCGCAGCTGGCTGAACAGTTCCGCTGGGACCATATTGCCCGGCAGACTGCCACATTTTTTGCCACGCTTTAAGGACCCTGGATTTTTGCTAGCCCCCAACCCTTGTGATAAAATGCACAGGTCTACCTAGGCAATATCTTTGCCTGTGTCCCACAGGCTTTTGGCGAGGCGTAAAGGGTCCCTTAAAAGGCAATAAGTCATTACGCTTCACCTCAAGGAAGCCGTTCCCACTTCAGGCTCTCAGGACATTTAGGGATATACCACGGTTTACCTACGAGGCAGGTTTCACTCAATGACGAACGAACAACTGCTCAGTCTCTATCTACCTGTTGCCGTCCTTCTGGGGGTGGCGATTTTCTTTGCCTTGCTCTTGCCGATCCTTTCGGTCAGCCTGGGCCCCCGGCGGCCCAACAACCGGAAGGCGACCCCGTACGAATCGGGTATGACGGCCATTGGCGAGGCGCAGCGCCGGATGCCGGTCAAGTTTTACCGGGTCGCGGTGCTTTTTATTCTCTTTGATGTTGACATTATTCTTCTGGTTCCCTATGTCATCGTGATGCGGCAGTTAGGCCTCTTCGGGCTGGGCGCGATTCTGATATTCCTGGTGATTTTTGTCCTGGGTGATATTTGGGTCTGGCGCAAAGGAGTTCTGGAATGGGAATAGAACAAAAACTTGGCGATATGGGCATCGTCACGACGCGGTTGGAGGATCTCATCAATTGGGGTCGGACCAACGCGATGTGGCCGATGCTGTTTGGTTTGGCCTGCTGTGCCATTGAGATGATGGGCTCGCAGGCGGCGCATTATGATGCTTCTCGTTTTGGCATGGAGCTCAACCGGCCGTCGCCGCGCCAATCTGACCTGATGATTGTGGCGGGGCGGGTGTCGCGCAAGATGGCGCCGGTAGTGCGCCGCCTTTATGACCAGATGCCGGGGCCGAAGTGGGTCATTGCCATGGGCGATTGTGCTTCCTGTGGCGGTGTTTTTAATAACTATGCCATTGTGCAGGGCGTGGATGAAATTGTGCCGGTAGACGTCTACGTGGCGGGCTGCCCACCACGCCCGGAGGCATTGATCGACGGGATCATGACATTGCACGAGAAGATCCGCACCGAAAAACTCGATCACTGGAATTAGGGACGCATATGAGCGCAATTGATGACAAAGTCACTGCCAGAGTTCAGGCGGCGTTCCCGGAAGCGATTGAAGAGATCGTGGATTTTCGGGGTGAGCGGACCTTGCTGGTCGATATGGCTCAGGTAAAGCCGATCTGTCAGCTGCTGCGGGATGACCCGGAGCTGAAGTACGAACTGCTTGAAGATGTGGTGGCGGACGATTATTATCCGGAGTTTCCCCGGTTTGCTATGAGCTACCACATGTTTTCGCTCAAGACCAATCACCGGCTGCGGTTGCGCTGCTGGGTGGAAGATCCGGATGATGGTCCGGAGACGCTGGCTGATATCTGGCCCATCGCCACCTGGCTGGAGATGGAAGTGTTTGACATGATGGGTATCAGACCGGCCGGTAACACCAGCCTGCGCCGCCTCTTCCTGCCCCATGACTGGCAGGGCCACCCCCTCCGCAAAGATTATCCGCTCGGCTACGAAGAAGTGCAGTTCTCCTTCAACTGGCAGGAGATCGATGCCAAGAAGCCGTACGCCAAGGATTAATGATGGCAGAACGAGAATTCAATGGCGAAAACTTCCGTGAAGTCACGGTTGAAGAGCTAAAACGCAACAAGTTCGACACATTAATGAACATTGAGTCTGAGGAGCATATGCTGCTCAGCATGGGGCCGCAGCATCCCAGCACCCACGGCGTTCTCCGCCTGCTGCTGGAACTGGATGGCGAAACTGTCGTCAACCTGGCCCCGGACATTGGCTTCCTGCACACCGGTGTGGAGAAGACGATGGAGTCCAAGAGCTACACCAAGGGTCTGGTCATGACCGACCGCCTGGACTATCTGTCGCCGATGTCGAACAATCTTGGCTACATTCTGGCGGTGGAGAAGCTGTTGGGTATCGAGGCGCCGCCCCGGGCCCAGGCGCTCCGGGTTATCCTGGCGGAGCTGCAGCGTATTTCCAGCCACCTGGTCTGGCTGGGTACCCATGCCCTGGACCTGGCGGCGATGTCGGTCTTCCTCTATTGCTTCCGCGAGCGCGAATACATTCTGGATCTGTTCGAAATGTGCGCCGGGCAGCGGATGATGGTTAGCTATTTCCGGCCGGGTGGCCTCTGGCGGGATGTGCCGGAAGAGTTTGAGCCGGCCGTACGCCAGTTCCTTGATTTCTTCCCCAGCCGCATCGCCGATTACGAGGCGCTGCTCAAGAACAATCCGATCTTTTTGCAGCGTACCAAAGAGGTGGGCTACATCTCCGGTGAAGATGCCCTGGCCTGGGGTTTAACTGGCGCCAGCCTGCGCGGCTCCGGCGTGGACCTCGACCTGCGCAAGCGGATGCCGTATTGCGGCTACGAAAAGTATGAGTTTGACGTGCCGTTGGAGACCGACGGTGACGTGTATGCGCGTTATCGCTGCCGGATGCGTGAGATGCACGAAAGTCTGCGCATCATCCAGCAGGCGATGGACAAATTGCCCAAAGGTTCCGTAAATTCGGATGATCGCAAAATTGTGCCGCCCAAGCGTTCAGAGTTGGGGCGGAGCATGGAAGCGGTGATCCATCATTTTAAGTTGTGGACGGAAGGCTTCCCGGCGCCGAAAGGGTATGTTTACCAGGCGATCGAGTCGCCCCGCGGCCAGTTCGCCTGCTACCTGCGCGGCGACGGCGGTCCCAAACCGGCGCGGGCTCATTTCCGGACGCCGTCCTACGTGGCCCTGGCCTCGCTGCCGCAGATGGCCACAGATTGTTATGTGGCTGACCTGGTGTCGATCATTGGTTCGGTTGATATCGTCCTGGGTGAAATTGATCGCTAGTACCCCGCTTGCCGATTTGGCGAGGTATTGACTGTATGAATGAACTATCCAAATCGGCGAGTTACGGCACACGGTTAAGCGGAGTATTGCTGTGATTAAGGAAAAGTACGCAAAAGAGATTGAGGTTTTGCTGGCGCGTTACCCGGACACGTTGTCTGCGGTGCTGCCGCTCATGCACCTGGCTCAGAACGAATACGGGTACATGACCAAAGGGGCGATGCGCGAAGTGGCCGAAATCCTGGATATCGACCCGACCCATGTGCTGATGCTGGCGGGCTTCTACACCCTCTACCATGAGGAAAAAACCGGCAAATTTGTGCTGGAAATCTGCAACGACCTGGCCTGCGCCCTTTGTGGGGCGGATGAATTTGTCGAGATGGCCTGCCGGAAGCTGGGCATTGAGCCCCACGGCACGACTGAGGATGGGCTGTTCACGGTTATTCCGGTGATGTGCCTGGGGGCCTGTGACAAGGCGCCGATGTTGCAGTGTAATCTGAAATTTGAAGAGAAGCTGGATGAAGCCAGCTTTGATCGGCTGATTGAGCGGCTGCGAGCTGAAGCAGCGGCCGGTAAAGGCGACCCGACCGTAGTCGAGCGCATCGCCGCCTTCTACAACTAAGAGGATTAAGCCGCGAATTACGCTAATTGACACGAATGTGTTTTAGCGAAGATTTGTACTGAGTGAAGCGAAGTATTCGCGCAATTCGCGGCATTTGTTCTTTAGAGGAACAGAGATGGCTCATATTCTGTTACGACATCGCGACATTGAGAATATTCATCAGATCGATGTTTACCTGGCCAATGGCGGGTATGAAGCGCTCAAGAAAGCGGTCAGCATGGACCGTGGCGAGCTGATTGAGCTGGTGAAGAAGGCCAATGTGAAGGGCCGGGGTGGGGCTGGTTTTCCGGCCGGTATCAAATGGTCCTTTGTCCCCAAAGGTGACGGCCCTAAATATGTCGTCATCAACACGGACGAATCAGAGACCGGCACTTTCAAGGACCGTGAGCTGAGCACCTACAACCCGCACCAGATCATTGAAGGTGCCTTAATTGCTGCTTACGCCATCGGCGCCAACCGGGTCTTCAACTATTTCCGCGGCGAATTTATGGATATCGGCGTCAATTTTGAGCAAGCGCTCAAGGATGCCCGCGCCCAAGGATTCATCGGCAAAGATATCTGCGGCTCGGGTTGGGATTGTGAATTTTTTGCCCATTTTGGCGCCGGCGCCTACATCTGTGGCGAAGAGACCGCGTTGTTAAATTCGCTTATGGGCAAGATTGGCCAGCCCTGGTCCAAACCGCCGTTTCCGGCGGTGGAAGGGCTTTATGGCAAGCCCACCGTGGTCAACAACACCGAGACCCTCTGCAACATTCCCCCCATTGTTGTTAATGGGCCGGACTGGTACCTGGATCTGGGCGATGACAAGAGCCCGGGGCCGAAGATCGTTTGCCTGAGCGGCCACGTCGAGAAGCCAGGCAACTACGAAGTTATCATGGGCAAAACCACCTACCGCGAGCTGATTTACGATATGGCGGGTGGTGTGCGCGGTGGCAAGCAGATGAAGGCGATGCTGCCCTCCGGCGGTTCCGGTCCCGTTGTCACCGCCGAAGCGTTGGATGCACCCATCTCTTTTGATGGCTTGCAGCCCTTTGGCTCGATGATGGGTTCTGCTTCTGTCATCGTGATGGATGAGGACACCGACATGGTCTGGGCGGCGCTGAAGGCGACCCACTTCTTCAAGCATGAGTCGTGCGGCAAATGTACGCCTTGCCGGGAAGGGACCTTCTGGTTGGACAAGCTGCTCCACCGCATCTATCACGGGCACGGCACGCCCCGGGACCTGGAAGTGCTCCAGAGCGTAGCCCGTAATATTCAGGGGAAATGTCTCTGTGCGCTCGGCGAATTTGCCACCAGCCCGGTGATTTCCTTTGTCAAGCATTTTATGCCGGAATTTCAGGCCAAGGTGGCCCAGGCCCGCCCTGAAGCAGTTCCGGCTGATTAAAGTTCGCACAAGGTCAGACTATGAGTGATCTGGTTACGCTAACGATTGATGGCATCGAAGTCTCCGTCCCGAAAGGAACGCTGGTTGTCGACGCCGCCAAGAAGGTCGGGATCGACATCCCCGTCTTCTGCTACCATCCCAAAATGGCGCCCGTCGGTATGTGCCGCATGTGTCTGGTCGAAATCGGCCGGCCGATGCGCGATCGGGCCACCGGCGAATTGATGCTGGAAGAGGATGGCTCGCCCAAGCTGATGTTCCGGGGCCTGGAGACAGGCTGTACGGTTGAGGTCAGTGAAGGGATGGTGGTGCGCGGCGAGACCAAAGTGGTTGATGCGGCCCGCGAGAACGTGATTGAGTTCCTGCTGACCAGCCATCCACTGGATTGCCCCATCTGCGACAAAGGCGGCGAATGCCCGCTGCAGAATCTGACCATGGCCCATGGTAATGGGGTCAGCCGTTTTGATTTCAGCGACAAGATTCAGCTAGACAAGCATGTGCCCCTGGGCGAACTCATCTATCTGGACCGGGAGCGTTGTATCCAATGTGGGCGCTGCGTTCGTTTCCAGAGCGAGATCGTGGCCGATCCGGTCATCAGCTTCCACAATCGGGGGCGCAGCCTGGAGATCGCCACGCTGTCAGAGCCCGGCTTTGACAGCATTTGGAGTGGCAATACCACTGATATCTGTCCGGTGGGGGCGCTAACGACGGCGGACTTCCGCTTTGGCGCTCGGCCCTGGGAGTTAACCTCCTCCGCCAGCCTGTGTGCGCAATGCCCGGTGGGTTGCAATATCACCTTCAGCACCCGGCGTGAAGCCAAATCTGAAGGCCGTATGGTCATCAAACGCGTCATGCCGCGCCAGAATGAACAGGTCAACGAGATCTGGATTTGCGACAAAGGCCGCTTCGTTTACCACTTCGCGGAATCAGATGAGCGTCTGACGACGCCCCTGGTGCGCAAGAATGGCCAGCTGGTCGAGGCGAGCTGGGATGAGGCGCTGAAACTGGTAGCCGGCAAGCTGAAAGCGGCTGGCGCAAAAGCGGCCGGTCTGGCCAATGACCGGCTCGGTAATGAAGATCTTTATCTGTTCCAGAAACTGTTCCGTCAGGGTCTGGGCAGTAATCACATCGATGTGGCTGACCCGCGTATGGCGGGTGGCGACGTCGTGGCTAAGTTCGGCGTAGCGGCGGACAGCAACCTGGCCGATCTGGGCAAGGGTGATGCCATCCTGGTTGTTGCCTCGGACCTGCACAATGCGGCGCCGATCTGGTGGCTGCGCGTCAAGCAGGCAGCGGAACGCGGTGCGGCGCTGGTCGTCGTGAGCGGCCGGCCCACCCGGCTGGACAAGTCGGCCACGCAGCTTATACATCATGGCCCCGGTGGCGCATTGGCCAGCGTTCACGCGCTGCTGAATGCCGCCAAGATTGAAGGTATAGGCGAAGATCCCGGCCCGACGCAGCTGGCGGCCGAGACGTTGGTCAAAGCAAATAACCTGGTCATCTTCTTCGGCAATGAAGGGCTGACTTACGATGAAAGCGCGGTGCTGGCCCAGCATCTGGCCAACTTCCTGCTGCTTTCCAATGGCGATGCGGCCAACCATGCGGGTGGTAAGAACAATGGCCTGATTCCGGTCTGGCCGCATAACAACAGCCAGGGCGCCTGGGATATGGGCGTGCACCCGGCGTTTGGCCCGGGTTATGAGTCGCTCAGCGAAGTGGGTATGTCGCAGCCAGAAATCCTGGCCGCAGCAGCGAATGGCGAGCTGGAAGCTCTCTACCTGGTTGGCGCAGACCCAATAGGCGATGGCGCTTTGGCGAGCCTGGGCCAGGTTGGCTTCACCGTCGTCCAGGAGCTTTTCCTGACGGCGACGGCGGCGCAGGCCGATGTGGTTCTGCCGGCGCAGAGTTGGGCTGAGCGGGAAGGGACGTATACCAGCGGTGAGCGTCGTGTTCAACGCTTCTACCCGGCCATCCCGGCCCGGGGCCAGAGCCAGGCAGACTGGCAGATTCTGGCCCAGTTGGGGGCAATGCTGGACCTGGGCAAAGCACCCTACGCGGCGGCCCTGGTTTTCAAGGAAATGGCGGCACACGTCAGCCAGTACAGCGAGTTGAGCTACCGCAGCCTGGCTCGCCGGGTTGAGCAGTGGCCGATCATTGGCCGCGATGATCTTTACTACGGCGGCACCTCTTACGATAACAATGCCGGTATCGGCCAGCAATGGCCGGCCAGCGGTGGCGCAGCTTATGAATTGCCGGTGCTGCCAACGGATAAAGGTGATGGGCTGCAGCTCATTCATGTGCCGGCCACCTATGCCAGTGGCACACTGGTTGACAAGTCTGAGCTGCTGGCGGCACGTATCGTCGGCCCCACCCTGCACCTGCACGCGACGGATGCGAGTAAGCTGGGGGTTACAGATGGGGCGATGGTTGACGTGGCAGCGGCGGGCCAGAGCCTGACGGTGAAGGTCAGCGTGGATGGCAAGACACCGGCCGGTCTCGGTCTTTTGCAGGGAACACCCTTCCTGCCGGGCACTTTCTCGGCAGCGATAAACAAAGTCGCGGCGGCCGCCGCCGGCGACTAGACGATTGGGAACGCTATGACAGAGCTTGAACCTGGCGTAATCGCCCTCAGAGCCCTCATTGTCGGATTTTTGTTGGCCTTTGCGGTCATCACCGGCTTTGCCTACACCACGTTGCTGGAGCGCAAGTTGTTGGCCCGGCTCCAGGCCCGCGTCGGCCCCAATGTGGCCGGCTACATCCCGCTGCCCCGGCGCGGTGGTGGGCCCGAAGTGCGCCTGTTGGGTGGTTTTATGCAGCCGGCTGCTGATGCGGTCAAGCTGTTCTTTAAGGAAGACCTGACACCACCGTTTGTGGATAAGGTTGTCTACAATCTGGCCCCGATGTTAACGGTAATCCCGGCCATCCTCATCCTGGCAGTCATTCCCTGGGCGCCTGAGTTTACGATCTGGGGTACGGAAATCACCTTTGCCCCTTACTTCGCCATCGCTCCGGGGCTGGATATTGGCGTGCTCTTTATCCTGGCCATTACTTCGGTTGGCGTTTACGGCGTGGTACTGGCTGGCTGGGCATCCAACAGCAAATATGCGGTGTTGGGTGGTATTCGCGCTTCAGCGCAGATGATCAGCTACGAGCTGGCGATGGGGTTGTCGGTGCTGTCACCCGTCATGCTGGCCGGCTCGATGGACATGGGCAAGATTGTGGACGCCCAGGCCGGGCTCTGGTATGTCTTTTTGCAGCCGGTGGCCGCGGTCGTCTTTTGTATTGCGGCCATGGCCGAATTACAGCGAGCCCCATTTGACCTGCTGGAAGCGGAGCAGGAGCTTTCCTCCGGTTTCAATGTCGAATACGGCGGTATGCGTTTTGGGATGTTCTTCATGGCAGAGTATATGAAGATGATCTCCTTAAGCGCCATCGCCGCCGTCTTTTTCTTTGGCGGCTATCGCGGTCCGTTTATCGACCAGCTGCCGGCGCTGGGCTTCCTGTACATGATCCTGAAGATTGTTTTCTTCCTCAGTATCATGATCTGGATTCGCGCCAGCTGGCCGCGGCTGCGCTACGACCAGCTGATGGACTTCGGCTGGAAAGTGCTGCTGCCACTGTCTGTGATTAACCTGATTATTACGGCGGTCTTTATCGTATTGGCCGAAGAAGGGATTTTGCCCCTTCCGTTCTAGCCGAGGCAGTACGGGCCTTTGGCCCTTTCAGCCATCAGTACGGGCTACGCCCTTTCAGCCGTCAGTGACTGAAAGCAAAGCGTACGGACCGCTGAAAGCGAAGCGTACTGACGGCTAAAAGCGAAGCGTACTGATGGCCAGGCAATGGCCCACTCTGGAGTAACTATGATTGGTGAACTCATCAAAGGGATGGCAACCACCCTGAAGCATATGTTTCAGCCGCCAGTGACGATTGAGTATCCGTTTGTGAAGCGGCCGGTGCGCAATCGTTTTAAGGGGCGTCATGAGCTGAAGCGGTATGACAACGGGCTGGAGAAGTGTATTGGCTGCGCGCTCTGTGCGGCGGCCTGCCCGGCTGATGCCATCTTTGTCGAAGCGTCCGAGAACAGCGACGACGAGCGTTATTCGCCCGGCGAGCGGTACGCATCGACCTATGAGATCAACATGCTGCGCTGCATCTTCTGCGGCTACTGTGAAGATGCCTGCCCGACGGAGGCGATTGTGCTGGAGCACAATTACGAGCTGGCATTTTATGACCGGGCCAGCGCGATTTATACGAAGGGTATGTTACTGGTACCAGTGCCGGAGAATGGGGCGGACACGCCGCAGGAAGTACCGGCCGGTAGCTTTGATCGGCCAATTCCAGACATGGAGGATCCAGATTAGCTAATAGCTGTTAGCTGCTAGCTATTAGCTGTTAGTTTGGATGGGATTATGGGTAATCCGATTTTGTTTTTCATTGTGGCTATCATTGCCATCGTCGCGGCGGTTTCCATGGTGGCGACGCGCAATGCGGTCCACAGTGCGCTGTTCCTGATTTTGAATTTTGCGGCTATCGCCGTCTTTTATCTGCTGCTCAACGCCCCTTTCATCGCCATGGTGCAGATTACGGTTTACGCCGGCGCGATTATGGTGTTGTTCCTGTTCGTCATCATGTTGTTGGGGGCGGAACGGACCCGGTCGGCGCTGGAGCGGACCTCGATGGGGCAGCGCTATGCCGCCATCATTCTGGCGGTCTTGCTGGTGGCGGTGGGTATCTGGGCTTCGTTTGGCTCGGGATCGGCCGGGGGCGATGCGGCGGTTGCTTTTGACGCAAGTCCGGCGGCGCTGGGTATCAGACTGTTTGAAGGGTACGTTTTCCCCTTTGAGCTGACGTCGATTCTGCTGCTGGTCGCCATGATTGGTGTCGTTGTCCTGCACATCGGCAAACGGGAGAGGAAAAACTGATGCCCGAAGTTACTGTTGAATGGTACGTCGCCCTCAGCGTCATCCTCTTTGCCATCGGCGCAACCGGGGTGCTGGTGCGGCGCAACGCCATCATCGTTTTTATGTGCATTGAGCTGATGCTGAATGCGGCCAATCTCGCTTTTGTCGCTTTTGCCCGCCAGTTTGCCGATTTGAACGGGCAGATTTTTGTCTTCTTCGTCATGACCGTGGCGGCGGCGGAGGTTGGTGTGGGCCTGGCCCTGATTGTGGCCATCTTCCGCACCCGCGACAGTATCAATATTGACGACGTGAACCTTTTGAAGGGATAGGAAGAAATGTAGCTGTAAACTTCGGTTTACGGCCCATCAATCTGGTACGGTTATGTACGGAATTGCACCCCTTTTGCTCGTTTTTCCCCTGCTGGGCTTTCTCTTTAACGCCCTGGTAGGGCGGCGCTTTACCGAGTCGAGCGGCTCAGTTGGCGAGAAATGGTCCGGTTGGGCCGGCACAACGATGGCCCTGGCATCATTTGCCGTGGCGGTGACCCTGGCTTTCAGCCTGGCGGCCAATGAGTTCCACAGCGGCGTCGTCACGATGTTCGACTGGTTCAACATCGCCTCGGCTTCTACCGGCTTCACCTTCCATATCCCCTGGGCGATTCAGGTGGATACGCTGTCGGTGACGATGATGCTCGTCGTGACCGGCGTTGGCTCCCTCATTCACATTTACGCCATCGGCTACATGCATGGGGACAAGGATTTCAACCGCTTTTTTGCCTACCTGAACCTGTTCCTCTTCTTCATGCTCATCCTGGTCAGCGGCAACACCTACCTGATGCTCTTTGTGGGCTGGGAAGGGGTTGGTCTCTGCTCTTTCCTGCTGATTGGCTTCTGGTTCCAGGAGTGGAAAAACGCGGATGCGGCCCGCAAGGCGTTTGTGGCTAACCGTGTTGGTGACCTGGCCATGATCCTGGGGATGATCCTGACCTTCTGGACCTTTGGCTCGCTGGAGTTTGAGCCGGTTTTTGCCCATGCGGTTGAGATGTTCGAGCATCCGGAAGTGATTCATATCGCCGGGCTGCAAATGAGCTTTGGCGCGATGGTGACCGCCATCTGCGTCCTCTTCCTGGTTGGCGCCACCGGTAAATCAGCCCAGATCCCGCTCTTTGTCTGGCTGCCGGACGCCATGGCGGGCCCAACGCCAGTTTCGGCCCTGATTCATGCGGCCACCATGGTTACCTCTGGTATCTACCTCATCGTGCGTAGCAGCGTGTTATTTGAACTGGCGCGTGAGAGTGAGGCGGTCTCGGTGCTGGGACTCAGTGCGCCGGACCTCGTGGCTTACATTGGTGCGGCTACGGCCCTTTACGCCGGTCTGATTGCGTTCACCCAGTATGATATCAAGAAGGTGCTGGCCTATTCGACGGTCAGCCAGCTTGGTTTTATGATTGCCGCCGTTGGCATGGGCGCTTATGTGGCCGGCATGTTCCATCTGATTACCCACGCCTTTTTCAAGGCGCTGCTCTTCCTCGGCTCCGGCTCCATCATCCATGGTATGGAGCACGGCCACCACGCCCTGCACCATGATGGGCACGGCGATGGCCACCATGAGGATCATTTTGATCCGCAGGATATGCGGACGATGGGTGGGTTGCGCGACAAGATGCCGCGCACCTTCTGGACCTACATGGTTGGCGCGCTGGCATTGTCCGGCATATTCCCATTGGCCGGTTTCTGGTCTAAGGACGAAATTCTGGCTCATGCCACAGAGCACAACCAGATTGTCTACTGGATTTTGACCGTGGCGGCAGTTTGTACCGCTTTCTACATGGGTCGTCAGCTCAAGATGGTCTTCTTTGGTCAGCCGCGCCACGCTGCGGCTGAGCATGTCCATGAGAGCGACAACTACATGACCACGCCGCTGGTTATCCTGGCCATTCTGGCTATCCTCGGTGGTTTGCTCAATCTGCCCTTCTTCGGCGGCGGCGAGCATGAGCCAGAAGGCGTAAATCTGATGCTGGAGCAATGGCTCCATCACTCCCTGGAAGTCTTCCATCTGAGTGAGGAAGGCGTCATTCATCTGCCACATACGCCAACCTCCCTGCAATTGAGCGTCGCCGCCATTTCGACTGTTTTGGCCGTAGGCGCCCTGGCGCTGGCTTTCTTTGTGGTTTATGGCAACAAGCCGGTAAAGGCAACCGATCGCGATCCGCTGCAAAGTACGCCCATCTGGTGGATGAGTGTGCTGCCGCTGAATACCCTCTACATGAATGGGCTGGTCCCGCTCTTTAATCGACTTTCCCATTTCCTGGGTATCACGGTCGATTGGCTGCTTTACCATGATTTCTTCTACGAGAAGGTGCTTCGCGATCCGTTTATCGCTTTCTCGCGCTTTTCGGCCCGCACCCTGGATGCCAACGGGGTGGACGGCATTGTGCGTGGCTCCGGCAAACTGACGGTAGCCATTTCCGATGGTCTACGCCGGTTCCAGACCGGCTTTGTTCGCAACTATGCGCTCGGGGTCTTTATTGGCGTCGTGGCGCTGATCGCTTACTTTGTCTTTCAGGCGCTAGGCTAAGTTAAGCCAAAGCTTATTGGTGAAAATTATGTTTCATGGATTGCCGACAATACTCACGTTCTCACCCCTGGTAGGGGTGCTCCTGCTGCTCTTAATGCGGGGCTTCAAGCGGGACAATGACACGAATGTGCGAATCGTCGCCGTGGCGACCACGGTTGTTGTCTTTGTCATCTCGCTGGTGATGCTGGGTACATTCAGAGCGGCCGGCCCCGGTATTACCGAGCTGCAAATGGTGGATCGGGCCAACTGGATCAACATGATTAATGTTGATTATTACCTGGCCGTAGACGGGCTGAGCATCCTGATGGTGCTGCTCACCTCGTTCATCACCATGCTGGCCGTGGCCGCAAGCTGGAATTCGGTGGATCACAATCCGGTGCAATACTTTGTCTTTATGCTGTTGCTGGAGACCGGTATGCTCGGCGTCTTCCTGGCCCAGGATATGTTCCTGTTCTACATCTTCTGGGAGTTCACGCTCATCCCGATGTATTTCCTCATCGGCATGTGGGGTGGCAAGGAACGGGTCTATGCCTCCATCAAGTTCTTCCTGTATACGATGGCCGGGTCGCTGCTCATGCTCCTGGCGATTCTGTACCTGGGCCTGACCGAAGACACCTTTGCTATTCCTGAACTGGTGGCCAACAACGCCCGCTTTGCGGCGAACTCGACGCTTTTCCTGGGCTTTGCCATCGCCTTCGCCGTCAAAGTGCCGATTTTCCCCTTCCATTCCTGGTTGCCTGACGCGCACACCCAGGCGCCGACGGCGGGTTCGGTCATCCTGGCCGGTATCCTGCTGAAGATGGGCACCTACGGCTTCCTGCGCTTCAACCTGCCGCTCTTCCCGGAAGCATCCGCCCAATGGGCGCCGACCATCGCTGTGCTGGCGATCATCGGCATCATCTACGGCGCCATCGTTTCCTTTGCGCAGACGGATGCTAAAAAGCTGGTCGCCTATTCCAGTGTTAGCCACCTTGGCTTTGTCATGTTGGGTATCTTCTCGCTCAATGAGATCGGTATCCAGGGTGCCATCCTGCAGGGGGTTAACCACGGTTTGAGCTCCGGCGCCTTGTTCTTCATCGTCGGTATTCTGTACGAGCAGCGCCATACCCGTGAGATGGCTGATTACGGCGGTGTCTGGCGAGCCATGCCGGTGTTCAGCGCCCTATCGCTGATTGTGGTGCTCTCCAGCATGGGCTTGCCCGGCCTGAACGGCTTTGTCGGCGAGTTCTCCATCCTGCTGGGTTCGATGAATGGGGCCGAGTTTGGCGCCAACCCCTGGATTTACACCGCTTTTGCCACGACCGGCGTCATTCTGGCGGCCGTTTACCTGCTCTGGATGTTCCAGCGCGTCTTTATGGGGCCGCTGGACAAAGAAGAGAACAAGAAGCTGCGCGATCTGAACAAGGGCGAGCTGGCCATTATGCTGGCCTTCCTGCTCTTCATCGTCTGGATCGGCGTGGCGCCATCCGGCTTCTTCAACCTGACTGAGCCGGCCGTTGGTAAGCTGGTAGAACTCGGTAGCTGGGTCAGCACGGTTGCAGGACCATAAGCCCAGAGAAAATTGTCAGATCGTGGTGATCTGACCTCGATTCTATGATATAAAAGCTCTTGACCTGAAAGGGTCAGGGGCTTTTTGTTTCGGGGGATGCCACCACCAGCGCCACTCAAAGAGTAATAACGTATGCCGCTTGCAGACGACGTCGTCTATTTCGTCCATATCAGCGACAGCCATATTGGCCCGACCCGTGATTATGCGCGTCACGGTCATATGGCGCTGCCTTGCAGCGAGCGGATTGTGGAAATCATCAACGACCTGCCGCAGCGGCCTGACTTTGTGGTTCACACGGGCGATGTTGTCACAGATCCAGATGGTGATTCATTCAAGCTGGCGGCTGACGTTTTTGGCCGGCTCAATGTGCCGGTTTACTACGTGTGCGGCAACCATGACCGGGCGGTGGATATCCACAACTCCTTGCCGATGGGGCCAAAATCAGACTGTCTGGACGCGTCGGACAGCCAGGCTCTACGCCTTTGCGGTGCGTGGCCAGCGCTTCCTGGTGGTGGTGGATGCGCGGGGCCGGACGGGGTCAGCCCCATGGGTTGATTTCGCCGCTGCAGATGGATGTGATTCGGCGCAGATACCAGCCAGAAGGGCCGCCGCTGACCATTTGTCCATTGCAGCCCCCTGCCCTGAACTCCATGTGGATGGACGCCTACATGCTGATGGTCAATGGCAGGAGCGTTCCACCAGGCGCTGCTGCCGGCCCGCGAAGCCGCATCCAGAGCGTCTTTCGCGTACATATCCGCACCAGAACAGCCGCAGATCGTGCGCGACAGCATCCTCTGTCAGCGTGGCCAGCCTCTTCTCCCCAGTTCAGCGCGCCTGGCCAGGCAGATGACAGTCGGCGCAGCGGCGACCACCCCCGGTTTCAACCCCAGGCCCTGTGCCGCGACCAGGTTCGCGTGCGCAGCATCTTCCTCCGGCGAGAAATAGAATCGACCTACCCATCAACTGGCTTTGCTTGCCCGGACCAGCGGCCGCAACTGGCTGCCGAGAGCAGTTGCGACGATTCTGGCTAACATATAGGCGGGTTGGGGAAGATTCGCGTTTAGCCCGCTACGGTACGCTGGCCAAAGTCCAGGGATTGGTATCGTGACGCAAAAGGAAACCCGATATTGGGCTGACGTACATGAATGCGAGGTACTACAACTCAAACACGAACCGGATGGTTACTACCGACACAATTATACCAGAATCCAACAACTCGCAGGCTTATAATCATTTGATTACGTCTACAATGAACCAACTAACATGGTTGATCGAAGTGGTCATTTGGCATCTGTTTCGGCGGAATACGCTGATCAAGATTCCGACTCTTTCGTCGGCTTGACGCGTTGACGTACAAATGTGTGAATCTTTGGCTATGATGGCTATTTGGTGAAAGCGGTGCGTTCAGGTTTTCGGCTTATTGATGCGATGGATTTAGAGGCGATCGCTGGCTCCGAGCAGATGTCGACTGCACCCAGAAAGAGAATCCATCTGTGATGGGGTATAGCTGGGGCGGCGGAGGAGCACTGAACTTCGCAACATATTGGATACTAAGGGTGGAGAATACTGACTGCCTTCGGCGATTTGGGCTTTTAAGCGCGACCAATATAAGTGCCGAAACGTTGAAATTGAAGCGCTATGATACTAATTGATCCGGTGGTGTCACTCCAGAAAGTCAATCACGTTGCTACTGAGCTCGTATGATGCAGTTCCAGGAAATGTGAACAGGACACTAAGCTTGTATGCGTGAACTGACGCTTATGGACCTACCCTCTTTCCACACGTTCGACGCGGGTATTCGTGAGTTAGGGAATGCTTCGAACTACGATGTCGGGAACAAACCACTGCAGTATTGGCTATCAAAACTGTGTTACTCTTGTGCCCTCGTATGTTGATATTCCATTCTTTGGGCGAAGTGGATATTCCATATAACTATAATTGTTCCTAACGCTCTCTTCGGCAAAGAGGTCAATTAATATGCAGACGCCATATACGATCAGGCATTTCTGGTCAGCTCGGAAGGGCGATGCTTGATCTGGAAAGAACGCTACATGGGGAACGCACTCGAAGCATAGGATTACCAGCAAGTTAGCAATGTTGTCACTCATCATTTCAGGCCTCGAGATCTACTTGCTTGGTTAGTTCTGGTCTGTTTCGGTATACTACCGTACCACCTTTTGGGGTGATTGAGTATATATACCGCTCGGACTCACACGGCCTTGCTCTTGAAAGGTGTCTATGTCCTTTCTTTTTGGGTCTTGCTGGCATCATCAGCTATTGTGAACCGAGCGTTATCACCAGATGTGAGATTGGCATTGTTAATCAAAGTGTGCTTTCATATCCTTTTTTTCTTGATGGGGAATTGTATGTCGTGCTTTAGCTGTGGGCATAATTCACAACGGCACTTGTCAATATTCGAAGAGCACCCAAAGAGCCAATTGATGCTAGATCTAGTAACGTCTGGGCTGAATATAATTGATATTTACCACCTGCTGGACTGGGCCGTGGCAAAACCAAACTCCCCCCTCCCGGAACGTCGTCAATGATACTCTGCGCGAGGCCAACGTCCCGAAAGGGGCGAAGACTTTAACAGCCAAATAGGGGTAACCATACCGGTTGGACTGCCTAATTGGTGAGCCAAATGGCCCCGAATCTGCTCCAGCAGCTGCCGCTGTTGCTGATGAGTCCTCTGCCCTGATTCCAGTAGCTTGTAGACCGTGTCCACATTGTCCTGCTCCAGCGCCACCGGCTGCGGCTCTCCCACCGATAAGGGGCCATGGCCCGATAATATTCGTGGCGACGGTGTTGTCGTGGACGTTGTCGTAGGTCATGGTGGTGTTGAGCGCTTGTGACACAGCAATGCCTGAATGAGCCGTTATCTTACGCGCCGGCATTGATTAACTGCGTATAAGGTATGCCTGAGCATATGAGGCGTCCTGTGAAACCCAACCGCCGGCTGTCCATTGCGGCGCTGAACATCATCGCGACGACTTTCTGGTAGTGACGTTAATGGGAAAAGTTCGACCGCTTGTGCATATTTGCCAGGTTCAATTGATTTCTCTAATGCTTGGCCTCGTCTGCCGGTGAAGAGTGTCCATCTAAGAGGGGTGAGATCGATTTGGGCCATCAGTGGCACCGGCCGATCGCTGACAGCAGCAGGCCAGGGGTATGCAGCTGACCCGGCGATCAGCCGGCGCCGGATCAGGGCAGTGGCCAGGGGTCTCTCGCTCCGTCAAGTAGGGTGCATCAGCCAGTGCGGTGCGCTCGAGATGACGTCGTTGGCTGTAATGTCTGAACCTTGCCTGCATATGTGCCATCTTAAATTGGCTTCTCTATAAGATGATCGGTGGCAGCCAATCCGGTAAAATAGCCGCCTATGTCTGATCCCCTGTCTATACAATCGGCTATGGCTCGCGCAGTCTGACCGACTTCATTCGCGTCCTGCAACAGCAGCAATTGAATTCCTCATCGACGTCCGCTCCCAGCCCTATTCGCGTCATAAACCTGACTTTTCTAAAGAGCCATTAAAGGCAATTTCCTGTCTGACAGAAAGATCCGCTACGTGTTTGTGGGGCACCAGTTAGAAACCGACCGGAGGACGGATTGTTATCGGGAAAGTTTTTGGACTACGATTTACTCGAAATGCCGTTTACAAGGCCGGTATCGCCCGGTGCAGGATGCCGTCGACAAAAGGTTTTCGCGTCACTGATGTGCAATGAGGAAAAAACCAGAGCAATGTCATCGCGGGAAATTGATTGGTCGAACGTTGATGTACTGAGTGTCGCAATCCGGCATTGACTTGACCAATTAATTACGCAGGAGGAGATGATGCTGCGCCAGACAAACGGTCAACTCACTTTATTCGGGACGGCATGGAACCGGCCAACGAGACCGCAAAACCATTCTCAAACGGGTTTTGGCTTTGATGAATTCCGGCCGCTGCAGGCCTAATGTGCTCCAGGTGTCATGTGGATAAACAGGATACTGTGGCCATTATACAACCGGGGCAGGAAGTCGCTCTGTTACCAAATTTTTGACCTCGGCGGCAGGGCTGACAGTTGTCGTGTCGCCGTTAATTTCGCTGATGATGGAAGATCAAGTCCGTGCAGCGCCGCGAACGCCAGGCGGCCTGGCGACGTATCGAACAGCACGCGCTGGGGCAGGATGGCTTTGCCTACACCGTGGCCCAAATCCGGCAGGGGAAGTGCGCCTGCTGCAGCGCCGGAAACGATGCTCGGCCGGATGTCACCATTTCCTCAATGGGATCGAGGTCAGCTGCCTCCTGCATCAAACTGAGGCCCACTGCGTTTCCTCGTGAGGGCATGATTTCCGGCCGGAATATCGGCAGCGCTGCTCAAAGTGCGCCAGCTACTCCGGATGCGAGGGTCTGCCTGGCTGACAGCCACGACACCGAACGGGTGCGCGAGGATATCAAGAAAGAACCTGGTCATGAGCAGGCCGGCCGAATACCTGGCCAGCTTCGACCGGGAAAATCTCTGCCTGGAAATCGCCCCCAAATATGACCTGGTGGGCCAGACAGCTGGCGAGTTTCCTGGACAAGCATCGGGACCAATCGGGCATTATTTACTGCAACACGCGCAAGCAGGTGGACACAATGACGGCGGAATTGTCGGCCCGAGGCCACCAGGTTCTGCCCTATCATGCCGGCCTGGACGACGCGACCCGGCGCCGCCATCAATACCAGTTTATTCGTGACGATGTGCCGATCATGGTGGCCACGGTGGCGTTTGGCATGGGGATCAACAAGCCGGACATTCGCTTTGTGCTGCATGTGGATCTGCCCCAAAATGTCGAGAGTTATTATCAGCAGATCGGCCGCGCCGGCCGCGATGGCTTACGGGCTGATTGTCTGTTGCTCTACAGCTACAGCGACGTCCAGACCATCAATTTCCTCATCAGCCAGCAGTCGGAGCAGCAACAGGTGGGTGCCCGAATGCGGCTGGAGGCGTTCCTTGGCTTTGTCGAATCAAGTGGTTGCCGGCGCGGGCCGTTGCTGGCCTATTTCGGCGAGGAATATACGCAGGAATCATGCGATTTTTGCGATAACTGCCTGGCTGAGGACGCTGAGGGCGAAGATCTGACCGAAGCGGCCCAGAAGTTCCTCTCCTGTGTCAAGCGCACCGGCCAGATGTTTGGCACCACCCATATCATCGATGTCCTGCGCGGCTCGCGCTCGCAGAAGATATTGCAACGGGGTCACGACCAGCTATCTACATACAACATCGGCCTGGAGTATGCCAAGAAAGAGTGGCAGCAGCTGGCGCGGCAGTTTATCCAGCAGGGGTTGCTGCTGCAGGATATGGATTACGGCAGCCTGAAGCTGACGGAACAGGGCGAAGCGGTGCTGAATGGCGCCGCTTTCCTGGGGCAGCCGCCCGCCCGGCCGGTGGCCACCCCGGTCCTGTCCGCGTATGACATGCAGCTGTTTGAGATCCTGCGCCGCCAGCGTAAGGCGCTGGCCGATGAGCAGAACGTGCCGCCGTACATCATCCTGTCGGACCGGACCCTGGCGGAGATGGCGACCTATTACCCGCATAGCCGCGAAGCGTTTGCCGCCCTGCACGGGGTGGGTGAATCGAAGCTGGCTCGCTATGCCGACCTCTTCTTGCCACTTGTAGCCGCTTACTGTACGGAGAATAATCTGCAGGAGAAGCGCAAGGTGGCGGTGAAGGCTGCGCCCAGCCAGCGGGGCAATCGGCGGCAGGAAGTCGTCGAGCATTTTCGCGCCGGTATGGGACCAGACGAAATCCGGGCGCTGTATGATGTGAAGTTGGGCACGGTGGTGGAGCATCTGTGGCAGGCGTTGCAGGAAGGTGAGGCGTTGCCGGGCCGGGCACTCAGCCACCTTTCCGAGCTCTCGCCGGCGCAGCAGGAAACCATCCTGGCCCTTTTTGCCGAAATGGGGAGTGAGCGGCTCCGGCCGGTTTACCTTGCCCTCAACAGCCAGGTCCCTTACGAAGAGCTGCACCTGCTACGGCTGCACTACGCCCTGGCGGCGCTGCCGGCCGACTAATCCGGGCCCTGCGCCCAGAGCGCGCGCATGAGCGCTGAGCTGTCCAGCAGTTCGGTCAGCGTACCCTGGGCGACCAGTTTGCCCTCATCCAGCAGCAGAATCTGATCTGCCTGCTGCCAGACCGGCCGGTGCTGGCTCACCAGCAAACAGGCCGGCCGGTCGCTTTTTTCCCGCTGAAACAGATTTTGCCACAGCAGGCGCTCAGTCGCGCTATCCAGGGCCGATGACAGATCGTCGCAAACGTAGAGCGCCGGCTGGCGGATAAACATACGCGCCGCCGCCGCCCGCTGGATCTGGCCGCCCGACAGTTTGACGCCGCGCGGCCCCACCAGCGTCGCCAGCCCGGCCGATAATTGCGCCAGATCCGGGGTCAGCACCGCCTGTTCTGCCGCAGCGGCGACCGTTGCTTCCGTTAGCGGTAGCCCCAGCAAGATGTTGTCCTGGAGGGATTCGCTGATCAGTTGCGGTGTTTGCGGGACATAAGCCGTTCGCGGCGGCTGGAAAAAAGCGGCTGGTTCATCCACAAGGTCGCCGTTCCAATGGATTTCGCCGGCGGATAATGGCAGGAGCCCAAGCAACGCTTGCAGCAGGGTGCTTTTGCCGGCGCCGATCCGGCCGGTCACCACCAGAATTTCGCCCGCGCCCAGGCTAAAGGAGATATCGCGGATGCCCTGCCCGGAACTCGGGTACAACGCGCTTAGCTCACGTACCTCCAGGCGCTGTAGACGGGCCTGGCCGAAACCGGCCGGTAGCTGCAGCGAGGGGGCTTCAGGTGACAACGTGAGCTGTCCCGGCGGAGCCAGGTCGGTGACGCTGCTTGTTCCCTCGCCGCCCGTCAGCAGCGGCTGCAACCGCTCGAGGGAAGCGCGCCGCTGGTTGTAGGCGGCCAGCCAGCCGCTGAGCGTCAGCAGAAAGTCGGTGACCTGGGCCATCAGGTAGACAAAGAGCGAAAAATCGCCAACCGTGAAGGCAGCCTGGCCCGATTCGTCCAGGCTCATGGCGTGGGCGCCCAGCAGCAGGATGAGGCCGATGGTGAAATTGCTGATGTTGTTAAAAATCGCCAGCACATTGAGCTGTTCAAATAGCCGTTCCCGCAGGACCGTCTGCTGGCGAGCTTCATTAAGCTGGTCGAGATGGCTCAGGACATGGGGGGCGGCGTTGGCGACCTGGACAGCCTGGACGGCGGCAAAGATCTCGCCGAGCAGGCCGGTGACTTCACCCTGGGCCTGGCGGCTGGCGCCGCGCAGTTGCTGCAAACGCCGCTGGGCCAGCCGCACTACCAGGGCTATGAGCACGATCGGCAACACAACGAAAATGGCGATTTGCCAGCGGACCAGCAGCATGATGACCATACTGCTGGCGGCCAGGACGCCACTGGCCACGAGCGCGTAGAGCTCTACATTGAGCTGGCCCAGTTCGGAGGTATCGATGTTGAGGCGGTTGGCGGCGTCGCCGGCCGGTACCGGCAACTGTGTGGCATCCGGCCGGTGCAATAGCCGGCGCACCAGGCTGTTCCGCAGCCGGGCGATGTCCCAGCCCCAGGCGGTGGACTGCAAATGGACCGCCGCCACGATGGTGGCGCCGCGGGCCAGCCCGACGGCCGCCAGCAGCCCCAACATCAGCCAGGGCAGGCGGGCAAATGGATCAGCTGCGGGCAAGATGGGTTGGCTGGCCAGGAAATCAAAGAGCCAGCGCAGGATAAGGCCCGGGGCCAGGATAAGGGTGTGCCGCAGCAGTTGCAGCAGCAGATGCCAGCCGTTGCGGGCCGGCGAGAGCCGGATGAGCTGCCGGATCAGGGCACCGGGCGTGAACTCGAGCGGCTCTTTCATTGGTGACGCTCCTGCTCCTGCTGCAACAGTGTCCCCAGCCATGAATCGGGCTGTCCGCTCAATTCCTGGTAATTGCCCTCTTCCACGACGGCGCCGTTGTCCAGGATGAGCACCCGATCGGCCCGGCGAATGGTCTGGAGCCGATGGGCGATGATGATGGCGGCCCGGCCAGCCAGGAGCTGGGTCAGGGCAATCTCCAGGCGGGCTTCGCTAATGGGATCCAGCCGGGCGGAGGCTTCGTCGAGGATGATCAGCGCCGGGTCCTGCAGGAAAAGCCGGGCCAGAGCCAGTAATTGGGCTTCCCCGGCCGATAACCCCTGGCCACCGCTGCCCAGGCGGGTGTCCAGACCGGCCGGTAACGCCGCCAGCCAGGCCCCCAGCCCTAGATTGGCCAGGGCGGCGCCAATCTGCTCGTCGCGGATGCGCCTGTCAAACAGGGTGACATTGTCGCGGACGGTGGCGCTAAACAGTTCGACGTTCTGGGTGACCAGGCCAATGCGGCCCCGCAATTCACCAAGCGGCCATTGGGGCAGGGGGCGGCCGTGCAGGCTGATCTGGCCGGACTGGGGATCATAGAAGCGGAAAACGAGGCGGGCCAGGGTGCTTTTGCCGCTGCCGGTACGGCCGAGCAAAGCCAGCTTTTCGCCTGGGGCGAGGTTGAACGAGAGGTTGTGCAGGACCGGCCGGTCCTCGTAGGCAAAAGTGACGTCTGCGAAGCTTAGCAACACATCGTCTACCGGTGGCGGGGCCGCTACGGCCTTAGCCGGCGCTGGTAGCCGATTCTGCCGCGCAAACAGCGCCTCGACGCGGCGCAGGCTGGCCGTGGCCCGCTGCAAGGTATCCAGCTCGCGCACAAAACCGCGCAGGTTGATGACCACCAGGCCCAGGTAATGAAAGACCAGATAGACCGAGCCCAACGTCGCCTGGCCCCGTAGATAAAGGGCTGCCGCGACGGCGAAAATGAGGGCAGAACCGATGATGTGCAGGCCAATGTAAACCCCGTGCACGGTCCAGCCCAGATTTCGCCCTTTCCGGGTAAGCTGCAGCGCCTGCCAGTTGAGCGGCTGTTGACTCTGCAGCACATGTTCGACGGCGCCGTTGCCCCGCAAATCGGCCGACGCCACCAAACGTTCCTCCCAGAAACCATTCAGCCGCGCATTCAACTGACGGTCAGCCAGGATCGCTTCGACGGCCAGGTGGCGCAGGCGGAACAGGATAGCGCCGACGAAGAGGCTGAAGAGGCCCAGCGTGAGCCCGACCTGCCAATGTTGGACCAGAACAATAATCAGCAGCCCCAGCAGCAGCAGGGCGTTCCCGACGATGCGGATAAGGAATTGGGCAAAAAAATGGTGCAGGGCGCCGACGTCGCCATCAACCCGTTCGATCAGCTCGCCGGCGGAATGGTCCTGATGGAAGCCGAGATCCAGGTCCAGCAGATGAGCGGTCAGGTCATGGCGCAGGGCATTGGTCGCCGTCCAGCCAATGATCTCCGCCTGGTAGGTAGTGGCGACGGAAACAAGTTGGGCGGCGACAATGAGACCCAGGAAAGTGAGCGCAGCCCCATACAGCTCGCTTAACGCTTGGCCCGCCCGGGCGCCATCAATAAAACCGCCCAGGATTAGCGGCGCGTAGAGCTCCAGCCCTAGCGTCGTGAGCAGCAGGATCGCTGAGAGAGCGACACGCCAGCGCTGGGGTCGCAGATAGCGCCAGAGCAAGCTCAGCCAGCCCTAGTAAGTAGGGGATAGGCGGCGCAGTTTGACCAGTTCCCGCTCGACATTGAGTTCGATGAGGTGGGGGATGCCGGCGGGCGCTTTGAGATTGTAGGTGCGAATGGCTTGATTGAGCCGGAGTGATTCCTGGCGGAACTTCTTTTCCGCTTTTTGCCAGAGCGGGTCACGGCGATAGTCGCCTTCAACCTGGCTCCAGGCACGGCTTAGCTTAGTGATCGCCTGGTTCATCTCTGCTTCGAGGGAGTGCCGCTCTTCCACCCAGCTGGGCAGGAACCCGGCCTGTTGCAGGATATCAAAAGCGAGCCCTTGCTCGCCGGCGTAGGGGTTGTTCTCCAGGCGAATCGGTTTGCCCTGGCCGGGCAGATTGTCGAAGGCGCCTTGTTCCTGGGCCTGCCGAATGTGGTCGTCAATATTCATGGCGATCTCGTTCTCTCTGGGATAAGGCGGCGATAGTGGACAGGACGTTGGCTTGCCTTATCTCGATGAGCAGCCCGGGTGGGCCTGGGCTTTATGCCCTTACAAGCGCGGATGGCGGCGATTGTGAATCATGTCACAATCGATTGTGCACTTTATCACAAACAAAATAGCGTGTCAACCGTTTGGGGGACAAATCTAGCTGTTTACTCAGGGGCGAGTAAAATTGGCCAGTCGCCGAGAAGGGAACCTCGCGGCGAGATTGAGACCAGTTCCCCAGGTAGGCCACGATGAGTCAGGATGAAATCAGATTTTTGGACCGCAACCAGCCGGAGATCAGCCCGGCGCAGGCGGCGGAGTGGGCGGAGAGCCAGTATGGCTTAACCGGCCGGTTCACCCATCTACCCAGCGAACGAGACCAGAATTTTCGCATAGACACCGACAATGGCGAGCGCTACGTCTTCAAAATCGCCAATGCGGCTGAATCAACCGACGTAGTGGATTTTCAGACCCACATTCTGCAAGAACTGGCCGCCCGAGCGCCGGAGCTGGCCGCGCCCCGGGTCATCCAGACAAATGCTGGGGAGCCCTATGCGTGGGTGACCACGCCGGCTGGGGTGGCGCACATTGTTCGCGTGCTCAGTTTTGTGCCCGGCGATATCGTCGAACCCCGGCCCCGCTCAGCGGCGCAGTGGCGGGATCTGGGCCGCTTCCTGGCCCGCCTGGACCTGGCCATGCGCGGGCTGTTCCACCCCGCCGCCCGCAACGAACACCCCTGGGATTTGACCCGGGCGACGGCCCTGATTCCCCACATCGAACACATTCCCGAGGCGGCGGCCCGCGAACATGTCACGGCCATCATGAGCCATTTTCGCGATGTGGTTGAGCCGCAGCTGGCGACGCTGCGTCATCAAATCATCCACGCCGACGCCCACGGCCGTAACTGCCTGGCCCTGCCGGAAAACCCCGATGCGATCTGCGGCATCCTTGATTTTGGCGACATGGTGTTTGCGCCTTTGATTTTTGAACTGGCAATTGCGGCCGACCTTGATGGGCTGCCCGTCGACGAGGCGGTGGCCTCGCTCGGCCAGATGGTAGCCGGCTACGATGAGGTATTGCCGCTGGAAGAAGCAGAAATAGATTTGCTTTATGATCTGGTGCTGACCCGGATGGCCACGACCGTGACCATCGTCGCCTGGCGGCGCGCTGCCCGGGGCGACCTGGCTGAGATTCACGCCTCAATTGAGCCGGCCTTCTGGCAGTCGATCGCCGATTTGCGGGCGTTGGGGCGGGCCGAAGTGTGCCGGCGGTTGCGCCAGGCGTGCCGCTTCCCGGCCTACGTCAGCCCAACCCTGGCTGACGAGCGGGAGACGCTCATCGCCCGCCGCCACAAGGTACTCGACCCCAGCTTGCGCCTCTTTTACCAGACGCCCATCCACGTCGAGCGGGGCGAAGGGCCCTGGCTGATTGGCCCCAGCGGCCGGCGCTATCTGGACGGCTACAACAACGTCGTTTCCGTGGGCCATTGCCACCCGCATGTCGTCAAGGCCGTTTCCCGCCAGCTGGCGGCGCTGAACACCAATACCCGGTACATCTACCGCAACATCCTGGAATATGCGGAGCGGTTGACCGCGACGATGGGGCCGAACCTGTCTGTCTGCGCCTTTGTCAATTCGGGCAGCGAAGCCAACGATGTGGCCTGGCGGATGGCCCAGTTTATCACCGGCCGGTCCGGCGGCCTGATTGTTGAAGGCGCCTACCACGGCATTACCGGCACGATTGCCGATTTCTCGCCCGGCCGCTCCGGTGTCAAACTGCCGCCGCACATGGAAACATTCCTGTCGCCCGATCCGTATCGCGGCCCATACAAATATGGCGAGCCGGATGTGGCCGCCCTTTACGCGGCTGATGCCGACCGGGCGCTGGCGGCTCTGGGGGAACGGGGCTATGAACCGGCGGCGTTTATGGTGGACAGCTCGTTTGTGAGCAATGGGATTCCGGGTGTACCGGCCGGTTACCTCAAACGGGTGGCTGAGAAGGCCCAGGCCGCCGGCGCTCTCCTGATTGCCGACGAGGTCCAGGCCGGTTTTGGCCGCTCTGGCAGCCACATGTGGGGCCACCAGGCGCAGGGGATTACGCCGGACATTGTGACGCTGGGCAAGCCGGTGGGCAATGGCTTCCCGCTTGGCGTCGTCATCACCCGGCCCGAGATACTGAACGCGTTTATGCAGGCCACGGGGCTGTTCAGCACCTTTGGCGGCAACCCGGTCGCCTGCGCCGCCGGCAATGCGGTGCTGGATGTGATTGAGCGCGAAGGATTGGTGGCCAATGCTGGCGAGACCGGCCGGATCATGGGCGAAGGTATGACCGCCTTGATGGCCAAACATCCGATCCTGGGCGATGTGCGCCAGCGCGGGCTCCTGGTCGGCGCCGAGCTGGTGCGCGACCGGCAAACATTGGCGCCGGCGCCGGATGAGACAGTCCGCCTGCTGGATTTGCTGGTGGAAAATGGGGTGCTGGTGGGCAAATCCGGGACGTTTGGTAATGTCCTGAAAATCCGGCCACCCCTGGTTTTCCGGCCGGAACATGCCGCGATCTTCCTTGAGGCGATGGATCGGTCACTGGCGGCGCTGTGATACTATTCTGACCGGGGTTGTATGGCGTACACATCCCGAGGAAAATTACGATGGAATCTGAAGGAGAAATGGAGCGTTTGGCGGCGTTGGGCTTTGATACAGCGCCGGCGCTACATGACGACAGTCTTGGCTTTACAGGCGTAGCCGTGCTTTTAAGGGCGGACGCTGAACGGCACCAGCCAGACTCAATCCGCTTACGCCTTGATGAAGGCGACGAGCGTACACCATGGGCGCATCTGCACGCAGCACCAGATTTGGATTGGTTGCCTATCATCTGCCCTGGCCGTCTGTACATTCACAGCGAGCTAGAGATGGAGGGTACTTTCTTTACCTTTGGCGCCCGGTGGCGACGCGAAATGACGGCGCCTGGCGCCGTTATCCGGATTGAATCAGAGGCGCCAATTTTGGAGCTTCAGCGGGATCCGCTGGCGCAAACCAACCAGTTGGTTGATGAAATAGAAGCGTTGTGGGCCAGGGTTGAGGCGCAACTTGGGTTGTCGACAGCACAGTTGTTGGAGCGTATGTTGGCTGCCGGTGCTGAGACAATTTATCTGGCGGTTTTACAATCTTTGCAGGCGCATCTGGCGACTGTGGAACTGGCCGGGCACGCTCATAGTCTGGCAGACCTGGTGAACGGGGAGCTGCAATGGTATCAGCAAACCGGCCGGTCTGGCCTCTACGTGCCGGACCTGGCAACATTGTTACGGAGGGAAATCTAAATGCCAATTGTTACCATCCAATGTGTCGGCAATGCTGACGGCGAATGGGACGAAAACACAACGCAGGGGCTGGCTGATGAGCTGGGTCGTCTATTTGGCTCAGAACCGGGCGGCACCTGGTTACGCCTCACCCATCTGCCGCGAACCCAATACGCCGAAAACGAGACTATGGTGCCGCCCAATGTGCAGCCAACCTTTGTTGAGGTGATGCAGGGGACGTTGCCGGCGGATCTGGCCCAGCAAGCTGAACAGGTGGCGGCCATTGTGGCGCGCCAGTTGGGGCGGTCGCAGGCCAATGTCCACGTCTTTTATTTGCCACCGGCCGGTGGGCGTGCCGCGTTTGGCGGCCAATTGGCAGGCTAGAAAGTGTGGGCCGCGTCTGGCGCATTGATTTGCGACCAGGCTGATCAATCTCGCTAACTGTAAGCCCTGATCTCGCAAACCCGGGCGTTGCTGGCGCCATTCGTGGCCGTGATGACCAGGCGCAAAGCAGTCAGACTCATCGGGTTGGGAAGTTGGTGGATCACGTGGCGCTGATAGTTGCCGCTGTTCGCGACCAGTTCTTGCCAGCCGCCGGCTGTCAAACCCGCTAACTGATAGTCTCGCACCGTTTCCGGCTGCGGCACGCCCCAGGCCATGCGGGCCGCATAACCATCAGCATGGGTGAGCGTCAGAATGCGATGCAGACCGGTGTCGAAGGTGAGCTGGACTGTCTGAATGGTGACGGGCGCGGGCCAGTTCAACTCCAGGTAGACTGGCAGCCCCTCCGCCGGATTGCTCAGCCAGCGGTGCGTGCCAGGTGTGGCCAGATCTGACCGCGCTCCCAGCGGACCATGGACCGAGCGCGTCTGGCCTGACAATACAGCCTGACCAGGTCCCTCAATTGTTTCGCTGGAAACGGTTACCTGGGCTAGCCTGGCCAGATCAGCCGGGTCCTCATTCTTCTGGCTGATCAGGAAGGCATCGTGGCGCAGGAGTAGTTGCTGGATCGCTTGCATGGCTACCTGGTCCGTGGGCAATTCGGCGGGCGCTTGCTGGTTGGCGCAGGCATAAGCGGCTGCCGTCCCTACGCCCTGGCCAATGACCGCGCAGGTCGCCATCACTCTTGTGGATGAGAAGCCAATATGGGTGGCCGAGATGTTCCGCCCGGCAAACATCAGATTGGGAATGTCACGCGAGATGCAACTGCTCAGGGGAATATCGTAGAGGTGAGGCGGTAGCGGCTGGTGGCAGGGCGGCTCGTCGATGGCGTCTACACCGGCCGGTGGATGGGTATCCAATGACCAGCCACCGTAGGCGATGGCATCCGGGAAATGACGGGCCGCCAGAATGTCGTTTTCGGTCAGGATATGTTGGCCAATAAAGCGGCGGCTTTCCCGCTTGCCGGGCAAAAAACCGAACCAATCCAGGGCCCAATTGTCGGCACCATGGTCGCCGCCGTTTTTGATATGGTCCCAGGCGCCCAGGAGAATAGCAAGTAACTCATCTCGAATGAGCTCATTGTCCTTGATCGTATCCAACTCACCGCCCCATTCTGCCCACCAGAATCCATACTCCAGCCCAAGATCCAGGCCTGGAGTGGCGTGTGGGCGCAGACGCAGGTCCGCTTCTGTAAAGTGGCGGGCCCAGGGCGGCGGCACAAAAGGCATCGGGCGATCATGTTTGCGGGCTTGAAACAGTAACGTGGAACCAAGCCGTTTGTCATCAGCCACGGGTTGGGCCTGGGGTTCGCCAAATTCGGCCTGGGCCTCCCGGCCGGTACGAAAGGCAGCGCCGGCTTCCACACCGAGCCGACCATCGCCAGTACAATCGACAAAGACCGCTGCGTGAATCACAAAGCGGTCCTCCGTTGACTGGCGCAGCGCAGTGGCCGCCTGGATCACCCCGCCGGCCATAACAGCGCCATCCACTGCCGTGTTGAGCAACAAGGTCAGATTAGGTTCAGCGCGGCATTTTTCGTAAAGGATCAGGTCAAACATGGCGGCGGAGCGCTGCGGGTTGCGAACGCTGTTTTCCAGGCGAATTTCCTCGATGATGCCGCCCTCACGAGCTTCAGTTTGCAAGAGCTCGCCGCGGGCGCCGCTGGCATCGGCACCGACGATGTGCATGCGGACCTCGCTGGAGGCGTTGCCACCGAGCACCGGCCGGTCCTGGCACAAAATGACTCGCGCACCCAGTCGCGCTGCCGCCAGGGCGCAGGGCACGCCGGCTGGCCCCCCACCGGCGACCAGCACATCGCAATTCAGCTCATGTTCCTGCAGGATAGTCGCCATCAGATTTACTCCTCAAAGTGTTTGGGCATCATTGAGCCAGATATTGAGACTGGCAAAGAGGGTGGTGGCCGTTGAACCAATCGCCTAGTCTATCCAGGCGGGATGCAATCGACCAGCCCGATGGAAAAGTCAACCACTTTTCCCTATAATCATTAGCTTATTGGCGGGAAGAGGAAAACGCTATGTTTATTCAGGTTGAGCCAATGCGCCGTTATGGGTTCTATTTACTGATGGCGCTTGTCTTTCGACTGCCGGCTGTTGGGGGCGATTTGTCTGGTGATCTTTTTTCGATGGCGTTTGCCTGGACAGATCTGCTTTTGCCCCGGAGCTATCGGCAACGCTTCTTCACTTACTTCTAGCTTGCCCATGTCAACCTGGGATCGCCTTGTCTATCGCCTCCGTCAGTTTGGGGCTGAACTGAATGCTCGTCCGCTGCCTGATGCTGCTTTGGGCGAGGTGAGCGAACTGCTGTCGCCGGCCGAATACGCCCTCTTCCAGCGCTTTTCTTTGAGCGACCAGAACCATAGTTATGCAGTTATGACGACCTTGCGCGGGGCTGGCCATGATGACCGGGAACTTCTGCAGGCAGCGCTGCTGCATGATATTGGCAAGACACGGCTGCCCATTCATATCTGGGATCGGGTGGTGATTGTAATGGGCCAGGCGCTGGCGCCGGCGCAGGTCGGGCGCTGGGGGGAGGGAGAACCGGCCGGTTGGCGCCGCCCCTTCGTCATTAAGGAGAAACATCCTGCCTGGGGAGCAGAAATGGCGGCCGCTGCTGGTAGTTCCGCGCGGCTGATTGCTCTCATCAACCATCACCAGGATCGGCCGGAGACGGTTACCCCGGCAGAACTGGCCGCAACCCTGCGCCAGCTACAATGGGCCGACGATCAACATTGAATTCTGCGCCGATGAATATAAGCTCAACGCCCCTCAAAATCCTCATGATCGCGCCGACCTCGTTTTTTAGCGACTATGGCGGTCACATTCGTATTTACGAAGAGACGTTGGCGCTGCAGGCGCTGGGCCACCAGGTCATCATCGTCACCTACTATAAAGGAAGAGACCTGGACGGGATCGACATCCGGCGCACGGCGCCATTGCCTTACCATACTGACTATGAAGTAGGTTCTTCCCGGCACAAACTGGCATTTGATGTCTATCTGGCCTGGCGCGCTCTGCTGGTGGCCTGGCGAGAGAAGCCAGATGTGATTCATGGTCATATGCATGAGGGTGCTCTGATTGGCAAAGTGCTGGCCAAGTTGTTGCGGGTGCCCCTGGTCTTTGATTTCCAGGGCAGTCTGACCGGAGAGATGGTGGATCATGGCTTTTTAGCCCGCGATGGCCTGGTTTTCCGGTTTGTGCAGCGGTTGGAGCGCTGGATCTGCCAGCATGCCGGGGCGATTTTGACCAGCTCGTTGCGGGCGCGGGCTCTCCTGGAGCGGGAGTTTGCCGTACCGCCAGCGCAACTTGTGCCGCTGCCGGACTGTGTTGATACGGAACGGTTCCGGCCGGATCAATTTACCCTCCAGCAGCGCGAGGCGTTACGGGCGCAGCTCGGTATCCCCGCTGATCGACCGCTTGTCGTTTATCTGGGTTTTTTGGCGCCCTATCAGGGGACAGACCATCTGGTGCGGATGGCGGCGGCGCTGAAAGAAGCAGGAGAGGAAATCTACTTCCTGATTATGGGTTTTCCTAATGAGGCCCAGTACAAAAAGCTGGCGATGCAGCTGGATGTGGCCGACCGAATTGTTTTTACCGGCAAATTGCCCTACCAGCTGGCGCCACGCTATTTGCACCTGGGTGATATTGCTGTGTCGGCCAAAACCTCCAGCACCGAGGGTAGTGGCAAAGTGCTTAATTACATGGCGATGGCCCTGCCTGTGGTCGCCTATGACAATCCCGTGCATGTCGAATATCTGGCCGAGAGCGGGGTATATGTGCCATTAGGTGATGAGGTCGCCTTTGCCGAGGCGATCCGAGCGCTGAGCGCTGATCGGGCGCGTCGTCAGAGGCTGGGCGGGCAACTTCGGGTCCGGGCGATAGATGAGTACAGCTGGCAGGCGGCTGCACGACGTATTGAAGAAACCTATCGACGGCTAAAAGGGAAGGGGCTGGCCGCCAGCCAGGGCGACCGCCGGGCCTGAGGGACCGGCCGGTTGGGGTCTCGACGCCATAAATAGGGAGTTGATAAAGCAACGGGGCTATGGGGTCACGGCCGGCGCCATATCATGCGGCTCTGCGGCGCCAAGGAAATTGCGTTTGACACGGCCTGCCGGAATCCATATAATACTGGTTTGCATGCAAAACGGACCTATTACAGATCCCCCTGCAATTCTCCTGAAAAACGGGGCCGGACGTGCCCCTGCAACGGTTAACCTTTAGTATCTGGGAGCAGATGAATTTCCATGACAGAAAGGTGGACGAAGAGTTACGCGAGCACGACGCAGCCGATGGCCTTGCCCAAGTTGATCGACGTGCAGTTGGAATCGTTTGAACACTTTATTAATGAGAGCCTCTCCGAACTGTTCGAGGAGATCTCGCCTATTGAAAGCTACAGCGGCGACCTGAAGCTGTTTTTCCCTTGCAGCGCGCCGGAGGTAGATGGGTTTGATCTGAACTACTGGTTCGGGGAACCCAAATATTCGGTCGACGAATGTATTGACCGAGACATGAGCTACTCGGCTCCCTTGTATGTCAAGGCGCTGCTGTACAGCACCGACACCGACCAGCCCATTGAGCAGGAAATCTTCATGGGAGATTTCCCCTTAATGACGCCGGCCGGTACCTTTGTGATCAATGGCACGGAACGTGTCGTGGTCAGCCAGCTGATTCGCTCCCCCGGCGTCTATTTTGAGACGGAAGAAGAACGCACCACCGGTCGTCCGCTGGCTATGGCCAAGTTGATCCCGGATCGCGGTGCCTGGATGGAGTTTGAGACCCGCAAGACCGATTACCTGACGGTCAAATTTAATCGCAAGCGGACCGTGCCGGTCACCCTGTTCCTGCGTGCCCTCGCCGCCATCGAAGATGGTCTGGGCAACCAGCTGCTGAAGGATGGCTCCGACAAGGAGATCCTGGCCCTGTTTGAGCATGTGGACACCAATGGTGAGCATCTCTACATCGCCGGCAGCATTGAGCAGGAACCGCCGTGGGATCCGGACAAATCGCTGGCCGAGCAGGCGATCCTCGAGTTCTACAAGCGGATGCGCCCCGGCGATCCGCCCACGATCGACAACGCCCGCGAATATCTGTATGAGCAGCTGTACGACAGCCGGCGCTATGACCTGGCCCGGGTTGGTCGTTACAAGATGAACAAGCGGCTCAACCTGCAGAATATCGTGCCGCTGGAGCATCGGACCATCACCCAGCATGACATCGTGCGGTTGGTGGAGCGGATGATCAAGATTAACAATGGCCAGGAAGGGCCGGATGATATCGACCACCTGGGCAACCGCCGCGTCAAGACGGTTGGTGAGTTGCTGCAGGCCAAACTGCGTGTTGGTTTGCGCCGCATGGAGCGGGTCGTTCGTGAGCGTATGTCGATCCGTGATGCGGAATCGATTACGCCGATCTCCCTGGTGAATATCCGGCCGGTTGTGGCCGCCATTCGTGAGTTTTTCGGCAGCTCCCAGTTGAGCCAGTTCATGGAACAGGCCAACCCGCTGGCCGAGCTCACCCACAAGCGGACGCTTTCCGCGTTAGGTCCTGGCGGTCTGCGCCGGGAGCGGGCGGGCTTTGAGGTTCGTGACGTCCATCACAGCCATTACGGCCGTATCTGCCCCATTGAGACGCCGGAAGGGCCGAACATCGGTTTGATCGGCCGGTTGGCCGCTTACGGTCGGGTGAACCGTTATGGTTTCATCGAGACGCCATACCGCCGCGTTATCCATCGCCTTTCTATAGATGATGAAGCACTGATCGGCCATGACGTCGCTGAAGATATCGTCGACCCGGAGACCGGTGAGACGATTGTCGAAGCGGGTCAGGCTGTGGCGCAGAAGCACATCAAGGCGATCAAAACTGCGGGTGTGGAAGAAGTGGATGTCAAGCCGTTTGTGACGGACGAAATCGTCTACATGTCGGCTGATGAAGAAGACCATTTCACCATCGCCCAGGCGAATGCCCGTCTGGACGGCCGGCGCCAGTTTACGGAGACCCGTATCTCGGCCCGCCGTAATCAGAAGTTTATTTTCTCCAATGCCAAGCGCATTGACTTTATGGACGTAGCGCCCCGGCAGATCGTGGGTGTCTCCGCCTCCTTGATTCCGTTCCTGGAGCATGATGACGCGAACCGGGCCCTGATGGGTTCCAACATGCAGCGTCAGGCAGTGCCGTTGCTGCGGCCGGATGTGCCGATTGTCAGCACGGGTATGGAAGAAGAGGCGGCGTTGAACTCCGGTCAGGTTGTGATTGCCCGTGAGGATGGTGAAGTGGTCAGCGTGACTGGCGATTCCATCGTCGTTATCGGCGAGAATGGCCCGCTGCACTACGCCCTGCGCAAGTATCAGCGCTCCAACCAGAGCACCTGTGTTGACCAGCAGCCAATTGTGGTGCGCGGTCAGAAGGTGCGCGTTGGCCAGGTCCTGGCTGACAGCTCCTCTACTCGTGGTGGTGAGCTGGCGCTGGGCCAGGATGTGGTGGTCGCTTTCCTGAGCTGGGAAGGTGGCAACTACGAGGACGCCATTCTGGTCAGCGAGGAGCTGGTCCGTAACGACAAGTTCACCTCGGTCCACATCGAGAAGCATGAGGTCGAGGCGCGCGATACCCGTCTGGGGCCGGAAGAGATCACCTACGACATCCCGAATGTGAGCGAAGATGCGCTCAAGGATCTGGATGAGCGCGGTATCATCCGGGTTGGGGCGGACGTACAGGAGCAGAACATCCTGGTGGGTAAGATTACCCCCAAGGGTGAAAAAGAGCTGACCCCGGAAGAGAAGCTGCTGCGGGCCATCTTTGGTGACAAGGCCCGTGAAGTGAAGGACTCCAGTCTGCGGTTGCCGCATGGCGCCCGTGGTAAGGTGGTTGACGTTCAGGTCTTTACACGGCAGCATGATCGGGATTTACCGGCCGGTGTTGAGACCATGGTCCGCGTTTCTATCGCCCAGCGTCGCAAGATCAGCGAGGGCGACAAGATGGCCGGCCGCCACGGCAACAAGGGTGTTATCTCCCAGGTTGTGCCGATCGAGGATATGCCGTATCTCTCCGATGGCCGGCCGGTTGACATCATCCTGAACCCGATGGGTGTGCCCGGTCGTATGAACCTGGGCCAGGTCCTGGAGACGCATCTGGGTTGGGCCGCCAGCCGGTTGGGCTTCCGGGCCATTACGCCGGTGTTCGATGGCGCCAATGAGTATGAAATTGAAGCGGAACTGGCGCGCGCCTGGCTGGTTGATCGGGCCTGGAGCATCGCCGCTGATTGGGCCTGGGACTGGCTGGTCGAGATTGGGACTGACGAAGAGGATCTGGCCGACAAGGAAGATGCCCGTCGTCGTTTCGTCAACGCCTGGCTGTCTGACAATGGCTATGATCTGGAGCGCCTGGAGCTGGACGAGGTCTACACCCGTCAGGGTGTGGCCGCGGAATGGCTGCGGATGCGGGAATACGATCCGGAGCTGGTCTTCCTGAGCAATGATCCGGAGACGCACAAGAGCCAGTGGCAGCAGTCGCTGGATTACACCATCGAGGTCTGTGTGCGCGAATGGTATCACTGGCTGCAGGAGAAGTTTGGCGAATTTGCGCCGGCGAGCCTGTCTGCGGTGGATGCCAAAGGCGCTGCCGTCGAGGAGATGATCGAAGTGGCTGGCAAGGTCACCTTCGACACCGGTGAACCGTTGCCCATTTGGGGTAAGGAAAAGCTGTTTGACGGCAAGACTGGCGAAGCGTTTGATCAATCCGTGACGGTTGGCATCATCCACATGTTGAAGCTGGCCCATCTGGTTGAAGACAAGGTTCACGCCCGTTCGACCGGTCCGTACTCGCTGGTGACGCAGCAGCCGTTAGGTGGTAAGGCCCAGTTCGGTGGCCAGCGTTTCGGTGAGATGGAGGTTTGGGCGCTCGAGGCATACGGCGCGGCGCACACGCTGCAGGAGATGCTAACGGTCAAGTCTGACGACGTTCAGGGTCGGGTTAAGACCTACGAGTCGATCGTCAAGAACGAGCCGATCGAAGAGCCTGGCATTCCGGCCTCGTTCCGCGTGCTTGTCAAAGAGCTGCAGAGCCTCGGCCTGGCCGTGGAAGCAATTACCGAGAAGGGTGATGTCATCCGCTTTGGTAAGGAAGACGACAAGAAAGATCGCCAATGGGTTGGTACGGGTCTGATGGACCTGGCCAAGAGCCATCGGTAAGGTGTAAATGAAGCAGAGAGAATAGGGTAGCAAGCAAATCAGCTTTTCTTGACAACCATTCTTTCTGTGTTACACTTACCCTTCGTGCGCAAAAATCGCACTTAACAACTACCAGGGACAGCTAAGCCGGCAGCGGAACTGGCTGTGCAACTGAATGATTGAAGAGTGTATGGAGGCCCAGGTTGCATTACCTGGGCCTCCATTTGTCGCCAAGTGAGAGGGGACAATTCTTCGGAAACGGTAGTTGCACTCCATCTGTAATTGGGTAAAAGGCAAATTTCTGGCTGGGATATCTCATCCTGAGCAGATCAGATTTGCTTGCTGTCAAAGAGTTGGTTTTTAGTTTAATAAGGAGAAGGTTAAGCGTGCCTACCATTAACCAATTAATCCGAAAGGGCCGTCAGAGCAAGCCGAAGCGCAGTAAAGCTCCTGCCCTGCAATACACCTATAACACCTTTAAGCAACGCCGGACCGCCCAGCCGAAGGGTGCCCCGCAGAAGCGTGGCGTCTGTACGCAGGTGCGTACGATGACACCGAAGAAGCCGAACTCGGCTTTGCGCAAGGTGGCTCGTGTTCGTCTGACGAACCAGATCGAAGTCACTGCCTACATTGGCGGTGAGGGGCATCGCCTGCAGGACCACTCTGTGGTGCTGGTCCGCGGTGGTCGTGTCAAGGACCTGCCTGGTGTGCGGTATCACATCGTGCGCGGTACGTTGGATGCGGATGGTGTTGAGAAGCGCCATCAGGGTCGTTCCAAATACGGGACGAAGAAACCGAAAAGGTAGTTTGGAGTAGAGCCATGCCTAGACGATATCGCCCAGAAAAGAGAGAAGTTGTGCCGGACCTGCGTTGTAACAGTGTCAAGGTCACGATGTTTGTTAACCGGCTGATGAGGGACGGCAAGAAAAGCACTGCTGTCCGGATGATGTACAAAAGTTTTGACATGATCGAAGAGCGGGCCAATCGTCCGGCTCTCGAAGTGTTTGAAGAAGCGTTGAAGAATGTAGCCCCGCATATGGAAGTTCAGCCCCGCCGTGTTGGTGGTGCGACTTACCAGGTGCCGATGGAAGTGTCGTCAGAACGGCAGCTTTCTCTGGCGATGCGCTGGCTGCTGGCGGCGGCCCGGTCCCGTTCCGGCAAAAGCATTGCCGAGAAGCTGGCCAACGAATTTATGGATGCCGCCAAGATGCAGGGTGCTGCTGTGAAGCGTCGGGATGACACCCATCGGATGGCTGAGGCCAACCGGGCGTTCTCGCACTTCCGCTTCTAATTAAGAGGCAATAGTTACTGAGATGGCTTTCGATAAGAGCAAGATTCGCAATATCGGCATTATCGCCCATATTGATGCCGGCAAGACCACTGTGACGGAGCGGGTGTTGTATTACACCGGCCGGATTCACCGTATGGGTGAAGTTCACGATGGTGCGGCTACGATGGACCACATGGTTCAGGAGCAGGAGCGCGGGATCACCATCACTTCTGCAGCCACCACGACCGAATGGTTGGGGCATCAGATCAATATCATTGACACCCCCGGCCATATCGACTTTACCGCCGAAGTACAGCGCAGTCTGCGTGTTTTGGACGGTGGGGTGGTGGTTTTTGACGCTGTAGCTGGTGTGCAGCCGCAAAGTGAAACCGTCTGGCGTCAGGCCAACGATTACAACGTGCCCCGTATCTGTTTCATCAACAAGATGGACCGGACCGGGGCGGATTTTGTGCGCGCCGTTGGCACCATTCGTGATCGTCTGAAAGCGAACCCGATCGCGGTGCAATGGCCGATTGGCCAGGAAGACAAGTTCCGCGGGATTGTGGACTTGCTGACGATGGAAGCCGTCATCTGGGAAGAAGATGACCTCGGTGCTGCCCCAATCCCTGTGCCGATTCCAGAAGATGAGCTGGAGAATGCCGAGAAGGCACGCTCGATCATTCTCGAGCGCATCGTGGAAACCAACGATGATTTGATGGAGCGGTATCTGGAAGACGGCGAGATCACCGTGGAAGAGCTGCGTCAGGCGCTGCGTGAAGCGACGCTGGCGGGCCTGGTGACTCCGGTTTTCTGTGGTACGGCGTTGCGGAACAAAGGCGTCCAGCGATTGCTGGATGCGGTTGTTCATTACCTGCCGTCGCCGCTGGATGTGCCGCCGATGAGCGGTGTGAATCCGGATACCGATGAGGCCGAAAGCCGTCCGGCTGATGACGATGCGCCGATGTCGGCCCTGGTCTTCAAGATTGTGACCGACCCCTATGTGGGCCGGCTGGCTTACATCCGGGTTTATTCGGGCATCCTGCGCCAGGGGACCCGGGTCCTGAATACAACCAAGAACCGCAAAGAGCGGATTGGCGTGTTGCTGCGTATGCATGCGGACCGCCGTGAAGAGGTGAAGGAAGTCCATGCCGGCGATATCGCCGCGACGTTGGGCCTCAAGCACACTTTCACGGGTGAAACGTTGGCTGATGACAATGCCCCCATTGTTCTGGAAGCCATCAAGTTCCCGGAACCGGTTATTTCGCTGGCAATTGAGCCGAAGACCAACATGGACCAGGACAAGATGGGTATTGCCCTGCGCGCCCTGGCCGAAGAAGACCCCACCTTCCAGGTGAAAGGCGACGAGCAGACGGGTCAGACCATTCTGTACGGGATGGGTGAGCTGCACCTCGACGTTCTGGTGGACCGGATGCTGCGTGAGTTCAAGGTTGCGGCCAATGTGGGCCGGCCGCGCGTGGCATACCGGGAGACAATGACCCGGCCGGTGCAAGGCGCCGTGGGCCGTTTCGTCCGTCAGACCGGTGGCCGTGGCCAGTTTGGTCATGTGGTTCTTGACGTAGAGCCGCAGGAGCCGGGCAAGGGGCACGCGTTTGAAATCGCCATTGTTGGTGGTACGGTGCCTCGGGAATATTTCAAGGCAGTGGAAGAGGGCGTCAAGGAAGCGCTGGAGAGCGGTATTATGGCCGGTTATCCGGTTGTAGACCTCAAAGTGCGTCTGGTTGACGGCTCCTACCATGAAGTTGACTCTTCGGAAATGGCCTTCAAGATCGCTGCTTCGATGGGCCTGAAAGAAGCGTTGCGCCAGGGGCGTTGTCGCCTGCTGGAGCCGATGATGCTCGTTGAAGTTGAAATGCCGGAAGAATACACCGGCGATGTGATTGGTAATCTGTCAGCCAACCGCGCGTTGGTTGAGGGAATGGAAATGCGTTCGGATGGTCTGCAGACGGTCCGGGCCAAGGTACCGTTGGCCGAAATGTTCGGTTATGCCACGAAACTTCGGTCGATGACCCAGGGTCGCGGTACTTTCACGATGGAATTTGACCATTACGCGCAGGTGACAGACAGCATTGCTGAGGACATCATCAAAGGCCGCTAGTTGGCTTGTCAGCGCGATTTAGTTAGCAAAAGAGGATTGACATGGCGAAAGAAAAATTTGTTCGCGAGAAGCCGCATTGCAACATCGGGACGATTGGTCATGTGGACCATGGGAAAACGACGCTGACGGCGGCGATCACGAAGACGCTCTCCCTGAAGGGGTGGGCGGACTTTTCCCGGTTTGATCAGATTGACAACGCGCCGGAAGAGAAGGCGCGTGGTATCACGATTGCGATTTCGCACGTGGAATATGAGACCGAGCACCGTCACTACGCTCACGTAGACTGCCCGGGGCACCGTGACTACATCAAGAACATGATCACGGGCGCGGCGCAGATGGACGGGGCGATTCTGGTCGTCAGCGCGCCGGATGGTCCGATGCCGCAGACGCGGGAGCACGTGTTGCTGGCGCGTCAGGTGGAAGTGCCGGCGATGGTGATCTTCCTGAACAAGTGCGACATGATGGACGACGAGGAACTGCTGGAGCTGGTGGAGCTGGAGCTGCGCGAGCTGCTGGACCTGTACGAGTTCCCGGGCGACGAGACGCCGATTGTGCGCGGTAGCGCGCTGGCGGCGCTGGAGTGTGCCGACACGAACCCGGAGAACGAGGCGTATGCGCCGATCTGGGAGCTGATGCGGGTGGTGGATGAGTACATTCCGCAGCCGGCACGTGACACGGACCTGCCGTTCCTGATGCCAGTGGAAGACGTGTTCTCGATCATGGGCCGCGGCACGGTCGTGACGGGTCGTGTGGAGCGCGGGATGCTGACGCCGGGTGCGGAAGTTGAGATCGTGGGCATCAAGGACACGCGGAAGGTCATTGTGACGTCGATGGAGATGTTCCGGAAGGTACTGGACAAGGTGGAGGCCGGCGACAATGCGGGTCTGCTGCTGCGTGGTATCAAGCGGGACGAGGTCGAGCGTGGCCAGGTCATGGCCAAGCCGGGCAGCATCAAACCGCACTCGAAGTTTGCGGCTGAGGTGTACATCCTGCGCAAGGACGAGGGTGGGCGTCACAAGGCGTTCTTCCCGGGGTACCGGCCGCAGTTCTACATCCGGACGCTGGACGTGACGGGTGAGATCAAGCTGCCGGAAGGCGTGGAGATGGTGATGCCGGGTGACAACATCACGATGGAAGTGGAGTTGATCACGCCGGTGGCGCTGGAAGAGGGTGGCCGTTTCGCGATTCGCGAAGGTGGTCTGACCGTCGGCGCTGGTGTCATCGTCCGAGTTGACAACTAACGATTAATGAATGAGGGGCGTTGCTTACCAGGCAACGCCCCTCACTTTGAGTGAGGTAAGGTCCTATGGCAGGAGTGGCGCAAAGAATTCGGATTCGGCTCAAAGCGTACGATCACCGTGTTCTGGATCTGTCAGCCAAGCGTATCGTCGATACGGCGGAGCGGACGGGGACCCAGGTGATGGGGCCGGTGCCGTTGCCGACTCGGATCGAGCGGTTCACGGTGCGGCGCAGCACGTTTGTCCATAAAGATTCGCATGAGCATTTCGAAATTCGGACGCACAAGCGGCTGATCGACGTGATCAACCCGGATGCGAAGACCGTAGACACCTTGATGCGGGTAAATTTACCGGCCGGTGTCGATATTGAAATTCAAATTTAGTGCTTCGCTGCGCTCAGCATGACAGAAGAGTTTCTGTCATTCCGAGCAACGCGCGGAAGGATGATGCAATCAAGCCTGGTGATTGACAGTCCCGGAGGTAGTTATGAAATTCTTACTAGGCACGAAAGTAGGTATGACGCAGGTCTTTGACGAAGATGGGGTTGTGACCCCGGTTACCGTCATTCAGGCTGGTCCCTGCTACGTCACCCAGATCAAGACAAATGATCACGACGGTTATGAAGCCGTCCAGATTGGTTTTGGCGAGACCAAAGAGCATCGCCTGACCAAAGGCCAGAAGGGTCACCTGGGCCTTCTGAAAACTGACAAGAAACATCCCCAACGTAAAGCCAACAAGGGCCAGAAAGCGGTACGCCATTTGCGAGAGTACCGGCCGGATAACGTGGCTGATTACAAAGTTGGCCAATCCCTGACCGTCGAGCAATTCGCTGTTGGCGACAAGATCGATGTCACGGGCAAATCCAAGGGACGTGGCTTTGCCGGTGTCGTGAAACGGCATGGCTTTGCCGGCGGCCCCAAGACCCATGGTCAATCTGACCGCCATCGGGCGCCCGGTTCGATCGGCTCAACCTCGACCGTGGCCCGTGTATTCAAGGGGACCCGGATGGCCGGCCGCATGGGCGGTGAGCGCCAGACCGTGATGAATCTAGAAATTATGCGTGTGGATGCGGAACGTAACTTGCTGGCCGTAAAGGGAGCAATTCCTGGCGCGAAAGGCACCGTCGTTTCCATCCGGACCACGGTGAAAAATTAGGAGAAGTTGCCATGAAAGTATCCGTAGTAGACATGAATGGCAATGAGGTTGGTGAAGTCACTCTGGCAGCGGCTGTGTTTGAGGCCAAGGTGAACCGCGGTCTGATGCATCAGGCATTTGTCCGCCAGATGGCCAACCAGCGGGCGGGCACGCACAAGGCGAAGGGCCGCTCTGAAGTTAGCCGGACAACCGCCAAGGCGTACCGGCAGAAAGGAACCGGCCGGGCTCGTCATGGTAGCAAGCGCGCCCCGATTTTTGTCGGTGGTGGTGTGGCTCACGGGCCGGCACCCCGCTCCTATGCCAAGGACATGCCCCGCAAGATGCGCCAGGCTGCTTTACGCTCTGCGTTGACAGTCAAGGCTCAGAATGGGGATATTGTTGTCCTGAACGAGTTGACAATTGATCAGCCGAAGACCCGTACGATGGTCAACATCGTCAATGCGGTTGCTGGCGATAGCAGCGCCCTGGTGCTGTTGAATGAGCGCAATGAGAATGCTTATCTTTCGGCCCGAAATCTGCCGGATGTCAAGACGCTGAATGCTGGCTATCTCAACATGCGTGACCTGCTGGGGCATGACAAGCTGGTAATGCCCTTGTCGGCGCTGGAAGCGGTCACCGCTCACCTGAGCATTGACGCTGCTGACGCGGGGGAGGAAGAGTAAGATGCATTGGCGTGAAGTTATCCGTCGCCCGATTATCACGGAGAAGACGAACATCCTGGCCTCTGACCAGAACCAGTACACCTTTATGGTTCATGATAAGGCCAACAAAATTCAGATTCGTGAAGCGGTTGAACTGGCTTTCCCTGATGTGACCGTGCTCAAGGTGCGGGTGTCTGTGATGCCGGCCAAGCGGGCGCGTCGTTTCCGTAAGGTGGTTGTCCGCCGCCGTGGTTTCAAGAAGGCGATTGTGACGCTGGGTGCCGGCGAATCAATCGATATGTTTGAAGGTGTCTAGTTAGAGCAGAGGTGAGAAATCGGGTTCGGCGACGGGTAACGTTCCGCCCCGCACCTGGTTTTGGAAACCGTCTCTGGAGGTATCATGCCTGTAAAGGTCTTTAAGCCAACATCTCCCGGCCGCCGTGACATGAGCGGCCATACATTTGAGGAGATCACTCATTCGCAGCCGGCGCGCAATCTGAGCAAAGGTTTGCGGAAGCGTGGTGGCCGTAACTTCCGCGGCAAGGTGACCGTTCGTCATCGCGGTGGTGGCCACAAACGTCGTTATCGTTTCATCGATTTTAAGCGTGACAAGGTGGGGGTCCCCGCTCGTGTGGCCTCGATCGAGTACGATCCGAACCGGACTGCCCGGATTGCCCTGCTGTTCTACGCTGATGGTGAGAAGCGCTACATTGTAGCGCCGCTGGGGCTGCACGTCGGAGATTCCGTCATGTCCGGCCCCGAGGCGCCGATTCGAGTGGGCAACGCGCTGCCGCTGCAGAGCATCCCGCTTGGTACGCAGGTCCACAATATTGAGTTGCAGGAAGGCAAGGGCGGCCAGATGGTGCGCGCGGCCGGCACGTCAGCTCAGGTGTTGGCCAAGGACCATCCGAAGTATATTACGCTCCGTCTGCCTTCTGGTGAAGAGCGCTACGTGCCCAAGGATTGCTACGCCACGATTGGTCAGGTCGGCAATCTGGAGCATGGCAATGTCAAGCTCGGCAAGGCCGGACGCAAGCGCCATATGGGTATCCGTCCCACCGTTCGCGGCTCGGCGATGACGCCGCGGGACCATCCACATGGTGGTGGTGAGGGTCGTTCCCCTGTAGGTATGGCCGGTCCGAAGACGCCCTGGGGCCAGCCGGCTCTGGGACGCCGTACGCGTAACAACAAGGCGACAGATAAATTTATCTTCCGCCGCCGGACCAAGAAGCGTAGATAAGGAGGATAGCAGGCAATGGGACGTTCATTAAAAAAGGGTCCATTCATTGACCCGAAGTTACTACGAAAAGTTGAAGGTTTGAACGAGTCCAACTCTCGCCAGGTTATTCGGACCTGGTCGCGGGCGAGCACTATCTTCCCGCAGATGGTTGGGCACACGATCGCTGTCTATGATGGCCGCCGCCATATCCCGATTTACATTACGGAGAATATGGTTGGGCATAAGTTGGGCGAGTTTGCGCCCACCCGCACATTCCGTGGCCATGTTTCCAAGGCAGAGCGGAAGAGAGGGCGTTAATCATGGCTGAAGCATTTGAAATTCGCGCCAAGGTTCGTTATGTCCAGATTGCGCCGCAGAAGGCCCGTCTTGTGGTCGATGTGGTACGCGGTATGGGCGCGGAGCAGGCGCTGGACACGCTCCGTTTCATGCCTCACAAGGCAGCCAAGTCAGTTTACAAGCTGATTGAATCTGCCGTGGCAAATGCGGAACAGAATTACGGCCTGGAAGCCGAAGAGCTTTTTGTGCATCGCATTTTTGCTGATGACGGACCGCGCCGTAAATCCGGTCGCTTCGGCGGTCGGGGTCGGTTTAAGCCGTTGATCAAGCGTTCCTGCCACATTTCAGTTGTATTGGCAGAGCGCGAAGCAGTGGATTACGAGTAGGGAGGCGCGGTAAATGGGTCGTAAAGTACATCCAGTAGGCTTTCGTTTGAAAGCAATTCATGATTGGAATACACGTTGGTACGCCGAGCGGGACCAATATGCCAATCTGCTCAATGAAGATCATCAGATCCGGGAAATGCTCAAGAAAGAGCTAGCCCAGGCCGGTATCTCCAAAGTCGAGATCGAGCGGGCCCCGAACCAGGTCCAGGTGACTGTGTGGACAGCCAAACCGGGCGTGGTGATTGGCCGCAAGGGCGCCACCGTGAAAGAGATGCGCAGTCGTCTGCGCAAGATCACCGGTAAGGTTGTCCGCCTTGAAGTCGAAGAGATTACCCAGCCGGATCTAGACGCGCAGCTGGTAGCCGAGAATATCGCCGGCCAGCTTGAGCGCCGTATCAGCCACAGCCGTGCTATGAAGCGTGCCATGCAGCAGGCCATGCGCCAGGGCGCCAAAGGGATTCGTATCGAGTCCAGCGGCCGCCTCAATGGTTCGGAAATGGCGCGTAAAGAAAAGATGAGCGACGGTCAGGTACCGCGCAATACGATTCGGGCGAACATTGATTACGGCTTTTCCGAAGCCCTAACGACTTTCGGCCAGATCGGCATCAAGGTCTGGATCTACAAAGGCGAAATCTTGCCGCAAAAGGCTAAGGTCTACGTCAGCGAATAGTCAGGATATCGAGACTGCTGAGCGCAGACCAGCGGTTAGGACGGCGACAGGCCGTCATAGTATGGAGATAGTGTCATGTTAATGCCAAAACGCTACAAATACCGCAAGCAATTTCGCGGGCGCATGCGTGGTATGGCCAAAGGCGGTACCGATCTATTGCATGGCGACTTTGGTTTACAGGCTCTCGAGCCGGGCTGGATCACCAGCCGTCAGATCGAGGCTGTGCGTCGTGTGATGGTCCGGCATATGAAGCGCCGTGGCCGGGTATACATTCGTATTTTTCCGGACAAGCCGGTAACTGCTAAACCGGCCGAAACCCGGATGGGTAAAGGCAAGGGTTCAGTGGAACATTATGTGGCCGTGGTTAAGCCGGGCCGCGTGATGTTCGAGATTGCTGACATCCCCGCCGATTTGGCGAAAGAAGCGATTCATCTGGCCAGCTACAAGCTGCCGATCAAAACGCAGCTGATCGCCCGGGAGGACAGTCTGTAATGGCTGAGATCGTAACCCTGCGCGAAAAGAATGGCCGTGAATTGGCCGAGATGTTGGAAAACGCCCAGGAAGAAATGTTCAACCTGCGTTTCCAGAAGGCTTCTGCTCGCCTGGCTGACACGTCGCGTCTGAAGAAAGTACGTCGTGATGTTGCCCAGATCCGGACGGTTCTGCATGACCGGCAGCGGGCTATCAGTGCCGCCGCCATGATTGAAGAGATCGCCGCGTTGCTGGGCAGCCAGGAATGGAATGCCGAAGCCCGGTTTGAATATGAAGAAACCGCCTGGCTGGTCACCTTTACGGATGCCAGCGGCAAAGATCTGGCTTCTGCTGCGGTGGATTTGAACCGCAAACAGAGCCGCAGCCGCCGGGATCGTCAGGAAGTGGGCACGGCTGGTGTCGTGAAATCCTACGAGATTACAGGTTAGAGTGATGAGAGAACAACGTAAACGCCTCAGTGGTGTCGTCACCAGTGACAAAATGGACAAAACCGTCGTTGTGGCCGTCACTACGACCAAGCGGCACCCGCTTTATGGTAAGGTCATTCGCCGTGTCCGGAAATTCATGGCGCATGATGAAGCAAACGAGTGCAAGATCGGCGATGAGGTCTCGATCATCGAGTCCAGGCCGTATAGCCGCAACAAGCGCTGGGCCGTCGTCTCCGTAGACGCGCGTGCCGAAGAGTAGGAGACATTTGAGAGATGATTCAACAGGAAAGTCGCCTCAAAGTTGCCGACAATTCCGGAGCGCGTGAGCTGCTGGTCATTAAGGTCCTGGGTGGCTCAAAGCGCTATTACGGTGGCGTTGGTGATGTCGTGGTCGCGACCGTCAAGAAGGCGGTGCCGAACTCGAATGTAAAAAAGAGCACAATCGTGCGTGCGGTTGTGGTGCGTACCAGCAAAGAGTATCGCCGGCAGGATGGCAGCTACATTCGTTTTGACGACAATGCAGCGGTCATTATCCGGGAAGATCAGACGCCGGTAGGCACTCGTATTTTTGGACCGGTGGCGCGTGAGCTCAGAGAACGTGGCTACAGCCGAATCCTGTCGCTGGCGCCGGAAGTTCTGTAGGCACGAGGTAGATCGATCATGCGTATTAAAGTAAACGATGAAGTCATTGTCGTCGCTGGTGAAGACAAAGGGGCTCGCGGGACGGTGCAGCGAGTGCTGCGCAAGGAAAAGCGAGTGGTTGTTTCCGGCGTCAATGTGGTCAAGAAGCATCAGAAACCGCGCCAGACCGGCCGGGGCCAGGTGCAGGGCGGTATCATTGAATTTGAGGCACCCATTGATGTCTCCAATGTGATGCTGATCTGCCCCAAGACAGGTGAGCCGACCCGGATTGGCTATCGTTACACGGAAGATGGTGTCAAGGTCCGCTATTCCAAGAAGAGTGGCGAGAATCTGGATTAATAAAATCGGGTGAGCCAGCCAGGACGCCTGTGCTGCTACTCAACCTGGAGGATGAAATGGCCAATAAGCCACTAAATGAGCTATACGCGGACGAGATCGCACCGGCGCTCATGAATGAATTTGAGTATACGAGTGTGATGGAGATTCCGAGAATCAGCAAAGTCGTTGTCAATATCGGCCTGGGTGAAGCATTGGATAATGCGAAAGCCGTCGAATTTGCGGCCGGTGACCTGACGACGATTACTGGTCAGAAACCGATTCTGACAATAGCCAAGAATTCTATTGCCGGTTTTAAGCTGCGCGAAGGTCGAATCATTGGCATGAAGGTGACCCTGCGTCGTGACCGTATGTGGAGCTTTCTGCAACGTCTGATTCATGTGGCACTGCCCC
>JACKBM010000069.1 GCA_020634575.1 Ardenticatenales bacterium | reverse complement strand
CTTCGAGTTCGCGGTACAGACGTGAAGCGTAGCCGAGGCCAACCAGCCGCGGCATCTGAGAACCGGTAGGCGAAACGTCCGCTGAGGAGTTGTATTGATTGATCAGGGTGCGCCAGCTGCCATCCGGGTTCAGGCTGGGCGTGAGAAAATGGGCATTCATGGCCCGGCCGCCGGTTAGCGGTTCGTGTTTGAGGTCAGCGTGAGCATAGAGCTGGGCGAAGAATTCCTCGACGCGAACGAGGCCGAGGGCAAACATCAACGTCTGATCGCGGTAATAGCCGGAGCGCCAGTCGCCATGGCGGAAAGCACGGGCCATGGCCAGTTGCGCGGACTCTTTGCCGGCGCCGAAAATGCCAAATTTGGCCTTGCCACTGAGGACTTCACGCCGGCCGATAACGCTTACCTGGCGGCTATGGTAGGCGATCTTGTAATCTTCCAGAATCTGTTCTGGTTCAAGCGGGAGAGGTGATTTTTCTTTGGTGAGCACGGGCTCAGAAGCTTGGGTCATAGTTTTTCGGGAGAAAAACCGGCCGGTCAGCCACGGGCTCGTCCAGGTAGACTTGCAGCCGGTAATGATTTACGTCGTTATCCTGATCAGATTGTTAAGCTAGGGAGTGGCGATGGTCGATGGCGGCTCAACACCAGGCTACACGCCGCCAAAATTATAACATACCCGAACACTATTCCGGAATAGGACTAACCGAAAAGTCATCAAAATTGACCTGCACACCAGCGCCGCCAAATGTCTCAACCAGGAAACCAACCTGACCCTGCGCCAGCGTGGCATCATTTATGCGGGCCACCTGTTGATCATTGACGATGAACGTCATTTCACCGCCGTTGGCAACGACGCGCAAGAGGTTTGGCTGGTTTAACCCTTGCTGGACCGCCGGTGAGGCTTCCCAGCCCTGGTTAGCACATTGGCTCTGGCAGAGCCCTGCCCAGACATAACCATCACCGCTGATCTCAAACATATAAAAGCTGTTGTCGGCCGGGTTAAGGCGGATGATGAGACCGTAGCCATTGTCCAGAGGGCCGGCTACCTGGGTGGCCGTTACTTCGTAGATACCGTCGGCGAACTGGTGGGGGGCGCTGCCGCGGAAAATGCCGCTGCTGGCCCGCACCAGGATTTCGTAGTGGCCGTCGCGCACACCGGCGAAGGCGTTGGCATCATCGCCGCTATCCCATTCTCCAGGCTCGTCAAAACTATCGGTGAAGTTATCGGCTGCGGGCTGCAAAATTCCGCTTCGGAAAACCAGAAAGATCCCGAGCGCCAGCACGGCCAGGGCAACCACAATGACGATGACGCGGCGCAATCTCATTAATTATTCTTCCAGCGGGGTGACGCGCACATTGTCAAAGGCGATGCTCAGGTCCCCTTCGCCCAGCGATTCGGCGACGAGGGCGATGTCCCCTTCGCTCAGACCTGTGTCGGCGATGCGGCCAATTTCGATGCCATTGACGTAGAAGATCATGTTCGGGCCATCCGCGATGACGCGTAGCTGGTTGGTCTCATTTAGCCCCTGGCGGATGGCGCTGGTTGGGAACCACCAGCTACCCAGCAGCGACAACTGATCCGTCTCTCCCAGACAACCATTCTTGCAGAGCCCCACCCAGGCATAGCCATCAGCGCTGATCTCAAAAAGATAGAACTGCCCCAACTCTTCATCAACGCGGAAGGCAAGCCCGAAGCCGGCATTTGCATCCCCCTTGATCTGGGTGACGTCGACTTCAAACATACCATCAGCGAATGATTCACCAGCCGTGGCCCAATAGGTGCGCGGCTGTTCGCCGGCGAGCAAGTTCATCACATACTGCCCATTTTCCACACCGCCGACAACATCTGCCCTATCATCCTGCGACCACCGGCCGATCTCATCAAATGTGGCCAGATATTCACTCTGGCAGCCAGTGATCAGCAGCGAAGCCAGGAGCATAAGCAGAGTAAGTCGAGCGGGTAGATTTCGGAGCATAAATTGCCTCTGAAAATGCAGATCAATGATGCGCGTCGTGATGGTGCGCCGCCTCAGTGTCCACCGCTGCCAGCAGTACTTGAGCCACGTCTTTCACAATCATCGACTCATTATCCTTGGTATTGGCATCACGCATCATGACGGCGCAGAAGGGGCAGCCCACGGCGACAGTGCCGGCGCCAGTCGCCTTCGCTTCCTTGAAGCGGGTGACATTAACATTGGCGCTACCGTGCTCTTCCTCCTTCCACATCTGGGCGCCACCAGCGCCGCAGCAGAAGGAGTTGTTGCGATTGCGGTCCATTTCCATCAGGATCATGCCGGCGTAGGCCAGGGTATCGCGCGGCTCTTCGTAGATGCCGTTGTGGCGACCCAGGTAGCAGGGGTCATGGTAGGTGACGCCGGCCAGGGTGCCTTCGTGCAGGTGCAATTTGCCCTTGCCAACCAGATCTGCCAACAGTTGGGTGTGATGATAGACCTGGTAATGGCCGCCATAAGCGCCATACTCTTGGCCCAGGGTATGGAAGCAATGGGGGCAACTGGCCACGATCTTGCGCTCGTGTGCATTTGCTCCATTCAGCGTCTCGATGTTGGCCATCGCCATTTCGTAGAAGAGGTACTCGTTGCCGGCTCGGCGAGCCGAGTCGCCGGTGCAGGATTCGGCGTCACCAAGAATGGCGAAGCTGACATCGGCATGATGCAAAATGGTCGCTACCGCCCGGGCCACATCCTGGGCGTCCGGGTCAAAGGCGCCGGCGCAGCCAACCCAGAAGAGGTATTCGTAATCCGGATTCTCCTCGACGGTGGGCACGGCAAAATCCAGCCCTTCCGTCCAGGCGGTGCGGCTTTCGGTGGAGTTCCAGGGATTGGCCAGCCGCTCCATGCCGGTGAACGCCTGCTTCAGCTCATTGGGGAAGTCGCTTTGCATGAGGACCCGGTCGCGGCGGATGGCGAGGATATCCTGCATGGGTTCATTGCCGACGGGGCAGACATCGACGCAGGCGCCGCAGCTGGTGCAGGCCCAGAGCGCGCTTTCCGTCAGGGCCCAGTCCAGCATGGGGGCCGTCTCTTCAGCGCCATTGGCCAGGGCAAACAGGTTTTCGCGGATGTGGTACCGCTTATTGATCTCGATAGCGGCCGGTGACAGCTCTTTGCCGGTGGCGTAGGCCGGACAGGCTTCCTGGCAGCGATTACACATGATGCAGGCAAAAGCGTCCAGGATGGCAGTCTGGGGCAAATCGAAAAGCGTGTTGACGCCAAATTGCTCGATGGATTCGTCATCAAAATCGATGGTGCTGAGTTCGCCGGGCGAGGTGCGTTCCGGCCGGGTGGCCCAGTTCAGCGGCCCCATAAACAGGTGGGCATGCTTGGTGAACGGGAAGTAGGGCAGGAATACGAGGATGAGGCCCAGGGCGAGCCACCAGGAAATGTGCCAGCCGGCATTTAACCCGGAGGTCGACAGGCCGCTCCAGGCGTTGGCCAGGAGCGTCGCCAGCGGCTGCCAGGGATCCGGATGTTGCGCAACCAGGAACGAGGCGCCGACGTAACGGGCACCCAGGTGAAAGACGATGAATAGACCGACGATGAGGGAGTCACGCGAAATACCGCCCTGGCGTGCCTTGGGATGCAGCAAAACATTTTCGCGGGCTCGTAGCGCCGGATCGCGTTTGACAAAGCGGCGCAGCAGAAAGTAAATGACGCCGATGATGCCCAGGACGCTCAGGACATCGGCCAGTAGCCGGTAGATGTTGCCGATAACGCCGGGAATCAGGTGGGTTTCACCCTCAGTCGGGATATACCCTTCCAGCACATCAATAACGTTGACCAGCAGGAAAAAGATGAAGGCGTAGGCCACCATATAATGGAAGATGCTTGTCCAGGTGCGGTGCCGGATGATGCGCCCCTGAGAAAAGAGCGCCAGGATGCCCTCCCAGGCGCGATAGGGCAACTCTCGCCAGTTGATCTGCCCCTGGCCCCGGTTTATGACCCTGAACATCGCGTAAAAGGTGTAGGCGCCGGCAGCATTGGCAGCAATAAAAAGAATGGCAAATAGAATTTTTTCTACAGGGCTTAACATGCGAGACTCTCTCCAGCTGGTCGACCTGAAAGCCGGCAAATTGTCTGCCGGCAACAGTGAAGAAAGTTTAGCATAGCACGATCGGTTAGGCTATGGCGTCTGTTTGGGCGGCAGGTGTGCGAATTTCCGCGTTCACTGAAAGTTTATTGGGATGTCCCGTATAAACCGCTATACTAAGGTACGGAGTGCTAGGTATGAGTACTGGAACATTGCCCAATGACCTGGATCCGGCAAACATTCGGATCCTCGTGCTTGATGATAACCCCCACATCCGGGACATATTTGGCAGCATGCTGCAAAGCGCTGGCTACCAGGTGACGCTGGCTGACTCCGGACAGGTGGCGTTGAACCACATTGATCAGTGGGGGCCGCCTGACCTGGCCATTGTGGATCTCAACATGCCTGGCATGAGCGGGTTTGAGTTCTGCGAGAGGGTGCAGAAGCGGCATGAGCTGCCGGTCATTTTTATGACGGTGGCGGATGATCAGGGGTCGATCGTGCGTGGGCTGGATCAATATGCCGAGGATTACATCATCAAGCCAGCCAGCACGGCCCAGTTGCTGTCGCGAGTACGCCGGGTGCTGCGCCGGTTGGCGTGAGTTGCGAAGCGGCGTTGGGCTGCGTATACTGTAGTGGCTTGCGCTTAAAAATTGAACCAACAGGGAGCTGGGGCAGCCCGGCTGAGAGGATAGCTACCGCGCTATCGACCTGCTGACCTGATCCGGGTAATGCCGGCGTAGGAATGGAGAACTTGTCATCTACGGCTACCGGTATCGGTAGCCGTTTTTTGTTTCCCGGGCTGAATGGGGGCGTTATGAGTGTGTTGTTGTTCGCCAACGGAGATCTGGAACCGGGCACCTGGCTGGAACCTTATCTGGCTGAAGCGACCCGATTGATTGCCGTCGATGGTGGTTTGCGCCATCTGCAGAAGGTGGGCCGGCTGCCTGATCTGCTGATCGGCGATCTGGATTCCATTTCGGCTGAACAGCTGATGCGGATTGAGGCAGCGGGCGGTGAGATTATACGTTTTCCCGCTGCCAAGGATGAGACAGACCTGGAGCTGGCGCTGCTGCTGGCGGTAGAGCGGTATCCGGAGCCAGTGGTGGTGCTGGGGGCGTTTGGCGGGCGGCTGGACCAGCATCTGGCCAATATCCTGCTATTAACGCATGAGGCGGTGCGGGATCGGCCGGTCAAACTCGTCGCCCCTTACCAGGAAATGTGGCTCATCCAGCGCGAATGCGTGATTAAAGGCAAGCCGGGCGACACCGTCTCGCTGATCCCGCTGGCCGGTGATGTTCATGTCCAGGCCACCGCCGGCCTGGCCTGGGTCCTGCAAGATGAATGGCTGCGCTTTGGCCCGGCCCGGGGGATCAGCAACGTGATGGAGACGGCTGAAGCGTGGGTAGCCATCACGAGTGGCAGTTTACTTTGTATTCATACCGACGGCCGCTGGCAGCGGTAGTTGATTGTATTGATATTCGTGGAGGAAAAGGTGAAAAGAGATTTCTTCTTTTTGTTGATGATGTTGGCGGCTGTCATGGCGTTAGCCGCCTGTGGTAGCAGTGTTGAGGACGGGCCTGTAACCTTGACCGTCATGAGCCATGACTCGTTTACCGTGAGTGATGAGATCCTGGCGGCGTTTACCGAAGAGACCGGGATCACGATTGAATTGTTACCGGCCGGTGATGCCGGCGAGGCGCTCAACCAGGCGATCCTGGCCAAAGACGACCCGCTGGCCGATGTTTTTTTCGGCGTGGATAACAGCTTCCTTGGCCGGGCGCTGGCGTCGGAGATCTTCATCCCTTACGAGTCGCCGCTCCTGGCAGAGATCCCGGATCGGTTCGAGCTGGATGAAAGCCACCACCTCCTGCCTGTCGACTTCGGGGATGTTTGTCTGAACTATGACAAAGCCTACTTCGCCGATAACGGGCTGGCGGTGCCGGCCTCCCTGGCAGAGCTGACCGACCCGGCCTATGCGGGCTTGCTGGTCGTGGAAAACCCGGCCACCTCAAGCCCCGGCCTGGCCTTCCTGTTGGCCACGATCGATCAATTTGGCGAGACGGGCGATTACACCTATCTGGATTATTGGGCTGATTTACGCGCCAATGACGTGCTGGTCATGAATGGCTGGTCTGAGGCGTATTATGGTAGCTTCACCGTGGCCAGCGATGGCGACCGGCCGCTGGTTGTCTCCTACGCCACCAGCCCGCCGGCTGAGGTGATCTTCGCTGACCCGCCAGTAAGTGAGAGTCCCAGCGGCAACATCGTGGCGCCGGGGAGTTGCTTCCGGCAGGTGGAGTTTGTCGGTATTTTGGCCGGGACCGAGCATGAGGCCGCGGCGCAGCAGTTCATCGATTACATGCTGAGTGTGCCGTTCCAGGAAGATATTCCGCTCAACATGTTTGTCTTCCCGGCCAATGAGAATGCCGAGTTGCCGGCTGAATTTGTTGAATTCGGCGATATTGCTGAAAGCCCGGCTGACATTTCACCTGAAGAGATTGATGCCAATCGGGACGTTTGGATCGAGGCGTGGACTGAGGTGGTGTTGCGGTAGCCGCCTATGCCCGGCTGGCCAGCTGGCCACAGCCGGCGGCGACGTCGATGCCGCGGCGTTGGCGGACGGTGCTGGGTAGATCGTAGGTGGCCAGGATCTGCTGGAAGGCGCGGACGGCGGCGGGATCGCTGGGCGTGCCGGTGTAGCCATCCGTGGGGTTGAGTGGGATGAGGTTGACGTGGGCCTGCAGCCCTTGCAGGAGCTGGCCAACGGCGTGGGCTTGTTCTGGCGTATCGTTTTTGCCGGCGATAAGCGTCCACTCGAAGAAGATGCGCCGGCCGCGTTGCTCGCAGTAGTCGCGGCAGGCGTCGATGAGCTCAGCCAGCGGCCAGCGGCGGGCGGGCGGCACCAACGCCATTCGCTCCGTGTCGGTGGCGGCGTGGAGGCTGACGGCCAGGTTGATGGGCCGGTCGTCGGCGGCCAGGCGGCGGATGCCGGGGACGACGCCGACGGTGCTGAGCGTGATATGGCGCGGCCCCAGGGCGATACCGGCATGGTCGGTGAGGATGTCGATGGCGGCCATCGTGGCGTCGTAGTTGTGCAAAGGCTCGCCCATGCCCATGAGGACGACATTGCGCAGGCTTTTGCCCTCGCCGGCCAGGGTCTCGGCGACAAAACGGACCTGGGCGACAATTTCGCCCGGGCTGAGATGGCGGTGGAAGCCCATCTGGCCGGTAGCGCAGAAAACGCAGCCCATGGCGCAACCGACCTGGGTACTGACGCAGGCGGTGTACCGGCCGGTAAATTCCATAATCACTGTCTCGATAGCAGCGCCATCAGCCATTGCCAGCAAATATTTGCGCGTCAGGTCATCCTGGCTGTGCGTCGCTAGTTTGACGGTTGGTTGGGGTAGGGCGGCTTGCGTCAGGAGCTGGCTGTGGAGATCCGGCCGGATCTCAGTCAGGCTGGCCAGGTCGGACAGGCCCGGCTGATAAAGCGCTCGAAACAGTTTTTCGCCGTGGTAGGCTGAAAAACCCCAGCTTTCCAGCAGGGCAATCAGCTCTGAACGGGTAAGATCATAGAGGTTGATCACGGCGTTAATAGGCAAAAAAAGGTGACGGACCGGCCGGTCCGTCACCTGAAATTTACGAGACGACGGCTTAGGGCTAGAAAAGACCCCAATCGCCGCCGGCGCCTTCCTCCATCATCGACGGGTCCCACAACTCAGTACCGATCTCAACGACAGCTTTGCCGCCGGTGACGGTACTGACGGTACGGCGCACCTGTTCGATGATCTGGGGGCCATAGGGACAGAACGGCGTCGTCAGGATCATAGTCAGTTTAGCCTCATTTTCGGGGCCAACTTCGATGTTACGGATAAGGCCAAGTTCGACGACATTCAGGCCAATTTCCGGGTCGATGACGGAGCGGAGCGCCTCGGTAATTTCTTCTTTTTGCTCTTCAACATTTGCCAGCATATTTATTTCCTCGCAGGGGTCGCAGCGGCAGGGTGAAACCGGCCGGATGCGGTCAGGAACTATTTTTGTTCCTTTCTAATTTAACCCGTTTGTCAAGTCTATGGGCGCTTTAAATGAGAATTCGCAGCAGGAATCCCCATTGAGCATACAACTGTGTTGGGTGACATCGGTTTGCAGGACCGAAATCATCAGTTCCGTATCAAAGGAGCAGATCTCGCTGTGGTTTTCGCCAACGGAAATGTAGGGACAACCATATTCGGTCAGCCGGTATTCCCCTTTGGCGGATTTCTCCCATTGGGCCACAAAGCCTTCCGCCCCGAGCAGTTCAATCAGGAAGACCAGCCGATCTTCAAAGCTATCCTTGGCCTCGTATGCATCCCGATGTTCGTCGATGATGTCCTGCACGACGCTGCGCATCAGATCGGCAGCCACCTCTGGTGAGAAGCGGCTCTTGATCTCGCTCAGTAAACGGTTGCTCAGACGCACGTATCGTTTGGGAAAAAGCTCGTGGCCGGATTCGCTCAGGGTGTAGACGTAGTAGGGGCGGCCAACTTTGCGCCGCACCGTGCGGGTAACCAGCAAGCCTTCAGCCAGGAGCGCGTTCAGGTGATGGCGGACGGTGACCGGTGAGATATCAACCTGGTCGGCCAGCTGATCGACGGTTGCTTCCGGCATCGTCTTGATATGATGCAGGATGGTTTCCCGCGTACTTTGCTTGCCATTGCCTGATACAGATTTCACGCTAAAATTCCCCAGCCACCTATAGTTAATCTTCGGGCGGCATTATAACATTCGCCCTACCCACTGTCAATTTCCGTCATTTTTATCATTTTTATAATAAATATTGACGCTCGGACGTGGCCGTGCTATAATCTCGCCGTCCTTAATAACCGCTAAAATGATGCGACTATCAGGCAGCGCTGGCGCAAGCGGCGCTGCTTTATCATGTTTGAACAGGAGTAATAGAGGTTCATGACTGCCGCGCTCGAAATCAAGAATTTGCATGTCAGCGTCGACGATCAGCCGATTTTGAAAGGGGTTGATCTTCTTATTCGCCAGGGCGAGATTCATGCCCTGATGGGACCCAACGGGTCTGGCAAAAGCACGCTGGCCTATACCCTGGCGGGTCACCCCGCCTATGAAGTGACCGCCGGTCAGATCATCTTTAATGGTGAAGATCTACTGGAAATGGAAGCTGATGAGCGTTCCCGGGCCGGCCTGTTCCTGGCCTTCCAGTACCCGGTCTCCGTTCCCGGCGTGACCGTGGCCAAGTTCCTGCGCCAGGTCATCAATTCGCGGATGCGGGCCGAGGATGCCGACAGTAAGGGTATCTCCATCCCGGCTTTCCGCCGGCTGCTGACGGAAAAGATGGATATGCTCAATATCGACCACAAATTTGCTGGTCGTTATCTGAATGAAGGCTTCTCCGGCGGTGAGAAGAAGCGGGCGGAGATCCTGCAGATGGCCACCGTTGAGCCCAAGATCGCCATCATGGATGAGACTGACTCAGGTCTGGACATTGACGCGCTGCGTATCGTCTCCGAAGGCGCCAACCGGCTGCGTGAAGAGTTTAAGATGGGCACTCTTGTCATTACCCATTACCAGCGCATCCTCAATTACATTCAACCCCAGCATGTCCATGTCATGCTTGACGGCCGCATCGTGGAAAGCGCCGGCCCCGAGCTCGCCCTGAAACTCGAAGAGAAGGGCTACGACTGGATTCGGGATAAGCACACAGCCTAGGAGGCATTATGTCTGAGTTCGAACGCGAACTATCGGAAGAAGAAGTTGTCGCCGAGGTTAATGCCGATTACGCCCAGAAGTATGGCTTCGCCGATGCAGAAGATTATGTCTTTAAGTCCGGCAAGGGCTTAAATGAAGATTTGATTCGCCATATGTCCACCATGAAAAATGAGCCGGAATGGATGCTGGACATCCGTCTGAAGGCTTATCAGCATTTCCTGGACCGGCCGATGCCGGAATGGGGTGCGGACCTGGGTGAAATCGACTTTGATGACATCTACTATTACATCAAGCCCTCCAGCCGGCAGGAAGATTCCTGGGAAGATGTCCCTTCTTATATTAAGGACACCTTCAACAAACTGGGTATTCCGGAAGCGGAGCAGAAATATCTCTCTGGTGTAGCGGCTCAGTATGAGTCCGAAGTGGTTTACCACAACATCAAGAAAGATCTGGAGGAGAAAGGCGTCATCTTCCTCGGGATGGATGATGGCCTGGCCCAATATCCGGAGCTGGTCAAGGAATATTTCGGCAAGATTATTCCCTACAGCGACAACAAGTTTGCTGCGCTGAATACGGCCGTCTGGTCAGGCGGTAGCTTTATCTATGTGCCGCCGGGCGTTGAGGTGGAGATGCCGTTGCAGGCCTATTTCCGCATCAATGCCAAGAACGTCGGTCAGTTTGAGCGCACCCTCATCATCATTGATGAAGGCGCCTACTGCCATTACGTTGAAGGCTGCACCGCGCCGATCTACTCCAGCGACTCACTGCACTCGGCCGTCGTCGAGATTGTGGTCCGCAAAGGGGGCCGTTGCCGCTACACCACCATCCAGAACTGGTCCAACAACGTCTTTAACCTGGTGACCAAGCGGGCCCAGGCGTACAAAGACGCGACCATGGAATGGATTGATGGCAACCTCGGCTCCAAGGTCACCATGAAATATCCGGCCGTCCATCTGATGGAAGAAGGCGCTCATGGGGAAATCCTCTCCATCGCCTTTGCCGGCCGGGGCCAGCATCAGGATGCCGGTGGCAAGGTCGTGCACCATGCACCCAACACCACCAGCCGCATCATCTCTAAATCCATTTGCAAGAACGGCGGCCGTTCCTCTTACCGTGGTCTGCTGAAAGTGGACCCGACAGCCAGCAACGTCAAGTCCAACGTGGTTTGTGACGCGTTGCTGCTGGATGAGCACAGCCAATCTGACACCTATCCTTATATCGAAATTGAGAATGAGGATGTGGACATTGGCCATGAGGCGTCGGTGAGCAAGGTGGGTGAGGAGCAGCTCTTCTACCTGATGAGCCGCGGGATCGATGAAGAAATGGCCAACACGATGATCGTGAACGGCTTTATTGAACCCCTGGTCAAAGAGCTGCCGATGGAATATGCCATCGAGATGAATCGTCTGATTCAGCTGCAGATGGAAGGGTCAATCGGTTAAGGTTTGGCAATGACGAAATACACAAAAGAAGCAGTTGAGCAGCTATCCGCTCATCTGAATGAACCTGAATGGATGCAGGCATTCCGGCTGGATGCCTGGGAGAAATTTAACGCGCTGCCTATGCCGGTAACTACCGACGAAGCCTGGCGGCGCACCGACATCCGTCGTTTCAAGATGGATGAGGTTGGCCCTTCTCTAAATGGCGCCCACGGTACGGCGGCGCACAGCCTCACGGAAACGCTGGAAGGAACTGAAGCCAGCGGCAAGCTGGTGATGGTTGACGGCGTGGTGCAGGAGTTCACGGTCGAAGAGAGCGTTACCTCTCAGGGTGTTGTCTTCACCGACATGCACACGGCAGTCAGCGAGCATGGCGACCTGGTCAAAGAATACTTCATGACCCAGGCCGTGACTGTTGACGAGGGCAAGTTTGCCGCCATGCATGGCGCGTTCTGGCGCGGTGGCGTGTTCCTTTACGTACCCAAGGGGGTCGTGATTGAGACGCCGTTCCGGGTCAGCAACTGGTCCAGCGGCAAAACCTACAACCATACGCTTGTCGTCCTGGCTGAGGATGCCCAGGCAACCCTCATTGAGGAGTTTGCCTCGGCCACCAGCGATGATACGAATATCCACAACGGCGCTACTGAGCTGCTGGTGAGCGATCGGGGCAACCTGACGTATGCGTCGCTGCAGGATTTTGGCGAGAACATGTGGCAGTTCAACCATGAGCGGGGCCGTGTCGGCCGGGATGCGAAGCTGGACTGGATCATCAGCGTGATGGGGACGCGCCTGACCAAGGCGTTCCAGACCGTTGAGCTGGACCAGCCGGGTAGCTGGGCGCGTATGTCCGGCCTGTTTTTTGGCAACGGGCGGCAACATATCGACCTGGATACCCAGCAAAACCACAACGCACCGGATACGGTCAGCGACCTTCTGTACAAAGGGGCGCTGAAAAACCGGGCCCGTTCCGTCTGGCAGGGGATGATCAAGACCTTGCCCGGGGCGCAGCGGATGGATGGTTTCCAGGCGAACCGCAACCTCATTCTGGATAAGACGGCGCGCGCGGATTCCATCCCCGGGCTGGAAATCCAGGCCGATGATGTCCGTTGTACGCACGCATCGACGATCGGTAAGCTGGATCAGGAAGAGATTTTCTATCTGATGAGCCGGGGTATTCCGCGGAATGTAGCCACCGAAATGGTTGTCCAGGGATTCTTTGACCCGATTATGGAGCGGATCCCATTGGAAATTATTCGTGACCATATCGCTGAGCGCATCCTGGACAAGGTCCGTTCGTAAGAGGTTCTGATGATTCGGCGTCCAGGGCATAGATTTCGTCAATGTATCTGTACCGGGCGGGAGCGCTGACCTGAGCCGGATTTGATCCAGAACCTGGTTTATTATCTTTCAAAGGCAGCTACTCTCGCCGAGACGACATGAGAAGTAGCTGCCTTTTGCTTTTAGCGGCACAATTGTAGGGTTAATTGAGGGTATCCGGATTTTGGCTTGCTGCGCCAAAGCCGGGTGAATCCAAATAAGGAGATACTGCTGTGAGTGACAAAGGTTATGCACGGCCCGACGTACTGGTGAGTACGGCATGGGTGGCTGAGCATATGGCTGATACAGCCAACGTACGGCTGGTTGAGTCCAATGAAGATGTGCTTTTATACAGCACCGGACATATTCCCAATGCGGTCCATATCGACTGGGTGGCGGATCTAAATGATCCTGTCCGGCGCGATTATCTGAATGAGAGCCAGTTCAAGGCGTTGTTGGAAGCCAATGGCATCAGCAATGACACAACTGTGGTCTTTTATGGCGACAAGAACAACTGGTGGGCCAGCTACGCCTTCTGGGTGTTCCAGCTATTTGGCCATGAGAACTGTAAGCTGATGGATGGCGGTCGCAAAAAATGGGTGGATGAAGGGCGTGAACTGACGCGTCAGACGCCCTCGTTCCCGGCCGGTTCCTACACCGCCAACGCCCGGGCTGATTACAAGATCCGCGCCTACCGCGACCAGGTCCTGGCCCATATCGCCGCCGACCAGCCGCTGGTTGATGTGCGCAGCCCCCAGGAATTTTCCGGTGAACTGCTGCACATGCCTGGTTCACCCCAGGAAGGCGCCCTGCGCGGCGGCCACATCCGTGGCGCCCGCAATGTGCCCTGGAGCCGGGCCGCCAACGAGGATGGCACCTTCAAGACAGCCGACGAGCTGCGCGCCATCTATGAAGAAGAGCAGGGGCTGAATCCGTCGGACAATGTGATCGCCTATTGTAGAATTGGCGAGCGCAGCTCCCACACCTGGTTTGTGTTAACCTACCTGTTGGGTTATCCGACCGTGCGCAATTATGATGGCTCCTGGACTGAATGGGGCAATCTGGTCGGTGTGCCGATCGAAAAATAGATAGGAATGAGATGGGGGCACCGGCCGGTGCCCCCGTCATCACAGGATCATTGAATGTTTGCTGTCGAGCGGGTTCGCCGTGATTTTCCCATACTCAATGTCGAAGCCCATCCAGGCGTCCCGCTTGTCTATCTCGATAATGCCGCTTCCTCGCAAAAACCAGTCGCGGTCATCGACGCGATGGACCGCTACTACCGCGAATACAACGCCAACGTACATCGCGGTATCCATCAACTGAGCGAAGTCGCCACCAATGCCTACGAAGGGGCCCGGGAACGGATCGCCGCCTTTATCAAGGCGCCGGAGCCGGCCACCGTTATCTACGTGCGCAACGCCACTGAGGCGATCAACCTGGTCGCCCTCACCTGGGGGCGGACGAACCTGGGGCCGGGCGACGAAATCCTGACCACGGAAATGGAGCACCACGCCAACATCGTCCCCTGGCAGATGCTGGCGGAACAGACGGGCGTGCAGGTCCGCTATCTGCCCTTTGACGATGAAGGCCAGCTTGATTTGTCGGTCCTGGATAGCTACCTGACCGAAAAGACCCGGCTATTTACCTTCACCGCCATGTCCAACGTGTTTGGCACCATCAACCCGACCAAAGAGCTGATCGCCCGGGCCCATGCCGTTGGGGCGCTGACCCTGGTGGATGCGGCCCAAAGCGTGCCCCACATGCCAGTTGATGTCGTCGATCTGGATTGTGATTTTCTCGTTTTCTCCGGCCACAAGATGTGTGGGCCGACGGGTATTGGCATCCTGTACGGCAAACGTGAGCTGCTGGAGGCGATGCCACCCTTCATGGGTGGCGGCGACATGATCCGCCGCGTCACCTTTGACGGTTTTACAGCTAACGACCTGCCCTGGAAATTCGAGGCCGGCACGCCGAGCATCGCCGAGGGCATTGGTCTGGGGGCAGCCGTGGATTATCTGACCAGCCTGGGCATGGACAATGTGCGCGCGCATGAGCATGAGATTACTGCTTATGCGTTAGAGGCGTTAAGCGAAGTTGAAGGGCTGCGACTGCTTGGCCCCCGTCAGGCCGACAAGCGGGGTGGTGTGGCGGCCTTCACCCTGGAAGGTTTGCATCCCCACGACATTGCCCAGTTGCTGGATGAAGATGGCGTGGCCATTCGGGCCGGGCATCATTGTGCCATGCCGTTGCACCGCAAGCTGAAGCTGGGGGCAACCGCCCGGGCCAGCTTTTATGTCCATACGACAACCGGCGAGATCGACCAGCTCGTCGCCAGCCTGAAACGAGCGCAACAGATATTCAGGCGTTGAGGTGAGAAAATGAGCAGCGATATGTATCGGGAACAAATCATCGATTTGTACGAAAATCCGCTCAATTATGGCACGCTGGACCCGCGCGACTTCACTTACGAGGAAGATAATCCGCTTTGCGGCGATGTGGTTCGCATTGATGTGAAGTTGGATGACGAGGGCAAGGTGGCCGATGTTGCCTGGGAAGGCGATGGTTGCGCCATCAGCCAGGCGGCTGCTTCGCTGTTGACCGAGGAAGTGAAAGGGATGACGCTGGCCGAGCTCAAGGCGTTTGATAGCCAGCGGCTGCTGGACCTGCTGGGCGTTCCTCTGAGCATGGCTCGGGTGAAATGTGCTCTGCTGTCGCTTAAGGTCCTCAAGGCTGGTGCGTATGGCATCCCCGACCCCGAAGAGATGCGTAAACACCTGGATTTGGAATAGATTGCATGGGTAAATTTGTGAAAGTCGCGGCGGTGGCTGACCTGCCACCGGGTGAGCGGCTGATTTACGACTTTGATTATGACACGGTGATCGTCTTCAACGTGGATGGTCACTATTACGCGATAGCCGATCTCTGCACCCACGACGACGGCCCATTGGCCGACGGCGTATTCTACGACCATTGCATCGTCTGCCCCCGCCACGGGGCGGAGTTTGATGTGCGTAGTGGGGAAGGGACGGCGCCGGCTTTCCGGCCGGTGCCCACATATGCTGTGAAGATTGAAGATGATGCGATTTGGGTTGAAGAACCCGCGTAGCCAGCGGGCTGCCGGGCCATCGGGTCGCTTCGAACGGAGTTCGCCCTGAATGTATTTCGCAGCGACCCGATGGCTGAGCGGCGCAGCGGCTACGCGGCGAACAACTTCGCTTTCGCCCGGTGCCAGCTCATCTCCATGGTGGCGAACGCCTGCTCCGCATGGCCTATGTATTGCTGGGCAACGAGGCGATCCCCTTTTCCTGAATACAGTTTGCCTAATTCAAAAGCCGTGATAGCCGCCAACGGCAGGATGTGATCCTGCTCAAAAAGCAGTCGCGTCTGTTCCAGTAACTCGATGCAGAGCAGCCAGTTGGGATCCGGCGCTTTCATCAGGATCTTGGCCATCGTCTGGCGGACAAGCCCCTGGGCCATCGGCTGTTGTGTCTTCTCGGCCAGCAGCAGCGCTTCCTCAGCCAGTTGCAGCGCCCCTTCCCGCTCACCACTCTCCAGCATCAATTCGGCCATTACTGACTGGAAAATGGGCAGATACGTGGTCAACTCATTGGTCTGAGCGGCTAGCTGCAGGCAGATGTTGAGATGCTCAAACGCGATCTCATGCTCGCCAAAATGAAAATGGATGTAGCCGAGGCAGCCATGCGCTTCGTAGCGGACCTGCGGACGCAACAGGTCGTTGCGCATCAGCAATACTTCTTGCAAATAGTCGATCGCTTTTTCAAATTGACCACAGAAGGTGTGGTAATGGCCCAGGGTGACCAACGTGGCCGCCAGCTGGCTCTGGTGACCCATAGCCCGGGCGCGGGCCAATGCCTCGTTGGCGTGGGGACGTGAGCCTTCGTAATTGCCCAGAAAAGCGAAAGTAGCGGCGTAATAGGGCAGAGAGCTGGCCAGCAACAGGTTCTCGTCGAGTGCACGGGCCAGTTCGATGCCGTCATAGAGCATATCCGAAGCCTGGCGGAATTTCCCCACCGCACAGAGCGCCCGGCCCATCATGTTGTAGGGTTGCAGCAATAGCCGCTCCAGCCCCAGCTTCTCTCCCAGCACCAGCGCCCGGCCAAAATAGTTGAACGCCTGGGGAATACGACCGGCCACATAATGGAATGTGCCGATGCTGCCATACACTGCCGCTAACCGGGTCTCATCGCCTAGCTCCGTGGCGGCATCCAGGGCGCGTTGCAGGTAATCCGGCAGCTTGTCGCTGGGCATGAGCGCGGCGATGCGGCCCAGGCGCACGGTGGTGTCAATGAGCTGTTCGTGGTTTTCGATGGCCGGCGGTAGCTGCGAAAGGGCGTCAATGGCCAGCTCATAGAGCTGCCGGGCCTCGGTGTATACACCAATCCGCAGTGCCTGGTCGCCGGCGATGGCGGCATAGAGGGCCGCCTTGGCGCCATCGCCGCTCTCGTACCAGTGGTGGGCCAGCTGGGCGGCATAGAGCATAAAATCGGGGTAAGCCTGGCCCAGCGCCTGGGCAACCTGGCCATGTAGCTGACGGCGCTGCTCTGGCTCCAGGGTGACCAGGATACCCTCACGGATTTTTTGATGGGTAAAATGCAGCCGCTCGTCGTCAAAAGTGAGGAGTGAAGCGTTGACACAGGTTGTGATCCAGCTGTCGATGGCCCGGTCCGGGAACGCTTCCGCCAACAAACGTGGGTCGATGACCTTACCGGCGACGGCGGCAAAATGAAGCAGCTCTCGGTCTGCCGCCGGGACGATATTGATTCGCCGGGTGACCAGCCGCTGCAAACCGCCCGTCAAAATAGAAGAAGGTAAGGGCCTAACGCCGATCTGATCCAGGCGACCGGCCTCTTCGGCCAGGGCCCGCACCACTTCGACCAGGAAGAGTGGATTGCCCTCGGTTTCCTGCTGCAGGAGACGAACCACCTCGGGCTGGCGACCGGCCTGGCCAATCATTGACTCGCTGAGTTCGCTGATGGCCGCATCGGTGAGCCGCTGGAGTTTGATCAGCTTGAGTTGGGCCAGCTGCGCCATGATTTCGGCGCCTTCGTCGTCGCGAATGGTGACCAGGATGAGCAGGGGGATTTTGCTCGCTAATTGGGTCAGACTACGCAGGAGCTGAATACTTTCCTGCCCGGCCCACTGGACATCATCGACCAGCAGGACGATCGGTTGCAGGATGGCGTGGCGGCGGAACAGGTTGCGCACAGCGGTTTGCAGGCGGGCGTGGGCGGCATCCGGCCGGAGCGGCGGCGCATCACCCACGGCCCGGTCCAACAGCGCCGCAAGGTCCGGGACGATAAATTTGATGACTGACGCCTCCAGCTCATTCATCTCAGCGACGAGGATGAGGCGGCGGATGGCGGCTTGCCAGACGGCGTACGGGTGACCGGCCGTTTCGGTGGCCTGCGTGCGCAACACCAGGGCATCGCTGGTCAGCGCCCGGATACGGATTTCATCCAGCAGGCGGGATTTGCCGACGCCGCTCTCACCGGCGACCAGCCAGGCGCTGCCCTGGCCCTCATACGTGCGCCCCAGCGCCTGGGTCAGCTGCCCCAACTCGTCATCCCGGCCGACCAGGCGGGCTGCCTGCAGAAAACTTTCCCGTGTTGCCGGCGTTTCCACGGTTACCGCCTCGCTCAGGATGGGCTGCAGGTCGCGCAGGACATCGCCGGCCCGCTGGTAGCGGCTGTCAACCTGTTTGGCCAGTAGCTTTTCCAGGATGGGGCGAAAAGGATCCGGCAAGGCCGGGTCGGACATGTCGGCTGGCTCATTCAGGATACGCTGGATGACGCTGCCGCCGGGCTGTTTGAATGGGTGCCGGCCGGTAAACATCTGGTAAGCCAGGATGCCGGCGGCATATAGATCGGCCGGCGGACCGGAGGGACGGCCAAAAAGGACTTCCGGCGCCATATAGTTTAGTGTGCCGACGGTGCCCGTCGCTTCGTCAATTTCGACGGAGAGACCGAGGTCTACAACCTGGACGGTGCCCCGGTAGACCAGGACGTTGCCGGGCTTGACATCCCGGTGAATGAGGCCGCGCCGGTGTAGATAGCGCAATGCCTGCAAGAGCTGGACGATCAGTTGCAGATTGGTACCGGCCGGTATTCCCTGTGCCACATCCACGATGCTCTCAGCCCCCTCAAGCAAATCCATGGTGAAATAAGGTCGCCCCTGACTGAAGCCATAATCCCGGACGGCGATGATGTGCGGATGGCGAATGGTTGCCAGGGTCTGGAATTCGCGGGCCAGGGCGAGCTGCGGGTCAGTTATGGTGTCTACAGCCGTGCCCGTGGCTGAAGGGGGCCGGTTGTCCAGGGCAGCCGGTACGCGCTTGAGGGCGACATATTCGCCGGTCAAGCGGTCAAACGAGCGAAAGACATTGCCCATGCTGCCCTTGCCAAGCTGTTCTGCCAGCAGGTAACGACCGGCAAGCGCCAGGCCCGGAACCGATCTCATAGCAGGCCGTGAATCCATAGGACCCAGTATAACGAAGAATTGCTGATAGGCCGTGAAGAAAGGGGAGTAGCCTTTATTTCCTAGTCCAATGGATTCAGCACCAATTTATAATGGTACTGTTCACCTGTTTTTCACCTTAGAGCCAAAGGGGAAAGACATTACTCATATCCATTATCGTAGGCAGGGCGGGTTGAGCCAATGGACAATGCCCTGCGCCCAGACATTCTCCAAGCAAATAGTAGCCATAATTGAGGTGCTTCATGTTTCATAACCACCATAAGCCGGCATGGCAACGAGCACTGTCCCTAGCGGTCAGTAGCATTCTTGTCGCCTTCATGGTATTGACAGTCTTTACGGCAGTTCAGCGTGCTTCCGGTGCGGTGAATGGGCCGGAAGGCGGTCCGGCCCCGTTGTTCCAAATTAGCGGGACTCTGAATCCATCCCAAACCATTGCGCCGACTTTTTCGGCCTCCCAAACCGCCATCTTTTCGTTGGCGCTATCCAATGGGAGTGGGCCTGTCGACCTGGTGATTACCAATGGTGGCGGGACGCTCTGGAGCGGCCAGGCGCTGGCTGATGAGATGATCTGGGGCAGCGCCGCCTTGTCCGGATCCAACCAGTTCTCGCTCACCAATCAGGACGGTTCCAATCCGGTTGATTTCGAACTCAAGCTCTATCCGGTACCCGAAGTGGCTTACAGCTGGTCTGGGTCTGCGGATGAGGCGGGCGAAAACAGCGAGATTAAGCTGACCTTCAACGACAGCGGCATCTACGAATTTGACTTTGACCTGACGGCGAATGAGCGCTTTCTCTTCAAGGTGAACGACACCTTGATTCAGAAGATGGTCAGCGCGCCGCGCACCGACCAGTTCTTCATTCCGGCCGGTACCCACACCCTGACCATCGAACAGGACAGCGCCGGCGGCATGGTCGACTGGAGCGTTGCCATCAGCTACACCGGCACCGGCAACGACACAACCCCATTCAGCCACGATGGCGCTGATGTGGATGGTGTGGAGACGATCCTGTTTGCCCCGGCGGCCCCAATCCAGGTCAACCTGGTCTTTACGGCCACCAATGCCGCGGCCGAGCTGGCCATTTACGACAATAGCAGCACCCAGATCGGCAGCACCCGTACCATTCTGGATGGCGAGACAACCTGGCAGAGTTATGATCTACCGGCCGGTGTCAACCAGATCGAGATTACAGCCAGCGGTGGTACCCTCGATTACGATCTGACCATCTACGCCCTGCCGGTGGCTGACGGCTACAGCCTGGGCGGCGTGGCCGATATGGCCGGTGTTAACAGCATGGCCCGTCTGAACTTCAACCAGGCCGGCCTCTATACCTTCGCTTACACCGTTGCCTCCGGCCGCTACCAGTTCCTGCTGGCTGACGACCATATTCAGAAGACGGCTGAGGCTGATGGCTCCGTTACCTACTACGTGCCCCAGGGCATCCACGAGCTGGTCATCGACCAGGATAGCGCTGCCGGCGCTGAATGGGCCCTGGACATCAGCCGCGAGGCTGCGACGGCCGATAGCCTGCCTTACGCCAAGGCTGGCGCTGAGCTCGGTGGCACCGCCAACGACTTTGGCGAGGAATGGCTGCCCATCTTCCTGACCCAGGCAACCAGTGTCAACTTCGCCCTGGACGCAACCGGCGACAGCAGTGAGATGATGTCTCTGGCTGTCTACCCGGGCAGCAGCGGTACGCCCAGCTATACGCTGAACACCATCTACGGGACGGAACAGCTGTGGCAGACGCTGGATTTGGCCGCTGGCCTGAACCGGATCAAGATCATGGCCAATGGTGGCAACACGTCGTCCTTCGGCTATGACCTGACTGTTTCGGCAGTGCCCCAGGTTGGTACCGTCAACTGGAGCGGTAGCTCCCAGTCCGCCGGCACGGCCTCGGTAATTCGCGTCAACTTCCCGACCACTGGCCTGTACCGCTTCAGCCTGGCATCAAACCCTGGCTTTGCCAATCTGCTGCCGGGTGTCGTTGTGGTGGATGGTCAGCTGGCCCCGCCCAGCACCGTTATCACCGGCACTTTTGATGTTGAGATGAGCGCTGGTGTTCATCCCATCACCATCCTGCAGGACAGCAGCTATGCCCAGACCGACTGGTCTGCTACTGTGGCGCCGGCACCGGCCGGTCCCGCCTTCATGACCATCGACGCGGACCTGGAAGATGGCGAATCCATCACCCAGATATTCAGCGGCGACATGGATTTCAACTTCATGGTCACCACGACCGGTGGTGATCTTGATGCTGAGATCAATGATGGCGACGGCGGAACGGTCTGGAGTGATACCATCTTCGACGGCGAAACTGCCTGGGGGACCGGCACGTTCAGTGGGACCAACGAGGTCAACCTGACCAACAACTCGGGTGGTCTGATCTCTGCCAGCCTGACCTTCTACCATATCCCCTCGGCCGATGGCTATGCCTGGGACGGTCTGGCTGACGCAGCCGGCCTGAACAGCCACATCCGCGTCAACTTCCCGACCAGCGGCCTGTACACCTTCGACTTTGGCCAGGATGATGGGCGTTACCAGTTCCTGGTTGATAGCGACTGGATTCAGAAGACCGTTGAGGGAGATGATTCTCTGACTGCTTATGTAACAGCCGGCGTTCATGATCTCTACCTGATTCAGGACACGGGTTCTGGCGCAGACTGGGATGTTGCCATCACCGCGGAAGCGGCTACCAGTGACAGCCTGCCCTACGCAGCGGCTGGCGGCGAGTTGGGCGACAACGACTTTAGCGAAGAATGGTTGCCGCTCCAGCTGGGCACGGCCACGATGGTCAACATCGAAATGTCGGCCATTGGCGGGTCTGGCGATGAGCTGGCGCTGATGGTGCATGATGGCGGTGGCATTGTCGCCACGCTGTCGCCAGTGTTTGGTGGTGAAACCATCTGGATGACCATGCAGATGCCGGCCAGTGCCCGCTTGCAGGTTGTCGCTGATGGTGGCAACGGTGCGCCGCTGGCGTACGAACTGGAAGTGACGGCAATTCCGTCGACGGGCAGTTCCTTCGCTGGCCAATCCTATGACAATAACAGCGTAAACAGCAGCTGGAAGGTCACCTTCCCGTCGTCCGGTCTGTATCAGTTTGATCTGACGGCGACGGCTGGCATGTTCCAGTTTGAGCTGGGTGCGGATCACATCCTGAAGACGGTAACCGGGACGAGCAGCGTGAGCTACTATGTACCGGCCGGTACCCACGAACTCACTGTGGTTCAGGATGATACCGCAGCTGTGACGACTGACTGGGCGGTCACCGTCAACAATGTAGGCGCCAGCGCCGACGCGCTGCCGTATGAGAAGATGGGCGGCGCCATCGGCACCGTCTTCAACGATGAATGGTTGCCCGTTCACCTGGGCGAAGCCACCGAGGTCAACATGCGTATCAGCGCCATGGGCAATGATACGGATGAGATCGAGGTCACCATCATGAATGGCGTCAGTGAGGTCACCAGCTTCACGGTAGCCGGGACGGAGACGCTCTGGCGCGCGATCGAGATGCCGGCTGATGCGCAAATTCACCTGTCCGCTACCAGCGCCGCCGATCTGGATTACGATATCCGCATCGAGGCCGTGGCTGAACCGACCTACAGCTGGTCTGGCCAGTCGCTTCAGACCGGTACGGAACCGACCTTCTATGTGGACGTGCCGATTCGCGGTGTCTACCAGATCATCGTCAACAGCGAGCAGGGGTTCATCAACTTCAGCTATGAGCAAACCCCCGCCATCGAGGCCGGCATTGTCGTGACTTCTGAGGTGGAACTCCAGGCTGGGACTTACATCTTCACCGGGACGCCTTCCGCACCGGTGAATGAATGGACCTTTGATATCAGCCTGCTGGAAGCGTTCACCCCGGACATCGTCTCAATTACGCCAGACGAAGGAACCGTCAACCAGCCGGTTGTGGTGACTATCACGGGCACCAACTTCTGGGTAGACAAGGTTGAGCTGGTTGATGGCGCCAACCGCTACGAACTGACGGTGACAGCCTGGGATGAGACCAGCATCACTGCCACCGTACCGGCCAACGTGCCGATCGGCACCTATGACCTGGTTGTGACCAATGCGGACGACCAGACGGCGGAGCTGACGGATGCCTTTATGGTTAATCCGTACGTCCTGTTCCTGCCGATTGCCATCAAATAGGCATAACGGGTTCTTACAGTAAAAAAGGGTTGCAGCCGAGGCTGCAACCCTTTTTTGTTGCCATCACTGTTTGCAGGAATCAGTTAACTTCAGGCTGTTGCTGGAGCCCGGCGCCATTCGGTGCGCGCCATAAAAAAGGTTACCAGCGAAATCACCAGCAGAACCGCGAAGACGAGCCATTCCAACTCGCCTGAACCCCCATCAGGGTCCACCTTAAAGAGGAGCTCAATCCACTCATGGGAAATGAGTGTAACGACAAGCAGCAGGGCGGTCAGGGCGCTGAGGCCCGCTTCCAGCCAGAAGCGAAAATTTAGTTTCTTTGTCATGAATTGCTTCCTTAATACGCTAAACCAATCTTGAATAGTCGCGAGAACGGTCACCATATGAAACAGGATCCGATGTCGAGATGAATCCAGATTGGGGCCTCGGGGGGGCAGGGAACTGCCAAGCCAAGCGTCCCAAAGAGGAAACCGGCCGGATCGCAGCCGGCCAACGGACAGCGGCTGGTGGCTTGCAGTGATGGCCTATCAAGTCGCCGGTCGCCAGGGACGATTATGGCCTGCCAGAAGATTGTGTCAAGTGATGCCGTAAATCCGCTGGCGGCTGCCGGTGCGCTTTCCCTCGACTGCACAGAGCGCGTTGGCACAAGTCGTCCGTAAATGGACTGGTTCAACCGGCCGGATCCGACTATAACAGATACCAAACGCTGGCCAGCGCAATTGGCCGGCACCTTCCCAACCCTCATTCCTGGAGAAACGAGCAATGAGCACAGAACCGTACACCATTTATTTCGCCGGCGACATGTTTGACCACAAACATCTGGCCGGCAACGCGATTCTGGCCGACGCGATCGAGCAACGGTCGAACCACAAATACAAATGCATTGTGCCCCAAACCATCGAACAGGTGTCTAACCGGGGCGTAGACATCCGCAATATGGATCTCAAACATGTGATGGATTGCGACCTGGGCATCTTCAATTTTGATGGCCCGGATCTGGATTCCGGCACCGTTGTCGAATTTATGTATGCCAAGCTACTGGATATCCCGGCCGTGATCCTGCGGACCGATTTTCGTGGCGGCGGCGACGGCGACGGCGGTCGTCTTGGCTGGAATTTGATGGCTTCTTTTTATCCGCGCACGGAGATTGTTAAGCTGCACAGCCTGGCCGTATTCCGTGGCGTGGCCGAGCGCAGCGAGACGCTGGAACAGCTACTGTCAGAGTATTATCGGGAAGTGGCCGGCCAGGTCATTGCCGGGCTGGACAAGGTGCTGCAGATGCCGTCCCTGATGGGGGAGACGGCGCCGCTGCCGGAGCAGGTTTATCAGTGGGCCCTGGATTTCCCGGCCAACGGCATGGCCGAGCTGTGCGGGCCTGATTTTGTGACCAAGGTGCTGGCCCGGAAGCGGAGCCGTGGCCTGCTGCGAAAGTAGAACAAATATTCGATATTCTGGCGAAAATCGGGTAAAATAGGCTTGCCGATTAGGGTAAAAGTCGGCATACTCACGCGGCATTTTTACCAGTGCCGCCAGCCGTTGTGCCGGCAGGATGGCTCCCATCCTGCCAGGGGCAACCGCCGGCGCCAACAGACATCATCATTTTGGATACTCAGGGATTGTAGATGGAAGTAGGACTCGTCAAACAGATCGACATCGATTCGGAAATGCGGGATTCATATCTGAGCTACGCGATGAGCGTTATCGTCTCGCGGGCGTTGCCAGATGCGCGTGATGGGCTCAAACCAGTGCAGCGGCGCATTCTGTACGCCATGCATGATATGGGTTTGTTGCCGACCAATCAGCACCGCAAATCCGCTCGTGTTGTGGGTGAAGTGTTGGGTAAGTACCATCCCCATGGCGACCAATCCGTCTATGATGCCATGGTTCGCATGGCGCAGGATTTTTCGCTGCGCTACATGCTGGTGGATGGGCAGGGCAACTTTGGCTCTATCGACGGCGACGGGGCGGCGGCCATGCGCTACACCGAAGTGCGCATGCAATTGGTTGGCCGCGACATGCTGCTGGATATCGACAAGAACACGGTTGACTTCGGCAGCAACTTTGATGATTCCCTGAAGGAGCCGCTGGTCCTGCCGGCGTCTATCCCCAATTTGTTGGTGAATGGATCGGCCGGTATCGCCGTCGGTATGGCCACCAGTATCCCGCCGCATAACCTGGGTGAGGTAGTTGACGCGCTTGATTACATGCTCACCAACTGGGAAAGGTTGGATGAGATCACGGTGTCCGACCTGATGAAGTTCATCGAAGGGCCAGATTTCCCCACGGGTGGTCTTGTCTTCCGCTCGCGGGAAGGCAAGGATGGCAAGGAGATGGATGCGCTGGCGGCGGCTTACGGCAGCGGCCGGGGCAAGGTCATGGTCCGGGCCAAGGCGCATGTTGAGCAGCTGGCGCGCAACAAATCGCGTATTGTCATCACCGAGCTGCCGTACCAGGCCAATAAGACCAACCTGCTCAACCGCATCGCCGAGCTTCATCGCAACGGCAAGCTGGAAGGGTTGACCGACCTGCGCGATGAGTCAGACCGGAACGGGATGCGCATCATCCTGGAAACGACCCGCACCGTAGACCCGCGCGATACCCTGGCCGAACTGTTCCGCCTGACGCCGCTGCAGAGCACCTTCAGTATCAACCTGGTCGCCCTGGTCGACGACGAACCGCGGGTGCTGACGCTCAAGCAGGCGTTACGGGTCTATCTGGACCACCGGCTGGAAATTGTGCGCCGGCGGGCCGAATATGAGCTGGACAGGGCGCGGCAGCGAGCTCACATTCTCGAAGGGTTGATCAAGGCGCTGGATAATCTGGATGCCGTCATTGACACGATTCGCCGGTCACGCAATACCGAGACGGCCCAGCAGAACTTGATGAAGCAGTTCAAGCTCAGCGAGATTCAGGCCCGGGCCATCCTCGACATGCAACTGCGCCGGCTGGCCGGTCTGGAGCGGAAAAAGATTCAGGATGAGTACAAGGAAAAGCTCAAACTGATCAAGGATCTTGAGAAGTTGTTGGGCAGCCCTGAGCTGATGCGGGCGGCGGTCAAGGAAGAACTTCTGGCCGTGAAAGCACAGTATGGCGATACTCGCCGTACCCAGATTGTCTCCAAGACCGGCACCGAGGTTGTCAGCACGACCGACCTGATCCCGGATGAGAATGTCTGGGTCATGGTTGGGCAAGATGGTACGGTTGCCCGCACCACTTCGGCGTCCATGATCAACATTCCGGCCAAGCCGGACGAGCAGCCGCTCAAGCTGCTGCAGGCCAATACCCAGGACATCATCTACTTTTTTGGCGCGGATGGGATGGCCGCTAGCCTGCCGGTTTATCAGCTGCCCCAGGCGCGCGGCCTGGGCGAGGGCACCCATTATGGCCAGCTGACGCCGCTCTCGCGCAAACAACATCTGGCCACGGCGCTGGTCATTCCGCAGGAAGTGGAAGGGTATTTGACCCTGGCGACGGTTGGCGGCGTGGTCAAGCGGGTGCGCCTGGAGGACCTGCCCGGGTTGATGGGCGATGCCTTCACGGTGATTCGGGTGGAGGAAAATGATTCACTGGGCTGGGCCCAGATCAGCTCCGGTGAAGATGAAATTGTGCTGGTGACGGCGGCGGGGCAGGCGATCCGGTTCAAGGAAGATTCGGTCCGGCCGATGGGGTTACCGGCCGGTGGCGTCATGGGCATCAAACTCGGCGACGAGCTGGATGGCGTGATTGCTATGAGCCTGGCATCGGCCGGCGACTACCTCTGGACCATCACCGACAACGGCATGGCCAAGGCGACGCCGCTGGAAGAGTATCCGACTCAGGGCCGCCATGGCCAGGGTGTGCGCAATCTCAACCTGCCCAAGGAAGCGGAGGAGGTCGCCGCCGCCGTTGTGGGCCGCGAAAACGATGAATTGATCATCAATATGTCGACGGGCGCCTCACGCAAGCGCCGGTTGGATGAAGCCAAGATCGGCAGCCGAGCCGTCAAACCCAAGGCGCTGGTGCCGGTCGGCGCCCGAACGCGGGTGACCGGTGTTGTGCGCTGGCTGGCCCGGCCGGACGTGCCGAAGCTTTCTGGCGACGAGGCGGAAGAGAAGGCCGAACAGCTGGCCCTGTTTGCCGAGACGGAAGCCAAGAAAAAGCAGAAGAAAAAGGCGTAATGGATCCTCAGGGCGGTTTCTGGCAGCGTTATGCGCCTCACCTGGTTTTGCTGGTAGTGGGCGGCTTGCTGTTGCTTGGCTCCCAGGTGGCTGCCCTGAGCGACCAGCTCTCCTTCACGGTGGAGGCGGAGCCGCTGGCGCTGGCGACCGAAACCGGGGCTACCCCGCTTTTTACTCCGGTGGCGACGGCAAACGCTAACTTACCGCAGCCGACCATCGACCCTCGCCAGTTCCCGGACCTGGTCGATGCTGGCGTGGCGCCCAGCCTGAATCCAGCCACCTACCAGGGCAAATTGCCGCAAATCCCGCTGCAATATTACGTGGTCGAACGGAACGATACACCGAATGCCATTGCCTTTGAATATGGTATTGAGGCGGAAACGCTGCTGGGCTGCAATCCGCAGCTGGGTATTGAGTCCAGCCTGTTGAGTATCGGCGTGGAGCTGATCATCTGCCCGGAGGATGGCGTGCTGCACGATGTTGCCCCCGGCGAAACGCTGGAACAAATCGGCGCCAAATACGGCGTACCCGTGGCGGATATTATCGCCTTTGAAGGGAATAACCTGGAGTTCCCCTACCGGCTTTATGCCAACACCCAGCTTTTTATCCCCGGTGCTGTGGCTGAGGTCTTCGTCTGGACACCACCAGCCCTGACCGGCCCCCTGGGCAGCAACTCCCCGGAAACGGGTGGCGGCTTTAGCCCGCTGGTCATCGGCAGTGGCTTTTTTATCTGGCCGGTCAGCAACGGCTCCAACATCACCCAATATTACTGGTATGGCCACCCCGGCCTGGACATCGGCCTGCCAGAAGGGACTCCCGTTTTTGCCACTGACGATGGCACCGTCACTTTTGCCGGCTGGAACATCTATTGCTATGGTAACCTGGTCGTCATTAACCATGGCAACGGCTACGAGACGTTCTACGCCCATCTCAGCGCCGTCAACGTCTTCCCGGGCCAGGTTGTCAACAAAGGCCAGGTCATCGGCGCCGTCGGCAACACCGGTTGCTCCTCCGGCTCCCATCTCCATTATGAGATTAGACAGAATACCGTCCGCGTAGACCCCCTTTCCGGCTTCCTTCCCTGAGGGATGGGGGTAGAATTTGGGGCTGTAAGCGGATAGCTGTTAGCTATTAGCTATTAGCTGTTAGGAGTTCGTTTGGTCTGCTTAGTCATTGGTAGATACCGGCCAAATGGGCAGTCCGCAAAAT
>JACKBM010000068.1 GCA_020634575.1 Ardenticatenales bacterium | reverse complement strand
TGACACACCACCTGCTCCATTACCTTGCCCCTATACTGGCCGAACCGCCGTTTGCCGGCCTGCCGCTTCGCTTTATCCTGACTGATTTTGCCCCGGCCAATGTCGCTTTCTGGCAGGCGCAGCCCGTTTTGCAGCGCTGGGTTGAGCGGGGCCTGCTTGATTTTGCCCGGTTCGATGGGACCGCGCCCGGCCCGCTCCGTCTCGAACGGAGTGACCTGTCGCTGACACCGGCCGGTTGCCGCAACCCCATCATCCTCCTGGCCAACTACTTTTTTGACTCGATTCCCATGGACAGCTTTGCCATTGCCGATGGTCAGCTCTGTGAGAATCTGTTGACACTGGAAAGTGACCGGCCGGAGCCGAACCTCCAGGATGAAACCCTCTGGGAACGGCTCAACTTCGCCTACGAAGCTATCCCCCTGGAAGCGGAGCCCTACGATAACCCACTGTATAACGAGATCCTTTTCGAGTACGAAGCAGTCCTGCCCGACACCCAGCTTACCTTCCCCAATGCCAGCCTGGACTGCCTGCACTTCTGGCAGCAGGCCCGTTCGCTGCTCGTCTTGACTGCCGACCGCGGCTACACCCTGTTGGAATCGCTCGTGGACCAGCCCGCCCCTCTGCCCAACCTGCACGGCAGCTTCTCCATGATGGTCAACTACCATGCGATCGCCCGCTACACCCAGCTTTCCGGTGGGATGGCGTTGCACCCACCCCACTACCAGGACAACCTGCAACTCCTGGCCCTGCTGCTGGGGGCGCTCCCCGGCCCGGCCACCGAAACAACCCGCGCCTTCGCCGACGCCGTCAGCGCCCAGGGTCCTGACGACTACTTCGCTCTGAAACAGTTTGTCAGTAGTCGCTATGAGCAGATGACGCTGCCTGAACTACTCAGCTGGCTTCGCCTCAGCGGTCACGACAGCGCTATTTTGCGCGCTTGCGCTCCTAGCCTCCAGACCCGCCTGGCGGACGCCGACCCAAGCTGGTTCCCGGACGTCTGCCAGCTCCTCTGGCACTGCTACCAGCAACACCTGCCCCTCGACGAAGCCGACCAACTTGACAGCCTCATCGAAGATCTGCTCGCCACCATGGGGCTGCCCTTCACGTTGCCCGAATTCGCCGACGCGATGACCGACGAGGGGTAGCCGGGGACCCGACGGGTTAGCCAACCCGACGGGTCGCGGAACCCGACGGGTCGGCCAACCCCTCGCCAGCCTAGCTCGAGAGCTCGGCCAGTTCGTGTAGTAACATGCAGTATGCAGTTTGGCCGCGGCGGAAGCTGGCCAGGCGGAAATATTCGTTGGGAGCGTGCAGGTTTTCGTCTTCCAACCCAAACGCGTAAGTCAGACTGTAGACGTCCAGGTTGTCCTTGAACAGGGTGTAGAGTGGCACAGTCCCACCGGTCCGCACAAAGAAGGGGGCGTTGCCGTAGATCTCCTCCAGGACGCCGGCGGCGATCTGGTTGGCTTCATGTTCTGGCGGCATCAGGTATGGGTAGCCGGTACTGGGGTTGCGGCTGACCTCAACGCGGACGCCGGGCGGGGCGATGTTCAGGATGTGAGTCCGCAGCAGCTCGTAGATCTCGGTCGGGTCCTGATCCACGACCAGGCGACAGGTCACTTTGGCGTGCGCTTCGTTCGGCAGCACGGTTTTGACGCCATCCCCCTGGAAGCCGCCCCACATGCCGTTAATCTCCAGCGTTGGCCGGCCGCCGCCCCGCTCCAGGGTGGTGTAGCCGGGTTCGCCAAAAGGCTCCGTCAGCCCGATGGCGCCGAGATACTCTGCTTCATCGAACGGCACCGCGGCCAGCTGAGCCTTGTCGCTGTCGTTGAGCGGTCGCACCTTTTCGTAGAAGCCGGGCACCGTAATCTTGCCATCGGCACTGTGCATCGAGGCCAGGATGTAGCTGAGGGCGTGCAGCGGGTTCTGGATGGTGCCGCCGTAGATGCCGGAATGAAGATCGCTGTTGGCGCCGTACACGTCGATCTGCAGGGCGCACAACCCTTTGCTGCCGACCAGCAGCTGGGGCTGGTCTTCCCGCCATTGGCCGCCGTCGGAGCTGACGACGAGGTCACAGGCGTAGCGCGCCGCATGTTTTTCCATAAAAGCAGGCAGTTGCGGGCTGCCGATCTCTTCCTGCCCCTCGAAGAGGAATTTGAGATTAACGGGCAGCTTGCCTTCACTCTTCAGCAGCGCTTCAAACGCCAGGATCGGCACGAGCATGTTGCCTTTGTCGTCGGTGGCGCCGCGGGCGTAAACTTTGCCGTCTTCGACGGTCGGCTCAAACGGCGGCCGCTTCCAGAGGTGGAGCGGGTCCACCGGCTGAACGTCAAAGTGGCCGTAGATGAGGATGGTGGGGGCGTCGCCGGCATGGAGCCAGTCGCCGTAGACGACGGGGTGGCCGCCGGTGGGCAAGGTCTCCAGGTTCTCGATGCCGGCTGCGGCCATGCGCGCTTTGACCCATTCACCCGCCTGGGCGACGTCGCCGGCGTGCTCCGGCAAGCTGGAGATGCTGGGGATTTTCAGGAAATCAAGCAACTCGTCCAGAAAACGGGCTTGATTGTCGTCGAGATATTGTTGCCAGGTCATGTTACTCCTTTCTAGAATTGGGGCAGCCAGGCCGCTTGCGCAGCTAGCAGCTCCGTTACCATGTTGTGAATTTGCGGCAGGCTGCAGACGGCGGCGGTCAGCGGGTCCAGCATGACCGCGTGATAGATGGCGTCGCTCTGGCCGGTGAGTGCCGCCGTGACGATCAGCTCCTGCACATTGATGTTGGTTCGGTTAAGGGCGGCCAATTGGGGCGGATAATGGTCGATGCGGGTGGGCTGGATGCCGTTGGCGTCGACCAGGCAGGGGACCTCCACGCAGCAGTCGGCCGGCAAGTTGGCGATGAGGCCGCGGTTGGGGACGTTACCATTGATGATGACCGGCCGGTTCGTCTCCATCGCCTCAATAATATGAGAACTGTATTCATGCGACCGCCCTGCCGCCAGCGCCGCCCCCGGTTGCCAGCGGCCCGAGTCCACCTCATCCAACCGTTTCAGGCAATGGCGCAGATAGCCGCCGGTGCGGCCAAAATCGTACCAGTCGTTGCGCGGGTCGGTAAAAGCGGGCACCAGCTCGTCGGCAATTTGCCCCGGCGTGCGGCGGAAATAGGGCATGTACTCGCTGGCGTGGCCGCTGGATTCGGTCACAAAGTAGCCGAAGTGACGCATGATCTCGATGCGGACCGGCTCTTCGCCGTAGACGTCCGGCCGCTCAATCGCCGACCAAATCTGCGGATACAGATCATCGCCACCGCGCTCGAAGCTGAGAAAAAACGCCTGGTGGTTGATGCCGGCGCATTGAAAAGCGATCTCCTCGTAAGGCACATCGATCCAGCGGGCCAGCATTTCGCTGGTGCCCTGCACGCTGTGGCAGAGGCCGACGTGGGGCCGGCCGGTGGCCCGGTCGATCAGCCAGCAGTTGGGCGCCATCGGGTTGACGTAGTTTAGCAACAGGGCGTCTGGCGCCAGCTCGTCCATGTCGCGGCAGATGCCGAGCAGGACCGGCGCGGTCCGTAGGGCGCGAAAGACACCGCCCGGCCCTAGCGTGTCGCCCACACATTGCTCCACACCATATTTCTGCGGGATCTCGATATCCAGCCGGTACGCTTCCAGGCCGCCTTGCTGGAACGTGGTGATCACATAGCTGGCGCCGCGGATCGCCTCGCGCTGGTCCAGGGTTGTTTCGAGCTGCACCTGCTGACCAGACTGTTCGATGAGGCCGCGCACGGCGGTCGCGCTTTGTTTCAGCCGGCCGGCGTCAATATCCATCAGACAGATCGTGCAATCCTGGAGAACTGGCGTGAGCAAGATGTCGCGACAGAGGTTGCGGGTGAAGACAAGGCTGCCAGCGCCGATGAAGGTGATTTTGATCATGATAGCTAACCTGTACGGGGGGAACGGCCAATGAGCCGGGTGAACATCTGATAACCGAGCCAGCGGAAGGGCTCGAGCGGAATCGGGTCAAAACCGGCCTCAATGAAGGGCAGACCCCGCCATCGTTCCACGTTATCGCTGTATAGGTCGGTCAGGACCTCGCCGGCCATGTTGGCCGCCGTCACGCCGTGTCCGCTATAGCCGAGGGCGTAGTAGACGTTGCGCTGGTCGCCGCGCACCCCCATGGAGCAGTTGCGCCGCAAGCTGATAGCCAGGGTGCCGGTCCAGCGGTGGCTGATGGACAACTTGGCCGTTTCCGGCAGGTAGCCGTTCAGGACGGCTTGCATGTCGGCGAACCCTTGTCGGGCGCTGCCGGGCGTGCCGGGAAAGGCCGTTTGGTTGCCGAAAAGATAGCCATAGGAGCTATTGGTGCCGCCGCCGAAGACGAGATGGCCTTCGCGGGTGCGGGTGGCGTAGGCCAGCCTGTCCAGGTCATCGGCGAACCCGGCGGTGGCTTGCCAGCCCATGGCGGCGGCGGTGGCATCGTCGACCGGGGCGGTGGCAAAGACGTGGGAGTGGAGCGGGAAATACGCTTTGCGGAAGTAGCCCAGTTTGCCGGTGTAACCGTTCAGCGCCAGGACGATTGCTTTGGCACGGACCGAGCCATTCGGCGTGGTCAGGGTGACGGTGGAACCTTCCTGGACCTTGAGCACGGGCGTGTTTTCGTAGATAGCGACGCCCTGGTTGAGCAGGACCGGCCGGAGTGCCCGAATATATTGCGCCCCGTTCAACTGCCCCTCGTTCATGTCGATATGGCCGCCATAGATGTTGTTCAGGCCGATGCGCTGGCGCACTTCTGTCGCCGTCAGGTATTGGATGGGGATGCCCAGCTTTTGCAGCTGTTCGGCTTCGGCCTGGCCTGCCTCGGCTGATTCAGCTTTCGTGAAGACGCTCATGGCCCCATCGCGCCGGTAGCTGACGTCGAGCTTGTGCTCGGCGATGATCTGCTCGATGGTGTTGATGGTGCGGTTGGTGTTGTCGTAGATCCGTTTGGTGACCTCGTCTGAGGTGTCACCCATGCCGTAGACCCAGTTGAGCATCATGCCGCCGTTGCGGCCGCTGGCGCCGTTGGCCAGGGCGCCGGCTTCCAGCAGGACGACCCGCTTTTCGGGAAAGCGCCGGCTGAAATGGTAGGCGGTGGAGACGCCGGTAAAGCCGCCGCCGATAATGGCCAGGTCGGCGGTTGTCTCGCCCTGGAGCGGCGGGGTGGGCTGATAGTCAGGCGTGTAGGCGGCCCAGACCGAGCGGTTGGCGTCGATTTGCAGCTTTTCCCAGCTGGCGGGGTAGCTGAAGCCGGCGACCATCCGCGCCGCGCCGAGCATTGTTTTTTCCAGGGTGCCCGATGAACTACCGGCCATTGCGTCACTCCTGCGTGAAGGAACAATTTCTGCCGCGAATGGCGCGAATTTTCACTAATTTTGTTCGCGGTAATTCGCGCCATTCGCGGCCAATTTCCGAGCGCAGTTTAGCACAGTCGGGGGGCGTTGACAGCCTGAAATGGCGATGATAACATCCCCCAACTGTTCCTCTTTGTGGGCTTGTTCCACGATGTGGAACACACTCCGTTTTGATTCATCTTTACGCAACCTGTGCCGATTGCAGCGACGTGGCGGCAGCGCAAAAAGGGAAAGGAAAATGGCGTTACGAATTGGGATAGCGGACGTAGACGAGGTGACGGCGGCCTGGGCGGCCCGGTTGCTGGCGCACAACCGGCCGGTCACCATCCTGCCCGTTGCGCCAGACGGCGAACGCCTGTTACAGGCCACTATCGCCGCCGCCTGGCCCACGCTAGAAAAGCTGGGCCTCATCCCGGGCGCGGCGCCGGAGCGTTATACCCTGGTTGAGCAGCCCGCGGCGCTGCTGGCCGCCAGTGATGTCCTCTTGCTGGGCGCCATCGAACCAGATCTGGCCCTGTCGTTGGCCCAGGTAGCCGCCGCAGACATCCTGCTGGTTTGTACAGGCGAGGCAGGGCCTTATGAAATGCTGCGGGCGCGAGGTCATCTGCCTGGCCGGGTGGTGCGCGCGGTTGGAGTGGCGCCGGAATACCTGGTGCCGCTCGTTGAGTTGGGGCCGGCGGGGGCCGCGGCGGACAAGGTGGCAGCGTTATTGACGGGGTTGAGTCTGCAAGTGGTGCGGGCGGAACCGGCCGGTCCCAGTGCGGCCAGCCAGCTCCAGGCCGCCGTTGACGAGGCCGGCCAGGCGCTCGTCGCCGCCGGTCAACTGACCCAGGCGCAGCTGGACGAGGTTCTGCTGTACGGGCCGGGGTTGCTCTGGGGTGTGGCGGGTAGTGGCCGGGCCGCCAGGCCTGAAACGCGGGATGAGAGCGTGCTGGCCATCATGCGGGCCCTGCGCCAGTATGATCACGGCGCCGGCCGGATCATCACCGCCCACGAGGGCCGGCGTTACGCCAGCTACGGGCAGAGGCGCTGGCAGCCCGGCGACGCCATCGCCGCGCCGCTCCAGCTTTTTCAATGCGGCGTCGACGTCAACTGGATCGACTATAACGGCCACATGACTGAGTCCAGCTACCTTGCTGCCTTTGGCGACGCTTCTGATGCCCTCTTCCGCTACCTCGGCATCGACGAAGCCTACCGGGCGGCCGGCTTTTCCTATTACACCGTCGAAACCCACATCAACTATTACCGCGAATGTGGCACCGGCGACACCCTCGCCTTCACGACCCAGATTCTCAACTACGATGCCAAACGGCTGCATCTGTTTCACACCATGAACCACGCCGTCACCGGCGCGCGCCTGAGCACAACGGAGCAAATGCTCCTCCATGTCGACACCGCCGCCGCCCGCACCGCCCCCATCCAACCCCACGTCGCTAACGCCCTGGCCGCGATTTTTGCGGTGCATCGGGAGATGGGGCGGCCGGGGGAGGTGGGGCGGGTGATGGGGGTAAAGTAGGGTGGTCGGTACGCTGCGCTTTCGGCTGTCAGTACGCTGCGCTTTTGGCGGTCGGTACGCTGCGCTTTCAGCCATCAGTACGCTACGCTTTTAGTGGTAGAAATGCGCGATGAACGATACCGATCACTGAAAGGGCCGTAGGCCCGTACTGACAGCTGACCACTAAAAGTGAGCGCAGCGAACGTACTGACCGCCAATTACCAACAGGAAAATAACTATGAACCTCGCCCCAACTGACGAACAACAAATGATCATCGACACCACGCGTGCCTTTGTGGAGAAGGAGTTGCTGCCGCATGAGGAGGAGGTGGAGCGGACCAATGCGGTTCGGCCGGAGCTGGGCCGGCAGATCCGGGATCGGGCGCTGCAGTATGGGTTGTATGCGGCCAATATGCCGGAAGAGTTGGGCGGGGCGGGGCTGGATACGGTCTCGTTGACGTTGATGGAGCGAGAACTGGGGCGGACCAGCATGGCGTTGCAGCATTTTGTTTCGCGACCCAGTAACGTCCTGCGGGCCTGCACCGGCGAACAGGTTGAGCGCTATCTGCTACCGACGATTCGCGGCGAGCGGCACGACTGCCTGGCGATGTCGGAACCCAATGCCGGCTCCGATTTGCGCGGCATGCAATGCCGGGCGGAGCGGGACGGGGACGAATACGTCATCAACGGCACCAAGCATTTTATCAGCCACGCTGATATCGCTGACTATGTCATTTTGTTTGCGGCGACCGGCGAGGTGGAGACGGCGCGCGGGCCACGCAAGCTGATCACCTCCTTTTTTGTCGACATGGACACGCCCGGTTTTGCGGTGAAGCCTGGCTACGATGTGGTTTCGCACCGGGGGTATAACAACTGCATTCTGGAGTTTGATAACTGCCGGGTACCGGCCGGTAATATCCTCGGCGAGCCTGACCACGGCTTTGATGTGGCCAACCAATGGCTTGGCTCCACCCGGCTGCAAGTGGCCGCTTTTTGCCTGGGTCGCGCTTACCGGGCGATTGAATTGTGCCAGCAATGGGCCGCCACCCGGGTCCAGTTTGGCCAGCCGATCGGCAAAAACCAGGGTGTCTCCTTCAAGCTGGCCGACATGTGGACGCGGCTGAAGGCGGCCGAATGGCTGACCCTGGCCGCCGCCTGGAAAACCGACCAGGGCACAGCCCGCGATGAGGATTACGCCATGGCCAAGCTGTACGCCACGGAAATGCTCGCCTTCGTGACCGATGAAGCGGTGCAGATTTTCGGCGGCATGGGGTTGGCCGAGGAAAACCCGATCGTCCGCTTCTGGCGCGACGCCCGCGTCGAGCGCATCTGGGACGGGACGAGCGAGATTCAGCGCCATATCATCTCGCGGGCGCTGCTGCGGCCTTTTGAATAGAGCCGGCGGCACACCAATTTCGCAAAGTCGTGTCGGCAAAATGGTCTGAGTAACGTTGAGTAAGTAAGCGTGCGCGCGGCCTACCTCCGGGAGGGGCAGTAGGCGCTCATCCGGACGGACGTCTACCGCCCCTCCCGGAGGTTAGCGTGGGGACAAAATGATGAGCAAAATTGCCCAGGCCCAGCGCCTGTTGCGGCCGCAATCTATCGCCGTCATTGGCGGGCGGATGGCGGCGGCGGTGATCCGGCAATTGGATAAGATTGGCTATGGCGGTGAGGTCTGGGCGGTGAATACCGGCCGGTCCGAGCTCGCCGGCCACCCCTGCTATCCCGACATCGCCGCGCTGCCCGCCGCCCCGGATGCCGCCTTCATCGCCGTGCCCCGTGAGCCAACCATTGACGTGGTGGCGGCGCTGGCGGCGCGGGGGGCTGGCGGCGCGATATGCCATGCGTCGGGTTTTGCTGAGGTGGGACCGGCTGGGGCTGGCCTGACAGAAAAATTGCAGGCGGCGGCGGGGGAGCTGGCCATTATCGGGCCGAACTGCTGGGGCGTGCTGAATTACCTGGATGGGGTGGCGCTCTGGCCCGACGACCACGGCGGCCGGCGTGTTGAGAAAGGGGTGGCGATCATTGCCCAGTCCGGCAACATCGCCATCAGCCTGACGATGCAGCAGCGGGCGCTGCCCATCGCCTACATGATTTCGACCGGCAACCAGGCCGGTCTGACCATCCCGGATTACATCGAGGTGCTGCTGGCGGATGAGCGCGTGACCGCCATCGGGCTTCATATTGAGGGGCTGGCTGATCTGGCGGCCTTTTCACGGGCGGCGCTAAAAGCGCTGGCCCGGCGGGTGCCCATCGTCGTTCTGAAATCGGGCGGGTCAGAACTGGGCCGGGCGTTGACGCTGAGCCATACCAGCTCGCTGGCCGGCTCAGACAGATTGTACGACGCTCTGTTTGCCCGCTGTGGCGTGATTCGGGTTCAGACTTTGACGCAATTGCTGGAGACGCTGAAATTTGTCGCGACGGTCGGGCCATTGCCGGCCAACACGCTGGCTTCCCTTAGCTGCTCGGGCGGCGAGGCAGCGCTCGTGGCGGATCTGGCGGCGTCCATGGACCTGACCTTTCCGCCGTTACGGTCGGAGCAACACGACGCCCTCTACGAAGTTCTGGGCGAGCGCGTCCACATCGCCAATCCGCTCGACTACCACACCTATATTTGGGGTGATGGCGAAGCGCAGTACCGCTGTTTTCGGGCACTGCTGACTGGTGACCAGGCGGTGACGTTGTCGGTGGTTGATTTTCCCCGGCCGGGCTTGTGCGACACGACTGATTGGCTGAAATCGGTCCGCGCTTTTGCCCGGGCGGCTGAGGGAGCGCCGGGCCGGGCGGCTGTCGTGGCCACGCTGCCGGAGAACCTGCCGCTCGCGGTCGCCGACGAGCTGTTGGCGGCGGGGATCGCGCCGATGATGGGGTTGGCGGAATGTCTGACGGCGGTTCGTTCGGCGTATGAATGGGGAGGAGCGCTGGTGACGGTGGCGGCGCGGCAGCCACTGGCTGAGCCGGGCGGTTTGAAGGCGAACCGGCCGGTCCACACCCTCAATGAGGCTGATAGCAAAGCGCTTTTGCGGCGCTACGGTTTGCCGGTACCGGCCGGTGCGGTGGCCGCGGCTACTGAGGCGCCAGCCGCAGCCGCAACCATCGGCTTCCCGGTTGTGGCCAAGCTGCTTTCCTCTACAATCGTGCACAAGTCGGATGTGGGCGGCGTCTATCTGAACCTTGGTGATGAGGCGGCGGTGGCCGACGCCGTAAATCAGATGGGCCATCTGAGTCAGGAATTTTTGCTGGAGCCGATGGCCCGGCCGCCACTACTGGAGATGATCCTGGGGCTGACGCGCGACCCGCAATTTGGTCTGGTCCTGGTGGTGGGCGCTGGTGGCATTCTGGTTGAACTGGTTGAGGACAGCGTACCGCTTTTGCTGCCGGCCTCGCGCGAGATGGTGCAGGCGGCGCTGGCGCAACTGCGTATCTGGCCGCTGCTGGCCGGGCATCGCGGCCGCCCGCCGGCCGATCTTGATGCTCTGGTGACTGCCATTATGGCCCTGCTGGCACTGGCGGCTGACTACGGCGATCGTCTGCTTGAAGTCGACATCAATCCGCTCTTTGTCTGGCCGGATGGGGTTATGGCAGTTGATGCGGTTGTGCGCCTATTTGAGGAATGAGTATGTCTGAAGCGCTACAAGTGACGCAGCGGGGGCCGGTGCTGGAAATTGTGCTGAACCGGCCCAAGGCCAACGCCATCGACAATGCCACCAGCCGGTTGATGGGGGAATTATTCTGCCAGTTTCGTGACGACCCGGCGCTGCGCGTCGCCATCCTTACCGGGGCTGGCGAACGGTTTTTCTGTGCCGGCTGGGATTTAAATGCCGCGGCGGATGGCGCCGCGATCGAGGGCGAATATGGCGCCGGTGGCTTTGGCGGTCTCACGGAACTGCATGACCTGAACAAGCCGGTGATCGCGGCGGTAAATGGGCTGGCGGTAGGTGGTGGCTTTGAACTGGCCCTGGCCTGCGACCTGATCGTGGCGGCGGAGAACGCCGAGTTTTTCCTGCCGGAGATCTTTGTCGGCATTGTGGCCGATGCCGCGACGATCCGGTTGCCACGCCGGCTGCCGTACCACATTGCTATGGAGCTATTGCTGACCGGCCGGCGCATGGGGGCTGCTGAGGCGGCCGGTTGGGGGCTGGTCAACGCGGTGGTCCCTGCCTCTGACCTGCTGGGCAAGGCCCGGTCTTATGCCGACTTGATTGTCGAGGCGGCGCCGCTGTCGATCGCGGCCGTTAAGGAACTCACCCGGGCCTTTGCCGACAAAAGTGTGGCGGCCAGTTACGATCTGCTGCAGAGTAGCATCCTGGAAATGTATGAAAAAATGCTGCATTCCGAGGATGCTCAGGAAGGGCCGCGCGCCTTTGCCGAGAAGCGCGCCCCGCGCTGGCAGGGGCGCTGACAAAGATGCAGCGGGACGATTTCTCCTTCTGGCACCGCTACCAGCTTAACCTTCATGAGGTTGGGGGCGATGGCTCCCTGCACGATTTCCACGCCGTCCAACTGGCCAACGCTGCTTTGAGCCATTTCCTGCGGGCGCATGATTGCCAGCTGGCCCGCCTGGGCACTCCACCTTATTTCCGCACACGTCGGGTGACCGTTGAGCTAAACCCACCGGCGCCCTTTGATAGCTGGCTGGAATTTGGTGTACGTGTTGCCGGGATTAATGAGGCGCGGGTTCATTTTGAGGTGGTGGCGTACCGGCCGGATGTCGTCGAGCCAGTCCTGATCTGCCAGCTGGAATGGGAACAAGTAGATCGCGCCGGCCGCCCCGCACCCCTGACAGCCGCCCAAATTGCTAACCTGACAGGTCGGTCAACCTGACAGGTTACCCCAACCTGTCAGGTTGGTTCATGCAGGGGGAGGGTGGCGGTGAAGGTGCTGCCTTCTTCCAGGCGGGAGAGCAAGGACAGGTCGCCCCCCATCAGATTGACCAGCTGTTTGACAATGGACAGGCCCACGCCGACGCCGATGTTGTCGCTGGCCGGGTTCAGATTGCCGTAGCCAAATGGTTCATAGATGTATTGCTGGATTTCCGGGGCAATCCCCGGGCCATTGTCGGCCACAACGATCGCCCAATGGTTGCGATCCGGCCGGTTCAGCGAAACCCGCACCTTGCCCTTGCCCGTGAACTTGATCGCATTGTGCAGCAGATGGCTGATAATCTGCTCAACACTCTTGCTATCACCTAAAATGACATCTGGTAAAGCAGGATCGATGATGGCGTCAATCTGGCAACCGGATTTGCGGGCAAACAGGGTCATTCGGCGCTGCACCGTCTGCATGACTTCGGCCGGCTCGAACGGCTCATTGTCCAGGACCAGCGCTTTGGCTTCCAGGGCCGCCTGTGACAACAGGTCACTGACAATATCGGACAGGACATCGCTGTTTGAGCTGATTTTCTCTAATGCACGCTGTTGCCTATCGTTCAGGGGGCCGTAGTTGGGGTCAGCCATAATCTGGGAGTAGAGGCTGATCACGCTCAACGGTGTGCGCAGCTCGTGGCTGACACGGGCCAACAGGCCAGACTTGAGCCGGCTGGCAGCCAGGGCCTGCTGGTATAGTTCAGCATTTTTCATCGCCAAACCCAGCTGCTGAGCGACTGAACGGACAAAATCAATTTCGATCTCGCTAAACTCATGCCGGTGGCGGCTTTCCCAAACCTCAAGCGAGCCCAGCGTCTCATTGTCCACCGCGATGAGAATCTCCAAAACGGTGTTGCCGCCAAAGCGCAGCATGTGGTCTCGCTCAGCCGGGGCGATTTTGGCATCGCTATCTTCCACATGGGCGAGATAATAATTGCCATTTTCAAAATGGGAAAAATCCGGTGTGCCAAATTCATGCGCCAGATCGTAGACCATGCCCAGATCTGATTCACGCTCCTGGTCGCTGGCCATTTCGGCATAATATTCGGCCAGAACGGTGAGTGTCTGATTGGCCAAATTCCACCGATTGACGTAGCCACTCGTGACTTGCAGGAACTCCACCGTGACGCGTAGCGCCGTCTCTAACAATGTCTGTAGATCGAGGGTCCCGCTAATCTCCTGGGCCAATTCATTGAGTGCTTCCAGCATTCGGGTCCGCTGGGCGCGCTCCGCAGCCGCCTGCTGCGCATCGGTCACATCGTGATAAACAATGAGCCGACCGCGGTCATGCCGGTTACCGTCTGGCAGGGAGCTGACGCGAATGTCATACCAACGTTGCGCTTGCTCGCAAAAAAAGATGTAGCCATCCAGCTCATCCCGGTCAGAATTCAGGAGTCCCTCTGGGAGGATAGGTTCACCCGGCTGGCCGATCAATGTTTCGACCGGGCCAAACATGCGGGCGGCTGCGGCGTTGATGTCGATCAGCCGGTTTTTGGGGTCCAGGACCAGCATCGGCTCGGCCATATTGTCCACCACAAAGCGCCGGGCGATGGGGATCAGCCGGAACAGGCCGAAGCGGAAGATGGCAAATGAGAAGAGCAGACCGCTAATGACAAAGGCCAGCGGCGTCAGGTCGATGCCCTCAATGGGGCTGTAGCCGAGGATGTAGCTTGCGTTACTTAACCAGGGCAACAGCGCACCCAGGACCAGGACGACGCTCTGTGATTGGAACGATTTTGGATAACGAACCAGGGTCTGCATCAGCAGATAGGTACCGACCCCGAGCAGGATGTAGGAATAGGCGGAGTGGAGCCAGAACCAGCTGCCGTAGCTGACCCGGAGAATGGTGAGCTGACCGGCCGGTGCCAGTTCCGTACTGCTCCAGATAAAATGGTGTACCTCGTTGGTAAAGACAAGCGAAACTGTGATCAAGGGGATGATCGACAGCGCCAGTATGTGATTCGAGGCGATCCGGCCTTCGTAGCCGGTGTAAGCGGTGGCAAAGAGGAACCAGAAAAGGGGGACAGCGGCAATGCCGACATATTCCAGCTTGGCCCAAAGCAGCTTGCTTTCCAGCCCCATGGTGCCCAGCTCGAAGACGTAGCCAACGGCCCATTCGCCAGCGGCCAACAACAGGAGCCCGAAGTATAGTTCCCAGGTAGCGGAGCGACGGTTAAGGGCAAAGATGCCCAACGCCCCCATCATGATTGTGGTGGTGATGAGAAAGGCAGTTACGGTCGTCACAGTAAATTCTGTGCCTTGGCGCAGCTAGATAGACGGTGACCGTCCATATTGAATTATCAAAGCAAATCAGGGATATAGATTAGGATCGGCATCCCTCCTGCCACGATCCTATATGATTTGCAGCTTACTGACAATTCGAGAATTCACGCAATCGTTTTTTAGCCCCCGAGAGCAGCCAAAATGGCCAGGAAGAGGCATATACCTAGGCCCAGACTGGCATTCCCCAAGGTATTGGAGGATTCACCTGTGGAACTCATAAGTCACCTGAAGACCGGGCGCCGGCATTGGCCGGCGCCCGGTCATGACAAGATAGACGGTTACGGGTGATTGATGATGGGCAGGAAGTGCATATATTCCGAGCCATGACAGGTGATGCTGACATCATCAACCTGCGCATACCAATCAAAGCCGTTGCCGGCATAGGTAAACCGGAACTGGACATCATTGAGGGCCACGATATTGTCCAGTGAGACAGCCTGACCATCGTGGTTGGCGTCCCATGTGAGCAGGTTGATCCAACTGATCCCATTCCAGACATCAACCTTGAACAGATCGTTGCCGGCGCCCACATCGCGATAGTAGGCGTTGAAATCCAGGTCAATTTGGCTGAATCCCGTGGTGTCGATGAGGTTGGTCACCAGTTCAGTATTGTAAGCTGGTGCGCCCGAACCGGCCGCATCACTGTCCGCACAGGCTGCCTCGCCGCTGCCGCCTGTCTGGTTGCCGATGCCGCAGGCTGAGTCGGAGACGGTCGTCCAGACGATGCCGCTGCCGCCCGTGTTGTCCACCACTGTCCAGGTTACCGGGATGCCGTCCGTAAAGGTGACTTCCGGCACGCTACAACCCAGCAGTTCGGCTTCCCGAACCGTGAAGCTGTAGACGGCGGAAGCGGCGCCATCGCCACAGACGTTGGTCGGCGTGACACGCCAGTAATAGGTTGCATTTGGTGTGAGATTACCGGCCGGTGTATAGCTGGTTGTGTCGAGCGTTTCCGAGATGATGACATTGGCAAACGCCATATCCGTCGCCACTTCTAGCAAGTAATCCTGCCCCTGAGTGGCGTCATTCCAGCTGAAAGTGGGTTGGAAACTGACATCGATTGCGCCATTGGCCGGGGCAATCAACGTTGGGCTGAGCGGCACCGCGGTGTAGAGGTCTAGCCCCAGCGTGATGGTATGCGTCGACGTCGTGGCAACGCCAACCACATCAAGCGCATAGCTGCCGGCGGTCGCGCTGCCGGTGTTGCCAACGGTCAGCTGGCTGGTGCCGGGCGTGGTGACCGGGTTCGTGGTGAAGGCAGCCGTGGTTCCGGCCGGATTCCCCGACGCCGACAACGTCACGTTATCGTCATATCCCAGAATCTGGCTCACCGTCAGGTCGTAGACGGCATCGGCCGGCGCGCAGATGATCGCGCTGCTCGGGTCGGCGCTCAGGGCAAAGTCCGGGAACAGGGCACAGTTGCTGCAGACCAGCACGAAGTCCTGATCCGTCGTGTCCCCATTGTACGGCACGCCGTCGCCGGCGATATTGCTGGCATCGACGACGATTATCACGCTGCCACTTGGGTTCTGGACGTAGACGTTTTCCAGGTTGTTAATGGTGTCGGCCGCGCCGCCAGTGACGGACCAGCCGCCACTGAAGTTGTTGCCCAGGTAAGTATCACTACCAACCATGACGGTCAGGTCGAGGTTGTTGACCAGGGCGGGGTTGGCCCCAACCGCGCCGGGCGCATCACTCCAGGCGATGGTGATCTTGAGCGGTTCGCTGGGATCGGCGATGCCAACCTCCAAGCTGTACTGCTCGCCCGTGTTGTTGAACATATCCAGCTGGTCGCGATAGATGGCCGTGCTGGTTGGGCTGATGATGTTGGTGACATTGATGCGGCCCCAACCTTCGTTATTGTTGGGGATGTCCGGCGTGCCCATGTCGACGGCGCCATTGACCAGCAGCGCCTTGGCCATGGCCGGGCTAGGGGTCTCATCACCGTTGAAGTTACGCCACCACTCGGTCACCAGGACGATGGCGCCCGAGGTGTGGGGCGCGGCCATGCTGGTGCCGGAGCAGAAGGCGTAATGGTTACTGGTGCCGCTAATCGGTGTCCCGCATTGGGCGGCGCCGGCAATGCGGCGCGCGGAGGCGATGGTCGCGCCCGGCGCGGCGATGGTGGGGACGATACGGCCATCAACCGCCGGCCCCACGCTGCTGAAACTGGCGATGCCATCGATGTCCCCCGCCCGGCCATTGTTGCTGGCGGCAGTGACGATGAGATTTTTTGCTTCTTTGGGCGCTGTCAGACCGCCGGCGCCGGAATTGCCGGCTGAGAAGACCTCGATAAACGGCTCAGCGGTGCTGGCGGTGTCGAAGTTGCCGTCACGCACCATGAGGTCATGGGTCCGCTCGGAAGCCTGGTAGCCGTGCTGGGTGCCTTCGCCTGTGGTCCAGGAGTTGTTGCCGCCAATGGCGTCGCCCAGGACGGCGTTCTTGCTGTGCTCCTGCCAGCCACCGGCCGGTGGCCAGGACGGCGCACACAACGAATTGGAAGCGAAGTAGCTGACGCCGGGCGCCATCCCCAAGCCGTAGAGGAAACCGGCCGGATCGGCAAACCCTGCCGTCGCATCGCCGCCGACGATGCCGGCCACATGGGTGCCGTGACCGCCGCCGGAACAATCATCGCCAGGCCGCAGTGGGTCACTGGGCGCGCCGGGATAGTTGAAGCCGCCGGCGATATGGCCGTTCAGGTCGGGATGATCGTAATCAACCCCCGTATCAATAATGGCCCAGATGACGCCACTGCCGTCCACGCCCAGATCGGCCAGATGAGCGTTGTAACCCACCACCGGGATGTTGCCCGGCGTGTTGCCGGCCACGATCTGGTCAGACATCTCGTCGTCCAGGATCGGTTCTGCCCCTGAGTAGCCCAGCCAGAGTACGGTGTTGATCTGGGCAACCCGGTCCAGCTGACCAGCGTCCAGCCGGACGATGGCGTCAAAAAAGGCCTGGTCTGGCTGCGCCGGGAACACATTCAGGATCTCAGCGCCCAGCGCTTCCAGCTGATTCAGGGTGCGGCCGATGTTGCCATCGTTGTAGAACATGACGTCAACGTTGCTGATCCGCCCGGCCATCGTGTCCAACTCCTCAGCCTGCTTGTAGGCCGGGTGCAGGAGGCCGGTCCAGCGAATAAAGGGGCTGCTTTCCAGGCCACTCAGCTGCCGTCCTTCGTCCCAGACAAGGTAGGTATAGTGCGGATAATATTGCAGGATGGGCATACCGGCCGCGCTGATGCTGTCCAGCCAGGCATCATTGGTGGGGCCGGTAAACTGGACGAAGCGGAAGCCGGGTTGATTATCGGCGGCCCGCATGCCGGCCGGTAACGCCGGTTCCCCGGCTACGGCCGGATCGAATTGATAGCGCCCCACCTGCAGAATGCCGGCTGTCTCGTCCAGCACATAGGGAACGCCACTGATTTCCAACCGGTTAAGGTCGTCACTGTCCAGTTCCAACCGTTGGAAACTGCTGTAGTCGACCGCCAGGATGGGATTCAGGTCAAGAGTACGCGCCGCGGCGATATCGGTGGCGGCTATCTCCACGAAATGGGTGGGAGCGGCTTGGGCTCTGGAGGTCTGACCGGCCGGTGCCAGCACAAGCAGCGCCAGCAACGCGATCAGACCCAGAACAACGGGGCTTTTCTGTCTAAACATTGAACCTCCTGATGGTGTGCCTGTGCGGGCACGGGATTGACCAGGGAACCGGCCGGTTCCCTGGCAAAGCTGTGGCTCCTGCCGCCCATTATAACAAAACAGCCGGACCTGCAGGTCCGGCTGTTTTGCAAACAAGGAGGGTCAAAAATGTTATTTTTCTACAGGGACAGTGCTGTATTTACGCAGTTCCATCATGGTGGCAAATCCCAGCATCGCCGCCATAGCCGTGAAGAAAAGTGTGGCGGCCTGGCCCGGATTGGCCAGCTCAATGTTGACCGCCGTCAATGAAAAGCTGGGAACGACCAGCAGTATCAAAGCAAAAATGACGGCCAGGACATAGCGATTCACAAACATCAATTTCATCCTTTCGAACTGCGTAAACTTAAGCGAACTTGACAACAGAATAGGCAATAGGACTTACGAACTATATTAAGTAAGCTTGCCGTAAGTCTGCCAGATTTGCAAATAACTGTGGGACCAAAAAAGCCAGCCCATTTTGGGCTGGCTTTCGTTTTAAGATTTTGGTGATTTGTCCAGGGACTAGACGACGGGCTTTTCCCTGTTTTCATCCTGGTGCCGGCTGTTCCAGAGGACATTCAGGCCGAGGAGAATCAGAATCAAGGGCCACACCTTGCCAGCATAAGTCAGGACTGTCTCCAGGGCGCCACCGACGATGAGGCTGGCGGCGATGACGGCCATGATAGCGGCGGGGATGAGTGGCCAGCGGTAGGTCTTCTCACCGAAAAGGGCAGTTGCCACCGTGATCACGACCCAACCCAGGGCAAAAGTGGCCAGGAACCAGCTGTCTTCGTGCTGCGCAATGATGGGCAGGTGCGCCAGCGGCCCGCTGATAATGAGGGTGCCCAAACCGATGCCGCTCAAAATGCCGCCCGGGACCATCAAACCGCTACGATGGGTTAGTGCGCCCATCACCAGAAAGCCCAGCCCCAGCAGTGCCGGGATGGCGAGGGCAATGCCGTCCCAATCCACGATCTGACCGAACAGAAGGGCAATGCCCAGTAAGAGTAAAATCAGGCCGGTCTGGCTGTTACTACGGGTGCTTTTCATTTCCTGTGACATGCTGTTCTCCTAATGCTAGACCAACTCTGTGTAGAACGTTGGTCTGAAATGGCGTTGAATATGAACCCATTGTAGATGTCCGGAGGTCATGTCACAGGTGCCGAAGGTCATTGTCGGGTCATATGACCTTTTGGATTAGACGACTGGGGCAAAATCCCGTACGATTCTTTCATGTCAGATTTGCCTTTGTTTCCCTTAAATACGGTCCTTTTCCCTGGGGCACCCATCCATTTGCACATCTTCGAGGAACGATACCGGCAGATGATGGATTTTTGTATTACCGAACGGCAGCCGTTTGGGGTGGTGCTGATTGCCGAAGGTCGTGAGGCGCAGGGCCCCCTGGCCAGGCCGCACCTCGTCGGCTGTGCCGCGCACATTCAGCAGGTTGAGCCCCTGGCGGATGGGCGGATGAACCTGGTTGCTTATGGCAAGGAACGCTTTCACATCAATTCGCTTGATGAAGGCAAGCCCTACCTGACCGGTGACGTGTCGCCATTTCCCTTAATCTGGCGGCAGTCCGCTGAGTTGTCCCAGGTGCAGAATGAGCTGGCTTCGTTTGCGGCTCGCTATATCCGCTTGCTATCCAGGGCCGGCGAAGTTGATACGAGCGCCATTAACTGGCCCGACGATGTCGAATCCCTGACCTTCCTGGCGGCGCATCTGCTACGGATAGCGCCAGAGAAGAAGCAGGAACTCCTGGCCCAGAAAGAAGCGTTGTCGCTGATGCAGTTAATGCTAAAGATATATAAGGAAGAGGTCTCGGTCATGCAGACGTTGCCCGAGCGCAGCCAGGGGCCGTTTTCCTACAATTAATCAGGGCAGGAGCTTCAACTCCTGCGCCTTGAGCGCCGCCTGTGTCCGGTCGCGCACACCCAGTTTGCCCAGAATGTTGGTCACATGATTTTTGACGGTCCCTTCGGCCAGGAATAGCTCATGCGCGATTTCGCGATTGCTCTGCCCGGCCGCGATCTGCGCCAGAATCTCCAGTTCGCGGCTGGATAGAGGCTCGATGAGCGGTTGGCTGATTTCAGCCGGCGTACTCTTGAGCCGGGCAAACTCAGCCACGACTTTCGCGGCTACCGCCGGTTGCAGAAAAGAGTTGCCCCGGGCCGCCGCCTGAATCGCTTCCAGCAGTTTTTCCGACGTCACATCTTTCAACAGATAGCCCACCGCGCCGGCGCGCAGCCCCTCAAATACGTATTCGTCATCATCAAAGGTGGTCAGCATGATGACGCGACTTTCAGGGTAGTTGGACTGGATCTGGCGGGTAGCGGCCACACCGTCAAGGATCGGCATGCGGACATCCATGAGGACGACATCCGGCCGGTGCTGTGCCACCATCTCGACCGCCACCGCACCATTCTCCGCCTCCCCAATGACGTCAAGGTCTGGCTGCACCGAAAGCAAGGTGTGTAGCCCCTCGCGAAACAGCGCCTGATCATCGACGAGAAGTATCCGTATGCTCATAACCTTATCCCGGGACAGACATTTCGAGGCGGAAACCAGCGCCAGCAGCAGTGGTGACCTGGAACTGTCCCCGCAACAGTTGTACCCGTTCCTGGATTCCGAGCAAGCCAAAACCCCCGTTGGCTGAATCGGTGCCCACGCCATTATCGATCACGGTCAGGCCGATCTGTTCAGCCGGTGTGTAATCCAGGGCAACGTCGACTTTGGAGGCGCGGGCGTGTTTGCGGACATTTGTTAATGCTTCCTGGGTAGCCCGGTAGAGGGTCAGGGCCGTGGCGGGCGGCAGCGGGCGGGGCTCACCGTTTATCACCAGGTTGGCCACCAATCCAGCTGCTTCGGCTTCGGCGATGAGTTCGGCGAGCGCTTCGGGGACCGGCCGGTTCTCTACCGGCGACTCACGCAGGGCGGCCACCGAGCCACGCACATCGGCCAACCCCTCCCGCGTCAACCGCTGCGCTTTGCCGATGGCAGCCAGCGCCTTTTCTGGGTCAACGGTCAGCGTGACCCGAGCTGCCTCCAACTGCATGTTGACCACCGTCAGGTAATGACCCAGGCTATCGTGGATCTCGCGGGCCATCCGGTTCCGTTCTTTGGAGATAGCCAGATCTTCAGCCCGGGCGGCATATTCGCGCAGCTGTTGGTTGGCCGCCTGCAACTGTTGGGCCAGTTCGACGATCTCCTTGTTTTTCTCCTCAGTCTGCGTCGTGACCCAGGTGAACATCATGACAAACAGCATGGCCACGGCCAGGCTGGGGCCAACCTGAAAGACAACGTCAAAGCGCCGGGTCAGAAACCAGACAACCGCCATTTGCACCAGGAAATTGCTGCCGGCCGCCAAAATTGCGCCGGCCCAGGGCAACGCCAGGGCTTGCCCGGCCAGCGGCAACGCGGCAATCCACATGCTGCCGATGTCACCCAGGTACAGCATCAGTCCCATCAGCACTGTGGCCAGCGTGAAGTAGATGAAATGCCAGCTAGACTGACAGCGCTCCTGGCACCAGGCAAAGCCATAGGTGAGCAGCAGGAAATAGACGACGCCTGTCAACAGAAAGGGGGCCAGCGCACCGCTAACCGGGGGCTCCCAGCCGGCAATAAACGAGCCGGCATAACCCGCGATAAGGGTCAGCGCGACCAGTAATATCCCTATCTTGTCAGAATAGCGTTGGATGATATTGGGCATAATTGATCCTGAGCCAATAATGCTGCGGGTACTTTCAGCAGTTGCTTTCAGGGTCAATTATAGTCAAAACCATGGCGGGGCGATGTGCCAAACGTCATGGTCGGGTCATGTCTGTTACGGTCCGCGGGGGGGCTTACAGGCAAAAACGTTATTCATCGTTGACCCGCAGGTGCCTTCAAGATGCTCGCCTATTGGCGACGTAAAGGAGCAAGTATCGCCCTCAATCTTGCCGACGCAGGCATTGATAGCAATGTCTGGTGCTGGCCCAGGGAGAGTTGGTGTTGCGGTGGGGCTTGAGCTGGCGTCTTCGGGCGCTAATGTGGTGACTGGCTCCATGTCTTCGTCGACCAGTGCCTCGCCTTCAGATGGGTCATCACCGCCAAAAGTACCATTTAGTGCCAGAGCGCCGAGTACGATCAGAATGAGTAGTATTGGGGCCAGGAACAGATAAGATCGACGAATGTGAGCGGGCGAGCGCTGCGCTGCTTGGCTTGCCTGGGCTTGAGCAGCCGATGCTGAGCCCGCAGTTGCCACTTCCTCACGCGAAGGTACGGTGGCATAGTTGGAGACTGACGCCGCCTGAACGACCAGCGGACCCTCAACAGAATCAGCAAGGTTACTTGCGTCTGGCTCACTGCCAGCAGCGGCCTGGCGCCAGGCGGAGATGGCGCTGCCAGTGGTTGCTTTTTCCGGCAGGCTTTTCTGGATGGCAATGGCCGCCTGTAGTTCAGCCATCATCTTGGCGGCTGTTGTGTAGCGGTCGCCTGGTTCCTTGGCACACGCTTGCTCGATGACCACATCGAGGGCGGGGCTCAAAGCTGGATTGAGGCGGCTGGGGGGAACCAGGGGTTCGCTGATAGCCCGCATAATCGTTGCCGACCAGGAATCGGCTTCATATGGGGTCCGGCCGGTGACATACTCGTACAGCACCACGCCTAATGAGTAAATGTCACTCCGATGATCGATAGGTTTGCCCAGCCCCTGTTCTGGTGACATGTAATCAGCTGAGCCCAGGACCATGTTGGAGTTGGTCAGGCTGCGCTGGCTGGTGACCAGCTTGGCCAGGCCAAAATCACTGAGGAGTGCATGGCCCTGTCGATCCATCAGGATGTTGCCGGGCTTCACATCGCGGTGAATGATGCCGCGTTGATGGGCATAATCCAGCGCTTTGCCCACCTCACCGAATGTACGCAAGAGGAAATCCCAATCTACAGGCCCTTTGCCCATCCGATCTTCCAGATCACCGCCATCAATGCAGGGCATGACCAGGTAAAGGTAACTCTCGTGAGAGCCAAAATCATAGAGGGGGACGATGTGGGGATGCTGCAAACGGGCCAGAGTCCGGGCTTCCTGGCGAAAGCGCTGCACAAATTGAGGATCGCCGGCGAATTGCGGCGGCAAGACCTTGATCGCCACCTGGCGTTCAATATCTTCCTGCTGGGCCTTGTAGACGGTGGCCATACCACCTTCGCCGATCGGTTCGAGCAGTCTGTAACGGCCAAAGAGTTGGCCTGTCAAGTTGTCAGTCAAAGTTATAGCAGTCATTATGCTGGTTCCCACACTCACGCCCAATCTTTTCGTGCCTTTGCCAGTTTAGTGGATGGCGCGGTTGAGGACACTAGCCCTTTGGTAACGGGGCCACCGGCCGGTCGTTAACAATAGCGTAATGTTCTGCCAACGATTTACTAACAATGTTAAATTAAAGTATCGCATATTGGTGAGACGGAAAACTTAAGCCGACATAGTTTAAGCAAAGCCCGTTCACCTCACATCAGGCTCTCCTCCTTATGTGATTGGTTGGTTGGATTGGCACGGCGTCACCCCTCCTTGGCGCCGTGCCATTTTCCTCGCTGCGCTCGGAATGACAGGGTCAATTGTCATATCGAGCCGCACCCTGCAAAACCGGAACTCCGCAAACTTAGGCGAGGCAGCGCTGCGCTCGGAATGACAGGGTCAATTGTCATGCCGAGCCAACCCCCCGCAAAACCAGAACCCCGCAAACTTAGGCGAGGCAGCGCTGCGCTCGGAATGACAGGGTCAATTGTCATGCCGAGCTACCCCTGCAAGACCAGAACCCCGCAAATCTAGGCGAGGAAGCGCTGCGCTCGGAATGACAGGGTCAATTGTCATGCTGAGCCGCCCCCGCAAAACCGGAACTCCTCAAACTTAGGCGAGGAAGCGTTGCGCCGCTAAGAAACTGGGCGCGTTTGATGTGACTTCCCTGGGCTTTCCACTCGATGAGTACATTGGATTCCTGCGGGAGTTTACCCCTGTAGTGGCAGGCATGACGACGCAAGATAAAGGTGAAAAACTTTGTACAAATTCGAGAAACATCTACTTTTGGAGGTCATTCCCGCGAACGCGGGAATCCATACCTTGGCAGCCTTCGACCTACGCTGGCGGTATCCCTGTTACTTGCCTGATTGAACGCAATCTCCGCCTGGTGTTTCTCAAGGTGACAATGCAGCGTTTGGGTTAGCTGACCAGGGCGTCCCCCAAATGACGGTTACAGCTCCTGGCGGGCACCGATACGCTCCAATTCCCGTTCTAATGTCAGTTGCATAAGTTCCAGATTGCGTACCGGTAGTTGCAGGTTAAGCATGCGGATGCGCCGGTTGATCGCGTCGATGTCGCCTTGCCATTGGCTGAGATGGTTTTGCCAGCGCTGGCGGACGATGGCTTGTTGTGAGGGCGTCGTCACGGTAGGCCATTCGATGGCAAACTGATTCCAGAAGCGGCGTATCTTGGCCCGAAACAGGTCAAGGTCGCCCAGGATTCGTTTACGCTCGTCTATCCAGGGGAGGGTGAAGTCGTTGTCCTTGAGGAGTTTGTAGGCTAACTGCTTGTCATTGGCGTAGGGATTTTCTTCCAGCTCAATGGGTTTGCCCTCGCCCTGGAGGTTGTCAAATTTGCCGTCTTCCCTGGCTTCGTTGATGATGTCGTCGATCAGGCTGTTCCAGCCACTCAGGGACACACGGCGGAAGCGACTCTTCTTCTCTTCTGGGCTTTCATCTTGGTCATCGGTCATATCCAAATTATAGAAGTAAATTGATTGCTGACGAGATTCAAATTCCTGGCTTGCTCAACTATTGTAAAAAAGTAAAATGATGAAAATAGTTCTTGACAAGGAATAGAAGCTCGTTTATCCTTGTTACATCATTTGAGAAAAGTTAAATGAACGAAAAAGATCAAGCGTCAAACTTCCCTAAACCAGATGCCACGCTCGTCATCCGTGATCCGGCAACCCTCAAAGTTTTGTCAGATCCGCTGCGTATCGAGATCCTGCGCGCCTTCCGAGAGCCCGGTACCGTCAAGGTGGTTGCTGAACAGGTGGATATGCTGGCGACCAAGCTCTATTACCATGTAAACCAGCTGGAAAAGCATGGGTTAATCCGTGTCGTAGATACCAATGTGGTTTCGGGCATCATCGAGAAAACCTATCAGGTTGCGGCCCACCATCTCAGCGTCGATGAAACCTTGTTTTCCGGTGATCCGGAGACTGCTGTTGAGCAGCTGGAGATGTTATTTGCAATTGTCTTTGACGGCAGCAAACGCGAGGCGCTGCGCAGCCTGCACGCCGGTCTTTTCCGGCCAGAGTCGGAAGAAGGGCAGGCGAAAGGCATATTGTCGCGCGCCAGTGTCTCGCTGACCCGGGAACAGGCTGAACAGTTTCAAAATCGGTTTGAGGCGTTGTTTGCCGAATATGAACAGCTGGCTGAACAAAATCGGGGCAAAGCAGTGCCGAACTACAATCTGACGATGGCTTTTTATGAGACAGTGCCGACGCTGGGCGCCACGGATGAAACAGCTGATGGCTGAGCTTAACCTGGCGAATGCGCTGGCTGAATCCGGCGCCCCGGCAATGGCCGCCCTGGTATTGGCCCATGATCGCATTTTGGCCCAGGGTGTTGCCGGGCTGCGGCAACAGGGTCAGCCAGAGCCGCTACGGCTCACAGACCCTATCCATATCGGTTCCAATGCCAAGGCGATGACGGCAACGCTGGTAGCCAGCCTGATTCATAGCGGCCAACTCAGTTGGGACAGTAAACCCGTCGATTTACTGCCCCAACTGGCCGGTCAGTTCCACCCTGCTTTGGCCGAGATTACTCTTGAGCAACTCTTGCGCCACACTGCAGGGCTGGCGCCATTCACCGAGGAAGAGGAGATCAAAGGGTTGCCGGAATTTACCGGCACACCGCGCCAACAGCGGCTGGCTTTCAGCCGCTGGCTTCTGGCCCGCGAACCACATTTGGAGCCGGACACCGCTTTTTCCTATTCCAATGCCGGCTACGCCGTGGTGGCGGCTTCGCTTGAAGCGCACCTGGATGAGGCATGGGATGTTCTCCTGCACCAGCATCTCTTTGCGCCGTTGGGCATTACCGCGGGCATCGGCTGGCCCGGTCTACATGGTCAGGAGGCGCCCTGGGGGCATATGGCGGCAACAGATGAGGCGTCGCTGGAGCCGGTGGATCCTGTCCACCATGAATACAGGCTGCCGGCGATATTGGCACCGGCCGGTGACATCCATCTTTCCCTGCCAGACTATGGCAAATTCCTGCAAATGAATCTGCGTGCCTTACAGGGCCGTGACACCATTCTGCCCGCCGCGGCCATTCGTTATTTGCATGAGCCGGCTCAGGGTATCGGCCTGGGCTGGGGCGTGCAGCAGTTCCTGGGCCATACCGCGAGTGTTCATGCCGGTGGCGCTGGCACCTTTATCATCGTAGGCTTTGTGTTGCATGACCAGGATCTGGCCGCTGCTGTCGTCGCCAACGCCGGCACTGATCGGGCCGAGCGTGCAGTCGTCAATCAACTTAAATCCATTCTGCAAACTTTCAGTTCCTGACACCTAACCCTTAATCTGATCCAGACATGCCAGGCAGGCCAATCTGCCCGGGAGAACCTGATGACTGCTGTAAAACAAGGTATGACCGTTCGTGAAATCCTGGCTGTTGCCAATTATCGCTGGCTCTGGCTGGGTCAAACTGTCTCTGAATTTGGCGACGCTCTGACCCATCTTGCCCTCATTCTGCTGATCAACCGCGTCACCGATGGCGATACGTCGGCCATCGCCTATTTGCTCATTGCCCTGGCGATTCCCCGGGCCACTCTGGGGCTTCTGGCCGGTGTCTTCGTGGATCGATGGGACCGTAAGCGGATCATGCAGGTCTCGGACCTGAGTCGCGCCGTTCTGGTGCTGGGCTTCATTCTGGTGGCCACCACCGATAACGCCCAACTCGGCTGGATCTACGCCCTCGCCTTTGTCCATTCGGTGATGGGGACCTTCTTCAATCCAGCCCGGTCAGCCATCATTCCCAACATACTGCCGGAAAAGGGATTGCTGGCGGCCAACTCCCTCTCCCAGATTTCCTTTGTGCTATTCCGGGTTCTGGGGGCAAGCGCTGCCGGTGTCCTGGTAGGCCAGGCCAATGCATTCAGCCTCATCTATCTGGTGGACGCCATCACGTTTGTTTTCTCGTTCATTTTTATCTCGCGGATAGCCCTGACCGGACGCCAGGTAACGGCTCCGGCCGCGCTGGATTCTCAGCCGGCACGCCAGATTCTAGGCCAAATTCGTGAGGGCATCGGCGTGATTTTTGCCTCGCGCGTCCTGGTTGGCACCATCGTTGGCGCTGGCATGACGATGCTGGGGCTTGGTGCGGTCAATATTCTAATGGCGCCCTTCATCGTCAACAATCTGGCCGTATCGGAGACCTGGTTTGGCGCGATTGAGGCGGTTCAGGTGGCGGGAATGATCATTAGCGGCGCCCTGGTGGCGGTGCTGGCTGCCCGGCTACTGCCTACCCATATCGTGGCTCTCGGGTTGATTGGGGTAGGCGGCGGTATCGGCCTTACCTTCCTGGTCCCTAACATCTGGTGGCTTTTTCCGCTGTTGTTCACTGTGGGCCTGTTTATCACCCCGCTGAACGCGTCGATTTCGACTTTGTTTCAGACCGAGGTTGCTGATGAGCAGCGGGGGCGCACCGGGGCGGCGCTGAGCGCCATGATGGAGCTGGCCGGCCTCATATCGATGTTCCTGGCCGGCACGGTGGCGGCAGCGATTGGCGTGCGCAACGTATTTGCTCTGAGTGGGGCGTTGACGATATTGGCCGGGATTGCCGCCTGGCTGATTTTCCGGGGCTACCGGCCGGTGCCGCGGGAAGAAGTCATCGAGCCAGAGCTGACAATGTAAGGAAGCGGCCGGTTCTCTTTTGGAACCGGCCGCTTTTTATGATTGAGAAGTTGGCGGGTTTTTCTGATTCCGTTCGACAACCCAGTTGGCCAACCCTTCCAACCGGTCGCTGAGCCAGAATAGCCCTTTGGCGACGCCGGTGGTGGCGGTACGGCGAGCTTGATTGGCGGCCTGGGTGGTTACCGCCCGTTCTACCGCTTGCCGGCCGCTGGCCGCCGCAGAAGCTGTCCGCTCCCGTATTGTCTCGGTTGCATTGCGGCGCGTGTCACTATCCCAGGCCTCCCGGGCTGTCTCAGCCAGACGTTGGCCCGCTTCCTGCAATTGGTGACCGACTGTGGGCCGGGTTGTGTCAGCCCGATGTACTACCTCAGGCTCTTCTTCCACTGGGATGTCGATTTTCAAATATTCCCGATCTTCGCTCATAATATGCTCCACCAGCTTTGGGGCCAGACCCGATTGGTGTTGGCGTATCCGGCTTCTTGTTTGTGCCGGTTCATGTCCATCAGTATAACAGAATGTGGGCGGCCGGCTTTGAACCATGGCTGACCATCACACAGGCGCTATACGCAGCAGGGCTTGTTCTGTTGCAGAATTGGCAATTTCTTCTCTGGACATTTGGCGAGCAGGGCTTTCTCACATGACGGTAGGACAATGGCAACCTTATCAAGAGCGTTTTCCAGGACCGGGCCACACCGCGGTCGGCGACCTCCGCGTATACTCTGATCTGCACAGCCCGCAGTTGGGAAGTCGGCGTGATCTGGTGGTTTGCCTGCCACCATCGTACCGGCATACGTCGCTAGCTTACCCGGTCATCTACATGATGGACGGTCAGAATCTGTTTGATGAGGCGACTGCCCATGCTGGCGAGTGGCAGGTCGATGAGACGATGGCGCGGCTCGCAGCCGAAGGGGTCGAAGCGATCATCGTCGCCGTCGCCAACGGTGGCGACCGGCGCACGGACGAATACAGCCCGTTTAATATTCCTGGCGAAGGTGGAGGACAGGCGCAGCAACTGGCGCAGTTCCTGATCGAGAGCGTGGTGCCGCTGGTCGAAAGCGATTTCCGGGTCCACAGTGGGCGGCAGAACCGCTTCCTGTTCGGTTCGTCGTTGGGCGCTCTGTTTAGCCTCTATCTGCTCCACGAGCGGCCCGATCAATTTGGTGGGGCAGGGCTGATGAGTCCGTCGTTGTGGCCGGCCGGTTATGCCATTTTTCCTTATTTGCGGGACCGGCCCGCGACGCAGGCGCGCATCTACCTGGACGTTGGCACGCGGGAACTATCCGGCCGGTTCGCCTTTTTGCGTCTCCACTGGCCCTCGCGCCAATATCGGCAAGCGGCGGCGCGACTGTATGCGTTGCTCGCAGCAAGAGAACCGGCTGCCAATCTCCACTTTTTTATCGAACCCGGCGCCCGCCACGGTGAGGCAGCCTGGGCCCGCCGTCTCCCCGCCGCCCTCCGCTTCCTCCTCGCCAACCCGACAGGTTGACCAACCCGTCGGGTTGACCG
>JACKBM010000067.1 GCA_020634575.1 Ardenticatenales bacterium | reverse complement strand
CCAGCAACGACATCTAACACAGTCGCATTATCCAGAACAACTGTAACTTCGCTCATCAGCTTCCTCCTTTCCAAATGGGAACTCACAACAGATGGTACGGATATCACGGATGCTTCTTCCGCCAATCCGTGCCCCTCTTTTCTACTTGAAGATCATACCGGGGTATAATCTTTCCGCCTATGTGGAGTCAACCCCAGTTCGTGGCATTCTTCACAAAATCTGGCCAGATGATTATCTAATTTAGTAGTGGCATCATCAGCCGTTTTGCTTTAGGATCGGGGCTGAGACGATATTTCCGTAACTGTCCCCAAAACAATCAAACAGGAAGAAAGCATACGCATGTCTAACAAGAACGGAAAAGAGTTCAAGTACCTGGGCAAGCCCCGGCGCCTGGTGGAAGGCGCGGAAAAGGTCAGTGGCCATGCCAAATACGCAGCCGACTTGACGCTGCCCGGCATGGTTTACGCCCGGCCGATCCTCAGCCCCTATGCCCATGCTGAGATTCTAAGTGTGGACAAAAGCGAAGCCGAGGGCATGCCCGGTGTCATCGCCGTCCTGACCGCAGAAGATCTACCGACCCGTGACAAACTAATTGCCTCGCGCAATTCCGCGATCCTGGCAAAGGGCAAAGTACATTGGCGCGGCCAACCAGTGGCCGTTGTTGTCGCCAACAGTGAAGCAGAGGCGGCCGACGCGGTCGACATGGTCTTCATCGATTATGAGCCGCTGCCGGCGGCCGTCGACCTGGCGGCCAGCATCACCGAGGGCTCACCCCTCGTCTGGCCCAACGGCCTGCCCAAACCGGAAGTGGATCTGTCAGCCGCACATTCTGGTGTTGACAAAGGTGAAGGGGCCGAGGTCAAACTACCGCCGAATGTCTTTGACAGCGCCATACACGCGCGCGGCGACATCGAGGCAGGGTTTGCCGCCGCTGATGTCATCGTCGAGCATCGTTATGAGACCCCGATGGTGCATCAGACCTACATGGAGCCGCACGCGTCGGTTGCCGAACCTGATCCGATGGGCGGTGGCATCACCATCTACGCCTCAACCCAGGGTCAATACGGTGTGCGCGATGAGGTTGCCGGCTTACTTGGCCTGAAATCCAGCAAAGTCCGCGTGGTGCCGATGATGTTTGGCGGCGGCTTTGGCGCCAAGTACGGCATCATCGACCCGCTGGTGGCTTCCGTTGCCATGGCTGTCGGCAAACCGGTCAAGATGGTGCTCTCCCGCTCCGAGGATTTTGCCACGACCACGCCGGCCAACGGCATGATCATCGACCTCAAGACCGGCGCCACCAACGATGGCAAACTCACCGCGATCAAGGCGACTTTCTATGTCGACAACGGCGTCTTTGCCTTTTCGATTGGCGGCATCGCCGCCGTGCTGTTGGGTGGCTATTACAAATGTGACAACGTCCACATCGAAGTGTACGAGGTCAACACCAACAAGGCAGGGGCCGGCGCCTACCGGGCGCCCGGGGCGCCACAGGCGACCTTTGCCCTGGAATCCAACATCTCCGACCTGGCCCAGGCGTTGGGCATGGACGAGCTTGAGTTCCGCCTCAACAATGCAGCCCAGTCCGGCGACCCAATGGGCAACGGTGCCCCGTGGCCGGAAATGGGGCTGACGCAGGTATTGGAGACGTTACAGGCGCATCCGGCCTGGCAGAATCGCAGCGCGGGTGCGAATGAAGGGATTGGGGTGGCCATTGGTGGCTGGCCGAGCTTTATGGGACCGGCCGGTGCCCTCTGCAAAGTTGATACCGACGGCAGCGTCATCATCCAGTCCGGCGCCATTGACGTCTCCGGCGTCAACAGCACCTTTGTGCTTGTCGCCGCTGAGACATTGGGTGTCTCGCCCGACGACATCGAAATCGTCACCGGCGACACCAAATCCGGCCCCTACACGCCGAACAGCGGCGGCAGCCAGATCACCTACAGCGTGGCCGGCGCCATCAGCAATGCGGCCGGCGAAGCCCGGCGCAAGCTGCTGGAAATCGCCGCCGAAGAGTTTGAGGCGGCTGTGGACGACCTCGATATCGTCGACGGCAAGGCGCATGTCAAAGGTGTGCCGGACAAGGAGATCCCGATTGGTGACCTGGTCAAGGTCAGCCGGTCGCGGTTGGGCGGGCTCGGCCCGGTGACTGGTGAAGGCACGTCGGCTGTGCCGGAGAATGCCCCTGGCTTTGTGGCTCACCTCGTCAAGGTCCACGTGGATCCCGAGACGGCGGAGATCACGCCCTTGCAATACATCTCTGTCCAGGATGTTGGCTTTGCCATGAACCCGATGTTGGTAGAAGGCCAGATGACTGGCGGCAGCATCCAGGGGCTGGGCATGGGCTTACACGAGCGCGTCGTTTATGACGATAGCGGTCAGCTGCTGACCGGCAGCTTCATGGATTACGATCTGCCCCGAGTTGATACCGTACCGGCCGATTTTGAGTCCGTGATTGTCGAGAACCCGTCCCGCATTGGCCCATTCGGCGCCCGCGGCATTGGCGAGCCCCCGATCACGGCCGGCGCCGCTGCCCTGGCCAACGCCGTCAAGGCCGCCACCGGCGTCCGCCTCTACAAACTGCCGCTACGCGCCCCCGACTTATGGGAAGCGCTGAATAGCTAAATTTGGGGAAAGGCCGGCAGCGCTGCGCGGCCGGCCTGTCGCATAACAACCTGACAGGTCCCTACAACCGACGGTCCCGCAACCGAGGTCCCTAACCTGACAGGTGTCCCTACAACCTGACAGGTCCTACCAACCTGACAGGTCCTACCAACCTGACAGGTCCCACCAACCTGACAGGTCCCACCAACCTGACAGGTCCCACAACCTGACAGGTCCCTACAACCTGACAGGTCCACAACCTGACAGGTCCCTACAACCTGACACCTTATTTTTGCGCAAAGCCACGGGGTTTCTACCCAGTTAGTGCAAAGCGAAGGGGATCCTACCGTGAGAAAATCAGGCAAATTGGTAAAAATGAGGGGGAGCGTAAATTTGCATTTGAGTTAGGGAGGCAGAACCATGATAGAAGTCGGGCTGACGACGGGTGAAATCAATAGTCATTACGCACCAGTAGCAGTGCTTTTGTCCAAATATGTGGCGGAAGGCAGAGTCGAGCCGCTACAGACGGTTGGATTGGGGATGCGCACACGAGATTTCAGTCCTGCGGACAAGCTGATGCAGGTCATGGTGAGCATGATGGCCGGGTGTCGGACCCTTTGGGAGGTCAATGAGAAGCTCAAACATGAGCACAAGCTGGCTCAGGTGGGTGGCTGGCCACGCTTTGCTGACCAATCGAGTCTGGCCCGGACATTGGATAAGCTAACTCAAATGCAAATTGGGCAACTCCAGCAGGCTACCCACAGTTGTTGGTATCCGGGTAGCGGTGTCCAGCGGCACAATTGGCATGGGTATCTCTGGCTGGACTTTGACCTCAGTGGCTTACCCTGTGGTCCACGCGCTCAGGAGAGCCAGCGCGGTTTTTTCAGTGAGAAAAAAACATGACGGGACGTCAATTGGCCCGTGTGAGTGCGGTCAAATATGGCGAAACGGTCTGGTCAGGACTGTATCCGGGCAACCGTCAAACCGTCCAATGCTTACAGCCAGCGGTCCTGGGTACCGAATTTGCATTAGAGTTAGCGCCAGAGCAGTGCCAGCGTGTCGTTTGGCGCCTGGATGGCGGGGCAGGCAGCGATGACAAGCTGCGCTGGTTGCTGGCGCGCGGCTATCAGGTCATCGCCAAAGGGTTTAGCAATGCCCGGGCGCAGAAGCTGGCGCGACAGGTGCAACGCTGGGACCCATATGGTGACGGCTGGGTTGGCGAAGTCGTGCCACCTGTTGCCTATGGTCGACCGGTCCGTGTCTTTGTCAAGAGGACCTACCAAAGGGAGCGGTGGCAGCATGCCTACTTCATCTCGACCCTCAAACTCCCGGCCAAGGGGCGTTATCTTGCCTGTTATGACGCCCGTGGCGGCGCCGAAGTCGAGCAGTTTCGGCAAGATAAGCAGGCACTCTTCCTGGCCGCCAAGCGGAAACATCGCTTTCAGGCACAGAAAGGCTTCTTGCTGTTGGCGGACCTGACTCACAATCTACTGGCACATTTTCGGCGTCACGCCCTGGCGGATTCGCGTTTCGCTGCCTACGGGTTGCAGCGCCTGGTCCGTGACCTGTTAGCCACTCCCGGCCGCCTTACTTTTGCCGGCAGCCAGTTGACCAGAGTTGACCTCCTAACTCAAAAGCAAAATGCTGAAGCCCTGAAAGACTGCCTGCAACGATACCTTTTGCATGGGTAGGATCCCCCTGGCTTTGCACTAACCAAGTAGGATCCCGCCCGCTTTGCGCAAAAATAAGGTGACAGGTCCCTACAACCTGACAGGTTGGGCGCAGAAATCGTTTGATAACGTGTCAGTTATGGGGGAAAAATGGAATCAGCAACGGACCGGCCGGATATTCAGGCTTTGCAGCAGGAAGTGGAATTTGCGCGTCGCTATCAGAAGTTTATTAGGGACAACGCCAGTTATCATAACCACATCGTCATTAACCCGTTAACCTATGTCAACGGCTATGCGGAAATCTTCGAACAAGTTGCGAATACCGGCGAAGGTGGTAGTTCAGCACAGCTTCTTGATTTCGCTCAGGGATTGAAATACGGCGCCGTGCGCGCCATGGATGCCTTTTACCAGGTGATGAAGACCATTCAACTTCCGCTTTCTGAACCTGATAATCCAGAGGCATTTGAACCGGTCGCTCTAGCAGAAGAGGCAAATTCGCCGGACGCGACAGTCGAGCCTCCTTTCAAACCGACAGGCTTTCCCGAACAGTTGGCAGTTCTGAACACAATACTGCTGCATTTGTTTCATTCGTGGGGGTTGGACCCGGCCCAGCAGGTCTTGATCATTACAAAGGGCGACCAGCGAAACGAGCTACGCCTCACGAGCCAACTCCTGGAAACAAAGGCAGTTGAGGCAGAAGCAAAAAAGAAAATCGAGCCGGCAGCGCTTGCGCTGGCCAAAATAGGCGGGGCACTGGAAGTAGAAAAAACCGAAGGGAATGAAGCGACCATCAAGCTAACGTTGCCTGATTACTTCACCAACTAACTAATTCTGGCGTGGGCAATGGGGCCGTGGGAAAATCATGGTATGCCAGTTACAACCACGCCCGCATTCAACAAAGCCTGCCCGGTCGTGCTGCGGCTGCACGAGAATCAGCCTGAAATCCTGGCGCTGCGCCATCCCCTGGCCGGCTGCCAGCTCGTGAAGGGCACCATCGAACCGGCCGAATCGCTGCCCCACGCCTGTGTACGCGAACTGTGGGAAGAATCTGGCCTGCACGCCAGCGCCGACCAATATCTCGGCCGCTGGGAGACGGGCTTCGAGGGGCAGATCTGGGGCTTTTACCTGATGCGGCTGGATAGTAAGCCAGCAGACGCCTGGGATCATTTCACGACCGATGGCGGCGGTCATATTTTCAGCTATTTCTGGCAACCGCTGGCCACTCCCCCTGGTCAGGAATGGCATCCCCTTTTCCAACAAGCCTTCGCCTATGTCAGGCATCATCTCACACCCGAAATCCTGGCCATGGTCGCGGATTGGCAAGTAGCCTGGATTGAGCAAAGCCTATGAACGCCACCGAGTTACAGGAACTCCTCGAAATCGCCCAGCAAGCAGCCCAAGCCGCCGCAGCAGTGCACCGCGCCTATCGGCAAAAGAGCTTCCAGGTGGACAACAAGGGATCGGCGCTGGACCTGGTCACCACGGTCGACCGGGAAGCGGAACAGGCCCTCGTCGCCGCCATTCGGGCGGCCCGGCCTGATGATGGCATCCTCGGCGAGGAAGGCAGCCAGATCGCGAGCAGCAGTGGTGTCGTCTGGATTCTCGATCCGCTGGATGGCACGACCAACTACGTTTATGGCTACCCGGCCCATGCTGTGGCGGTTGGCGTAGAAGTCGCTGGTGCACGCCGGCTGGGCGTGGTGGTGGATACGGCCAATGGGCGCAACTATGGCGGCATCATTGGTCAGGGGGCCGACTGTGATGGACGGCCCCTGCAGCCTGGCCAGACTGCGGATCTGAGCCGCGCCCTGCTGGGAACGGGCTTTTTGCCGGATGAAGCGATAAGGCAGGCGCAAGGTGAACTTTTTGGCAAGTTTATGCCGCATGTACGCGGCATTCGCCGCAGCGGCTGCCCGGCGCTGGATCTGTGTGCCGTGGCCGCCGGCCAGCTTGACCTCTTTTATGAAGTCGGTCTGATGCCCTGGGACATCGCTGCCGGCGCCGCGATTGCTGAAGCGGCTGGGGCCCAGGTGCTGACCCTGCGTTCAGCCGGCCTACCCGATCCCACCCTGATCGCCGGCAATCCGGCGCTGGTGGCGCAGATGGCGACCCTGTTGAGTCAGCTCGGGGCGATTTCCTCCTGAGATTGGCCCCGCGGGGATTGCGTTCAATAAGGGAAGAAACAGGGATGCCGCTAGCCTAGGTCGAAGGCAGACAAGGTATGGATTCCCGCGTTCGCGGGGAATGACGTCGAAATGTAGGTGTTCCTCGACCTTGCCCAAAGCTTTACAGCTTCTTCTAGCGTCGTCATTCCTGCGGACGCAGGAATCCAGTGCGCTTATCAAAAAGTAGGACGCTCTGCGCCCCGTTTCTGAGCAGACTCAAGGCTCATTGTGTTAGTATCGATAGCTTAGTCAATACAATGCTAACTGATCCAGGAAGGATATGACCGACACGCTTACCTCTGCTCCCACCCGGCTTCCCTACGACGAGCCCTTCCGGCCGCAATACCACTTCAGCCCAGCCCAAAACTGGATGAACGATCCCAATGGGATGGTGTATTACGCCGGCGAATATCATCTTTTTTACCAGTACCACCCGCACGACATCGTCTGGGGGCCGATGCATTGGGGCCACGCCGTCTCAACGGATATGGTCAACTGGCAACATCTCCCGATTGCCCTTTATCCAGACGAGATCGGCACGATCTTTTCCGGGAGTGCGGTAATCGACTGGCACAATACGGCCGGTTTTGGCTCGGAAGCGATGGTGGCTATTTTCACCCACCACAGCGAGCATCTGGGTCAATGCCAGAGCCTTGCCTACAGTCTGGACAAAGGGCGCAGCTGGACTAAGTATGAGGGTAATCCCGTCATCCCCAACCCGCCCGACATCCGCGACTTCCGTGACCCGAAGGTTTTCTGGTACGGCACAGGGGAAATGGAAGGACATTGGGTGATGGCGCTGGCTGCGGGCAGCGCCATCCTTTTCTACACGTCGCCCGATCTCAAAAACTGGGCGGCATCTGGCAGTTTTGGCTATGGTTATGGCTCCACCGAGGGTGTCTGGGAGACGCCGGACCTATTTGAATTGCCCATAGATGGCGGAGCGAACAGACGTTGGGTGTTGACGGTTGGCGTGGGCGATGGGGCACCGGCCGGTGGCTCCGGCATGCAATATTTCATCGGCCAGTTTGATGGCCAGACATTTACCAGCGACAATCCCAAAGAGACCACCCTCTGGGCCGACTATGGCGCCGATTTCTACGCCGCTCAATCATGGAGCAATACGCCCGACGGCCGCCGCCTCTGGCTGGCCTGGATGAGCAACTGGCCCTATTCCAACAAGACCCCAACCAGCCCCTGGCGCAGCAACATGTCCCTCCCCCGCGTTGTCGGCCTGACCCAGACGGCTGCGGGCATCCGCCTGACCCAGCAACCCGTGTCGGAGCTAGCTACGTTGCGCCAGGCGTCCCACAGTTGGCACAACATCGAAATCGCGGCTGACGCCGGCTGGCAGCCAGAAGTATCCGGCGAGTTGCTGGAGATCATGGCTGAATTTGTGCCAGCGCCGGCGGTGAGCAGTTTCGGTCTGCATGTGCGCCTGGGTGATGGCGAGCAAACCACCCTCAGTTACGAACCTGAAAACCAGACCCTGGCTGTTGATAGGGTGGCGTCCGGCGTGAGCACCTTCTGTGAAGATTTCGCCGTAGTGAACTCGGTGCATGTCGCGATGATCGATGGCCATCTGTGGCTCCATCTTTTTGTCGACCGCAGCTCGCTTGAGCTGTTTGTCCATGACGGCAGCATTTGCTTCAGCGAGCTTATCTTCCCGGCTGAAACCAGCCGGGCGCTGGCCTTTTTCAGCAGAGGTGGCGTCACAACACTGGCCCGTCTCGACATTTATGAAATTGATAATGCCGCCTTCTATGCAGCCCCTTGATGGTTATGCAGGGAAAGAGGCCTGCCACAGTGGGCCTCGACGATGATAAAACTTTAAGGATCAAATTGGCATTCCTGACACAAGATGTGAAACATTTGTGCTAAACTCTGTAAGGATCGGCCGGGTTCAGCAGACCGGCCGGTAAACACAGAGTATGAATAAAACTGAATTTCGTGTGGCCGGCGCCAGAAGCTACAACCAGAGCTCGCCCGCCCGCTGGATCCTGAGTCACCTCGGCCAGCACAAGGGCTTTCTCCTCAGCTTCATCGCCGGCATTTCTGTCGCTAATCTCCTTAATTCCTACATCCCCCAGCGCATCGGCTATGCCTTTGATGTGGTGGTCGCGGGGCAGGATGTGGCCGCGCAGCTCTGGCCCATTGCCCTGGGCCTCATCTTCGTCGCCATCTTTCGCGCCGTTGCCGATATCAGTGGCCAGTTCTCCATGGAGGTCATCGGCAAACGGATTGAGCGGGATGCACGCGATGAGCTCTATCGCAACCTCCTGGGCAAAAGCCAGACATTTCACAACCGCCAGCGCATCGGCGACATCATGGCGCGGGCCACAAATGATGTCCGCGAGATCAACTTCATGATGATGCCCGGTGTGGCCTTGCTGGTCGACTCGATGTTTGGCCTGGTCATGCCCATCATCTTCATGGCCTTCATCGACTTGCGCCTGCTCGTGTCGCCCCTGCTCTTTTGCGTCGTCTTTTTCATTGCTCTGCGCATCTATGTGCGCGAACTGGATCCCATCTCCAACAAGATGCGGCAGAAATTCGGGACCATGAATGCGGGGCTCAACGAATCGATCGCCGGCATCGAAGTGGTCAAATCAACCGCTCAGGAACCGCGCGAGATTTTCCAGTTCATCCGCAACGCCGGCGCGTATAAGGATTTCTTCGTCAAACAAGGCGTCGTTCAGGCGCGCTACCTGCCGCCACTCCTGCTGGGGGCCGCTCTGTCGGGCGCCTTTCTGCATAGCATTTATCTATTGAGCCAGGACCAGCTTTCGGTCGGCGAGGTCGTGACCTATATGGTCTTGATGGGGCGGCTGCGCTTTCCCACGTTCATCTCCATCTTCACCTTCTCGCTTGTGCAGCTGGGCATGGCCGGCGCCAGCCGTATCCTCGATTTGATGAAGGAAGAGACTGAGATCGACGAAAACGAAAGCCTGCCACCGGCCGACATGCGCGGCGAACTTATATTTGACGATGTCACCTTTGGCTACGGCGGCGTGCCGGTGCTGGAAGGCATCTCCTTTCGGGCCGAACCGGGCGAGACAGTCGCCATCGTCGGCCAGACCGGCGCCGGCAAAACCACGTTAACCAAGCTGGTCAACCGCACCTACGATGTGACGGGCGGCCGCATCCTGATCGATGGGCGCGAGGTGCATGAGTGGAACCTGGCCTCGCTGCGCTCGCAGATCTCCATCATCGAGCAAGATATCTTCCTGTTTTCGCGCACCGTCGCCGAGAACATCGCCTTCGGCAACAGCGAAGCGACCCGGGCAGACATCGAGCGCGTGGCTCGCGAGGCCCAGGCGGATGGCTTTATTCGTGACTTCCAGAGTGGTTATGAGACTGAATTGGGCGAACGGGGCGTCACTCTGTCCGGTGGCCAACGGCAGCGTCTGGCCATCGCCCGGGCCCTTTTGACCGATCCGCGCATCCTCATCCTGGACGATGCCACCAGCGCCATCGACAGCGCTACCGAGGACCGGATCCAGACCGCCATCGACCGGATCCAGGAAGGGCGGACGACGTTACTCATCACCCATCGGCTGTCGCAGATCCGGCGAGCGGACAAGATCCTGGTTCTGGCCGGCGGCAAGCTGCTGGACCAGGGCACACATCATGAGCTATTGGACCGCTGTGAGCTTTATCAGCGTATTTTCCAACGGAATCTGACCAGCCAGCTAGAGGGAGTCAACTAATCCAATGGGCTTCATCATGGACGGCCTTGAGGCCGAAGCATACGATCGAGATTACACGGATGGGGAACTGGTCAGGCGCATTGGCGGCTACTTCGAGCCGCACAAGCGCTCCATGGTCCTGGTAACTGGCATGGTCATCCTGAACGCGTTGATGGAGACAGCACTGCCGATCATCGTCTCCTTTGGTATCGACCAGATTGCCCAGGACCTGGCCATCAACCGGTTGGTGACATTCAGCCTGATTTTGCTGTTCTCGGGCGGTTTTGCCTGGCTGTTCAACTACATCCGCCAGCAATACACCGCCCGCATCGTTGGTGAAGTGGTGTTGCAACTGCGTACCGACACGTTCGCGGCGGTGCTGCAGCGGGATATGTCCTTCTTCGATCTTTACCCGACCGGCAAGATCGTCAGCCGGGTCACCTCGGACAGTCAGGACTTCGCTACGGTGGTGACGTTGACCCTGAACCTGGTCAGCCAGGTGCTCCTGGTCATCCTTATCACCATCTATCTCTTCACGATCGACACCTTGCTGGCCTTGGTGACACTGCTGCTGGCGCCAGTTGTGGTGGTGATAGCCCTTGGCTTCCGGCGCATGGCCCGGGAGACGACCAAGAAGGCACAGCGGGCGCTGGCCCAGGTAAATGCCTCCGTGCAGGAAACGATCAGCGGCATCGCCGTCGCCAAGAGCTTCCGGCAGGAGCAGACTGTCTACGAGGCGTTTAGCGACGTCAACAAGCAATCCTACAGTGTGACGCTGGTGCAGGGCTTTGTATTCTCGGCGATCTTTCCAGTCCTCGTCTTTGTGGCGGGTCTCGGTACGATAGCGTTGCTCTACTTTGGCGGCACAGGGACGAGCACCGGCCGGTTAACGCCCGGCGACTGGTTCCTCTTTATCCAGGCAATCGGCATCTTCTGGTTTCCGCTGACGAGCATTGCCTCGTTCTGGAGCCAGTTCCAGCAAGGGCTTTCAGCCAGTGAACGGGTTTTCGCCCTGATCGACGCCGAAGCTCAGGTGATCCAGACAGATCGGCAGCCAGTGCCTCGTCTGAACGGGCGCATTCGCTTTGAAGATGTGGACTTTCGCTATACGGAAGAAGAGCAGGTGCTCAAGGACTTTTCGTTGACCATACCGGCCGGTCAGACTATCGCCCTCGTTGGCCATACCGGCGCCGGCAAGTCCAGCCTGGGCAAGCTGGTGGCCCGCTTCTACGAGTTCCAGGCCGGCCGCCTGCTCATCGACGAACGGGACATCCGCACCTTTGACCTGGCCAGCTACCGCCACCAGCTGGGCGTCGTCCCACAGACGCCGTTCCTCTTCTCCGGCACCGTCGCCGAAAACATCCGCTACGCCCGCCCTGACGCCTCCGATGAGGAGGTAGAAGCAGTGGCCCGGCGCATCGGCTGGGGTGAATGGCTGGATGCGCTGCCCGCAGGCCTGGAAACGCCAGTGAGCGAAGGCGGGCGCGGTCTATCGATGGGGCAGCGCCAACTCATCGCCCTGGCGCGGGTACTGCTGGAAGACCCGGCCATCATCATCCTCGACGAGGCCACCGCCAGCATCGACCCGGTCACCGAAGCGCAAATCCAGGAAAGCCTGGATGTCGTCCTGGAGGACCGCACCGCCATCGTCATCGCCCATCGGCTCTCAACCATCCGCAATGCGGACCGCATTATCGTGCTGGATCACGGCCGCATCATCGAAGAAGGCACCCACGACGGACTGATGGCCCGCGGCGGCGACTACGCCGACCTCTACAACACCTACTTCCGCCACCAGGCCGCCGACTACATGCCCACATCATAAGCGTGGGAGAAGCGCCCCCTCGGCCATGCTCGGGGCAAGCTGGCGCTTCTCCCACGCCCATCGCTTATACCCCACAACCTACAGACGCGCCGCTGGCCTCTATTATCAAGCAGTATCCACAAGCGAGCGAAGGTCGCTGCTGCTCGACTAGATGCGGCAGCTCGACGAAATCACGCCGTGTCTTCCAGGACCGCCGGCGCGGCGTCTGAGGGCGGTCTATCGAATGACATGCCACAGTTCAGCGACACTGCGTCAGCATAATCAATGGGGCCACAGCCACTGCTGCAGAACAGCGAATGGCGCAAAATTCAGGGGCGCGGCGACTTCATTGCCTCGGACTTCCCGCTTGAATAACACTCAATTCCAGCAGGCGTGAGAAGGCTCCTCGGCAATCAGGTCGTTGCGTTGTCCCAGCAGGTCAGGCACAGAGTTGCACGTGCTGGGTGAGTTGACCGTTTCTGGGCAGCCGTTTGAGTTTCGCCGTTCAGCGCACATCGGATCGCTGCCCTGGCTGGCAGCCGATGATGCTGCGATTCATGACCAATCAAGCCCCTGTTGTTGCCGCCTGGTCGGCTGTCCAATCTCCGCCACGGAACATCGTTTGTGATTTCGGCGGATCCCCCCGCGTCGTGGCCGCGCAAGCTATGCTCAGCCAGGTCCTTCAGCTGGGGCGTTGCAGGGGCTCTTTGCTCGCGGCGGTCGGCTGACTGCCGGGCCAGATGGCCATCAGCTCCCGCTCATCTCAACTGTGTTTCAGTTTGACGGTACTCGCTGTCCCTCCGTTCCCGGCCAGTTCCGCAGTTCTGCCGGTAGTTCTGCTTCCTGAATGACGCTAAACGGTAGACGATGTCCACCTCCGCACTTGTCGCTCCGACCAATGTCGCGAAACGCCCGTCGCATTGACGCTGGTCAACCCGCGGTGAAATCTCAACCCACGTCTATCTGGTTGCTCCAACCCCAAAAACCAATGTCTGTCAGGTTTCCATTGCTTTGCCTGCCGCTGGACAAGCTTTGCTTCAGCACATCGCGCCGTGCTGAGATGGTTCGTATCTTCTGGCTGATTCGTATATTGTCGAAACCTGGGTTGGTTTTGAGCAACTAAACCCCAAGTCTCCTTTTGTCTCCTTAGCTTGATACCTATGAGACGCGCCGCTGGCGCGTCTCCCATGCCCATCGCTTAAACCCTGCCGGCAAATCAGAATGAGCGATCAACGCCGCAGAAGACGCGTCCCTTGGCTATGCTCGGAGCAGGCTGGCGCGTCTCTCACGTCTATCGCTTAAATCCTGCCAATCACCACAATGCGGCATTGGTGCTGCAGGAGACGCGCCAGCGGCGCTTCTCTACGCGGCCGCATATGCGGCCGTTTCTTTACGGGGCGCCGGTCCCGGCATAAAATAACGGCACGATATCCGCTTTTCCCCAGGAGCAGAACAATGCCGACCAAATCCCGTTTTGATACTGATGTTTTGATCGTTGGTGCCGGGCCGATTGGCCTGACATTGGCGCTGGATCTGGCCGCACGAGGCGTTCGCACCCTGGTTGTCGAGCAAAGGGCTCGTGAGGACAACCGGCGAGTGAAATGTAATCACATTTCGGCCCGTTCGATGGAGATATTCCGTCGCCTCGGGGTAGCCCGGGCGTTACGTGACCATGGGTTGCCAGCCGATCATCCCAATGATTGCGCCTTTCGCACGACGTTTACGGGCCAGGAAATAGCCCGCATCCCGATCCCCGCTCGTCAAGACCGCTACACCGCGCGCTATGGCCCTGACACCTGGTGGCCAACCCCGGAGCCGCCCCATCGCATCAACCAGATCTACATGGAGCCGATTCTGTGGGATTATGCAGCTGCACACGACAACATAACGATTTGGGCCGAGACTGAATTCGTTTCCTTTAGCCAGGATCAAGAAATGGTAACCGGGGAGATTCGGTCAGCCGGTGACTATGGCCCTGAGTCCGTCACAGCTCGTTTCCTGGTGGGCTGCGATGGCGGTCGCTCGGAGATTCGCCGGGCTATTGGGGCCCAGTTTGTGGGCGATGCCGTCGTGCAACGCGTCCAGTCCAGTTACATCCGCGCCCCCAAACTACTGGAAATGAGCAACTATCCGCCAGCCTGGGGCACCATCAACCTCAACCCGCGGCGCAGCGGCACGTTGTACGCCATCGACGGCAAAGAAACGTTCCTTGTCCACAACTATTTGCGGCCCGACGAGACCGATTTTGACGCCATCGATCGGGATTGGTCCATTCGCACAATCCTTGGCGTCGACGACTCATTTGAGTATGAACTGATCAGCAACGAGGATTGGATCGGACGCCGGCTGGTAGCCGATAAGTTTCGCCAGGACCGGGTCTTTATCTGCGGCGATGCTGCCCATATCTGGGTGCCGTACGCCGGCTATGGGATGAACGCCGGCATTGCCGATGCCGCCAACCTGGCCTGGTTGCTGGCCGCCCACTTAAATGGCTGGGCGCCCTACAGCATTTTGGATGCCTACGAAAAGGAACGGCTACCTATCACGGAGCAGGTATCCCATTTCGCCATGAATCATGCCCATGAGATGATTAAGAACCGGCGTCGGGTGCCGGCCGATATTGAGGAGGAGTCACCGGCCGGTGCCGCCAGCCGCGCCGAGTTCGGCCAGGAGCTATACGACCTGAACGTTCAGCAATATTGCTGCGGCGGCCTTAATTTTGGCTACTACTATGACCAGTCCCCCCTCATCATCTATGACGACGAGCCCCAGCCCAGTTATTCCATGGCCAACTTCACATCATCGACGGTGCCTGGTTGCCGCTTACCCCATTTCTGGCTGCCGACAGGCCACTCACTCTACGACATTATTGGCGGTGATTATGCCCTGCTCCGCTTTGACCGGGAAGCAGATGTGAAGCCCCTATTGGATGCAGCAGCGGCGGCCGGTGTCCCGCTCCAACTCGTCGAGCTGGAGCCCTTCGGCGCACCGACCGCCTATACTACCCGCCTGGTCCTCGCTCGCCCCGACCAGCACGTCGCCTGGCGCGGCGACGACCTGCCAGAGGAAGTCGCCGCCATGATCGCCACCATCACCGGCCGCGCGTAGAGACGCGCCGCGGCGCGTCTCAGGCGTGCCAGCGGCACGTCTCTACAGGGCCATCAGGTACTGGAAAATCGCGTCCTGGCGGCCGGGCATGCCTTCATGCCCGTAATCGGGGTAAATGCGCATCTGCTTGGGCGAGCTGATGCGGTTGTAAGCTGCAAATTGGGTTGACGGCGGGCAAATGGTGTCGGTCAGGCCAATGGTCCAGAGGACATCACCCTCGATCCGCTCCGCCAGGTGCTGAATGTCGATGTAGCCCAGGGCCGTGAACACTTCTGCTTCGCGCTCGTGCAGCGGGTCAAATTTGCGGAACCACTCCTTCAGCTCATCGTAGGCGTCCTTGGCCTGCTCCATTTCCCAAACGCGCTGATAATCGGACAGGAACGGGTAAACGGGCGCCAACCGCTTAATCGTCGGCACAAGCGCGGCGCAGGCAACTGTCAAGGCGCCGCCCTGGCTGCCGCCAAACACGCCAACCCGGCTGCCATCCACATAATCCATGCCCATCACTACCCGCGCCAGCTGGGCCGTATCCAGGAAGATCTGACGGAAAGCAAGCTTCTCCGGCTGGCCATTCAGGGCATCAGTCAGACCACGCACGATGTGGCCGCGCAGGGTTGTGCCAGTGACGCCGCCAGGATCCTCAGACAGGCCGCCCTGCCCGCGGCAATCCATACCGGCATAGGTAAAGCCGGCGGCGGCAAAGGCCAGGCGGGACTCTTCGGACCAGTCGCCGATGGCGCCGGAGTAGCCATGGAACTGAAGCACGGCCGGCCCCTGGCTCGTTTGATTCCGTGGCCGGACCAGCCGAGCATGAATGCGCGCCCCGCCCACGCCGGTGAAGTAAAGATGAAAACATTCAGCAAACGGGGTAGAGAAATCGGCCGGGACAAGCTCCGGATCCGGGTCAGTGGCCATCATTTCAGCCAGGCTATCGGCCCAGAACTGGTCGAAATCAGCCGGCCGCGGGTTGCGGCCGCCATAGACTTGCAGCTTTTCCATGGGCATATCAAAAAGAAGAGTCATTGAATTTTCTCCATTTGTGGGGCAAGCCGCATGGGGTTACAGCTTGCGGACATCGATACTGGTAAAGGCGGCAAACACGTCAACGTTTTCCAAAAGCGGCACATGGGCTTTGGCGCCAGTCTGGAATGAAGGCATGCCGCATAGTTCGGCCTCAATCTGGCGCGTGGGGGCGCCGCTGCTGCCGCGCCGGATGAAGGTCAGCAGCGACTGAGCCGCCATCGTATCCAGGGTCGCTGCCGAGATGCCAAGCGCAACGCGCGCCTCTGTCTCGTTCCCCCGCAGCGGTCCCCACAATTCTTTGTAATGGAAATCCGTGCCGACATAGGCGACCTCACCAGTGTCGCGGTGGAAAATGAGGTCAAAGCGCTCCGCGTCAGGCACTTCGTGACTGCCACCTAATCGCTTATTGAGCCAGAGGAACCAGAGCCGGACGGCATAGTATGGACCGCAGAAATGGAAGATTTCCGGAATGACCGGCCGGGAATAAAAGGCCGTCATATTGTCCTGCCAATCATAGTCACGCAGACGCAGCAAGGAGCGCCATTCGCCATTTTCCGGGCGGTAGAGCAGCTGGGTATGGGCTTTGTCGTAGCGCAGGATGAGGCGGGAGGGCAGTTGGCCAGCCGGTTCGTACTGCAACTGCTCCCGCGGCCACCAGCGCGGCTGGTAAGCGGGGACCAGGCTACCGGAAAAGCGAAAAAAACGTTGGTCTTTCTTCCAGATGGGCTGCACAAAACCCTGACCGGCCGGTGGCTCCAACACAATTTTCAATGTCGTGTCCAGCACCTGTTCACCAGCCGCCGTCGCCGTCACCACCTGCAACGTTAATACCTTGCGCCCCAAACGGCGGCCAAGATGTGACAGATTCAAGAACACCGGCTTGGATTCACCCACTTCCAGCTCAACCGGCACCACTTCCCAAAAACGAAGAGACTTATCCCGAACGATCTCCTTCTCGTCTGTCTTGACACAGGCGCCCGGCTCCATGCCACCGGCCCAATGGACCCAGAGCCGCAAATCATTATCCGCATAGCCGAAGATGTTGCTGGCCGGGTAGCTTTCGGGCAGAAGACGGGGCCGCAACCAGATCTTGTATGGGCGATCGTAGCCATTGGTGACCATGATGCGCAGTGTGCGCGTGCCATACGGCAAATAATAGGTCGTCACTTCCTGGGGCCGGCCAGGATACAAGGTAAATGGGATTAAACCTGTCATGAGAAGAAATTGTGCTTGGCTAATCGGTTGGGGCGCCGGTCTGAAACCAGACGGCACCTTCAGAGAGCATAGAGTATAATAGCTTTTGTGGCAAAGGAGAACCGCCTGCCGCGAAACTCCGAATGCCCGTATCAATCGTCACAATTTACCTGGATGTTCTTATGACCACCACGGCCTTGAACTCGCCGTCGCCACGGCAGCGTCTGACCGATGGCATTTACTTTGATCGCTATTTTGTGGCCTGTTGTGCCTGGATTCTCATCGGTGTATTTGTCGATGGCTGGGCTCACGCCAATGGCGCCACCGATGACACTTTTTTCACCCCCTGGCATGCCATTCTCTATTCTGGCTTCCTGGCCGCTGCCGCCTTCACGGCCGTTTCCCTTTGGGTGAATTATCAGCGGGGTTTTCGGCGCTGGTCATTGTTACCGGCCGGTTATGAGCTCACCCTGCTGGGCCTCGTCCTCTTCGGCATCGGCGGCTTCGGCGACATGATCTGGCACGAGCTGTTTGGCGTCGAGGCCGATCTGGAGGCAATCACCAGTCCCACCCATCTCCTGCTGGCCATTGCTCTGGGCCTGGTCGTTTCCGGGCCGGTGCGGGCCGCCTGGCTACGGCTTGGCCGGCGCCCCCAGGCACCCCTCACCCTGACGTTCGCCCTGACCTTTCTGCTCACCGCCCTGGGCGTCCTGACCCTCTACGCTCACCCCATGGTGCGTCCGTACGTCTCATCCAATATCGAACGCGACCAGGAGTTGGCCATGGCCAGCATCCTGTTGCAAACCGGCATCTTGATGGCGATTGTCTTCATGGCGATCCGGCGCTGGGATTTGCCGCCCGGCACATTTCTGGTAGCTTTCTCGATCCATGCCGCCTTGTTGAGCATTTTGAATGCCAACTATCCCGCCATCATCATCATGATGATCGGCGGCGCCAGCACCGACCTGCTCAACGTCTACCTACAGCCTGCCCGGCATGAAAACTGGCGCCTACGGCTATTTGCCTTCTTGGTGCCTGTTTCGATTTATCTGCCCTACTTCCTCATGTATCATTTTCTGGGGACGGTTCGCTGGATTATTCACCTCTGGGCGGGCGGCATTATGCTGGCCGGCATCGTGGGGTGGTTGGTCAGCTTCCTGATGTGGCCACCCCCAGTGCCGCGTCCCGAAGAGGCATAACTTCTATGGCTGATTTTGAGGCCACGCTGCCTGCTATCAAGAAAATTGCCCTGATCGCGCATGACAATCGCAAGGATGAGCTGCTGAGCTGGGCCCAGACCAATCGGGACAAGCTCAGCCGGCACGAGCTGTTTGCCACGGGGACGACCGGCCGGTTACTTCAGGAGAAATTGGGGCTGCCCATCACTCGCTTCCATAGCGGCCCGCTCGGCGGCGACCAGCAAGTCGGCGCGCGCATCGCCGAAGGCGAAATTCACGTCATCATTTTCTTTTGGGACCCGCTGGATGCTCACCCCCACGATCCAGATGTCAAAGCGCTGTTGCGCATGGCGGTCGTCTGGAATATCCCCTCGGCCTCCAATTCATCGTCAGCTGATTTCCTGATCAATTCGCCGCTCTTCGACCAGCCTTACGAACGACACCTGCCGGACATCATCGCCTACCAGCAGCGCAGCCTACCCAACGTCGATCATAACTAGCCATACAGATCGTGGTAGGGAAACTCGGCCACAGCAGCGGCCTCGGCGCGCAGCCGAGCATCAGCTGAGTAAACACCGCGTTTGGCCGGCGGGATGAGCACCGCGATCGCCCGCATCAACTCATCGCCGATTTCATCCAGCGCCTGGCGCCGGGCGCGCCCCCGCCCTGGCACCACAAATGGCCCCATGGGCCGGCCGATCTGCACCGTAGCACGCGCCCGACGCAGCCGGCGCATTCCCGGAATCACATCCGGCATCCCATCCAGGCCAATCGGCAGCACAGGCGCCCCGCTCTCCACAGCAATCAGGGCCGTACCGGGCCGGGCCGGCCGCAACACCTGCGCCCAGGAACCGGCTTCGGGAAAAATGCAGAGCACACCACCCTGTTCCAACACCGCCAGTGAGGCGCGCATCGCTTCGCGCGAGGCGGCGCCACGGCGGACCGGATAGTATCCCCACACATGCGGAATCCAGGCCAGGTACCAGGGCGCATCCACCAGCTGCAAGCCGCCCAGGAACTCCAGGGGCCAGTCTGTGGCGGCCACCATCGCGACCACGTCGACAATTGAAAAGTGATTGGCGACGACGATGAGAGGGCCACCGGCCGGTAAATTCGCTTGCCCCTGTACCTCAAAACGGGCCACCAGGCCCAACACCCGCCGCGCCAACCAGCGCAACAGCCGCCGCACCCACAGGCGCCGTGGATAGGGGAAGGGATTGGCTGACGGACCAGTCATATTTTTCTCCGTAGTAGGTTGACAATCAGGCGAACAGCAGGGCCAAGTATAAGCGTCTTTGTGAAGCGGGGAAAACGCCACCCCCAACCTCAGGCAATTGGACAAATTACCTATGCAGCAAAATGCAGGATCATGCCCCTTTCACAACCAATAAGTTACAATTTACTGATAATCCTCAGAACTTCTGGTTGGGGTGAGCCGCCCACGGAAGTTTCTTTCAGGAGCAAAACTGTGAAGCTATCTACCTTCCGGTATGACAGCCAGGCCGGCTGGTCACAGCCTTTTCCGCCGCAACTAACTGAAAATGCCCTGGTCATCGCCTTTGGCAGCGCAGATTTCCTGACCGACCAGAGTCCCATTCAGACCCTGCGCGCCGCCTATCCGCGTGCCGAGCTTGTGGGCTGCTCAACCGCCGGGGAAATACACGACGAATTTGTCTACGACAACTCATTGGCCGTCGCCCTTGTGCAGATGGAGGCATCACGTGTCCAGGTGGCCACCGTCGCTGTAAACCGCGACAGCGACGCAAAGGCGGCTGGCCAGGCGCTGATCGAGTCGCTTAAAGCCAGCGATTTGCGCGGCGTCTTTGTACTGGCTGATGGCCTCAGTATCAATGGCTCCGACCTGATCGCCGGCATTAACAGCCAGCTACCGCCGGGTGTGACCGTCACGGGTGGGCTGGCCGGCGATGGCCCCCACTTCAAGACAACCTGGGTCATGCATAACGACGTCATATCATCCGGGATGATCACGGCCGTTGGTTTTTACGGTGAGCGCATCGTGCTGGATCATGGCTCGCAGGGCGGCTGGGATATTTTTGGCCCGGAACGCCTGGTGACGCGGGCCGATGGCCCCATCCTCTATGAACTGGATGGCAAGCCAGCTCTGGAGCTGTACAAAACCTACCTGGGTGAGCGGGCCGCCGAGCTGCCGGCCGCCGCCTTGCTCTTCCCTCTGGCGTTGCGCAATGATGCCAGCGACGAATCCCAGATTGTACGCACCATCCTGGCCATTGATGAAGCACAACAATCATTGACATTTGCCGGCAACATTCCTGAAGGTAGCCGGGCCCAGCTGATGAAGGCCAATTTTGACCGGCTCATCGACGGCGCTCTGGGCGCCGCCGAGCAGCTTGACAGCCAGCAGGCATGTCAGGGCGACAAACTGGCCATCGCGATTAGCTGTGTGGGCCGGCGGCTGGTGCTGGGCGAGCGTACGGAAGAGGAATTGGAAGCGACGCTGGAAACTTTACCGGCCGGTACCAAACAGATCGGCTTCTACTCTTACGGTGAACTCTCGCCTTTCGGCTCGGGCCAATGTGATTTGCATAACCAGACTATGACATTAACCACAATAAGTGAGGTGTAGGGCGTGCATCGAACATTGGCTCGTCAACTGCGCCGCCTGGGCATAAGCCAACAATCCGCTCCCGATGCCGACGCCTGGCAGGCACTCCTGGCACGCATCGATTCCACTTACCAGCAATCTGACCAGGATCGCTATCTATTGGAACGTTCTCTCTCCGTCTCCAGTGAGGAGATGGAACTGCTCTATGCTGATCTTCAGCAGGCGTCGTCCAACATCATCACCATGCAGCGCGACAAGCTGCAGACCATCATGAACAATACGGTCGAAGGTATTGTCATTTTTCATACCGACGGCCAATTGGACTGCCTGAACCAGACGGCGGCCCGGATGTTCAATGTCCCGATCAACTTTCCCCGGGATCTCACCATCAAAGACCTTTTCCCGGATCTGCAGGTGCCCATCGAAGAGGGCAATTGGCAGATAACCGGCCGGAATCCTCAGGGTGAATTTCCCCTCACGCTCCATGTCACCAGCCTTGAAATGGAGAACCAGAAACTATTTATGGCGTTGGTTCGCGATATCAGCAAACAGATCGAACATGAACAGCGCCTGACCGAAGCCAAGCTAGCTGCTGAGCGGGCCAACCTGGCTAAATCAGAATTTTTGGCCAACATGAGCCACGAAATCCGGACGCCACTTAACGCCATCATTGGGCTGGCGGGGCTGCTCATGGACACAAGGTTGGACCCGGAGCAGCGTGACTTCCTGGATACTATCCGCACCAGCGGCGATGCCCTTTTAGCCATCATTAATGAAATCCTGGATCTGTCCAAGATCGAAGCCGGCAAACTGGAACTTGAGGAAGAGCCCTTTGATTTGCGCCAGACAGTCTGGGAAACCGTTGAGCTTTTGGTCACCAAGGCTGTTGACAAAGAGCTGGACCTGCTTTGCCAGATCGACACCGCGCTGCCTGATGTTGTCCTGGGCGACGTCACCCGATTCCGCCAGATTTTGCTGAACTTGATCGGCAACGCGCTCAAATTTACCTATAACGGCGCCGTCGCCATTCAGGTCAAGGTCATAGGGCTGGCATTTGATCGGTGCACCGTCCAGGTCTCTGTGCGCGACACCGGTATTGGCATTCCCGCCCATCGCCTCGACAGCCTGTTTGAGTCGTTCAGCCAGGCCGACGCCTCCATCACCCGGGAATTTGGCGGCACTGGTCTGGGATTGGCCATCAGCAAGCGTCTCGTCGAAATGATGGGTGGCCGTATTTGGGTAGAAAGTGTGGTGCATCAAGGCTCGACCTTCACCTTCGAAACACCCCTGGCCGTTGTGCAACCCTCCACCTTCAGTTACCTCAGCAAAGCACACGCTGACTTTGCCGACAGGGAAATCTTGTTGATTGCCAATGAAGGCGATTCAGCGGCCCAGATCGAGGCGCTACTGACAACCTGGGGAGCAGCCCAAATTCTGCGTAGCAACGGCGAGACAGCGCTACTCAATCTGACAGGGATGGGCCACTTCAACCTGATCATCGTGGATACCTGGCAACTGGAGCTGGATGTAGCTTTGCTGACCGCGCTGCAACAGCATCATCACACGCCAATTGTCGTCGTGGGCAACCTCAACAGGAAATTGGACCACATCGACATGGATCATGTTGGCTTTTTGCGCCGTCCCATCAAGCCTGCCAATCTGTTTGAAACGATCGTGGCCCTGATCAATCAAAACGATATCAGCAAACCAGCACCCGTACTCAATCCAGCCCAAAAGGTGCAGACGGTGCACGGCAGCGAGAAACCGTTGCGCATCTTGCTGGTCGAAGACAACGCCGTTAATCGGAAAGTGGCCACGCGCATGTTACAGCGCTTTGGCTACAGCGCGATCCACGCCGAAAACGGCGCCCAGGCCATAAGCATTTTGCAGGAACATCCCTTTGACCTGGTCTTTATGGATGTCCAGATGCCGGTAATGGATGGCATCACCGCCACCACTATCATTCGCGCCGAGCTGGCGCCAGAGCGACAACCGTACATCGTCGCCATGACAGCCAACGCCCTTAAGGGCGACCGGGAACGCTGCCTGACAGCCGGCATGAATGCCTATATCAGCAAACCCGTACGACTTCCAGAATTGGAGCAAGTCCTGACCAATACTCCAACCCTCGAGATACCTGAACTTGATGATGATATTGGTGACAGTGCAGGAGAATTCAGTATGATGCCTCATAACGATACGACATCCCCTATCAACTTCGCCGAGCTAGAAGAAATGATCGGTGAAGACGCTTTTGATTTACTCGCCGAGCTGGCCGAGATTTTTATTGAGCAAGCGCAAGACCAGATCAGCGAATTAAGAGTGGCAATTAATGAAGATGATGCCGGCCGTGTCCGGGAATGGGCCCATTCGCTGAAAGGTTCCAGCGCCTCCATTGCCGCCACCCAGCTGTCTACCAGCTGCGCCAGCCTGGAAATGGATGCGCGTAACGGCGACCTGAGCCAGGCCCATGCCAGGCTGCACCAGATTGAGAGCGAATACGCCCGGGTGCAAAATGCCCTGCAGCCGCATCTGCCCTAGCCGGCTGTGCTAAGTTAACGTATCAAAACGCCGGCGGACCGGGATGCCGGAAAAACGATTGAACTTTCGTTTACCCTGACATAGCGACGAGCCAGGCCAATTGGCTCATCCAGGTGGGCCAGGCCCACAAGGTCAGGGAATTATGTCAGGTTCAGAAGTTAACGGATTTGTCGTCCTCTATCAACCCAATCAGGCCGAGTCCCTGTTTGAGATTGGCGACCGGCCGATTACCATCGGTCGCTCCTCCCAAAATGACATCGTCCTCAATAGCGGCCGTGTCTCCAAGCGACATGCTGTCATTCGTTATAGTGACAAAGGCTGGCGCGTCGCCGACCTTGGTAGCACGAATGGTACAGCCCTCAATGGCCGGCAGTTGCCGGCCCATAAACCATTCGCCTGGCGACTGGGCGAGACTCTCCGCATTGACAGGTTTGAACTGGCGCTCCGCCCCAACCCGCTGGCAGCCAGCCCCCTGGGCAGTCCCGAACATCTGCTGTCAACACCGGCCCCTTTACTCAGCCAGAATGAGGAGCCGATTACCCGGCCCCCGACCAGTATCGCGGCCCCCATCGCGGCCCCGGCACCACGTCCGGCAGCCAGCCTCCGGCTCCCAGAAGCAGCGCTGGCGCTGGCGCCAGGTGAGCGCCGCAACCTGGCTGTCACGGTCCGCAACGAGGGTGACCTACCCATCTGCGGGGCCCTGGCCCAAACTGGCCTGCCCTTCACCTGGGTGACCATGCCGCACCGCCAGCTACATCTGGCAGCCGGGCAAAGCAGCCAGGTGACTGTTGCCATCCACCCACCGGCCGTTAGCCTCACGCAACCAGGCAAATACGTATTGCAGCTCGAACTGCTTACAGCGACAGGCCCGAGCCTGGCCACAGAGACATTGGCACTCACGGTGACGGCAACCGGCCGGTTCCAGAGCCAGCTCAAACCAGCCCGCCTGCCCGCCAATGGCGAAGGCCGGCTGCTCATTAAAAACGGCAGCCAGACACCAGGGCGTTACCAGCTTGAGCTGACCGACCAGGACAACAGATTACGCCTGCACCAGCCAGCCGAACCTATCGAGTTGGGCGCTGGTGAGCGCACGGTGGTCCCCTACCAGATCCAGCCCCGGCGCCGCCCCCTCCTGGGCCGGCGCGAGACGTTGCCCTTCACTTTAACGGTGCGCGGCAATCAGGGCCAGCAGCGCCATCAGGGCACCATCCAGGTTCAGCCTGTGGCCCCCGCCTGGGTGCTCCCCCTGGCGGCTGTGCTGGTTGTGATGTTTTTGCTGGTTGGGCTACTGGCCATAAACAGTTGGGAACTGTTCCAGGAGCAAATTGTGGCTTCACTGGCCGGGTTGTTTAATGGCAGCGAGGAACTGCTTTCACTGGCGACCCGACTCGGTTTGCCAGGTCTCTAAATCAGCGCGGAGCCTGGCCGCTTCGGCGGCCAGCTCCCGGGCAACCTCTTCCCACCAATGACCGCCCCCCGCTTCCACGACCATCGCCCGGCGCCACAGCCGGGCGCTTGTCTCCTGGCGCAACGCCTGCAACTGACGCACAACCTTGCGCTGGCGACGCTGGCAGGCGTGTAGCCGCTCCTGCAAACGGCGCAGCGGCGCGGATCGTGAGGCGGTGCGTTCGAGGATCGCAGCCGGGTCCGGCTCGCCAGCCAGGTCGCGCAAGGTCTCCAGATCATTATTGGCATAGGCCTCATTAACTGCCGCCATGATCGATGTCCGGTAGGCCCGTTCCCCGTCGCCGCCACCCAGGTCCGGATGAAAGCGGCGGGCCAGCTCGCGAAACAGCCGCTTCTCCGCAGCAGCATCGCGGGCCGAGGGTTGCCAACCTGCCAGCTCCCCGGCCAACGTGCCATCAACGTCCAGTTCATCGCCCGCCGCGGCCACACTGTCCTCCCAACCAAACGGGTCACTCGGATCAAATGGGAGCCCTGCCTCTTCAAGACGACGGGCAATCAAAAGCGCCTGCCATTGGGCGTGCAGTTCCAGCAGCTCGTCCAGCGTAGCCCCTAGTTTAAGGCGCGCCTGCATGCGGAAGGCGTTGATGGTGGCCTGCTCTTCAGCCAATGCCTTTTCCGCCGCAACTAACTCTTGCTGCGCTGCCTGCAACTGTTGGTTCAGATCGGCCCGGTTGGGATCGGGGACTGCGGGGCTAAGCGGGTTCATGGCGTTATTGTACCGGAGACCGGCCGGTTTGCCGGACAACCAGTCAGCCCCGCTCACAACCAGTTAAGCCGGGATACTTGCCGTTTGCTGTCCACCATGGCATGCTTGAGCTGGAATTATGGCCACGACCAACCAAGAAACACCTTTCTCCGCTGATAGCCTGCTGGTACGCTGGCTCGCCTCGCCTCGTCTGAGACGGCAGGGCAGCATTCTCATTGCCACGCTGCTCATGCTGCTGCTGCTCTCGTTCCTGCGCTGGAATTTTGATCTGCAGCCGCTGGAAGCTTCCCTGCTGGCTGAAAATTTCGATTTTGAACCGTACCTGTTCGGCGTCGCGTTTCAGGAGCTTCTGGTCCCGATTGTGCTCCTTTTTCTCTTCAGCCGTACCCCGCTTTTCCGCCGGCTGGTCACCAGCGAAAAACGGGAACCGGCCGATACCCTCAAACTGATCCTGGCCCTGATTGTCTTGCAACTGCTCTTTGGCCTGTATCGCTTCGGTTTCACCCGTTTCCTGGATGGCAGCCAGGTCTCTTTTGGCTTTTTCTTTGTCATCGTGGCTGGTTTGCTGGGTGGATGGCCGGCCGGTCTTATCCTGGGCCTGTTCTCTTTTGTGCTGATGGGCGGCATGGATATTCTCCTGTTTCACACCGCCGAGACGGCCAATCTCAGCTTCGCCGACATCCTGTTTGACTATTTTCTGTTTCGCCCGCGCGTTCTGGGCGCCATCTGGCTGGGTACCGTCATTGGTCTCTGGGCCGAACTGCTCGGCGCCAGGCGCTATTTGCCGGCCAATGCCCTGCGCATGGCCATTGTGGCCGAAGTCAGCATTGTCGCTTTCGCTATGCTGTCTGAATGGGGCGCTGAATGGTATGTCACCATTCTGCTGCCCAACCTGGTCATCACCTCGCTGGCCCTCATCTTTTTTGTCATGACCGCCCAGAGTGTCCAGGCCGAAGCGGGCCGCCAACAGGCTGACCAGGCGCGGCTGGAACTGGCCCAGGCCGAACTGGCCCTGACGCAGGCCAAGCTCACCGCCTTGCGGGCTCAGATCAACCCGCATTTTCTCTTCAATTCGATCAATACCATTCGCTATTTTGTACGCACGGACCCAGAGACGGCCCGTGAGCTGCTCGGTCACCTCTCCGAGATTTTTCAGCGTTCCCTGCAAGCCGGCGAGTTGGTCCCCCTGCAAGACGAAATCAGCTATGCCCGGGCCTATCTGGCCCTGGAACAGGCGCGGCTGGATGAGCGCTTGCAGGTCATCTGGACCAACATGGCGCCGGAGCTCCTTGATCATGAGGTGCCCACGCTGTTTTTACAGCCCATTGTGGAAAACGCGGTGGTCCATGGCCTGGCCACGCAGGAAGAAGGCGGCCGGCTGCATATCATCATCAACCGTAGTCTGAATGATCTCATCATCCAGGTGCAGGATGATGGCGCTGGCTTTGATCCGGGTGAGCTGGCGCGCTGGCGGGAGGGTGGCCAGCGGGAGATAGATCCGGCCGGTAAAAAACGGGAATCCATCGGCCTGCGCAATATCGACGAACGGCTGCGCACGCTGTATGGCCCCACGTACGGCCTCATCATCCAGTCAGAGATTGGCAGCGGCTCGACCGTGATCATCAAATTGCCCCTGGAGCCAGAAGGCCATGCATATCCTGATCGTTGACGACGAGAAGCCGGCCCGCGGCGAACTGCGCTACATTCTCCAGGACCTCGAGCCGGCGGCTACCTTCTCTGAAGCCCGCAATGGTCAGGAAGCGCTGCAACTCATCAGCGCTACGGCCGTCGACGTTGTCTTTCTGGATATCAACATGCCTGGTCTGGATGGCATCACCACCGCCAGCCTGTTGGCGGGCAAAGCCGAGCCGCCCCTGATCATTTTCGCCACTGCCTACGACAAACATGCCATCAAGGCATTCGAACTGGCGGCGCTTGATTACATCGTCAAACCGTTCCAGGAAAAGCGTCTGGCCCAATCGATGCTGCGCGTACGAGAGCTTCTGCAGAAGCGGGATGTCTTGCAGTCGCACCATGAAGCGCTGCGCGACTACATCCGTCAGAACGGGCCGGCGCAAGGCGCGCGCAGCAAACTCTGGGGCGAACTGCCCAATGGCAACTTCGCCTTGCTTGGCTACGATGAGATTAAATATATCGAGGCTGAGGACAAAAAGGTGTTTGCGCGGGGCACGGATGAAAACAAATTACAGTTGCGCTATACCATCAAAGAGCTGGAAAGTCGCCTGGCTGAACAAAACTTCGCGCGTATCCACAAAGCGTACCTGGTCAATCTGGATTACATCGCCGAGGTGGTGCCGTACTTCTCAGGCACCTACATCGTGCGGCTGCGCGATGAGGCGGGCACGGAGTTACCAATGTCGCGCCAATATGGCAAGATCCTCAAAGATTGGCTGAGCTAACTTACTGATCACGACTCCTGCCGCAGGAAATGGCGGAAGAAGCGCTCCACCCGGCTAAATTCATCCTTGATGGCGGCAAACAGGACCGGCACATCGTCCAATCGCCCTTCCTTGGCGTTATATTCGAGGACACGGCAGCGCCGGGCCAGTTCGGTGGCGCCCACATTGGCGCTGGCGCCCTTGAATTCATGGCAGGATGCCATCAACGCCTTGAGGTTGCGGGCATCAGCCGCGGCTTCCAGGGCGATCAGGTTGGTGTGGGCATCATCCAGGTAAATGTTGACCAATTCGCGAATCAATTCAGACTGGTTCGCCCCAACCATGCTGCGCAACACATCGAGATCAACGCTTTTCTCGCACGCCGCATCCAGATGCTCCTCTGGTTCTTCCTCGTCAAAATGGAAGAGCATTTCGTTGCGGCCATTATCCTGGCTCAAGCCATTGAGCAGCGCATCGGCCGGGATACCACCTGGGCTGGAGCGCCAGAGCGCTTCAACCAACTCCTCAACCCGCACCGGCTTGGGCACATAATCATCCATGCCGGCATCCAGAAAACGTTTGCGATCGCCGGAAAGGGCGTTGGCTGTCATGGCGATGATGCGCGGCCGGCTGGCCTCGTCATAGCGCTCACGAATGATCTGCGTCGCCTCAACACCGCTCATTTCCGGCATCTGGATGTCCATGAGGATGACGTCGTAGGTCATCCCGTTAAGCGCGGAAAGAACCTCAAGGCCGTTGGCGGCTACGTCTGCCCGGTAGCCGACCCGGGCCAACATACTGAGCGCCACTTTCTGGTTGACGATGTTGTCCTCGGCCAGCAGGATGCGCAGAGGCAAGCGTTCCGCCATCCGCTCATCCAGCTCGAATAGCTGGTGGGTATTGTTGTTGAAAATCTGTGTCGGGAAGTTTTCCGGCGTCTCTTGTACAAGCAGTTCAAGCAGCACATTGTGCAGTTGCGCCGGCCGGATCGGTTTCGGGATGTAGGCCGAGACCATATCATCCTTGCCCGGCAACACCGACTTGCCCAGATGCGCCATGATGATGATGGGCAGATGGCTGAGCATGAAGTTGCTGCGAATCCGGTTGATGAACTGGCCGCCATTGGCCTCCGCCGCTTTCTGGTCAACGATTAGCAAGTCAAACGATTGATTGGCGTTCAGCCGGGCCATTGCCTCACCGCAGGAGCTGGCCGTCTCGATGTGCAGCCCCCAGTTAATCAGCTGCTGGGTCACCACATCTCGGGACGTTGATGGCTCATCAACCAGGATGACGCGGGTATTTGTAAGGGCCTGAATCGGCCGGTTGAGCGGGCTGGTGTCGCCCCGATCCGGCCGGGCCACGATGGTGAAATGGAAGGCGGAGCCTTCGCCGTGGCTGCTCTCGGCCCAGATCTCGCCGCCCAGCATCTCCACCAGCTGCTTGCTGATGGCCAGTCCCAGGCCGGTGCCGCCATATTTGCGCGCATCCGTGCCATCCACCTGCGTAAATGAGTTAAACAGATGTGGCAATCTGTCTTCGGGAATACCGATGCCGGTATCGCGCACGGTAAAGGTCAGCATACTCATGCCGTCCGGCCGGGTCTCTGCCTGAACCACTACAACCACCTCGCCGTCCTCAGTAAACTTAATCGCATTGCCGATC
>JACKBM010000066.1 GCA_020634575.1 Ardenticatenales bacterium | reverse complement strand
AAAAACTCTTCCTAGTTTTGAAAACTATCATTTTCATAACTAGGATTTTAACCGGAATGGGGTGGTTATGTCAAGCTGAAGATTCTGTGGTCACGGTGAGGCACTCACCACGCCGTTTCCGCTTTGTCCTACATTGGGGTAAACTCACATCGTCCTTTTTGTCTCACTGGGAGCCGTTCTCAAATCGGCCATATGGAGCGTCCATGTCTGCCTTGAATGGCACGTTTATGCAGTTTTTCCATTGGTATTTGCCCGCAGATGGCACGCTCTGGGAAGAGGCAGCCAATCAGGCCCAGCCGTTGGCCGAGGCCGGTTTCACCGGGCTCTGGCTGCCACCTGCCACCAAAGGCGCTGGCGGCGGTCTCGATGTGGGGTATGGGCCGTATGATCTGTTTGACCTGGGCGAATTCGACCAGAAAGGCAGCGTCCGCACCAAATATGGCACGCGTGAGCAATATCTGGCTGCCATCGCGGCGCTGCACAATAGCGGGCTCCAGGTGTATGCCGACGCCGTGCTTAATCATAAGATGGGCGGCGATGACCCCGAGAAAGTCATGGCCACGCCTTACTGGCAGAATAACCGGCGCGCACCGGCCGGTCCCCCCGAACAAATTCAGACCTACACTCACTTCCACTTCCCCGGCCGCGGCCAGAAATACTCCGCTTTTGAATGGCACTGGTGGCATTTTGATGCCGTCGACTATAACCAGCTAGCCCCTGATGCGGCCGACAAAATCTACCTTCTTGACGGCAAACGCTTTGACGACCAGGTCGCCCTGGATTACGGCAATTACGCTTACTTAATGGGCTGCGACCTTGATTTCCAGGATCCCTGGGTTCAGGGCGAAATCGTTTACTGGGGCAAATGGTTCCTCGACCAGACTGGCGTGGATGGCTTTCGCCTGGATGCCGTCAAACATATCTCCGCCTGGTTCTTCCCCCACTGGCTGGATGCCGTAGAGACACACACCGGCCGTGACCTTTTCATCGTCGGCGAATATTGGTCGCAGCGGCTGGATGCCCTGCACTGGTATCTGGGCGTTCTGGGCAAGCGCATGTCGGTCTTTGATGTGCCTCTCCATTACCATTTTTACGAAGCGGGTCAAAAAGGCGCCGCCTACGATCTCAGCCACATTTTCGATGGCACCCTGGTGCAAACACACCCCACTCAGGCGGTTACGTTTGTCGAGAACCACGATTCCCAACCGTTGCAGGCGCTGGAATCCACAGTGGAACCCTGGTTTAAGCCTCTGGCCTATGCCCTCATCCTACTGCGGGCTGATGGCTACCCCTGCGTTTTTCATCCGGATTATTACGGTGCTGAATATGAGGATCGCGGTTACGAGATTACATTGGTCAGCCATCGCTGGTTAATTGACCGGTTCCTACAAGTCCGCCGTGAGGCCGCCTATGGGCCGCAATACGATTACTTTGATCACCCCAATGTGGTTGGCTGGACCCGCCTTGGCGATGAAGAACATCCGCAGAGCTGTGCCGTCCTGCTCAGTAATGGCGAGGACGGCTACAAGTGGATGGAAGTCGGCAAGCCGGACCAGGCGTATCGCGACATTACCGAACATATCCCCACCCCCGTCACCAGCAACGAATGGGGCTGGGCTCGTTTCGAATGTCGAGGTGGTTCCGTCTCAGTCTGGATCGAAGCCTCATGAACCAGGCAGTCATTTGAATCTAACAATCCCCAAATCTGCGCCATCTGCGGCAAAAAAGGAGACTCCCCATGAGCAAATTTAATGGCCTCGGCCTCAACCTCGGCAATCTCTCCCGCCTTTCCGACGCCCAAAGTCGCTCCATCAGTCCGGAAAACTTCAGCGGCGCCAGAGGCCAGGGCGGCATGGCTACCGAAGGGACCGGCGCGGCTCACGCCAAAGGGCTGGGCCAGGGCTGGAAAGTTTCCCCTTCGGTGCGCATCGCCGCCGGCGAAACCTTCACCATGGCCGATATCGAGGGCTCCGGTGCCATCCAGCAGATCTGGCTGACGCCGACCGGCAACTGGCGCTTTAGCATCCTGCGAATCTATTGGGATGACCAGGAACAGCCGGCCGTCGAATGCCCCGTTGGCGACTTTTTTGGCGCGGGCTGGGGCTCGTTTGCCCAACTGTCGTCGCTGGCAGTCTGCGTCAACCCCGGCAGCGCTTTCAACTGCTATTGGGAAATGCCGTTTCGCCGCCGCTGCCGTATCACCCTGAGTAACATCGCCGATGAGCCGATGACGCTCTACTATCAGATCAACTACACTCTCACGGAAGTCCCGGCCGATTGTGCCTACTTCCACGCCCAGTTCCGCCGCGTCAATCCCCTCCCTTATGGCGATGTTTACACCATTCTCGATGGCGTCCAGGGCCAGGGACACTACGTCGGCACCTACATGGCCTGGGGTGTGAATAACAGCGGCTGGTGGGGTGAAGGCGAGATCAAATTCTTCCTTGATGGCGACGACCCCTTCCCCACTATCTGCGGCACCGGGACCGAAGATTATTTCTGCGGCTCCTACAACTTCGAGAACCAGCAGACCCATCAATATCAGGCGTTCACCACGCCATACGCAGGTCTACACGAAGTTCTGCGGCCGGATGGGGTCTATCGTTCCCAGCAGCGTTTCGGCATGTACCGCTGGCACATCACCGACCCGATCCGCTTTCAGACGGACCTGAAAGTGACTATCCAGGCGCTTGGTTGGCGCCACGGCGGTCGGGATGACCGGCGCTATCTGCCTTTGCAGGACGATATTGCCTCCGTCGCTTTCTGGTATCAGACGTTGCCGACGGCGCCATTCCCGGCGTTGCCGGCCCGCGATTACCTGGAAATCATCTAGGGATGAACTATTTCGCCTATGGCTCGAATATGTCGACCGCCTATTTGCGTGAGTATTGCCCCAGCGCGCGGTTTCAGCAGCGGGCGCAACTGCCAAACTACCGGATTGAGTTCCGCCGCTACTCAACCGACCTGCGTGGCGGTATCAGCACGATCATTGTGGCGCCGGGCGAGATGGTTCATGGGGTGATCTACGATGTGGCCGAGGCCGAAATCAAAGCGCTGGACATTCTGGAAGATGTCCCCCTGGGCATTTACCGGCGGGACACCTTCTGGCTTCTGGCCGAGGACGGGCGTTGGCAGTCGGCCGATTTGTATCAGGTGGCTGAACCGGCCGGTCCCTACACCCCCTCAGCCCACTATCTGGACTACATGATTGCCGGCGCTCGCGAACATAGCCTGCCTCAAGCGTATGTTGCCCAACTTGTGCAATGGCGCCACAAGCTGGAAAGTCGTTGAGGTTCTATGCTGCGCCTCTTTCTTCTGGGCCACTTTCGTCTGCGCTGGCAGGATACACCGTATCCTTTTGCCGCCTTGCCGAAAACGTTACCTCTGCTGGCCTTCCTGCTCCTGAACCGGCAGCGCCCCTTACCGCGCCAAACAGTTGCCGCTCAGTTGTGGCCTGACCTTCCCGACAAAGAGGCCCGCGCCAACCTGCGCCGGCACCTTTACGAATTGCGTCGTGTGCTGCCCCAGGCCGCAAGCAGCCCCTGGGTGTTAACTGCCCAGGGCACCATCCAATGGAATGAGAACGCCCCCTACTGGCTGGATATCGCCGACTTTGAGGACCTTCTGGCCCGACAGAAGCCTGGTGAGGCCATTGCGCTTTACGAGGCTGATCTGCTGCCAGAGCTGTTTGAGGAATGGCTGGAGCCAGAACGAGCCGCCTTACGCCGTCGCTTCCTGACAGCCCTGGCGCAGATGGCGTATGAACTGCTGCAACTTGGCCAACCACTCGCCGCCGTCAATTGCGCGCAACGGCTTTGTCAGGAGGAGCCTTTTGATGAAGATGCGGTTGTGTTGCTCATGCAGGCTCAATTTGCAGCAGGCAACCGCAGCGGGGCGCTGCAAAGTTACATTGCCCTGCGCACGCGTCTTCAGGCAGAGCTGGCTGTCACCCCCCTGCCGGCGACCACCGCGCTCTACGGGCGCATAAAAGCCAATGAAGTGCTCGATCTGCCAGCGACCGTGGCAACTCCCCCACCCAGCAACCTGCCGGCGCCGCTTACCAGCTTTATTGGTCGCTCTGAACTACTCCAGGCGTTGTCGGCAGCGTTAAGCCGGTCCGAACCGGCCGGTCGCCTCTGGACGCTCACCGGCCCAGGCGGCAGTGGCAAAACACGCCTCGCCCTGGAAGTGGCGCGTCAGATCCTGGTTCAGCACCCTGGTCTGTTTCGCGATGGCATCCATTTTGTCGATCTGGCGACGCTTCAGGAGGCCAGTCTGGTGCCGGCGACCATTGCTGCCCAGCTGGGTTTTGCCTTGAATGAAGCCAGACCGCTCCTGGCCCAGATGCAAGAGAAGCTGCGCCACGAGCAGCGGCTGATCCTGTTGGATAATTTCGAGCAGGTGCTGACCGCCGCACCCCAACTGCTGGCGTTGCTGCAGGCCGCGCCCGGTTTGCGGTTGCTAGTTACCAGCCGGGCCATTCTCAATCTCTATGGTGAACAGGAGTTCCCGGTGCCGCCACTGCTACTGCCGGCCGATGATCAGGCTGACATGCAGAAGGTCCCGGCCGTAGCCCTGTTTCTGGCCCGGGCCCAGGCGGTGCGGCCTGATTTCACCCTGACCGAGGCCAACCAGATCCAAATCGCCACCATCTGCCGCCAATTGGACGGCCTGCCGTTGGCGCTGGAGCTGGCGGCCGCCCGTCTGCGCCATCACACGGTGGCTGAAATTGCAGCAGGGGTCGGTCAAAATCTGGCGTTTTTGACCGGCCGGTTGCAAGACCGCCCCCCTCGCCAACAAACCATGACCGCCGCGATTGCCTGGAGTTATGATCTGCTTCCTCCTGCCGGGCAACGCCTGCTGCGTCGCCTTGGGCAATTTGCCGGCCCCTTTGATCTGGCCGCTGCCCGGGCCATTGCCGCAGAGCCAGCGCTGACTGAGCTGGACCTCCAGGAGCTGGCTGAGCAAAGCTTGCTGCAGACGGATCGCGTCCCCGGTCACTGGGTTATGCTGGCCACATTGCAGCAATTCATGCACCTTCAGCTTCACCAGGAAGAAGATCTTGCCGATCTGGCCGCGCGTTTTTGGCAGCACTACCGGGACCTCGTCGCCCAGGCGGCGGCTCACTGGCACAGTGAGACCGAGCTTCCCTGGCGCCGCCGGCTCCATGATCAGCAGGATAACATCAGGGCCGCCCTGAATTGGGCCATCCAGCAAGATCACACGGCCGCGGCCCTGGAAATGGCTGTTGGGCTGACAAATTTCTGGTCTCGGGCCGGGCAATTACATGAAGGCCGGCGCTGGCTGCAGCTGCTGATCGAGGGCCGGGATAGCGCCATCCCCGCTCCGCTCCTCGGCCAGGGGCTTCGGTCATTGGGCCACCTGACGCTACGCCAGGGAGATTACCCCGCGGCCAGCCAGCTTTACAGTCGCGCCCTGACGATATATGAGGAGCTGGGCGATCAGCATGGGCAGATGATCGCCAACATCAATCTTGCTATCTGCGCGGCGGAACGGGACCGGCCGGTTGCGGCCCGGGCGTTCAATGAAGCTGCGCTGGCTCAGGCCCGCCAGCTTGGTGATCTGCCCATGGAAGCCAACGTGCTGCATAATCTTTTTGCCGTGATCCTGGAGCACGAAGGCGACCTGCTGGCGGCAAATCGCTATGGCCAGCAAGCGCTCCAAATCTGGCGAAAATTGGGTAATGAGGCACGTATTGCCGGGGCGCTCAACAACATGGGCGTTGCGCAACAGATTCAGGGCAATACCGCCGCCGCCGCTGAGCTGTTTCAGGAAAGCCTGCGGATACGTCAGCGGCTGGGACATGAACTGGATATCGCCCAATCAGAATGTAATCTGGCTCTCATGCAGCACAAAATGGGGCAGACAGCTCAGGCACTCGCCGGTCTCGGCAGCAGTTTGGAGCGCCGCTACCAGGCTGATTATCGCCGCGGCGTTCTCGAATGTTTGCGCAGCCTGGCATTGGTGGTCAGCGCCCTGTCGCCGGCCAGCGGCCTCAAGCTGTTTGCCGCTGCCGAGCAAAATCGGCTCCGGCTGGGCAGCGCCATTGATCGCTACATGCGGCCGGAACTGGCCCGCTGGCAAAATGAGCTGCAATCCCGGTTGACACCAGCCGAGTATGAACAACTCTGGCGGGCCGGCGGCCGGCTCCAGCTTGACAATGCAGTGTCCCTGGCTCGACAGTTGATTGCCGAGTACGTCCGCCCGGCCGATTCGCTGGATAGGAAAGCGCAAAGCACATAGAATTATGATCTGGAGAAACCCTGGGTCGCCAGCAGCCGCACTGAGCGCAACCAAACACCCGTGGCAACAGGAGAGGCAATATGACTGAGCACTATTTAGATGATAGCGTCGTCCACCATTATTTTGACAATAGCTACGAGCCGCGTCTCGTCATTCAGCCTGGCGACACTGTCAGCTTCGCCTGTCGCGAGGCCAGCGATAAACAGATCACGCCGGAGACCACCTCCGAGATGTTGGCCACACGCAAACGGATGCCCGGCCATCCGCTGACCGGACCGGTCTATGTCGATGGCGCCCAACCTGGCGATGTCCTGGCAGTGGAAATCCTGAATTTTGCCCATCAGGGCTGGGGCTGGAACAGTCATTCACCCAATTTTGGCCTGCTGGCTGAAGATTTTGACTTTCCCTATCTGCAGCATTGGCGGCTGGAAGGCGATGAGTGCCATTTCCGCGAGAGTGACGCCGTCACCATCCCCTTTGAGCCGTTCTGTGGGGTGATGGGTGTTGCCCCGGCCGAACCGGGCCAGCATCTCACCGGTCCGCCCGCTTTCCATGGCGGGAATATGGACATTCGCGGCCTGGTCGCCGGCGCGACCCTTTACCTGCCTGTCCACGTCCCCGGCGCGCTCTTCTCTACGGCTGACTGCCATGCCGCCCAGGGAGATGGCGAGGTCTCCGGCACCGGCATCGAATCGCCCATGACGGCCACGCTGCGCTTCAAGCTGCTCAAGAACCTGACCATGCGCGAGCCCCAATTCGAAACGCCCAGCCCGCTGACACGGACGGACAACAGCGGCTACTACGCCACCACCGCCCATGGTCCGGACCTGTTTGTAGACAGCCAGAATGCCGTCCGCTACATGATCGACTGGCTGGAGGCCACCAAGGGAATGAGCCGCAGCCAGGCTTACTGCCTCTGCAGCGCCGCCGCCGACCTGAAGATCAGCGAGATTGTCGACAAACCCAACTGGATCGTCAGCTGCTATATGCCGCTGGGCATCTTTAACGAGTAACAATGAAAATCCTTTTTATCGGCGGCACCGGTAACATCAGCCGCTCCGTCAGCCAACTCTGCGTAGAACTGGGCCACGATCTCTGGTTGCTCAACCGCGGCACCACCGGCGTGGACATCCCCGGCGCCAACGTCATCACAGGCAATATCAACGCCCCGGAGACGGCTGCCGCGCTGGCGGCACATGAATGGGACGTGGTTGTGAACTGGATTGCGTTCCGGCCGGTAGATATCGAACGCGATATCCGGCTCTTTGCCGGCAAAACTGGCCAGTACATCTTCATCAGCTCGGCCTCCTGCTACCAGAAGCCCCTTCAGCAGCCCATCGTGACCGAGTCCACACCGCTGAAAAACCCGTTCTGGCAATATTCGCGCGACAAAATCGCCTGTGAAGACCGCCTGACCGAGGCGTACCGCCAGGCAGACTTCCCCATGACCATCGTGCGACCATCGCTGACCTACGATACGGTCATTCCCGTCGCGCTGGGCGGCTGGACCGAATACACCATCATCGACCGTATCAAAAAGGGACAACCGATCGTCGTCCATGGCGATGGCACCTCGCTCTGGACCATCACCCATGCCCGAGATTTCGCTCGTGGTTTTGTGGGATTACTGGGACGGGCGCAGGCCATTGGCGAAGCGTTCCACATCACCAGCGACGAGCTGTTGACCTGGAACCAGATCTATGAGGCGGTCGCCGCTGCCGCGGGGCGAGAAGCGAACATTGTCCACATCGCCTCCGACTTCATCTGCCAGCTTTACCCGGATCAAACAGGCAGCCTATTGGGCGACAAAGCCTACAGCGCCATTTTTGACAACAGCAAGGTCCGGCGGCTGGTACCAGATTTTGTGGCGACAATCCCTTTCGCCGTTGGTATCCAGGAGACGGTGGCCTGGTTTGAAGCGGATCCGGCGCGTATGCTGATCCGGCCGGAAACCAACGAGATGCTGGATAAGCTCATCGGGGCCTACGAAGCGAAAGGTTAAAGCAGTCACCCGCAGCACAAAAGGAGAGCACCTTGGCACGCTCAAAACGATTTGAACGCCGTGAGAGCCGGGACATTAACAAGGAGACTTATGTTTCCCCCTGGCCGGAAGCCGGGCTGATGGTTGTTGACAGCCCCTACGACCCGCAACCCAGCCTGCTGCTTGAGGCCGGCCAGGTCCAGGAAATGGATGGCCGGGCCGCAGCCGATTTTGACATGATCGACCAGTTCATCGTGCAAAACTGCCTCGATCTGGCGGTTGCCCCGGAAGCGATGGCCACCCCGTCGGCTGACATCGCCCGTATGATTGTCGACATCAACGTCTCGCGCCAGGCCGTTCAGCGGCTGGCGGCGGGTTGCACGCCGGCCAAGCTGACCGAAATCATCCGCCACCTCAATGTGCTGGAAATGATGATGGGCTTGGCCAAGCTGCGCGTACGGCGCACACCGGCTAACCAGGCTCACGTCACCAACTTCAAGGAGCACCCCGCCCTGCTCGCCGCTGACGCCGCCGAGGCCGCCCTGCGTGGCTTCGCCGAGATCGAGACGACGGTACGCGTAGCTCGTATGGCGCCGCTAAACGCCATGGCCACGCTCATCGGCTCCCAGACCGGCCATGGCGGTGTCCTCACCCAATGCGCCGTCGAAGAGGCGATGGGGCTGCGCCTGGGGCTAAAGGGGCTGACCAGCTACGCTGAGACCCTCTCCGTTTATGGCACCGAGCAAACTTTTGTCGACGGTGACGACACCCCCTGGTCCAAGGCATTCCTGGCCTCGGCCTATGCCTCGCGAGGGATCAAGATCCGCTTCACCTCCGGCACCGGCTCTGAAGCGCTGATGGGCAAAGCGGAGGGCCATTCGATGCTTTACCTGGAGGCGCGCTGCCTGCTGGTGACGCGCGGCGGTGGCAGCCAGGGGGTGCAGAATGGTTCCATCTCCTGCATCGCCCTGCCGGAAGCGCTGCCGGGTGGCGTGCGCGCGGTCCTGGCGGAAAACCTGCTGGCGACGATGTTGGGTCTGGAAGTGGCATCGGGCAATGACGCCCTCGCTTCACACTCTGATATCCGCAAGACCGCCAAGCTGATGATGCAATTTATCCCCGGCGCCGACTTCATTTTCTCCGGCTTCAGCGCCATCCCCAAGCGGGACAATATGTTCGGCGGCGGCAACTTTGACGCCGATGATCTGGACGATTACAACGTCCTGCAGCGCGACATGCAAGTAGACGGCGGCCTGCGTCCAATCGACGAGGCGGAGGCTATCGCCGTGCGCAGCCGGGCGGCAATGGCCATTCAGGCGGTCTATGCTGAGCTGGGCTTTCCGCCGATTTCTGATGAGGAGGTTGAGGCTGCCATCCTGGCCCACAGCAGCGCCGATGTGCCGGACCGTAACCTGGTCGCGGACATGGCGGCGGCCGATGCCTTCATGGCCAGCGAGCGTAGTTCGCTCGATGTCGTCCGCGCGCTGCAAAGGCATGGTTATGACGAGATTGCCGCCAACATCCTGGAGATGGGTCGCCAGCGGGTTATCGGCGATTATTTGCAGCCGTCGGCAATTTTCGATGGCGCCTTTCACGTGCAAAGCGCCATCAACGACGCCAATGATTATCAGGGGCCGGGCACCGGCTATCGGTTAACCGGCGCTCGCTGGGAAGCGGTGCAGCAGATCCCCCAGGCCAAATCCCCGCGCGAATTCATCGATGCCCAGTTGGGTGGCCCATCAGAGAAACTGGTTGAGATTGGCGATGCGAAAGCAGGGACACGGCCAGAAGTTGTCGTTGCTGTTGGTCCGGCCTTTGGCAGCGCCATGATCAAAACCATTGGCGAGCTGGCCCATGAGGATGTGCTGGCCGCCATCCTGACCGGCGTGGCCAGTGCCGGGCTGATTGCCCGGGTTGTCAAGGTGTATCACAGTGCAGACTGCGCCGCTATCGGTTACGCTGGGGCGCAGTTGAGCGGTAGCGGCATCGCTATTGGGTTGCAGTCGCGCGGCACCGCCGTCATCCAGAAAAAGGGGTATGAGCCCCTGCACAACCTGGAGCTCTTCCCCCAATCACCCAGCCTGACCCTGGCCACCTACGAGGCAATGGGACGCAACGCGGCCCTCTACGCCCTGGGCCAGGCGCCGCCACCGGTAGCCGTCCAGGTCGACAATGGCGCGCGGTTGCGGCTGATCGTCAAGACAGCCCTGCTGCACAAAAGGGAGATGGAAGAGGTCAAGGACCAGCCACCTGTCGAAATGTTGTTTAACTGGGAGCCGGATGTCGCATGAGTGAGAAAGCTGTCCACTATCCACTAATTGACGATGAGCAGGCCGAGATTCGGGCCGCCAGTGGCCGTCCGTTGGCCGAGATCACGGTTGATGCGGCTATGGCTGAGGAGTTGGCGGCGCTGGACCTGCGCATCAGCCGCGAGACGTTGCGTCAGCAGGCCGAAGCGGCTGAGGCCGCCGGCTACCCCCAGCTGGCCCACAACCTGCGCCGCGCCGCCGAGCTAATCGACGTGCCCAATGATGAACTGCTTCGCATGTACAACGCCCTGCGGCCCCATCGTTCCACATACGATATTTTGCAGGCCCTGGCCCAGGTCCTGGAGCACAAATACCAGGCCCCCATCAACGCCGCCTTCGTCCGTGAGGCGGCTGATGTCTACCGTGAGCGCGGTCTTCTGCGCAAGATTTAAGAGGTTTTGCCGCGAATGCCGCGAATTTTCGCGAGGTCATTTTTGCGAAAATTCGCGCCATTCGCGGCTTATTTTTAAAGGGGCGTGCAGCAGGCAGAGGAACCGGCCGGTGCCGGCTCACAGCATTTGTCGCCGCCGACCTTCAGTTCCTGCAGCTGGACCGTCGGCACCGGCGTGCAGCAAGCGTTAGAATCGGCCGGTGCCGGGTCGCAACACTTGCCCTCACCAACCACCAGCTCTTGCAGCTGCACGACTGGCGCCGGGGCGCAACAAGCGTCGTCGCCGCCCAGATTGACACCACAGACACCCGTTTCAGGCAAGTTGAGTTCGACCTTCCGTGCCGCGACCATGTCTCCGACCAGTGCGGCCACCACGGAGCGCACCTGTTCGTAGCCCGTGGCCAGCAGGAACGTCGGCGCCCGGCCATAGCTTTTCATACCCACGACGTAGAAGCCTTGCTCCGGCTGGCGCAACTCAGCCTCGCCATGGGGACGAACGGTCCCACAACTATGGACGTTGGGGTCGATTAACGGGGCCAGAGCCGGCGGCGCCTCGACGCCAGGGTCCAGATCGAGGCGGATCTCGCGCAGAAAGCTGAGGTTGGGCCGGGCGCCGGTGGCGGCGATGATTTCGTCGACGGGGATGGTGGCGGGACCGGCCGGTGTTTCCCCAGCCAGGAGCAACCCATTCTCAGCAGTCTCAATTTCTGTCACATAAAACGGTGTATGCACCTGGACTCTGCCGGCATCCACCATCTCTTTCATGCTCAGCCCCAGTTGGCCGCGACCGGGCAAGGCATCCGCCCCGAGGCCGCCATAAGCAGTCGTGACATCCCGTTTGCGTAAGATCCAGTGGATTGTTGTTTGTGGGGCCTCAGCCTGAAGATCGGTCAGCTCCAGAAGGGCATTGATGGCGGAATGGCCGCCGCCAACGACAGCCACCCGCCGGCCCGCGTAGCGTTCGCGCAGGCTACCGAGCACGTCCGGGATGCCGTAGAAAATGTTGGCTGCGTGCGCCGTTTCGCCCGGCGCGGTGAGCCCATCAGCCCCCAGCGGGTTCGGCGAGAGCCAATTGCCAGACGCATCAATCACTGCCTTCGCCAGGAAGCGCTCCGGCCGGCCCGCAACGTCTACCTGAAGGACAAATGGGGCTTCTGCCCGCCCGTAATCTTTCATTTTGTCGTGCCGCCGCCGCGAAACGCCGGTGACGCGGGCGTTGTAATGGATGTGGGGGCTGACGGCTGGATGGGCCGCCAGTGGAGCCAGGTAATGGTTGATCAGCTCGCCGCCAGTGGGTAGTAGACCGGCCGGTGGCCTTTGCCAGCCGGTTTCGGCCAGCAATTCGGCCGCTGCCGCGTCGACATTAAACTCCCAGGGCGAGAAGAGCGTGACATGAGCCCAGCTTTGTATGGCGCTGGCTGCACCTGGGCCGGCCTCAAAAACCAGGGGCGTCTCCCCCCGCTTGACCAGATGCGCCGCCGCGGCCAATCCAATGGGACCGGCACCAATGACGGCGACCGGTAAGTTCGTTTCGTTCATGGTTACCTCAAAGAGTCTCAGCGAGACTTGAATAGACAGTTAGATCGCTGGAAATCCACCCGAACGCATAGATGGTCGTCTATGTATTTGGGCAAAAAAAGAGCCCGCCTATTTGACCGGCAGGCGAATGCCTGTCGTGACAAAGTCCGGGGCAAAGTTGGCCATAATTTGCCCACAGCAGACGGTGAACTGCTCCTGATTAAGCGAATAAAAACGCTGCCGCCCTTCCTGTCGTACGTGAACCAGATTTAATGATTCCAGGAATTTGAGATGATGGCTGACGGTTGGCTGGCTGACGGTACCGTTCAAAGCATCAACGACGTCATTGACACTGAGCCAGACACAACAGAGCTGCTTCATGATCTCCTGCCGGGTCTCGTCGGCAAGCGCCTTGGCAAAATCAATTTGGCTGATTTCCATGATTGGATTATATTGACCATTGTCGATATGTCAAGGATATTGGCTGCTGACAAATGGTTAAAAGCATGTTATCGTCTGCCAACTATTACCCACAACCAGATAGCCGTCGCCAGGATGCCTCCCGAGATTGCCGCTCAGCCATCTCAGCTGGAGGCATTTTTTGTTGGCTGCGCAGGACATCAAGATGAGCAAAAAGCGATTCTATGGCTGGAACATCGTCTCGACCCTCGCCCTGACCGAGACCATCTCCTGGGGCATCATTTACTATGCGTTCTCAGTTTTTATTGTGCCTCTGGAGCAGGAATTTGGCTGGAGTCGGGAACAGATTTCCGGCGCCTTCTCCGTTTCGCTGCTCGTTTCTGGCCTGATGGCGGTCCCGGTTGGCTTCTGGCTGGATCGGTACGGCCCGCGTGGCTTGATGACCGTCGGTTCTATCGCTGCCGCCATCCTGTTTTATGCTTACGCTCGCGTGGAATCCCTCTGGGCGCTCTATCTGATCTGGACGGCGCTGGGCGTCACGATGGCGATGGTGTTATACGAGCCGGCTTTTGTGGTGGCTGCCAAATGGTTTGTGCGCCGACGGGGGACGGCGCTGGCGATCATTACCTTCGCGGCCGGCTTTGCCAGCACCATCTTTCTGCCGCTCAGCAACTGGTTGCTTGAGACTTATGGCCGGGTCCAGGCCAAAATCTACCTCGCAATCATTCTGGCGGTGGGCACCATTCCGTTACACGCCCTGGTGCTAAGGCGCAGCCCGGCTGCCATTGGCCAGGAGGTTGATGGCGGCGTCGTTCCCAAAGAGGAATCAACCGATGAACCGGTTAAAGTAGTCAATGTGAGCTTCAATCAGGCGGTGCGTCAGCCCTCGTTCTGGTGGCTGGCAGCCGGCTTTGGCCTCTCGGGGATGGCGGCCAACGCCATCCGCTTCCATGCCATTCCGCTGCTTCTGTCGCGCGGTTATAGCAGCGAGACGGCGGCCTGGATGACCGGGTTTATTGGGGCGATGCAGGTGTTGGGGCGGGTGTTGTATGCACCGGCCGGTGACAAACTCCCCGGCAAACGGGTTGTCATTGGCCTCTTTTTGCTGCAGGTTGTGGCCATCGTCATTCTGCTCTTCTTCAGCGACAATCTGGCCACCTGGGCCTTTGTCATCACGTTGGGTGCCACCCACGGCGCCCTGACGCTGGCCCGGCCCGCCATGATCGCCGACCTGTACGGCGCGGAACAATACGGCCGCATCAGCAGCATCATGGCGGTCACGCAGCGTTTCGCCATCACCGTCGCCCCATTCTTCGCTGCCTACCTCTACACACGCGCCGGCAACGATTACACCACAACGCTCTGGTCCCTGATCGGCTTCTCACTGATCGCTGCCTACTTCATCGCCCGTGTCCAGCCGGCGGCGCCACTAAAGGCATTGCAGTAGGAATTCGCCGCGAATGACGCTAATTTTCGCAAATGGGGAAAATTAGCGTCATTCGCGGCCAACCCGCCGTTTTGTTTGCGCCTGAACGACGAGAAGCATGAAGGCGCTCAGGGCCGTCAGCGCAGCACCCAGGAGGAAGAGCTCGCGGAAGCTGAAGCCGGCCGCGATATAGCCGCCGCCCAGAGCCATCAAGGCAAAGCTGAGCCCGGCCGCCATCGACATCGCTCCGGAGACCAGGGATTGCCAGCGCTCTTCAAAGCGCTCCAGCACGTAGATCTGGAACGCCGGAAAGCGCACGCTCACCATCATCCGCGAAGCGATGTAGCCGCTGCCGGCTGCCAGCCAATTGGGTACCAGCGCCACCGGCACCAGGAACAGGGCACTGAGCAACGTGCCAACGATGGCCACCGGCAGATTGTCGAAACGGCGGGTCAGGCGGGGCACGAGCAGCGCCGCCGGCACCCCGATGACCCGGCTGAGCGAGGTCAGAATGCCGATGCCCGAGGTGGAAACGTGCAGCTCAGTATCCAGGTAGACGTTAAAAAAGGTAGTGACGGCGCCCAGCCCGGCCACCTGCAACAGGCGAATGAAGGAGATAAGGAGAATCAGGGCCAACGGTATGCCGGCCCAGCTCATTCGGAGACCGGGCCTGGTTTTGTCGGTCACAGCTGGGCTGGCCATCTGCCTTGGTTCGACGGTTCGGTAGACTTGAATTGCCGCCAATAGGGATATGACAACCAGGCTTTGAATGGGAATGAGAAAGGTGACGGGATCGTCCAGTGGCCGGCCCAGGAAATGGGCGAGCAGTTCCGGCAGGAAGCCGCCCACGAAGCTGCCGCTAAAGGCCGCCAGCGATTGGACCGCTGTCTGGACGGAAAAGAGCGTACTCCGATCAGCAGTTACCGCCGAACCCATCATAAATGGGCTGCCATTGACAAAAAAGCTGGCCTGGCCAAGGAAAATCGTGACGTAGCTGCCCGCCAGCCAGGCGCCTTGCCAACCGGCCGGTACCCAGCCGGAGCTCGACAACAGCAGCAAACCCAGACTCACCAGCAGCGTGGCCAGCTGCAACATCCGCCGGCTGCCCAACCGGCTACCCAGCGCCCCGGCGACCAGGCTCCCCCCGGCAAAACCGAACAACCCGACCGCGTTGACAATACCAATGAACTCCGTGCTGTAGCCCAGCCGCAGGAGATACAGGTTGAATAGCACCGCCAGAATTCCGTCAATTGAGATACCCAGCAAAAAGGAAGCAGCCAGATAAGCGCGGACACTGGGGCTGAAATTGCGGATGGAAAGAAGCATAAGGCCGGATCAAGAGCGGACAATAATTAGATAATTATCTCTCAAACCGGGGATTGGCCCAGCCCAAACCTTACCATCAGTGTGTAGCAAAAGCTCGTTAGGGTATGTGATTCGGGCGACGTATGGATCCCCGAACCAATGCGGATGACAATGCCAGCCAGATTGCTAGCCCTCAATTTCCCTGACCAGCTACATGATCACAATCTGGCCACAATATTCGCAGCGGTCGGTTCCCAGTTCCAAGGTGCCGTGGCAATGAGGGCAGCTGAATGTCTCCGGTTTAATCGGCTCGCCCAGCTCCATGAGCGCCTGGTTCACTTCGGCCAGTTCGCCCCGCAATTCCTGCATCCGTGCCAGGTAGGATTCGCCGTCGACAGCGCCCTCTTTTTGCATTGCTTTTACGTCATTGATGTTCTCGTAGATCATGCGGCGGCGCGCTTTTTGTGCTTCGACGGTGAGCTGTTGCGCGTTGACTTTGAGTGTGGGCGCCGGCTTAAGGCGACTGAACAGGAAGGCGACGATGGCGATGAGAAAGCACGAGGCAAGGCCGGCCAACAGGGGCGAGTAGAGAATGGGCGCCGTGTGGATGGCGGTGCGGTAGTAAGTCAGACTGACGGCGTCCGCCACCAGGAAGCCCTGGTCGTCGCCCAGCTTGGCTGCTTCCAGCCGGCTGACGGAGCCATCGACATCAAAGTCGGCCAGCTTCTCGCCGCCGACGCCATAGATGGCCACCCGGCCGGTATCATCGCCCACGACGGCAACCGGCCCGCCCAGAGCGGCGTCATTGTAGCTGATGATCTCGTTGACCTTATCATTGAGGAAATCGCTAAAAATCTGGTTGCCCACTTCGCTGAAGGCCCAGACGCCACCATCCTTGCCGCCGACCAGCACCTCGGTCGTGGCCGGATCGCCATCGATCTCGACCGGCCGGATCTCATTCACCGCCTGGCCCACATCCGTAAACCAGATCAGCTCACCGGCCGGATCATAAATGCTCAAATCGCCGCCTACTTCGCCTATGGCGACGATGTTGCTGGCCGAGTCAGACAAGGGGAAAGAGCGCAAACGGCGCAAACCGCTAAACGCATACTCTTCCCAGACCAACTCGCCCCGGCTGTCCAGGACCTCAACCTCACCGCTTTCCAACCCCATCACCACCAGCGAGCCGCGGCCGGTGCGCACATCGTCCAGGCCGCGCAGGCTGGAAAGGTTATTTGGATAATCTCGTTGCCAGAGAATTTCACCTGTCGACGACAGCGCCAGCAGACCCAGATTGACATCGCCAATGACAAATTCACTGCGCCGATCGCCATCAAAATCTACCGCCAGCGCTCTTGAGGGCGGTCCGGTGGGGACATCGCGCTCCCAAAGCGTCTCGCCTAACCCGTTAAACAGCTCAACATGCGGCTGCGGCGCCCGATAATAGGCCAGGACGTCGATAAGGCCGTCGCCATCCGCGTCGCCCTGGGTGGAGGTATGCTCATTATCGTAATCGCGCCGCGTGATCTCCTGACCGTTACCATCCAGAATGCGGATGGAACGCAAATCTTCAACAAAAACATCGCGCTCATTGTCGCCGGTCACATCCGTTGCGTTGACACTGGGCGCCAGCTGGGCGTCAATCGACCAGACAACTTCGGTGGACGTTTTGTCGCGGTCGCCCAGGCTGAGCAGCGTAAAGATGACGGCCACGATCATGACGAGGACCATCATAACGGCAGCGATGCCGAAGATGAAGAGATTGCGGTTTTGTCCCATAGTTTAGCTTTCCTGCCCGGGCTTGGGCTGGCGTGGTTCGATATGCTGGTAGGCGAACTGGAGCGCATTAAGCACATCCCAGGCGCCAATAGGCTGGGAAGCGACCAGTTTCAGGCTGACGCGCCCCTGGCCGACGGCTGATTCGGCGACGGCAAAGCGGCTTTCGGGGATGGACCGGCCGGTCAAATCCACCGGCGGCACGACAAAGCGATCCGGGTTGGCGCTGATGCCGATGCTGGCCATGTGAATGGCGTTACTGGAGCCCGTTTTCCATTTGCGTTTACCACTGATGCGACTACGTTTGTAGAAACCCTCACGGACCTTCTCCTTTTCGACAAGCGACAGACGCAGCACGTTGCCGTCGTAAAGATTGCCCTTTAGCTTGAGCCATTCGTCGCGGTAATACGAAACGGGGCGGCCTGACGCAGCCTTCTTTTGTCGATACCGCTTGCTTTCCTGGCGCGCGCCGGTCAGATCCAGCTGACCTACAATCGTCTTTTTGGCGGGGATATCGTCACGAATGGTGTGAAGCAGATCCCGGGTCAGGTCAAATTGGCTGCCAAAGCGGGGTGGTTGCAGACGATGACGCAGCAGGTACCGGCCGCCCAGGGTAAGCAGAATCAGCACGACACCGACGATGCTGCAAGTGAGGAAGTTGTAGCCCAGGAGGAAATCCACCAAAAACATGGCCAGGCCGGCAAAGAAGAGGAGCCAGAGTAAACGCCGATACTGTTTGGCCTGGGCCTGGCTGATGGCTGCCTGGGCCCGGGTTTCGTCCATGATTTCGACGATATCGGCCGGCGCCTGATTAAAATCCAGATGAATTGGTGAGCTCATATTGCCTCAATGTCAGGGCGCGCGGTTTCGATTACAATCGCATGATGATGCCGAAAGCTCTTTATGCCGCCTTTGATTTGGTCCCCAGTCCAAAAGGTGCCAGCACCCATATCACCTATTTTACACGAGGTTTGGTCAAAGCTGGCTACAAGATGTCGTTAATTACGGCCGGCGATCCCAATTTGCCGCTACAAGAATGTTATGAAGGGGCCAACCTGTGGCGGGTGCCCTCGACTGGCGACCAGAATTTTTTGCGGCGAGCCGGCGTGTATGGGCAATTTGTCCTGGCGCACCTCCAGGAGCGGGCGGACTATGAAATTGTCCATGTGCGTTCAATCTGGGCTGGCTTTCCCCTCGTATCCCATTTTGGCGCAGCGCGGCCGTTCAAACTGCTTTATGAGGTCAATGGGCTGCCCAGCATCGAGATGAAATACCATTACGAGGCCCTGGAAGGGTCACCGCTGCTCGACAAGCTGCGCGAACAGGAAGCGGCCACCCTGCACGCGGCCGACGCCATCATTTGCCCCTCACGGGTGACGGCGGATTACATTGCGTCGCTGCGGGTGCCACGTGAGAAAATCACCGTCATCCCTAACGGCGTCGACACGTCCCTGTACCATCCGGGACCGGCGCCGGCCGCTGCAGCGTACACCCTGCTCTACACGGGGACGCTGGCCGACTGGCAGGGGCTGGATGTGCTGGTGGCGGCGCTGCCGCTGGTGGAAGCGGACCGGCCGGTGCAGCTCAAGCTAATCGGCCGGGGGCGCAAACGGCAACGTAAGGCGTTGCAGAAACAGGCGCGTCGGCTCGGTGTTGAGGAACAGCTCCTCATCGAACCACCGATTCCCCACGAGCAGCTGCCGGCACTGATTCGCCAGGCCGACCTTTGCGTGGCTCCCCTTGGCTTCAATGACCGCAATGTCACCCAGGGCTGTTGCCCGCTCAAAGTGCTGGAATATATGGCCTGTGGCCGGCCAACAGTAGCGGCCAACCTGCCGGTGGTGCGCGAAATCGCTTATGCGGATGAGGAGATTCAGCTTTTCCTGCCCGAGGATCCGGTGGATTTGGCCCGGCAAATCAGCCAGCTGCTGGCTGAGCCGGAGCGGGCCGCTGCCATGGGACGTAAAGCGGCCGCCCGCGTGCGGGCGGAGATGGGCTGGGACCGGGCGGTGGAACAGTTGCTAGCTGTTTACGCCAACCTGTCGGGTTAGCCAACCCGACGGGTTGGGCAACCCCTCACCCCAACAGTCGCGCATATAGGGCCAGATAACCGGCAATCTCTTGCTCCGGCCGGAAATCAGCCAGCACACGGGCGCGGGCCGCCTGGCCGAGTTCCGCCCGCCGTTCCGGGTCAGCCAGCAGGGCTGTGATGGCGTTGACGAGCGCAGCTACATCGCGGGGTGGCAACAAAACGCCGGATACACCATCCTCCAGCGCATCCGGGATGCCGCCGACGGCGGTGGCCAGCACCGGCCGGGCACAGGCCATCCCTTCCAACAGACTATTCGGCAACCCGTCCCGGCGCGAGGGTAGAAGCAACAGATCCAGACTATTGTAGAGCGTGACCAACCGCTCTGGCTCAAGCACGTAAGGCAGACGGCGGACCTTAACGCCCGGGTTTTGTTTGCGGAACAGGCTCAGGATCTCCTTGTCCTTAGGGCGGACGTCGCCGATGAGCAGCAAGGCCGGCGGCGTGCCGGGGGCCCGTGCGGTGAGCTCAGCCTGGGCCAGAAGCAGCTCGCTCAGACCCTTTTTTTGCCGGGCCTCGCCGACAAAACCAAGTAGGGGCGCGTCCGGCTTGAGCCCAAGCTCGGCGCGCAGGTCAGGAGCAGGCGGACCGGGCTGGAATAGATCAGCATTGACGCCATTGTGGATGACCGAGACCAGGCGGCCGCCGGCCAGCGCCTGGGCCTTCCGCGCCAGATCCTGGGAAACGGCCGCCACCCCATCGGCCCAGCTCAAGGCATACAGGATGGGTGCGGCTTCCGCCGGGGCAAAAACGGTTCGCTCCAGATCATTGCCGCGGGGGCTGACGACCGTCGGGATGCCCAGGTAGCGGCCGGCGTAAACGGTGACCCAGCCGGCGCCGACGAGATAATGGCCGTGCAAGATATCAAATTTGTATTGCTGGTGCAGGGCCACGATCCATTCAAACCATTCCATGAGCGCATCATCGGGGCGGCGCTGCGGGCCAAAGGGATGGCATAGGAGATCGCCGTCCTGAATGGTTTGCCATTCGCCGGGGGCGAGCTGCGGCTGCGGGTAGCAAAGATGGAGTTGATGGCCAGCGGCGGCCAGACCCTGAGCAATCCGCCGCGCGGAGATTGCCAAACCACCGGGATCTGGGGGATACTTAGGCGTTAGCAGACAAATTCGCATGGGAGGACCCTGCTGTGGCAAAACAATGTGCCATGATCATCGGCTTTTTGGTGCCGCATCAATGTGATAATAAGGCGGTAGCGACCTGTGGCAAATGCGGCCGGCGCTACTGTGACGAGCATGTGGCCATGGTTCATGGCGGCGTTCTCTGTACTGCCTGTGAGCAGGGGCTGGCCGAACCCATCGAGATCGCCCAGGTCGCCAAGACGTTCGACGAGCAGGATTATGCTGCTTTTGATCAGGCGCTATTGGCGGCGGATTTTGACAACGACGACATGTTTGCTGACTTGAGCTGAAGCATTTCAACCATTTGCTGATTCTGGCCCAAAAAGTCATCACATTGCCGGCAGGCGGCGAACAGGGGGCGCTGCCCCATCTGGCGGATGGCGCCGTACGCTTCCCCGTGCCAGATGTCGCGGAACGACTGCTGGCGTAAATTGCCCAGAACCGGCCGGTCCCGCAACATGCAGCAAATGCTGACCTGGCCGTCATGATTGATCAGCGCATGGGTAAACGGGGCAAAACAAGGATTCTCTTCGTAATAACCCAGCGCATATTCCCCCGCCTTGCTCAGGGCAATCCGCTCCTTGCTCCGTCCAAAGGGATACGCCTCATCTTCATGGGCTAACAGCCCGTAAGCCAACCCTTTGGCCGCAATCTCCGGCGCGATGCGCTCATTGTAATCCATGATCTGCTGCTTGTTCAGGCGCAGCCGCTCACCCGTATGGTCGTCCAGGGGGATGAGGTTCAGAGTCGCTGCGCCCAGTTCGCGGGCCAGGTCGGGCAGCGCGCCGAGGCTGGCATAGTTGGCCCGGCCTACAACCGTGTTGATGCGGATCTTGCCTTTGTGCTTGTCTAGATAGCGAGCCAGGCGCCGGGCGCCCTTGACTGTTTTTTTCCAGGCGCCTTTAACGCCGCGGACCTTATCATGCAGGCGCGCTTCCGGGCTATCCAGCGAGATGCTGGCGCCGCGCAGACCGGCCTCAGCCAGGGCGCGGGCGCGGTTTTTGGTGAGGAGGGTGCCGTTGGTGGTGATATTGACGCGAATATTGCGCGCACTCATGTAGGCGATGAGTTCGGGCAACTCAGGGTGCAGAGTCGGCTCACCGCCGGTGATGTGGACCTTGCGGCAACCGAGGGCCGCCAGGTCGTCGACAACCGGCCGGAGTTCGGCCAGCGTCAGCGGTTCGTCCCGATCCTCGCGCCAATGGTTGCACATGCCGCAACGCAGGTTGCAGCGCCAGATCAGCTTAAATTTGACGTAGAGGGGACGATAGGCCAGACCCTGGTCAACAGCCTGGCGGAAACTATCCAGATCGGCGGCAATCTCCTCAAGCGGGTACATAAGCCGATTATCCGCCATGCCCCCCACCCCGGCAAACCCTCGACACCTCGCACCCCCGGCGTTATTCTCAAGGGGAAGAGGTTGGCCACGGATTTACACGGATTCAACACGGATTTGGAAAAATCAAGGAAAAGAAATCCGTGACAAATCCGTGCTAATCCGTGGCAAAAAAGGAGTCATCAACATGTCGATGGAGCGTCATTTTTCGGATAGGGCCCGGCGGATGCAGCCGTTGGCCATACGGGATATTTTGCAGCGGGGCAACCGGCCGGGGGTCATCCCGTTTATTGCCGGCCAGCCGGTGCCGGAGTTGTTTCCGATGGCGGCAATTGGGTACCAGGCCGGTCAGATTTTTGCGACGATGGGGCCGGACGCGCTGCAATATGGCAACTCGCAGGGCTATGAATCACTACTGAGTTGGGTGGCTGAGCGTCACGGCGTCAAAACGGACAATGTGCTGATCATTTCCGGCTCGCAGCAGGCGCTGGACCTGGCGGGCAAACTGTTTATCATGCCAGGCGACAAAGTGGTTATTGCCGCGCCAACCTATGCCGGCGCCCTGGGCACCTTTGCCGTTTACGGCGCCGAATTCTTGACCGTACCCTGTGACGAAGAGGGGATGCTGCCGGATGCCCTGGCGGCAGCGATGGCCCAGGAGCCGCGCCTGGTCTACGCCATCCCCAACTACATGAACCCGACCGGCATCAACATGAGTCTGGCGCGCCGCCGGCAGCTCGCTAGCCTGGCGCAGCAATACGATGTGCCAATCCTTGAGGACGATCCCTACGGCGAGCTACGCTTTGAAGGCGAACGCCTGCCGAATCTCCTTGAGCTGGCGCCGGAACACGTCATTTACGCCAGCACCTTCTCCAAAATCATGGCGCCCGGCCTGCGGCTCGCCTGGGTCATTGCCCCTGATTGGGCTTTTGGCAAGCTGCTGACGGCCAAACAGACAACGGACCTGCAATCAGCGACCTATACGCAGCGCCTTCTGGCCGAAGTCCTGGAAGATGATTTTCTGGAGCAGCAGATCGGGCAATTGCGAGCCTATTATCGGAGCCAGCGCGACATGATGATCAGCGCCATCGAGCGAGAGTTCCCGGCTGAGGTCAAATTCACCCGCCCAACTGGCGGCATGTTTGTCTGGTGCGAGCTGCCCGCTCATCTGGATGCAACAGCTTTGCTTGAAGTTGCGCTGAATGAAGATGTCGCCTACATGCCCGGCGCCGCTTTTTACCATGATGGCAGTGGGCGCAACACACTCCGCCTGAGTTTTACCCTGGCCAATGAGGCAGAGATCAACCAGGGCATCGCCACGTTGGGCCGCATTTTTCGCGATGCGATAAGGGGTGTTCGGGATTAACTTTTTTGGGGGAAAGCCACGGATTAGCACGGATTTGTCACGGATTTCTTTTCTTTGATATTTCCCAATCCGTGTTTAATCCGTGCCAATCCGTGGCCCTCTTCCTCCCGCCAATTACAGGACTGTAACCGGCCGGACCTCAGGCCGTAATCAGGCGCCTCTACATTTCCTTCACCAGCATTATTGTTCAAGTGAAAGGAAATGTGATGAAGCTATTTAAACTATTGAGTTTGTTTGGCGCTGGCCTGGTGCTATTGGGTTGCCAGGGAGAGGCCGCAAGCCCCACCAGCACCGTCGCGGCAACTGATGTTCCCGCCACCGCCGCTCTTTCTTCGACTGAGACTGCAACCACCGCTGCCATGCCCGAGCCATCGGCCAGCGCGACCCCGTCGCCAACTAAAACGCCAGCACCGGCCGATACCATCAGCACCGAGGCTTCGCAAGATACAACCGCGGCCCGCGTTGCCCGAATAAATGAGTTCATCGCTGCCCAGACGGACGCCGGGTTGCGCGGGGCGATCCTCGTGGCCCTGGACGGCACTATCGTCGTCGCCACCGGATTAGGGGAGGCCGACGATCGGGCCGGACTGGCCAATGATGCAGACACTGTCTTTGATATCGGTTCGATCACAAAACAGTTTACGGCGGCAGCCATCCTCAAGCTGGAGATGGCCGGGCTGCTCAGCACCGAGGATACGCTGGGCGACTTTTTCCCGGACGCCCCAGCCGATAAAGCTGGCATCACCCTGCACCAGCTCCTCACCCACAGCGCTGGCCTGCCGGAAGCGCTGGGTGACGATTATGCGCCCATTCTCCGCGCTGAGTATATTGATCTGGCACTGAACACCCCGTTGGAGCACGCGCCCGGCGAAGCTTACCTCTACAGCAATGTGGGCTACAGCTTGCTGGCAGCAATCATCGAATTGGTCAGCGGCCAGAGTTATGAGGCTTATCTGCACGAGGCGCTGTTTTTACCGGCCGGTATGCTTCACACCGGTTATCTTCTGCCCGATTGGTCCAACAGCGTCATCGCCACCGGTTACCGGGACGGCCAGCCCGTTGGCAAACCCAACCAGCTGCCCTGGGCGGAAGATGGCCCATACTGGCATTTGCGTGGTAATGGCGGCATCCTCTCGACGGCCAATGACATGTACCGCTGGCATTTGGCTTTGCAGGGGGACACAGTCCTTTCGGCTGCGGCACGCGAAAAGCTGTTGACCCCTTATGTCCCGGAGGATGAAGCTGGCTCTAGCTACTATGCCTACGGCTGGGTGATCATCCAGACTACTCGGGGCACGACGCTGATCACGCACAATGGCGGGAACGGCATCTTTTATGCCGATTACTGGGATTTTCCCGAAGAACAGATCTTCATTTTCATCGCCACGAACGGTCTGACCCGCCCCCAGCGGAATTGGGCGTCTGAGCTGGCGCAGATCATCCACGATCCGGACTATGTGCCGGCTCCGCCCATCCTGGTTGTGGAGACTGAGGCGGCTGAACTGCCGGCGACACCGGCCGGTCAGCTCGTCGCTGAGTTCCTGGCTGCCATTAACAGCGACGATGTCGCCCTTCGTACTGCTTTCATCGAGAACACCTACGCGTCTGAGCTAATGGGCTTTGCTGACCTGGATGGGCATCTGGCAATCATGAGTGACTTACAGGAGTTGCTGCGCTCCGCCACCCTCAGTTCCGTCGGCGTCGCCGGCGACACCCTCATCCTCACCTACGTAGACAGCAGCGGCCTACCCTACCTTGAGATGAGCCTGACCATCACCCCCAGCGACCCACCTATGCTTGCCGACATCTCGATTGAGGGCTAATTCGTAACAGTTTGTCAGGCAGAATTGGCCACGGATTTACACGGATTTTGTTTTTTTCTGGATGAATCCGTGCCAAATCCGTGTAAATCCGTGGCTTCTCTTTTCTGCGAGCCGCAGTGGTTTCGAGCCAAGGTCTCAGCCGGCCGCGCGGATGAGGTCGGCCAGGAGACGGACGCGGGCGGGGTCCAGCTCGGTAAAGGTACGGCTGATGCCAGTTGCCACCAGGAAACAGCTGACGTAGGGCAGATAGGCGGCGACATTTTCGGGGGTGATACCGCTGGCGATACCAAGCGGGTGCCCGGCCAGGGCGGCGTTCATACGGTGGATTTTGGCCATATCGGCCGGGCTGCCGGTCGCGGCACCACTCGTCGTGACCACATCCATATGCGCTCGAGATCGGGCTGCAGTCACGGCTTCATCGGCCACCGGCGCCTGGTATTTGAAGGCGACTCCGCCAAAATAAAGCCCAGCGTAACCCTGGCGTTTTGCATCAACTGCTTTAGCAGCCTGCAATTCGCCATCTGCATCGTCGATGTGGGCATTGTCGGTCCAAACACCGGGCACATTATTGTCAACCGCGGTGAACACCTCGGCGGCCGACAGGTCCAGGCAGTTGACGCCGACCCAGAAGCCGGGGAGCGCAGCGGCAACTGCGCTACGCAGTGCCAGCAGCGCGCGGAAATCAAGGGGCCGCTGGCCATCGATCTCGTGGTTGATGACAAAGACGCCATCCGCACCATTGTCGCGGGCGATTTGGGCATTGCGCAACGCTTGTTCAGTTGTGATGGCGTGAATGACCGGCAGCAAAACGTGCTGGCGGGAAAATTGCTGACTCAATTTGCTCATAGCCGCGTACTATAACCCAGTTTCGCGCTGCCAGCCGGGGGCGGACGCGTTAAAATGGCGCAAGTTTAAGTAGCAGGCAGGGCGCAGCGCCCAGATTGTGCGGAGAAATAAGCCATGAGCAACCATCCCCAACCTTCAGATCGGGCTCGCGAGCTGGTGCGCGGCGCCTACGACATGCACGTTCACACCGGCCCCGACGTGATTCGCCGTATCAACAACGACATCGAAACCGCGCAACGGTTTCGGGAGCAAGGTCTGGGCGGCTTTGTCATCAAATCCCATTATGCGCCCACATCTGGCCGGGCCGCTTTGACGCGCTACCTGGTGCCGGAAGTACGGACTATGGGCGCCATCTGCCTCAACCAGGCGGTCGGCGGCATGAATCCGCTGGCAGTAGAGATGGCAGCCCGCGAAGGGGCCAGCCTGGTCTGGTTCCCAACTGTTGATGCCGAAAATGAACCTGTCGGGCGACGGCCGCCGGTGCCAGGCGCCAATATCCCCTTCTGGGCCCACATGCAGCACCAACTGCGCGATGAAGGGGTATTCAGCGAGGCTGTACCGGTGGTCGATGAGGCCGGTCAGGTGTTGCCTGAGACGCGGGCCGTGCTCCGTTCCATCGCCAAACATGATCTCATCCTGGCCACCGCTCATCTCAACCGGGACGAGATCTTCGCCGTGGTCGACGCCGCCCTGGAGGAAGGCGTCAAACGCATGACCATCACCCATCCGGAGTTCCCCTCACAGAACCTGTCGGCCCCCGATCAGGCGGCCCTGGCCGAGCGTGGCGCCTTCCTGGAGCACACCATCGCCTCAATTTATTTCCAGAAATATTCGTGGGAGCTGGTATTCGACAATATTCGCTACACAGGCATTGAGCAATGTTACTTCGCCTCCGACCTGGGCCAGCCCAGTATGCCGCCGATTGAGGATGGGCTGGCGCTGGGGGCAGATCAGGCATTGGCAGCCGGCTTCAGCGAGACGGAGGTCAGGCGCCTTTTCGCAGACAATAGCCGCCGGCTGGCTGAGCAGAGCCCCGCTTAACGGATTTGTCGTGTTCCGGAAGGAACTGGCAGGCAGAGTAACTAGCGTCTGAAATACCGGCGCAGGCGCTGGTGCAGCGGTTTTTCGACCAGCTCAAAAAGCAGCAAAGCCAGCCCGGTAACCAGGCCATAGAGCAGCACGGCCCGCCACACCTGGTCCTCGACGCCCGCGTGGACGCCCAGGCCAACCCAGTAGAGCCATTGCACGGGTTCGGTGAGCTGGACCAGGTAGAGCGCAAACGAAATGAGACCCAGGTAGACCAGCAGCCGGCTGCGCAATACCCTGGTCAGCAACGTCGAGCTATCCTGGAGGCGGAGAAGCGCCAGTCCCAGGATCAAGACGCTCGCCAGGCAGGCGATAAGCAGGACAAGCGCATGGTTGCTTGCGGATCCCAGCTCACCATCGTCCAGCGCCAGCCAGACCAGGGCGCCATAGAGGGCCACCGTTGCCCCATTGCTCAGGCTGGCGCCCCACCCCGCCAACCGGTTGCGCGTTTGCTTCTGTAGCAAGGCGGTAGCGGCCAGCTGGCCAGATAAAAAAGCGCCAAGCTGGCCCCAAAACGAGTAATGGGTAATGAGCGGCAGCGGTTCTCCGGCGAGGAAGAGATGCGGGTGGGCACCGGCCGGTACCTGCGCCAGCCCCCAGACCAGCAGCAGACCAAGCGCCAACAACAGGACTGTACGCCCCCAAAGCCGCAACCAGGGCTGTTCCACGCCCACAAAGCGAACCAGAAGCGGTGCCAGGGCGTAATAAACCATCTCCAGCGTCAACGTCCAACCCACGGTCGTACCAATCAGACGAGTGTCGACAAAGAACGCCTGGCTCAGCGTGAGCAGGATAACGGTTTGCCGGGCGTCAGCCGGCATCATGTTCTTGGGCCGGCCAAAAGCAAAGACGAACAGGAGCAACACCAGCAGATAAAGGGGCACGATACGGATGATTCGACGCCAGTAATAACGCCCATAAGCGGCCCAACCCCATTTTTCGTCGTCCAAAAATAGCGGCCCATAACGCAGTGTGATCAGAAAACCGGATAGGGCAAAAAAGATCGGTACACCGACATAGCCAACTGCAAATGGCGCACGCAGCAGCAGTGGCAGACGATCAGCGTGGGTAAAAAACCAATGGAAGAAGAAGACCAGCGCCGCAGCCAGGGCGCGCAACCCGGTCAGGGCCGGAAAGGTGAGGGTCGACAGTTGGGGACGGGAGGCAGCCATGGCCGGAGGATTATGCCCCATTTTGGCCGTTTTGGTTAGCAGAGACGCGCCGCTGGCGCGTCTCCCGTTGCGTGCACACGCGTCGTGTCTGGGCTCGGCAGCGAGCGGCGTTGGCGCGTGCCGACGGCAGTGAGACGCACCAGTGGTGGTGAGACCCGCCGGCAGCACGGAGACGCCCCAGCGGCAGTGAGACGCCCCAGCGGGGCGTCTTTACAGGGTGGCGCGGGCGTGGGTGAGTTGGGCCTGGAGGGCCGCCGGGGCGGTGCCGCCGGTGACGGTGCGGGTGGCCAGGGACGAGGTGAAGTTGAAGACGTCAGTCACGTCCGGGCCGAAATGTTCGGAGATCTCCTCGAGGTCTTCCAGGGTGAAATCGGTCATGGCCATGTTCTGGGATTCGGCGAGCTGGACCACGGCGCCGACGATGTGGTGGGCGTTGCGGAAGGGGACGCCGCGTTTGACCAGGTAGTCGGCCAGGTCGGTGGCCAGCAGGTTGGGCTCCAGTTGGGCCGCCATTCGTTCCGGCCGGATCGTCAACGTCTTGATCAATCCCGTCATCACCGGCACCATCACCATGATGGTGTCGAACGTGTCGAACACTGGCTCTTTGTCCTCCTGCAAATCTTTATCATAAGAAGAGGGCAGACCTTTGATGGTCGCCAGCAAGCCGACCATGTTGCCCAACAGGCGCCCCGCCTTGCCCCGGGTCAGCTCAAGCGTGTCCGGGTTTTTCTTCTGCGGCATCAGGCTGGAGCCGGTGCTGTAGGCATCATCCAACCGCACGAAGCCAAATTCCTGGCTGCTGAACAGAATCAACTGCTCCGACAGGCGGCTGAGGTGCAGCCCCAGCATCGAGGCGGCGTAGAGGAAATCAGCCACGTAATCCCGGTTGGAGACGGCGTCGAGGCTGTTCTGGGTGATGCGGCTGAAACCGAGCGCGTCCGCCAGCAGGTCGCGGTCGATGGGGAAGCCGGTGCCGGCGAGGGCGGCCGAGCCGAGCGGCAGCTCATCGGCGGTGTGGCGGGCGGCGACGAAGCGCGCTTTGTCGCGCACCAGCGGCCAGAAATGGGAAAGCAGGAAATGGCCCCAGGTGACCGGCTGGGCATGTTGCAGATGGGTGTAGCCGGGCATGGGCACATTGAGGTTTGCTTCGGCGTGGTCGATGAGCGCGGCTTGCAGCTCGGTGATGACCGGGATGATCTCGTCGATCGCCCGCATGATCCAGAGGCGGAAGTCGGTGGCGGCCTGGTCGTTGCGGGACCGGCCGGTATGCAGCTTGCCCCCGGTGGCGCCAACAATCTCGGTCATACGCCGCTCGACGGCCGTGTGAATATCCTCGTCACCGGCAGCAACGGTAAAGCGGTCCTCGATAAGCTCTTTACGAACCTCTTCCAGCCCGGCCACGATGGCCGCCGCCTCATCTGCCGTCAAAATCTCCGCCTTTACCAATCCTTTGGTCCAGGCGATGCTGCCGTCGATATCCTCCTGAAAGAAGCGGATATCATAGCCAATACTGTCATTAAATTGCCGCACCAACGCGTCGGTCTCCCGCGCAAAGCGGCCGCCCCAGAGTTTCATTGTAGGTTCC
>JACKBM010000065.1 GCA_020634575.1 Ardenticatenales bacterium | reverse complement strand
ATCCCCTGAATGCGGCGGATACTGGCTCGCACCAGCGAACGCAGCAAACGTACCGCCACGAAGGCGATAATCGCAATTAAGAGGATGCGCCAGGCAGCATTAAAAAGGAGGGTGCCAAAATTTTCTGGCAGCAGGGCGGAAAAATCAATACCAAACATCAGATTCACTCAATTACTTTTCGTACTTGTAGAACCCCTGGCCGCTTTTGCGGCCCAACTTGCCACTCTCCACCATCCGTTTCTGGATGACATGCGGCCGGTATTTTGGATCCTGAAAATAGGCGGTATAGACGGATTCTGTCACGGCAAAATTGACGTCGCAGCCGACCAGGTCGATCAGCTCGAATGGCCCCATGCGGAAGCCAACCGATTTCATCAACTTATCTATCTCGGCCGGGCTGGCGGCGTTTTCGCCCAGCAGGCGCAGCGCCTCCAGGTAGAAGGGGCGCGCCACGCGATTGACGATAAATGCGGGCGTGTCACTGCAGCGCACGGTGGTTTTTTGCAGCTGCTGGCAATAAGCTTCGCAGGCAGCGATGGTGTTCGGACTGGTTTCGTCAGCCGTGATTACCTCAACCAGCTTCATGATGTGGGCCGGGTTGAAGAAGTGGAGACCGATGACGCGATCCGGCCGGTCTGTCACCGCCGCCAGGGCGCTGATACTCAGGCTGGACGTGTTGCTGGCCAAAATAGCCCATTCAGGCGCCAACGCATCGAGCTGGGCAAACAGCTCTTTCTTCAGCGACATGATTTCCGGCACCGCCTCGATGATCAGGTCCGCATTAGCCGCCGCCGTCCCCAGGTCAATGGTAAACTGCAACCGCTCTTTAGCTGCCTCAGCTACGTCAGGGGCCGTCTTGCCCCGAGCGACACCCTTATCAATCGAGTCGAAGATGCTGGCCTGCGCCCGGGCCAGCGCGGCTTCGTCAATGTCATAAAGCATGACATCATAACCAAAAACTGCCGAAACCTGGGCGATACCCGCCCCCATCGTACCGGAACCAAGAACCGTCACATGTTGCATTTAATGTCCTTTGAATGTCGGGGCGCGCTTTTCCAGGAACGCCTGGATGGCTTCCTGGCTGTCAGCGCTGGCGCCGGCCAGATCTTGCATGTGGGCCTCGTAAGCCAACGCGCTCTCCAAATCCATCGTCAGCCCCTTGAGCATGGCCCGTTTGGTGAGGCCATACGCCAGCGTCGGGCCGGCCGCGATCTGGCGGGCCCAGGCCAGGCTGATTTCACCCAGCTGCTCATGCGGCACAACCCGATTGACCAGCCCCCATTCGAGAGCCTGGGCGGCGCCGATTTTCTCCGCTTCCACCGCCATCTCATAGGCCCGGGCATAGCCGACGAGCCGGGGCAGTAACCAGGTTGAGCCATTATCCGGCACGAGCCCGCGTTTACTGAACACCTGCAAAAATGAGGCCTGGTCGGAGCAGATACGCAAATCGGTAGCCAGGGCGATGCCGCAGCCTGCCCCGGCAGCCACGCCGTTGATGGCGCCCAGGATCGGCTTGGCCAGCCCCACCATCTGCAAGATGAGCCGGTTGTAGGTGTGGCGCATATGGTCGCCGATGGTGCCTTCACGGTTCGGCACGTCGCGCAGATCCTGGCCGGAAGAAAAACCACGGCCGGCGCCGGTGAGCCGCACGCAGCGTACAGCTTTGTCCCGACCTGCTTCTTTCAGGGCGGCCATGGTCTCAAATATCATCGTGTCGTTGAAGGCATTGAGGGTATCCGGCCGGTTCAGGGTGATCGTCAGCACCCCGTCAGCCAGCTCGGTCAGGATCGTGGTATAGGCCATGCCATCTCCCGGGTCAACAAAATCTCGCCGCCCAGATTATCACAGAGTGTCAGTCAAGGCATCCGCGCCAACAAAAAGGGAGTGTACCGTGGCACACTCCCTGAAAAAGACAAAACTGTGGGCGCGCTGGGGGCAATCAGCGCAGCAAATCATCCAGGCCATCAAATTCATCGGCCTCATCTTGCTCAACCGGCATGCGAATCCAGAGGCGCAGCACCGTGCCTGAATCCCATTCATCCAGCCGCATGGAGACCACTTCAACCTGCTGGCGCATCCGCATATCATCGGGATAGTCCAGCAAAACCGGCCGCCCTTCCTTCCAGGCGGAACGGCAACGGGCCAGGATGTCCTGCCCATTCATGGTGCGCATTTCGCAGATGTTGACATCGGCGTCGAGGGGGCCTTCCAGAATTGAGTGGAAAAGGCGCTCTGCAACCGGCCGGAATTCAGGCGTGGGACCTTCGACAATGGTGATGTATTCTGGTTCAGACACTAGCTTCCTTCCTTTACAGCTTCTTGCACGCCGTTTTCGCCAGGGCGTGCTCCCATTTTACTGGGTTTCACTCTGAGTACAATAGCGAATCAATCTGAACATCTATCTTGCGGCACCGGCCCGATTCCGTACCCATTGCCCAATCGCTTAACGTTGCCGGCTGAGATCCTCCAGGGCGCGGAGCTGTTCCCGCGTCCCCAGGGCAATCAATTCGTCACCAGCCGCCAACTTGGCACCTCCGTCCGGCGACAACGTCTCACCGCTGCTGCCCCGACGCAAAGCCACCAGTGTCACCCCTGTTCGGGCCCGAATGTTCGCCTCAATGACCGATTGGCCCACCAGCGGTGAATCTGCCTGCAAGGCACATTCTTCCAGAAACAGGGCCAGACCACTATTAAGTGTCACCACATCCAGAAATTCGGTTACATGCGGTCGGATCAGCGAATTAGCCATGTGGCGACCACCAATGCTGTAGGGCGACACCACCTTATCCGCGCCAGCGCGCCGCATCTTGGCCTCGTTCCCCTGTTCCGAGGCGCGGGCAACGATGGTCAACTTCGGGTTCAGCGCCCGGGCGGAGATGACGATAAACAGGTTCGTCACATCGCTGCCCGAAGAAATGAGCATCCCCCAGGCCCGCTCAATGCCAGCCTCCTTGAGGATCTCGTCGTGGGTGGCGTCGCCTTCCAGGGCCAGCCAACCGTGGGCCCGCGCTTCGCTGACCTTGGCTGGCGCGTCGTCGATGACCAGAAAAGGACGCCGCCCTTCCGATAACGTCTGGCAGGCGTTCTCGCCCACGCGCCCAAAGCCACAGACAATGAGGTGATCGTGTAGTTCCGCCAGCTGCTGTTTCATGCGGCGCTGCCTCCAGACCTGGCTCACATTGGTCGTCAGAACATATTCGACGATGACGCGCGAGGCGTAAGCCAGGATACTGATCCCCAGAACTATCAGAACAATCGTGAAGATTCGCCCAACCGGGTCAAGGGGATACGTTTCGCCAAAGCCAACCGTCGTCAGGGTGATGACGGTCATGTAGAGTGCATCGACAAACGCCCAATCTTCCAGCAACATGTAGCCGGCTGTGCCAAACAGGACAATGAGCAGCAGCAGGGCAATGACTGGGGCCAGGCGTCGACTGAGATTCATGCCTCCATTTTACGTCTGGCCAGCGTCCCGGCACAATTTAATTGTACTTACGGCAGTTCGCTGCTGACCGAGCCGCTGCCCAGGTCAAGGTAAATGGTGATATGTTCAGCCTTCGGGTCAAAGCCGCGGGTTTCCCAGATCGTCACGCCATCGCGCTCGTCGACTTGTTTGAAACGATCGTCCAGATTCAGGTTGCCGGTGCCGGATTCAACTTCGAGGTAGACAGGGACACCGGCCGGTACCACCAATGTCAGCCGGCCACTGCCGCCATCCAGATGCAGTTCGGCCGCGCCAGACTGGCCCACATGAACTGTAGTAGCGCCGGAGCCGATGTCATAGTGGAGGGTGTAGGTACCGGCCGGTAACAGCAGTTCACTGACGCCACTACCCCCATCAATCGATAACGACTCAAGCTGCAGCTCAGCCATGTCCATTTGCATCGAGCCGGAACCCAGATCCAACGTCAGGGCCAGCGGCAGCTCGGGCGACAGGCCAATCTGCCATTGATCCTCAGCGCCAAACAGCAGACCGGTCGCCTGGCTGAAGACTGAGCCGGCCCGGTCGTCGGTATCCAGGTGCAGCACAGCTCGCCCAGCGTCATTCTCATCCCAATCCGCTTGCAGTTCGTTGATGTAGCTAATCTCGCCTTCAAGCAGGTTGTCGCTGTCATGTAGGGCGTAAAGCTGGGCGCCGGCGCTGTTAAAATCCAGGCCAACGGTAGCCGCGGGTGCGGTCAGCGCATAGCTGACTGTTTCGGTTTGCACCGCAGTTGGGCCGGCTAGCGGCTGCAATCGCTGCGGCAATGTCGGCGAGAGAAGCAAATAGCCAAACAGCGCCACAGTTGCCAGCGCCACCAGGAAGCTAAGGAACGTCCCCAATGGACGCCGAATCTGGCGCACGATCAGGTTAACGCCACCCAGGATCAACAGCAGCGGCCAGAGGCGAAAGGCGGCGTTCCAATTCAAGGCCGGCAGCAACCCCATATTGTTTAACAGGAAGTAACCCCCGGCCCCGATAAGAAGTAACGGTCCGAAAAAAGAAGGCGCACTGCCGCGTCTGGCTGGCCGTTGTTCAGGAGGTACCACTGGTTTATAGTCGTTATCTTCCATCTTATTTTCCTCCCTGAGCAGTCACACACCCGCTATACGCTCACCGCTGATCCGGGTTGCATTTTTGCAGGCTGGCGCGGCGTCTCCCCTGCTTTGACAAGCACCCCATTTTCAACTAAAATCCGCTGCTCTTATTTGGATCGCTGTGACTGTTCCCCAGCACACCCCAAAGCAGAAAAGTACTCATCGCCCTGCAAATGCAGCGCGTCGAAATTTTTACAAGAGGTTTCCCGGGAATGAAAGAATATCAGACTGGACAGATTCGGAATGTCGCGCTTGTCTCCCACAACGGCGCCGGCAAAACCACTATGGTCGAAAGACTTCTTTTTGATACCGGTGCCATCACTCGCCTTGGCAAAGTTCAGGACGGCACGGCAACTACTGACTTTGAAGAGGAAGAGGTTGCCCGCAATAGTTCCACCTCCACTGCAATTGCCCCAATTGAATACGCTGGCCTGAAAGTCAACCTGCTGGATACACCAGGCTATGTCGACTTTGTGGGCGAGATGAACGCCGCCTTGAGTGTGGCCGATGGCGCCCTGATTCTGGTTGAGTCGGTGGCCGGCGTTGAGGTAGGCACAGAAATTGCCTGGCAGGCAACCCTGGAGCGGGATTTGCCCCGCATCATCGTCATCAACAAAATGAATCGGGACAACGCCCGGGCCGCCCGGGCCATGGCCAGCATCCGCGAAAACCTGGATAGCCGTTTTATCAGCCTCCAGTTGCCCATCGGCGAAGGTCCCGAATTTAAGGGCATTATCGACCTGATCAGCATGGAAGCCCGGCTGGGCGACAATGACGCGCGCGGCCCCATTCCAGCCGAGCTCGTTGATGATGCTGAGGCCGCCCGCGAAGAGATGATCGAAGCAGCCGCTGAAGGCGACGACGCTCTCATGGAGAAGTTCTTCGCGGAAGAACCCTTTACCGAAGAAGATGTCATTCGCGGTCTGAAGGGCGCGATTGCGCAGCGGCTGTGTACGCCCGTCATGTATGCGGCGCCGGAAGCCGGCATCGCCGTCAAACCCTTGCTCGGCGCGGTGACCAAGCTGATGCCGGCCCCCGATGAAGATCTGGCTACGCCAGGCGAAAAGAAGCAATTTGCCGCCAAAGACAAAGACGGTAACGAAGCCACTTATGACATCGCCGATGACTCGCCGTTGGCCGCATTCATCTTTAAAACCCGTGACGACCAGTATGGCAAGATGAGCTACATTCGGGTGTATGGCGGGACACTGGAGTCGGACAGCCGGGTCTGGGACAGCACCCTGGACAGCGAAGTCCGTGTCGGGCCATTGCAGGTTATTCGCGGCAGTCATCAGACCGCGGTCGGCAAGCTCCACGCCGGCGATATTGGCGTCGTCGTCAAGCTCGGCGAGGCCGGCACAAACGACACACTCTGCCAGCGCAATGAACAGTTGTTCCTGCCAGAGATTGAGCAGCCGGAGCCAATCGTTTCCGTCTCGATTACCGCCGAAACACAGGCAGATGTGGCCAAAATGAGCCAGGCACTCAACCGTTTGGCTGCCGAAGACAAGACGTTGCGCTGGCACAATGAACCGGCCACCCGGGAAACAATTCTGTCCGGTATGGGCAACACGCATCTGGACATGGCTATCAAGAAAGCCAAATCCAAATTTGGTGTGACGCTCAACACCCACACGCCACGCATCCCCTACCGGGAAACCATCACCTCCACCGCATCTGCGGAGCATACGCACAAAAAGCAGAGCGGCGGCGCCGGCCAATATGCCCGGGTCATGTTGCGGGTTGAATCCCTGGATGATGATGAAGAGTTCACCTTTGACTCCGAGATCTTCGGTGGGTCGATATCCGCCCCGTTTGTCGCCGCCGTGGAAAAAGGTTGTCGCCAATCACTGGAAGGCGGCGTTCTGGCCGGTTATCCGGTAACCGGCGTCAAGGCGGTCGTTTTTGACGGCAAAGAGCACCCGGTCGACTCCAAGGAAATTGCTTTCCAGACGGCCGGTCGCGAGGTGTTCAAGAAGGCGGTCATGGCCGCCAAGCCGGTGTTGCTGGAGCCAATTTACGAGGCCGAAGTGACAGTTCTGTCCGAAAACATGGGTGACGTCATGAGTGACTTCAACTCACGGCGGGCGCGTGTCCTCGGTATGGAGCAGGTTGGCAACAAGACCATCGTGCGCGCCGAAGTTCCGCTGGCGGAGATGCAGACCTATCAGCAGGATCTGCGCTCCATGACCGGTGGCCGCGGCGTCTATGCGATGAAGTTCCTGCATTACGGCCGGGTCCCGAGCCACCTGGCAGAACGGATCGTGGCGGAGAACAAGCGGGAAGAGACGGAAGAGTAAAACCGTTCCTAATGAGTTTGGAGAGGGGCGTCAGCTGAGGTTGGCGCCCCTTTTTGTTGCCATCGTCCCAGGGAGCAGCGTTGGAAACGCTGGGCTGATGGGTGGGAAGCGCGCTCAAGCGCGCTGGCATTGCATACGAGGTGAAAGATGACGGAGGCTAATGATTTTGGGCCGATAAAGGTGGGTCAGCCGGCGATTCGGGCCCTGGTTGGGGCCGGTTTTACCCGGCTGGATCAGCTGACAGAAGTGAGTGAAAAAGAGTTGCTGAAGCTGCATGGGATGGGGCCAAAAGCCATCAGACTGCTACGCGAAGCGTTGGCGGCGCAAGGGAAAAGCTTTGCCAACGCGGAGCCAACCGATTAACGCGCGGCAGTGAACTGCCACCCCTTCGCCGAGTTCAGCATGCGTCCGCTGACGGCAGACGTCCTGTTCGCGAAAAACGCTGACAAGCTACCAAAGTCCGCTTCGAGCGGACGCAGTCATAGCGTGGCGCTTTAGCGCCTCGGCTGGTTGCGAGACACGTCCTACCGCGTCAATACCAGATTCAGCCAGGGATCAACTTCAACCTGCCAACCTGGCGGCACAACATTGGTGGTGTCGTATTGGAAGATGATGGCTGGGCCCCTGAATTGGTGACCCGGCTCAAGGCGGGCGCGGTCGTAGAGGGCGGTCTCTTGCGGGCCGCCGGCGAAGTAGACCGGTTTGTGGCCGATGAGGGCATCAGCGGCGGACCGGCCGGTCCCCTCCCCGCGCGGCAGCACCGGCGGCGTCACTCGGGCCGCCACTGTCAAACGCAGCGTCACCAACTCCAGGGCTCGCGCCGGCTCCTGATAGCCGTAGCGCCGCTCGTGCATGGCATGGAACGCCGCCGGCAAGGCAGCCGCCTCTCCGGACCGGAACGGCACCGTCAGCTCATGGGATTGCCCCGCATACCGAACGTCCAACTCATACGTTGTTTCCAGCTCGGCCGCCGCATACCCTTCTGCCGCCATTTCAGCCAGACCGCGCTCCCGCAGGGGCGCAAACTCAGCCGCCAGCCGCGCGCCCAGCTCGGCAGCGCCCTCGTCCGAAAGCGCCCCGCCGGGTAGCGGCAGCATGATGGTCTGGGAGTAATCCTTGGTGGGCGCAGCGACGAGCATACCGAGGGCAGAAAGGACGCCGGGAATGGCCGGGATGAAGACGCGCGGGATTTGCAGGCTGGCCGCCAGGTCACAGGCATGCAGCGGGCCGGCACCACCGAAGGGAACCAGCGTAAAGCCGCGCGGATCGAAGCCGCGCTCCACGGAAATACGTCTGATGGCTCGTTCCATGGTGGCGTTGGCGACTTGCAGGATATCCCAGGCGGCCCGCTCTGGCGGAAGCCCGAGTTGGCCCGCCAATACGCCCACGACATGCGCGGCGGCCGCCTCGTCTAGCGCCATCGTCCCGCCCAGGAAATGGGCGCTGTCCAGGCGGCCGGCGACGAGGTTGGCGTCGGTCGTGGTCGGCTGTGCCCCGCCGTTGCCGTAAGCGGCCGGGCCAGGGTCAGCGCCGGCGCTCTGCGGGCCGACGTGGAGAGCGCCGCCGGCGTCCAGGTAGGCCAGGCTGCCACCACCGGCGCCAACGGTATGGATGTCGATGATGGGCAGCCGCAGCGGCAGATCAGCGATGCTGCCCTCGGTTGTCGTCGGCAGGCGGCCGTCACAGAGGGCAACGTCAGTGCTGGTACCACCCATGTCAAAGGTGATGATCTGCTCGTAGCCAGCGGCGGCGGCCACAAAACGGGCGCCGACGACGCCACCGGCCGGTCCCGACAGACAGGTCCGGGCCGCCTCCCCTCCCGCCGTCGCCGCGCTGATGATGCCGCCGTTGCTCTGCATAATGGTCAGCGGTCGCGGCGCCACGCCAGCCGCCAGCCGGTCCAGGTAGCGGTTCATCAGAGGGGAGACGTAGGCATTGATCACCGTCGTGGCAGTGCGCTCAAATTCACGGTATTCGGGCAGGATTTCTGAAGAAAGGGAGATCGATTCGACGCCGCCCCAGGCCAGAAGGCGTGCCTTGACGGCCTGTTCATGTTCGGGGCGCAAAAATGAAAATAGAAAGCAGACGGCGACCGACTCGATGTTGTCCGCGGCCAGACGCGGCAAAATCGGCTCGAGGTCGGGCAGGTTGAGCTCGGTGAGGATTTCGCCGGCGGCGGTGACGCGCTCGACCAGGCCGAAGCGCCAGCCATCGGGCACCAGTGGCGGCGGCTTTTGGGGGACGAGGGCATAGATATCCGGCCGGTTCTGGCGACCGATCGCCAGCACATCCTCAAAGCCGGCTGTCGTGATCAGGGCCGTCCGCGCGCCACGCCGTTCCAGCAGGGCGTTGGTCGCCACTGTGCTGCCATGGACAACCGGGGCGCTCGCGGGATAGTGCAGGGCGGCGATGCCAGCCAGGATAGCGCGGGAGGGATCGGCCGGGGTGCTGAGCTGCTTGTAGATCTGCAGCTGGCCGGCCGCATCGATCTGGACAAAATCTGTGAAGGTACCGCCTGTATCAATCCCGATCCGTATCATGTCTATCCCAATGCTGGTAACAAAGCGTCCAGAAGACGGAGCTAAACGTCGTGGTTAAGGTGGAAACAGCCAGGCCAGCCAGGGTAACCAGGATCATCCAGACATGAACCAGGAGTGGCTGTTCAAGGAAAATAAAGGGATCTGGCGGCGCCGGCCCTGAGCTGAGCTGCATGATGCGGAACATATTGAACATCTGGGCCGGCATGGCCAGAAAGCCGACGAGCATGCCAATCACCTGGCTGATGGCGTAAATCAGCAGCAGAACGGCCAGCATCTGCAGCCAGTGACGGCGAAATAACGTCACGGCATGGCGTATGGCCGGCCGCAGCGGCAGGTCGTTGAGAACGGCGGCCCGGAAGGCGAGCTGGCGGATGAAAACGGTCACGAGGCCAATCAAAAAGGAGGCAAAGAACAGCACCATGAGCAGTAACCAGATCGCCATACCCCCGATGATGAGCCATTCCTGCGTGACGCTGCCCGCGGAGACGTAGAGAATAAAACCAATCAAACCGCCGGAACTGATGAGCAGAATGGCCAGTGATACCAGGAATAAAGGAAAGTAGACGAGGGTATCAATGGCGATCAGACGGCCCAGGGAGTGCCAGGCGGCCCGTAGCAAGCCCGAGAGCTGCAAGGGCCGGCCGGCCGTCTCAGCCGCTACGGCCTGTATCAGGCTCGCTTCGCTGATGGCGGCGAGAATCCAGACGAGCAGCGTGTAGGCAAAAATAGCGACGACGGCCAGGACCAGATTCAGCGGCTGGGTCCAGGTAGTGAACTGGTCGAATAGAAACCGCTCAGGCTCAGGCGCGCTGGTCATCGTGCGGAAGAAGGCGCTCATCGGGTTGGTGGCTGACCAGATCTGCATGATGAGGCCAATGATCCCCCCGCCGATGACGTAGCCCAGGCCCAGCAGGCTGAGGCTTTTGTGCCGCCAGAGGATCCGGCCGGTCCGGCTCAAAAGCTCAGTGTAGGGCACAGATCCCCCCAAATGCCCAACCCTGCGACGTCATTCCCGCGCAGGCGGGAATCCACTGAGTCAGCCATGTATCATACTGGCCACAGGCGACCGGTCTTCGCACTACTCCACGCCCATCCAAATGAGCGACCTGGATTCCCGCCTGCGCGGGAATGACGTCGCATCTTTTAGCGTAGTTCACGCCGGAGTCGACTCCTGTGGGGCAGGAATGAAGACTGACAAATGACCAATCGTAACGGCTCATCGCCTCATTCCCATTCAATCGTGCCCGGCGGCTTGGAGGTGATGTCGTAAGTGACCCGGTTGACCCCCTTGACCTCGTTGACGATGCGACGACTGACCTGGGCCAGCAAGTCGTAGGGCAGACGCGCCCAGTCGGCCGTCATGAAATCTTCCGTCGTCACCGAGCGCAGGACGATGACCTCTTCGTAGGTGCGCCCATCACCCATGACGCCGACACTTTTGACCGGCAGCAAGACGGCGAACGATTGCTGCGTCCCCTGCCGCAACATGCCGGCGGCGCGCAATTCGCTCGTAAAAATGTCGTCGGCGGCGCGCAGCTTTTCCAGGCGGGGCCAGGTGATGTCGCCCAGGCAGCGGATGGCCAGGCCGGGGCCGGGGAACGGCTGGCGCCAGATGATGCTGTCCGGCAGGCCGAGGGCGGTACCCAGGCGGCGGACCTCATCCTTAAACAGCTCTCGTAGCGGCTCAACCAGTTCAAACTGCATATCTTCGGGCAGACCGCCAACATTGTGATGGGTCTTGATGGTGTGGGCGGCCGGCCGATCTTTGTGGGCTGACTCAATCACGTCCGGGTAAATGGTGCCCTGGGCCAGGAAATCGATCTGGCCCAGCTTGTCGGCCTCCCGCTCAAAAATGCGGACAAACTTCTCGCCGATGATCTGCCGTTTACGCTCCGGCTCGGTCACCCCATCCAGCGCTTCCAGATATTCTTCGATGGCGTTCACCGCGACCAGCTTCATGCCCAGGTCGCCGGCAAAAGTCTCAATGACCTGCTCCGCCTCGCCCTGCCGCAACATGCCGTGGTCGATGAAAATGGAGGTGAGTTGATCGCCGATGGCTCGATGGATCAGGGCGCCGGCGACGGCGGAATCTACGCCGCCGCTCAGCCCAAGGACTACCTGACCATCGCCCACCCGGGCCCGAATCGCCTCGACCTGTTCGTCGATGAAATTGGCGGGCGTCCAATCCGGGCGACAGCCGCAGATACGCTGGACAAAGTTGCGCAGCAGGATGGGGCCTTGCGGCGTGTGGACCACTTCAGGGTGGAACTGGACGGCGTAATAGTTACGGGTCAGGTCGGCGGCGGCGGCGAAGGGGGAATTGCTGGTGTGGGCCAGCGGTTGAAAACCGGCCGGTAACTTCTCCACCTTGTCCCCATGGCTCATCCAGGCCTGAATCTGCCCGTCAGCCAGCGCCACATCGGCGAAGAGCGGATGCTCGGGAACATCCACATTGATCAGAGCGGGGCCATATTCCCGCTTGTGGCTGCCGGCCACCGTGCCGCCCAGGCGGTGGGCAAATAGCTGCATGCCGTAGCAGATGCCCAGGACGGGTTGGCCGCTCTTGAGCACATAATCCGGCAGCGACGGCGCCTGTTCGTCGTAGACGCTATTGGGACCGCCACTGAGGATAAAGCCGCGGGGATTGAGAGCCAGAACTTCGGCCGGATCCACGTCCCAGGGGAGCAGCTGGCAGTAAACATTGGCTTCGCGTACCCGGCGAGCAATCAGCTGCGTGTACTGGGAGCCGTAATCAAGAATAATGATCGTATCGTGTGCTTGGGTCATTCTCTCTTCCGTGACTGTAGCCACTATTGCCGCCCCTGTTTCAGGCCTAAAATAAGGACGACAAAGTGATCCAATAGATGGGTCACAGCGGGATTCGTCATTGTAACACGTTGAGACTAAAATACCTTAGACGCGATTGAGACAACTTTCACAAACCCTTGATTTTGCCTCTGGGGTAGCCTATAATCCAATTGTGTTCAAAAAAAATTGAAAGTTGTGAATGTAGACGGTGACGACGTGCAGTATCAAACGAAGTGACCACCTCACAACATTTGGGTTGGCGCAGGGAATCCCTGTTGGTGACCCAAGGGAAGACCTATGTTAGCCAATCAGCTTGATACGGCCCTGGCCCAGGTTCGCAAGATCCTGGGAAACACCGTCAACAGCGATGTCGAACTGTTGTACGATGCCAGTCATCACATCGTCGATACACCAGGGAAGAGGCTGCGTCCACGCATTACCTTTCTCGCCTACCTCGCCGCGGGCGGCACTGACCTGATGGAGGTCGCGCCGATTGCCGCCGCCATCGAACTGGTGCACACGGCTACCCTGGTTCACGACGACATCAACGACCACAGCCTGACCCGGCGCGGCCGGCCGACCGTCCATGCCATCTGGGACCGCACCTTTGCCCTGCTGACCGGCGACTTTCTCTTCACCAAGGTGTATGAGATGATGGCGCCGTACGGCCCGGAATACAACATGATTATGGCGGACGCCTGTGTCAAGCTGGTAGAAGGTGAAACCTTGCAGGCAATCGCCGCCAAGAATGGCGAGATGGACCGGGAAAGTTACCGGAAAATTATCAGCCGCAAGACCGCCAGCCTGTTTGAGGCAGGAGCGCGCATGGGTGCGCTGCGCGGCGGTGGCAGTGAGCAGATGGTGGCGGCCATGCAGCGCTTCGGCCATGACCTTGGCGTGGCGTTCCAGATCATCGACGACGTCCTTGATATTGTGGGCGATCCGGAGGCGATGGGGAAACCGGCCGGTGCTGACCTGGCCCAGGGGCGCGGCGTCCTGGCCGTTAACAGCAACGGCAAAGGGACCAACGGCGCTACCGCCGTAGCCGCAGATCCGACCCAGGAACTCATTAACCGGGTCCTGGAAACTGGTGCCGTCGATGTCGCCCGCTTTGAAGCGGACCGGATCGCCAATCGGGCACTGGACGCGCTGGCCGAGGTGCCGGATTCAGCCGCCAAAACCATGTTGGCCACCCTGGTCGCCGAAACGCTCCAGCGCGACCATTAGGCGCGTTACAGTTACCGAACAGATTATGAGGAATGGGGCTGTTGCAGAACAGCCCCATTTTTACGCATTATGATAAAAACCATCGTCTTTGACCTTGATGACACCCTTTATCCCAAAGGCTCCGGTGTGATGGAACATGCCGGGGCCCAGATGATTCGCTACATAGAGCGAGTCACCGGGCTGTCTGAGGCAGCCAGCCGAGAACTGCGCGCGTCATTCTTGCAACGACACGGCACGACCCTGGCTGGTTTGCAGGCTGAGTACGACGTCGACCGGGAAGATTATCTGCGCTTTGTTCATGCCGCTCATCCGCGCGAATTCCTGACCCGCGACGATGCCCTGGCAGCCATGCTGGCCCGGCTGCCGCAGCGCAAAATCATCTTCACGAACGGCCCCATCGAGCACGCGGAGAAAACGCTGGCCGTGCTGGGCATCCGGCCTCATTTTGATTTGTTGTTGGATCTGCGGGCCTTTCAGTGGCAACCAAAACCAACGCCCTACCCCTACCAACTGCTGCTCAGCCATCTCGACCACGAGACAGAGGGCGCGCTCTACATTGACGATCGCCTGGTTAATCTCGATCCGGCGGCTGATCTTGGCCTGCAGACGGTCCTGATCGGCGGGGAGGCACCGGCCGATCTGGGGCGCCATCGCCACGTCCAGGACATTCTGGAGCTGGAGGGCTTGCTTTGACCCCCATCGTTTATGCTAAACTATGGGCCGTTGGCTGAGGCACAGCGAGCAACCAGGCACCGCCTGAACGCTGTGACCGGCCCGCCACCACACTCAGGGCGCTAAACAGACTGCCGGCGGTGGCGTTGAATTGAGGTATGAGCCGGATGGGTGCCAAGCTCAAAACAACCAATCTTGAATACGCCCCTTCCCTGAACTGGCTATTGGCCCTGGCGGCAGCTGGTCTGGCCATGGTCTTTGCCGTACGCAACTGGGCCTACCCGCCGTTACTGGGCTTGCTGTTTGGCGCACTCACGGGCGGCATCGCTACCCTGAATCTGGCGCCGCACGAAACGTACCTGCGCTCTCTTCAGGCTCGCCAGGTCGGCCGGCGCACCGGGTTGCTGATCGTGGCCGGCCAGTTTCTGAGCCTGGTCTGGCTTTGGCCAGCGTTGGCAACCAATCTGGGTGGGCGGTCAGCCAATATCGGCGACATCATGGCGCCGGCGCTGCTGAGCACCTTGTTTTCGGGGCTGGCAACCTTGCTGGTGGCCATCGTGGCGGGCATTTACGGGGCCCGTCAATCCGGCCGGATCAGCCATTGGCGCCCGCCCGCTTACCTCAACCAGCCTGCGGATCTGCACGAAGATTGGGTGAAGGAGATCCGGCCGGTGGCGGCCAACCAGTTCAGCCCCGGCGCCAATCACGATTTTGGCTGGTATTTTGAGGGCGAGCTCAAGGAATCAATTCGTTCACTGGATGAGCTCCTGGCTTTCCTCAAAAAATGCGAGTATGTCGCTGATCGGCATCTGTTTATGCGCGAGGATTTCTGGCAGCACCCGGTGACCTTTGAGCAGATTCGCAAAGGGGATTGTGAAGACAGCGCCCTCTGGGCCTGGCGCCGCTTCAAAGAGTTGGGCTACCCGGCCGAGCTGGTTTCCGGCCTCTTCCTGGAGACGGGCACCCACCATGCCTGGGTCAACGTCCTGATTGATGGTCAGCCCTTTGTCTGCGAGACCACGCGCAAGCGGAGCCACCCGCTAATCCCCCTGGCTGAAGCGGCCACGGCTTATCGTCCCTTCGTCAGTGTCGACCACGAGTACAACACGTTTCGTTATGCCGGGGCCGCCAAACGGAATGTCCGCAAAGAAAAGCCCACAACGTAAACAAGACCGGCCGGATCTATGCTATACTTTGGCGGTTTGCGCCTGGCAGTGATCAAAAAGGGAAGGAATGAGCGTCAAACCGGTACCAGCCAGCACAGACTGGCGCTATAAGTTGATCGAGCTCAACGCCAGGCTCCGGGTGATGCGCTCCCGCCTGGTGGAAGCGGAAACTTCCCTGGCGGACCGCCTGGCGGAGCTGAATGCCTTCGAGTTCAAGCTCCGGACTGTCACTTCTCACCTGCTGCAGCGGCTGGAAAAACTGGACCGTGAGATTACTCGTCTACGGCAGCAGCTCCAGGATCTGGATAATGGCCTCCGCTTTAGCGATCAAGATTACTCCGATGAATTCGACGAGGAGTTTGCCGACTTTAACGTCAGACATGGCGAGGAAGCCGGCTCTACCGAGGATTTTCGCTATCGGGAGCAAACCCAGCGCAAGCAGCCTCGCCCCGATCTCCCCCCGCAGGTTGAGGCCGATCTCAAGCAGCTTTACCGGCAACTGGCCCGTCGCTTCCACCCCGATCTTGGCCGCACGCCCGAAGAGCGCGAAGAACGTACCCAGCTTATGATGCGCATCAACGCCGCATATCATGCCGGCGACCTGGCAGCATTACAACAGCTGGACGCCCTGCCGGATCCTGAATCTCATTTTGCCACGGAAAGTGATGAACGTGAGGTAGAAAAACTGACCCGTGAGCTGGGCCGGTGCCGAACCCGACTGGCAGAAATCCACGAACAGCTCAGTCGACTGGACCATCACAAGAGCGCCCAGCTTCTGCGCCGCTATCAGCAGGGTCAGAAAAACGGCCGTGATTTCCTGGCTGAGATTGTCGTTGATATTCGCAGTGCCCTCAGCCGCCGCACCGCTGAACGGGACCATCTCAAAGACCAGCTCCAAAATTACGACAAGTTCGAAGACGGCGAAGATCGCCTGGCGGATACCATCCTCTACATGGGTTTGGAATTGGGCCTGGACGACGACGACACCTCCCCTGACAGCAGCTGGCACGCCTACGACGATGACGACGAATAAATAGCTCTGGACTAAAGAGCTATATCCTTTTCACCCACGCTCCGACAAAATGGGGGGGGACGGTAGTTATTACCTTACCGAGTATCGGGAGCAGCGTTCTTTGATCCCTAAGCAAAGAGCGATAACGTGGGATGAGCCAACAGAGCAAAAACCATTACATCAATAAACAGGCGCTTACTGCCGCAGTCTCAACTCTGGTCGGCGGGCTGTTCACATACCTCTATTATTACTTCATCGGGCTAGAAATCCTTCTTCTGACCGGACACGTGATCATGATTGCCGCCGTCATCTTTTTTGTCGGCTATGGTTTTCTTAACAAAGGAAAGATTGAGGGAGCCTATATTATTATTGGCGGCCAACTTCTCTTGGCGCCGGTCCTGGCGGCCCTTTATCACAATCTCGGCCTATTCGTTGCTATCGCCATCATGTTGTCCTCGGTCCAGATGTCTATTCTGGTCTTTCGCACTGGCGATCTTAACCGAATATCCTACGCGGTCTTCCTGACTGGCATTTTGGTCATTTTGGCCGAGCATTTCAGCCCATTTGCCCGGATCATCTTCCCTACAACTGTTCGGCTAATCACTTATATCCTTGTGATGGTCGGGATCTTGTCATTTTGCCTGACCTATGTCAGGAAGTTTAAGAATCTGCTTATTCAGGAAAAAATCGTCCTGACGTTTGTGAGCCTGCTTGGTCTGGCAACACTGACGATCGCCATCGCCATTAGTGAACTAAATCAGAGAGATCTGCTTGAATCCACGCAGAGGGAATTCACATTCATTGCGGACGCAGAAAGTGTTTCCATACAATCTTATCTGGAAGCGGAATCCCGCACGATACGTCTGTTGGCCGCCAATCCGGCGCTGCAACAAATCATCAAAACGGTTGCAACGAGCTTGCCGGACAATGAACTAGAACGTGCCAGCATCATCCAGGCCCGCGATGCGCAATGGCGCCTCAGTACAGTTGACAACGAGCTATTCAATGCGATCTTAACCAACCCCGCTACATCGGTGTTAAGGGCATATGCGGAGAGCGGTGCCTATGAGGAACAGATCCTGGTACTCGACCATAACGGATTACTGGCCGCAGCAACTGCGTCACCCCGACAATATGACTTTAGCTCGGAAACCTGGTGGCAGCTGAGTCGATTGGCCGAAGAAAAAGTCCATATTTCCCAGCCATTAAGCCTGGCCGATGGGAAAATTGGTGTTGTTATTTCTTATGTGATCAAGGACGAAGCCGGGCACGCCGTTGGCTCAGTTCATCTTATCCTCCCTATCTTGGCCTTGCAGAAGCAGATTGATCATGGCGCCTTTGGCGACACTGGCGGCGCCTGGCTCTTAATTGGTGACCAGCTGCTAGGTTATGAAACAGAATCTTCCGTGTCATACCAACTGGCCCCCAATTCAGAGCGAAGCGAGACCGACCTGGTCATGGTAAATGATTTTCCCTTCAGCGAAGGCGATGCGTATTATCTGGTTGCTCAGGAATTATCACTGGCAACCCAGTTTGACATTGTCAGCGAGGAACCCTGGCATGTCGTAGTCGCCCAAAAACAGACGGAGGCGATGCATCCATTCCTTGATCAGGAGCAGACGTTCTTACAGGCGGCGATTAGTCTACTGATTTTCACCGGTATTACGTCGATGTTGGCTGGCGCGTATATCAGCCGGCCAATCCGGCAAGTCTCAGCTGTAGCAACTGAGATCGCTAACGGCGATCTGCTGGCTCGAGTAGACATCAACAGCGAAGACGAAGTCGGGATATTGGCACGGCAATTTAACCGTATGGCAGACAAGGTCACCTTTCAGGTTGACACACTGGAAGCGCGTGTCGCTGAACGAACGCACAATCTGCGACAGGCCAAAGAACAGGCTGAAGCAGCCACGCGCGCCAAAAGCGAGTTTCTGGCCAATATGAGCCATGAAATCCGGACACCGATGAATGGTGTGATTGGCATGACCAGCCTGCTGATGGAAACAGCTTTATCGGCTGAACAGCGTCATTTTGCGGAGACGATCCGCAACAGTGGCGAGTCGCTTCTGGAGATTCTGAATGAGATTCTCGATTTCTCTAAGATCGAGTCCGGCCGGTTAGATCTGGAAGAGCAACCGTTCCGTCTTCATCACTGTGTCGAAGAAGCGCTCGATCTGCTGGCCAGCAAAGCCCATGAAAAACAGCTGGAACTCGCCTTCTTTATCGAGGAAGATGTCCCGCCGATCATCTCGGGCGATGTTACTCGCCTGCGTCAGATCCTCGTCAACTTGCTCTCCAACGCAATTAAATTCACTGAAACAGGTGAGGTTTTTGTCACCATCAAACGATGCCCGGAAGCAGAATCAGATAACTGCCTCTGTTTTGCGGTTAGAGATTCCGGCATCGGTATCCCGGCCGAACGGCTGGACCGGCTGTTCAAATCCTTTTCCCAAGTAGACAGTTCGACCACTCGGCGCTATGGCGGCACCGGGCTGGGTCTGGCGATCAGCAAGCGGCTGGCGGAATTGATGGGCGGTACCATGTGGGTGGAAAGCACACCGGGCATCGGTAGCACCTTTTACTTCACGATAGAGGCAGAACCGGCCGAGCTCGAGATAATGTCAGATCTGGACAGATCGACAGATTGGTTGACCGGCCGGTCGCTCCTCATAGTTGACGACAATGAGACCAATCGCTTTATCCTGGAGCAGTATTCCTGCCGTTGGGGCATCAAGGCCACCCTGGCTGACTCCGCGGCCAGCGCCCTGGCGCTACTTGAAGGAAACGACAGGTTTGACCTGGCAATCCTGGACTATCTAATGCCGGAAACGGATGGTCTGCAACTGGCCCAGATCATGCGTGCTAGCAAAGAATGGGGTGCTAAACCAATCATCTTCTACACTTCATCCGGCGACCAACAAACGCGCACCCAGGCCCTTAAGCTAGACATCGATGATTATCTTTACAAACCGGTCAAACCATCTGTCCTGTTTGACTCCCTGCTCCGCATCTGGTCGAAGGGTATATCCAAACCGCAAAGTAATGACCAGGCTAACGGCCCGCTGAACCTGGCTCTTGAACATCCCCTGCGTATTCTGGTGGTCGAGGATAACCTCATTAACCAGAAAGTGGCAACGCGTCTGCTGGAAAAAATGGGGTACCGGGCGGATCTGGCTGCCAACGGCCTGGAAGCGATCGCGGCCGCAGCCCAGCAAAACTATGACTTGATCTTGATGGATGTCCATATGCCGGAAATGGACGGCATTCAGGCCACTATCCAAATCCGCCAGCACAATCCGGCAGCGCTTCAGCCGCGAATTGTGGCCATGACAGCCGGCGTTCTTAAAGACGATCAGCAGCTATGTCTTGATGCGGGCATGAACAGTTTTCTGGGAAAACCTTTCAAGCTGACCGAACTCCGTGAAGTTCTGTTGGCAACCCGATCCCTCACGCTGGCCGCGGAATAGCAGTGGCAATTTAGCAGAATCATTCGCCCCATAACCCAGTTGACCGTATAATGCGCCGCTAGGTGAACTGCGTTATGCCACAGAATCCAACCATTTTTATGACGGGCCTGACCGGCTATCTTGGCTGTCATTTGGCCCATAATCTCCTCTGCAAGGGCTACCATGTGATCGCCCTCGTCCGTGAGGGCCGCGATGGCCAGACTGTCCAGGAAAGGGCCGAACAGGCGCTGCGACAGGTCGATCCGGATATGACTGTCCCGTTCGACCAACTGACGGCTGTGGCCGGGTCAGTACAGGAACTGGACGATGCCCTGATCGCCCGGATCAGGCAAGCGGCGCCGGCTGATCAGATTGACGAGGTCTGGCATTGTGCGGCGACGTTTAAGTTTCATGAAGAGGACCGGCCGGAAATCAAAGCCATCAACATCGAAGGTGTCCGCCATATCCTCAAACTGGTACAGACGGTCAACCTGGCCAGCCCACCCCGCTACTTCCACGTCAGTACCGCTTATAGCTGTGGCCGCGAATACCCCAACGTGCCGGAGGCGTTTACGCCCGACAGCCGCACCTTCCGCACACTTTATGAGTGGTCGAAACATGAGGGGGAAGCGCGCGTCGTCCAGTCACAGGCACAGGCCGGGCTGGATGCAACCATCTTTCGCCCTGCCATTATCGTCGGCTCACCCGAAACGCGCGTCTTCAATGATTCAGCCTATTACCAGGTGTGCAGCGCCTTCTACCGCCTGCGCAAACATTACGCTGACAAACGTGGCGCCGCCTTTGACGGTCACATTGATGTGCGTATGATGGCCGATCCTGACACCCGGCTCAACTTCGTGCCTGTGGATTACGTCGTCGAGGCGATGCTCCAGCTATCACAGATCCCGGCGCTGGCCACTGAGGATCTCAAGGTTTTCAACATCGTCAATGAAGATCCGCCAACCCTGGGCTTTGTCCACCACCATCTCTGTGACAGCCTCGGCGTAACTGGCTTTGACGTCGTGCGGGAAGAGGATTTTGGCGAGGCGACCAGCCGCTTTGAGCGGGCCCTGGCCCGAAACATCGCTTTCCAGACACCTTACATGAGCGATGATATCGGCTTTGACACCACTGCCTATCGCCGCTATGTACCGGCCCAAACGCTGCCCAACCCGGTCATCGACCACCAATTCCTGGGGGCCATCAACAAGCGGTTCTTTGACACGCTGGCAGCGCGTACCGAGGAAAAAAATGCGGCTAGCCTGAGCTAGCCGCAGCCATTTCTATTCAATTGTGCCGGCTCTTAGCCGCTCCAGCCACCTACCCGGGCCACCCCGGCCACAACAAGTAGCATCGCGATCAGGAAGAAGATAGCCGTTTGCCGGAACCGGATTTTGTCCGCCGCGTTTTTCCAGCGTGCGCTCATATGGGCAGCCGCCACGGCCAGGATCATCGTCACGGCATGTTCGCTGCGAATCCGCAACACTTCACCTGGCAAATCGCCAAAAAAGCCGGTCACAAATATGATCAGGCCAATCAGCACGTTAATGTCCATCAAAATCGTAAACGCCAGGCTCAGCCGCCGATCCAGCGGGCCAAAGCTGCTATTACTCAGCCAACCAGCCACAAATTTAATCAGGGCCAGCACGCCGGCCACAACCACGAGCCAGCGAATTCCACCATGTAATCCAATCAGAAACTCTTGCATTTGTCCTCCACAGAGCCTCCATTATATGCCCACTGCTCCGTTCACCCCAAAAACTGATTCAGATGTACAATAACGGCTTATGATTCGCTGTCTGGGCAGTGATGCCACTGCCGTCTACGAACTGACACCTGAAGAGATCGACGCATTCCGGCAGCAGAATAGCGCCCGCCTCTGGGTTGATCTCAGCAACCCGACTGAAGCAGAGTTGGCCTGGTTAGGCCGCAGCTTCGCCCTCCAGAGCAGCAATCTCAATGATGTCCAATTGGCCGGATCACCGGACTATGTTGAGGTTTATCCGAGCTATATCTTTGGCTCAGGCTATCATCCCCAGCGTCGCGACGGTGAGCTTTACGGTCTGCGCAGCCATTTTTTCCTGGCCCCCAAATTCCTGATCACGATTCAGGGGCAGGCAGACACCGATCTCGGGCTGCTTTGGCAGCGGTACGGTGCGGAACTTGACCGCTGGCGCTATGGGCTGGACCAACTCTGGCTGGAACTGCTCCAGCTCTGGCAGAATTCGTTTACCGGAGCGCTAGCGGACCTGCAAGAGGCGGTGCGCCGGCAAGGTGATGGGGCTCGGCCCGAGTCCGCCTATCGGCTGCTGCAAATGCGACGCGAGTTCAGCTATCTGCAACAACTGGCTGAACGACAGCAAAGTCTGGTCCAGCAGCTCGGCCGTCTCAATCATCCCGGGCTGGACGCCAATATCCAGCACCGGCTGCAGCGCCCCCTGGCCCAGCTCCAGTCTGTCCTGGCGGATCTGAAACGGGCCGACTGGTGGACCCAGGCCTTGCTGGATTACCATGAAAAACGACGGCAAAGCCAGCTCCTGCAATGGCTACTGGTTGCCGTCGTCTTCGGAATTCTCAGTTTCTGGCTGGCGCAGCTGGTGGGGCTATTAGGCCTCGGCGGTTAAGTCGCTGGCGCCTAGAGCAACTCAATAATCGTCGCTTCCCCCTGACCCACACCGACACAGAGCGTTGCCAACCCATATTGCATGTTCTCACCGGCCGCTCGGCGCCGGTGCATCTCGTGAATGAGCGTCGTCAAAATGCGGGCGCCAGAGCAGCCCAGTGGATGGCCCAGGGCAATAGCGCCGCCATTGACATTGGTGATTTTTGCGGACAGATCCAGTTGCTTCAGCACTGCCAGCGATTGCACTGCGAACGCCTCATTTAGCTCGGCGAGATCGATCTGCTCCAGGCTCAAGCCCGCTCGCGTCAGCGCTTTGCGCGTGGCCGGCACCGGCCCCATCCCCATTGTGCGCGGATCGACACCGGCGGCGGCTGACGCCAGCCAGCGCGCCAGCGGCTTCAACCCTAAGTCAGCCGCTTTCTCAGCCGACATGAGGACAAGGGCACAGGCGCCATCGTTCAGGCCGCTGCTGTTACCGGCAGTGACGGTGCCGCCCGCGCGAAACGCCGGCCGCAACCGCGCCAGCTGCGCCATCGACGTGTCGAGCGCATAACCGTCATCCGTCTCACGAATCCGGGGATGCTCGTCGACGGTGACCATGATCGGGTCACCCCGCCGCTGGGGAATCGGCACCGGCACGATCTCGGCCGCAAAATGGCCCGCGTTGATGGCGGCGCAAGCCCGCGCCTGGCTCTCCAGGGCAAAGGCATCCTGCTCCTCCCGGCTGATCTCGCCACCCGCCACACCGCCGGCACAACTGAGCTCATAGATGTTTTCGGCGGTTTCACCCATCGCCTCCAGCGGGAACAGCGCTTCCATCTGTTTGTTCGGGTAGCGCCAGCCCAGGGTGGTGTCCCAGGCGGTCTTGTTCCCGGGCGGGCCAAATGAGGTCTCATTCTTGGGTAAGGAATAAGGCGCCCGCGTCATACTTTCGACGCCGCCAGCGACAAAAACATCCCCTTCCCCCGCCATGATCGCCCGCGCCGCCTGGTTAACCGCATTCAAGCCGCTGGCGCAAAGCCGATTGAGCGTGACAGCCGCGACCGAATGGGGCAGCCCGGCCAGCAAGGTCGCCATGCGCGCTACATTCCGGTTGTCCTCACCCGCCTGATTCGCGCAACCCAGGTAGACCTCTTCGATCATTTCCGGGGCAACGCCGGCCCGGGCCACCGCTTCCTTAATGACCAGCGCCGCCAGATCATCCGGGCGCACAGCAGACAGGGCGCCGCTGATACGGCCAATCGGGGTACGTACGGCGCTAACAATGACTACTTCGCGCATAAATTCACTCCATTGCTACCGGCCACACAAAGAGTGCCGGCGGGAAAACAAAAAACCTGCCGCGTAGGCGGCAGGTTTACAATTCTAACACGACCCGGGCCGAATGGTTCGGACTCAGGTGGAGACGAGTTCGCCCGGCAAATGAGCCACGTCAAACTCCCCCAGGCGCGCCCCGAACGGATCGTCAAGATCAACCCGCAGAATGGAAGCATTGGGCACATCCACTGCCTGGAAGAAATTCCAGTATTTGGTCATCTGTTCTGAATCGATCACGGCGGGGCGGGTGAGCAGCAGCCAGGCAATGGCCCGCATCACAAAGCCATGGCTGAACACGACAGCCAGCGGCATGCGACGATCCCGCAGCTCATCCAGCGAGCGCTGAATGCGATCAATGAACTCGACAAAAGATTCCGCGTCCGGTCCGTCGACATAGTACGGGTCAGCATTCTCCCAATACGCCTGGACGGCCGGCCGGCGCTCAGCCATTGTTGAGTTCATGTATTTGGATGGAGAAAGACAGACAAACTCGTGCAACGGCCACTCCTCTACTGGCGTATCCGGGAACATGCGCAGTATTGGTTCAGCTGTTTGCTTGGTACGAGTATATCGGGAAGTGACTACCAGAGATGGCTCAATGTCCTCGTCAAAGCAATGACCAAGAAACTGAGCTTGCGAAGATCCTTTGGCAGTTAATAAAGTGCTGGTTGGTGTCGCGGTGCGATGCCCAGCATTGCCCCGGCTTTCACCATGCCGGATAAACCAAACGGATGACATCAGACCCCCTTCTATCGATACGTCTGGGTTGGCATTTACGGTACAGCTCGCCTACGGTTGATACGATATACATTTTCTGCTGCTACGTTACAGCAAAAATGTTCACATAATTATAGTGGAGTTCATATAGTACCCTGGTCCGATCAGGCGTGAAAATGTCGTGAGAGTTCAGTCCCACAGGACCAATTGCCTAATCGGACCAGAGGTACGGCCCGCGTTGGGGGGTTTTTCAAAATGGAGGTCAAACCATTTGATTACTATTAAAAAGGAGAAATCTTACAGGCTACCTAAAGCGCGATCAATCCATAACGCGTGGCCTGGACGACAGCTTCAGTGCGGCTTTGGGCATCCAGTTTGGTCATGATGGCGTTGACGTGAAATTTGACGGTGTGCTCGCTGATGGCCAGCTGATGGGCGATGGCCCGGTTGGTCAGCCCTTCGGCGACCAGCGCCAGCACCTGCTGTTCGCGCTCTGTCAGATTTTCAGCCAGGTTTCTTTTGCCACTGGCCTCCTGCTCCCGCCAGAGGCTGGCGCCGAGGGTTGGCGTGAGCACGAGCAGCCCGGCCAAAAGTGCCTGTATAGCGGCCAGCAAAAGATCAACCTCCGCCTCGCGATTGATGGCGCCGGCCGCCCCTGCGGCCAACGCCGGCGCAACATCCTCCGGTTCGGCCAGAAGGGCCAGCACCGGTAGATCCAGCGCCGTCAGATCCGGCCAGGCGGCCACATCTCCCCAGCCCACATCCCAGAGGATGAGATCGGCCGGGGGCGCTTCTTCCAGCAGGCTGGCCGCGAGAGGACTGAGCTGGGCGGTCACCAGCACGGCCTCCTCAGCGACAAAGCGGGCAGCCAGACCGGCCTGCACGAGCGGGTCGCCGGCTATGATAATCAAGCGAAGCTGCTCCATGGCCAGGCAGGGTAGCGGAGCCATCTTTGATTGAGATTAGATTGTCGCATTCCCACAGGGTCTCAGGTAAAGTTAGGGATTGTTGGCTGCAGAGCCAACCTACACCACAGGCATTCAGGGTAAAACAATTCGATGAGCACAATTTCCCGTTCCGTCCAGAATCGCATCACGGCAACCATTTTTGTCGGCCAGGCCCTCTTTTCGGCCGGGACGATTGCCGCTTTTACCATCACACCTATCATCGCCCGTAATCTGAGTGATACCAATTACGCTGGCATGCCGCAGACACTGGGGCAGGCCGGGCGCGCGATCTTTGCCTATTTTGTTGGTTGGCTCATGATCAAGTTTGGCCGGCGCCAGACCCTTTCCTACGGTTATCTGCTGGCGGGTTTGGGCGGGGCGCTCTCTATTGTGGCGGTCATGCAGCAGCAGTTCTGGATTCTGCTGCTCGGCGGGTTGCTCATTGGGCTGGCCCGGGGGGCAACGGAACAGGGGCGATATGTCGCTGCGGAGGTTTACCGGCCGGAAAACCGCGCCCCCATCCTCGGCATCATCGTCGCGGCCGGTACCATCGGCTCCGTCCTGGGTCCCAATATCGTCACGCCCAGCCAATGGGTCGCCGAACGGCTCGGCCTTGATGTGGCCACTGGCCCCTACATTTTTACGCTGGGCGTCATGGTAATCGCCGCGCTGGCCATGTTTTTCTTCCTCCGGCCGGATCCCGGCATCCTCAGCCAGCAGATCAATGAGGAAATTGACGATCCCGCGGTCATCAAAAAGCCAGCCCGCCCCCAGGGCGAGCTGCTACGCCTGCCCCGCGTTCAGCTGGCCATCGTTGCCATGAGCATTGGCTTCCTGGTGATGGTGCTTCTCATGGTCATCACCCCGCTACACATGGACAACCTGGGCCAGGATTCTGCGGCCATCTCCCGTGTCATTATGTTCCATACCCTGGGTATGTTTGCATTCTCCTGGATGACCGGCTTTTTCATCCGCAGAGTGGGCCAAATCTGGGTGATCATGATCGGCGCCCTGACGCTTATCGCGGCCTGTATCATCGCCCCCATCGCCTCGTCCGTCTGGATGCTTTCCGTCGCTCTTTACCTGCTGGGGCTGGGCTGGAACTTCGCCTACGTGGGTGGCAGTTCCCTGCTGACCGTTTCCGTCACCGAAGCGGAGCGGCCCCGTATGCAAAGTACGGCCGAAGCGGTAGTTGCCGTCTCGTCCATGCTGGCTTCGCTGTCCACGGGCTTCATCTACGGCAATCTGGGCATGGTGATGACCGGTGTGGTCGGCTTTGTCGCCAGCGCCATTCTCATCCTGGTTCTGTTCTGGACGGTGCCGCGCAAGCCGGCCTCCTACGCCGCCTGATAGCGCTCAACTGACGAGGCTGGCCTTTGCTGCCAGCCTCTACGTGTTTCTACTGACAAACCAACGTACTGCTGACGCCAGACAACCAAGTTGTTTAAGCTATCAGTAGAGATAGTTTGTCGGGAGCTTCACAGTTGAGACATCTAGCAAAAATCGGGTTGCTGGCAGGGCTGCTATTTATTCTGGTTGCCTGTAACCAGTCCAACGTCGATATCCCCCCTTCGCCTACGGCTACCACAGCGGCCCCGGACCGCACTATTTCTGGCGAACCTGTCACTGTTGGCGTCCTCGCCATTCGCAACGCGGCGGCAGCTAACGCACAATATGGCGCCCTGATTGGCTACTTACAAGAGACGATTGGCCGGCCGTTTGTGCTCCGGCCGGTTACCCAGGAAGACCAGTTCAGCCTTGTCGAAGCAGGGGAGCTGGATTTCACCTTCAACAATCCCCTGGCAGCTGTCCAGATTCAACGGCTGTATAAAACCGAGTTCCTGGCAACGCTCTCCCGTGACAACACCGGTCCCTACTTTAGCGGCCTGATCATAGTCCGGGCTGACAGCGACATTGAGTCGATTATCGATTTGCGCGGCAAACGGGGCACCTGTGTGGACCATGAGACGGCTGCCGCCGGCTGCATTTTCCAGGTTTATCATCTCCTGGAACTGGGGATTGACCCTTACCAGGATTTTGCCTCTTTTACAGAGACGCCCTCACAGGACAACATTGTGTTGGGCGTCCTCAATGGCACCTTTGACGTTGGCTTCATCCGTACCGGGCAGCTGGAACGCATGGTTACGGAAGGCACCATCCGCTCCCTGGCTGACTTTCGCATCCTGGATGAAGCAGCCGACGATTTTTATTATCCCCACAGCACCGCTCTCTACCCAGAATGGCCCTTTGCGGCCCTGCAAGACACGGACCCTGAATTGGCTCAACAGGTCAAGGAGGCGCTGCTGCAGATTCACGCAGATCATCCGGCACTGGAAGCGATTAACGGCGCCGGATTTACGGAACCGCTCGATTATCAGCCGATGCACCAGCTCATCGAGCAGTTGACCTTGCTCAGCTGGGATGTTGCCGGCGTAGAGTAATGCGACGTTCTTGATGAACCGTCTAGTACAGTTCAGGCAAAGCCTGGCATTCCGGTTTCTTCTGGTCCTGGGTGGGCTGGTTGTTATTAGCCAGCTCATTTTCGCCTTCCTGGTTATCGCCCGGAATTACCGCATTCAGCGCGACTACCTGGCGCAAAAGGCGCTCACCCATGCCGGCTTCCTGAGCGCCGTCAGCCAGGACAACATCCTGGCCAACAATTTTTATCCCCTCGAAACCCTGATGCGCGAGACCGCGGCGGACCCGGATTTTGTCTACAGCGTGGTCGTCCACGCGGACGGGCGCAACCTCACCAATTACCTGAACCTGGATGATGCGCTCATTCGGACAGCCCTGAGTGTCGACAACGAAGCTTCGCTAAACGAAATCGTCGGGCAGATCTTGCAGAACGCGAGTGTGATCGAGGTGCGCAGCCCCATTGTCGCCGAGGGAATACGCCTGGGTGAAGTCCGTCTGGCCTATCGCACGGATACCCTGGCCCAGCAGCTCAGGACATCGCTCCTGGCGACCCTATCAACAGCGCTGCTCATTGGCCTGCTGCTGGCGCTATTTATCATTTCCCAGCTAAATGCGCAGGTGCGCCGGCCGTTGCTGCAACTGGGTGACGTGACGCGACAGATAGCGGCGGGCCATTATGATAAACGGCTGTCTGTCGAGGGGACCACTGAGATCCAGATGGCCCAGACCGCTTTTAATGAGATGGCGCAACAGCTCCAGGAAAATCTGGCCGAGTTGAACAAACTTTCCTTTGTCGCCAGCCGGACTAAAAACGGCGTGGTCATCACCAATGCCCAGGGTCAGATTGAATGGATCAATATTGCGTTCAGCGAAATCACCGGCTACCAGTTGCCGGAAGTTGCTGGCCGGACGCCGGGTTCCGTGTTGCAAGGCCCGGAAAGTGATCCCGGGACTATTGAATTGATGCGGCAGCGTATTCGGGCCGGTGAACCTTTTGAGGTTGAGATCATCAACTACCATCGCAATGGCCAGAGCTACTGGGTGGCGATTGAAGGCCAGCCGGTCTATGACGCTGAACGGAATCTTATTCATTTTGTGGGGATTGAAACAGACATCACGGACCGCATTCTGGCAGAGAAGCAATTACAAACCTACGCGGCCAATCTGAAGCAGGTCAATAATGCGCTAATCGCCCAGGAGTCGCAGTTGCGCATGCTGCTGGAAATAGCCACCCAATCTAGCAACAGCGAGGTGCACCTGGAACAGATCCTGCGCCGTGGCGCCGAATTGCTGGCAATGGACGAAGGCCTCATTTGTCAGCTCGCCGGGGAAGAGTTGCTTATCAGCGAAAGCTTTGGCACCGCGCCGATTCATGCAGCTGGTGGCCGGCTACCGCTGGCCAACACCATCCTGGCGCAAGCTGTCTTGCAGGACAATGTCCTCACGATTAATGGCAGCGAATTTATCAGCAGCCAGAACGGCGAGGGCGGGGGTGAGTACCGGCCGGTCGCCATCATCAGCGCCCCCCTCACTGTGGATGGTCAGCGCTTCGGCGCCCTGGCCTACCGGGTCAGCTGTGCGCGGGGCCGCGAATTCACTACCGCCGAACAGGATTTTGTCCACCTGGCTGCGCAATGGCTCAACGTCACCCTGGAAAGGCAACAGGCCCGCGACGAATTAACCACCTATGCCCGTGAATTGGAACGCAGCAATCGCGAGCTGCAAGACTTCGCCTACGTTGCCTCACACGATCTCCAGGAGCCATTGCGCAAAATTCAGGCGTTTGGCAGCCGCATGGAGTCCGTCTATGCTGACGTGCTGGATGAGCGCGGTCTGGATTATCTGCAGCGGATGCAACGGGCAGCACAACGAATGCAGCAGCTCATCCATGATCTTTTAAGCTACTCGCGCGTTTCAACCCGCACCAACCCGCCCGAGCCAGTTAACCTGACCGAGATAGCGCGAGATGTCCTGTCAGATTTGGATTACACCATAGAACGTAGCCATGGCACTGTGCATCTGTCTGACTTGGGTGTTGTCGAGGCAGATCCAGTACAAATGCGCCAGTTGTTTCAAAATCTACTGGGGAATGCCCTCAAATTTGTCCATCCGGACCGCCAGCCTGTGGTCAAGATCAGCTGTAATTTGCCAGCTGCTGAGAGTACGCCCGGCAAACATATCATCGTCAGCGACAATGGCATCGGCTTTGATGAAAAATACCGGGATCGCGTATTCAATATCTTTCAGCGCTTGCATGGTCGGGACAGTTACGAGGGCACGGGTGTGGGCCTGGCCATCTGCCGCAAAATTGTGCAGAGGCATCATGGCATGATTGATGTAACCAGCCGGAGCGGGGAAGGCACGCAATTTCACATCACCTTGCCGCTGACACAGCCCAGGGAAGCAAAAGTATGAGCCCTGATAACAGAGCCGCCATCACCATTTTGATGGCTGACGACGACCCGGAAGATCGGATGTTGGCCGAAGATGCATTGCGCGAAGCCCGGTTAGAAAACGAGATCCACTTTGCCTACGATGGCGAGGATTTACTGGACTATCTCGGCCGGCAGGGCCGGCATGAGGCGTTGCAAGGTCAGCCGCTCCCAGGCCTGATCCTGCTCGACCTGAACATGCCGCGCATGGATGGCCGGGAAGCATTGGCCGCCATTAAATCCAACCCAAAATGGCAACATATCCCGGTCGTGGTGCTCACGACATCCAGCGCGGAGACCGATATCATGCGCTCATATCATCTGGGGGGAAACTCATTTATTACCAAGCCAGTCACTTTTGACGGGCTGGTGCATGTGATGCGGTCTCTGGGCGACTACTGGTTCCATGTCGTCGCCCTCCCTCCGCAAGGGGGCGAATAATGTCACATTTTGATGCCATTTATAAAGTGCTTCTGGTTGATGACGATGAAGATGATTACTTGATCACCCGTGAGGCGTTGGCTGAGGCAACCTATACCCGCTTTGGCCTCGACTGGGTGAATAGCTTTGCGGCCGGCCAGGAGCAGATCAAGGCTGGCAACCACGACATTTATCTGATCGATTTGCATTTGGGGCGGCATGATGGTTTTGAACTTTTGCAGTACGCCGCTGAAATCGGTTGCCAGAAACCGCTGATCCTACTGACTGGCCAGGGCGAGCGTGAGTTTGATCTCAAAGCGCTCTCTCTGGGAGCAATGGACTTCCTGGTGAAGGGCCAGTTCAGCGCCGCCTTACTGGAACGCTCTATTATCTATGCCATCCGTCATCGCCAGGTCCTGAATGAACTACAGACCAGCGAGGCGCAATATCGCGGCGTTCTGGAAAACCAGGCAGAGCTCGTTTGCCGCTTTGACCGCGATCTGGTGCTAACATTTGTCAACGGCGCCTTTGCCCGCTATTTTGGCTGGCCAACGGCCCAGTTACCGGGCCGTTCCCTCACGTCGCTCATGCCTGAAGAGCAATTTGATCAATTCGCCATCCATCTTAATCAGGTATTCGCACGGCAGATGCCGGTAACTTTCGAGCTGGCCCTCCCTGGCACGAGCACCAGCCGAAAATGGCAGCAATGGACCATTCAGCCGCTACGAGACCAGTCACAGCAGGTTCATGAGGCGCAGGGAGTTGCCGTCGACATAAGCGAACGGAAAAGCGCCGAAATCGCCCTGCGCAATGCCTTGATTCGTGAAAAAGAAC
>JACKBM010000064.1 GCA_020634575.1 Ardenticatenales bacterium | reverse complement strand
CCTCGCAAGGTTGCGCCCGCCTCGTCTACTTCAGGTCTTCGCCTATGACAATCAGGACGTCATTTGTCTGGAGGACCTCATCGGGGGCCGGGGTATAGATGTACGCCTCCTGACGCCGTATCGCGATGACGAGTTGCGCCATTTTTTGGCGTAATTCATCCGCCGTCCAGCCAGCAATTTGGGGGAAGTCACGCACATGCATATCGCCAAACCGCATATTCTGTTTCTGCTGAAACAGCATACTGTCCCAAAATTCGGCCGCATCGTGATCCAGCATGTTGGTCGCGACAGTGAAGCCCCCCATGATATAGGGCGAAACAACCCGATCGGCGCCGGCCAAATAGAGGGTGTGCATATTGGTTTCGGTCCGCGCGCTGGCGACAAGCCGTAATTTGGGGTTGTTTAGCCGTTGCGCCATATCGCGGGCGCTGAGCAATATGGTGGTGTTGTCCCGATCATCTTCCATCGCGGCCACAACCCCATAAGCCCGGTGAATCCCCGCAGCCCGAAGCTGCTGTTCTTCGGTTGGATCTTCCAGTAGATAAAGAATGCCCGTGTCTGTGGCCAGTTCATCGATGCTCAGCCGTTCTTCGATGGTCCAATCCACCTCATCCAGACTTTGATAATGGCGTAACCGTTTGTCAACATAGGATTCATGCATCCAAAGCAGCGCTTTTTTGAGCTTGGCTTCGTCCGGCTCAATGATGACAAAGGGGAATTGGCGGCGCTTGAATTCACCAGCCGCGCGATTGCCCACAATGCCGCCCCCGCAAACAATAATATGATTGGATAGTTGTGAGATCTCGTTCATTCGTTTTTCGTAGATTTTCTTCGCGCGATTTCGCTGGTGACTTTCAAATAGGATCGCTGCCGCGCTGGAAATCGTGTAACCGGCCAGGCCGATGGCGACGAGCGTAAAGAAGATGGCAAAAATACGGCCGCTTTGTGTTTGCGGTGACAGATCGCCGTAGCCGACCGTCGTAATCGTGATGATGGTGGCATAGAGCGATTCAAACAATGTCCACTCTTCAAGCAAAGAGTATACAACGGTGCCAATGGTGATTAGCAACAGAAAGGGCAACAGCATCGGGAGAAAGCTAGAACGGCTTAGTTGCTTAACAGCGCCCAAGCATGTCCGGATGAGGGCAAAGATCCAGGTGAGCATCTGGCGAGTTTAGCATAGATGCGGCCGGCCGCCCGGAACCATTGCCCGCAGCCGGGGCACACCCGAACAACTCGTCGAAGGGCGGCGCACCGGACACAGCAGCCGGAACCGAGGGGCACTGAAGTCAAAACGGCGACTGCTGGCGCTAAGTGTCACTCAGCCTGTAAAATCTGACTGATGCCCGGAGATAGCTGGCCGCGGGCAGGCCTCATGGCAAACCGTTTTGGTCAGCCGTTGCCGTCAGGTGAGAAAGTGTCCACAGCCGCCTCCACCTCCCTCATACCAAACCTCACAACTGTCGCCGAAATTGCCGCCCTGGCCGACCCGGTGGCGCGCAACGCCCAAATCACCCGCTGTTACCATGAGCTCTCTGCGCTGCTGGCGGTCCGGACCGGCCGGAGCGCCAACTGGTGCACCTTCGCCACATGGGCCTCGAAACAGGCCGGCCAAACGATTCGCCAGGAGGATTTCGCCGCCTGGCTGCAGGAGCAACTTGGGCTGCGCTCACTGCCCCTGCCGGCCCTGACGGAGCTTCTGACCCTCGTGCAGCTCCTGGGCAGCAACCACCCGATGCCCACACTCGTGGCTGCCATCTGGCGCCTGCTGGATCCGCCGGCCGCGGCGCGCCGGGCCAGCGAGGCCGTCGCCCGCGGTAACCAGAAGGTTTTTGCCGAGATCGGCTATGAATTTGCCCGCTTCTATGACGTCTGCCTGGCTGATACCGGCTTCGACGATGAGAATATCAACCGCTTTTGCCGTGAGCTGAAGGCCGGCGAACCGCCCGACGGCCAGGCTTACCTGGCCCGGGCCTTTGCCGCCTACTACCAGGCGCTGTTTGAGCCGGACCCATCGCGCCGCGCTCAGCTTCTGTTTTTCGCCAACATCTCCATCGGCTTTCACGAACAGACCAGGCTGCAACCTGAGATCCTCGCCGCGCTGGAGGCGGCCGTCCTGGAGCCGGCGGCGTTCCGGCGTGAGCTGCTTAAGGCGCTGTTCCCCTGGCGCGGCTGGCTGATTCGCTTCAGACTGTTTCTGCTGGCGCTGTTCCGCGGACCCTCCCCGCTGGATGTCGCCCTCAACAACCTGCTCACATGGATAAAGCGCGATGCGCGCCTGCTCATCACCGAGCATATGATGCGCATTGGCCTGGCCGATGGTCGCTTTGTCCGTCTGGGCCGGGATCTGCCGGCCACCTTTCCACCCTCGCTGCGCCAGATCTCGCTGCCTGAGTTGCACACGCTGCTGGCCGAGATCGATCCCACGCCCGACGATCTCAGTGGCTCCGGCGCAGTTGATTGGGGCAACCTGCCCGACCGGCTGCATTTCATCGCCGACTTTTTCCGGGCTTATCAGGAGGAGCCGCTGCTCTTCGCAGCGCCGGAACCCTGAATTGGCACGGGTGGGTTGCACCGGTTTCAGCTGCTGAACCCGACTGACGCCCAAAACCGGTGCGACCCACCGGCGGCTGCTCCCGATGGCTGGCGCGCCGGCGGGGTGGCCGCCTTATCACTTTACTTTTTGGTAGGACTATACGCAGTTTACCCGCGCCCTGGCGACGTCAACTGGCCTGTCGATGCGGGCGCTGGACCGAGTCCTGTGGAGCTATTCAAAAGCCAGGCAAGGCTAGGTCCACGCCGGCATCTCCTTGTCGGGAAATGATAGCTGCCCGACAATCAAATTCTTCCCAGGCCAGCAGAAAATCGTCGCGAGTAATCTGCGTATGTCCGCGAGGCTGGGCAGGATCCATCATAACCAGTTCTCCACCGACTATTTGGACCAATACCATGGCGTGAAAACCGGCGAATTCCGACCCAGGTAAAAACTCAGCGGCTACAAACACAATTGGGTACCGACCCAATTGCAAGGCACGACTCAATGATGCCTCATCGATCGATGCGTAACTCACGCTGAAGCCATAGTTCTCGAGGTGCCGCACATTTCCGGCAGGTGTACCAAACCGATAACTTTTTAGGCGCCTGGCCGCTTCTTCTTCTGAGATTTCAAGACCCATGGCCGCCAATACCATCCGGACACAGGCGGGCAAACACGCACCCGGGCTACTCTGTGGATAATGTGGCACCATCATAGAGCCTTTGGGCATGTTGACGGATCTGCTCAAGCTCCGCAGCTGTTATCTCGATAACACCAGAGTGAGCGTCAACTCTGATGGCGCCCACTGCGCCCATCTCACCCAGTTGAGGCAAAGAAAGCAGTATGGATACCTGCCAGAATAGCTGTTGTTCCCGCCACAGCAAAGCTGGTGAGCCGGCCCGTAAGCCAGTTCCCAGGTCCGGTATAACCTGGCGATTCACGTGCTGGCGAGCTTCCTCCGCTGAAACAGTGATCGCCAGCATCAGACCCGATTCCCGTGAATCTGGCGACACCGCCTGGTTGGCCAGCAACGCTTCGTACTGCTGATAATCCAGCAGCACGACTTTGGGCCGCCCATGCTGCGTGATATAGACGACATCCCCTTCACGCAGGATAGAGTCAATCACTTGACTGGTTTGGCGGCGAAAGTCACTCACAGGTATGATTTTTTGTGTCATATTTAGTACGTTATTCGGTATTATATTTTGTACAATTCCAGCATTTTACCTCGTTGCCTTCACCATGGCAATGTGACATCTTTTAAAAAAACCGCAACATTTGACGCCCTCTTCGCCCATCTCACCCACACGCCTCTCCACACGTTTGCCGTTATACTGTCACCATGGCTCGGGAAAACAAACAAAGCCAGACCCAACAGCCAACCGTGCACCAGCCGCAGCCAACCGGGAGCGGACCGGCCGGTGCCCTCAGCCCGCACAACGGCTTCCTCAACCTGCAGCGCCAGCTCGGCAATCAAGCCGTCCAGCGACTGCTGAACCAGCCGAGCCGGTTGCCCGCGCCGTTGCAACGCCAGCTATTCATTCAGCGACAGGAGCCGCCGGACCAGACACCGGCTCCCCAGGGCCATACGGTCGTCGGCGCGGGCGCAGAGACGCCGGTGAAATCAGTTGGTGGTTATGGTGAGACGCTGCTGAAGATGCTGGAAGCAGACAAAACGCGTCAGCTCTCCATCCAGCAGGCTGTGCAGCAGGCGGCCCAGATTGACCAGGGTATCGCCGCCCCCACCAGCGCCGAGGCCGGCAATCCCAATCTGGATACCAGCACCGGCCGGCGGCTCGGCCTCATTATCACCAACTCCCAATACGAGGAGCCGGAAACGGATCTGCCGAAGACGGCCACCGACGGGGAACGGATGGCCGCCATACTCAATGGCCGGGAATTCGCCGTCAACCGCCAGACTGACCTGCCCGCTGCTCAAATGAGCCAGGTGATCGCGGAGTTTGTCGCCCAGGGCGCCCCGCACGACGACCTGGTCGTTTTCTACAGCGGCCACGGTCTCGTCGGCGGCATGCAGGGGACGGACAACCAGACGGTGGCGCCATCAGTCGTCGGCGGCTGGTCGAAAACCGCCCTGGAAAAGGGGTTTCAGCTCACTTTGATTATTGAGGCTTGCCATGCCGGCTCCACTGCTGACTTTGTCCGCCGTGAAGAGATTACACGCATCGAGGGCCATCCGGACGCCGCCGGCCCCACCGTCGCCCGCGCCCTGGCCGGCATCGCCGCCGGTCTGCAGGCGCAAAAGGATAAGCTGGCCATCCTGGAGCGAGCCAAACAGGCGCTGATGGAATCCCCACAGGTCGACGCGCTGCTGGCCAATGACACCCTGGAAGCGGAGACCGAAAAGCATAACCAGCAGATCCTGGCCGCCTGGACAGCCGCTGAGCCGGAACTGCAGAAGCTGGCAGCTGAGGTCCAGAAGTTGACGCAGGAGACATTGACCATACCCACCGGCCCTTACAATGAGGAATGGCTTAACACGAAGCAGCTGGATCAGCTGGATACGATGACCAATCGCACCCTGGAATTGGCCCGAGCCGCCCTCAATCGATAGGCAGAATTTAGGCCCGGCGCTATAACAGTCATGGCTACCGTGGCTATGCGGCAAAAGCAGCCAACGACAGTACCTACGCCGGGCGTCCCGTCGACCAAACCGATGGCCGTGCGCCAGGGAGTCCTTTTATGTCCTCACGCAGAAGAAACGAATCGCCCTTCATTAGCCAGCCCGGCGTCTACATCCAGGAACTCCCCAGCGGCAGCCGCCCCATCCAGGCAACCAATACCAGCACCGCCGGCTTCGTCGGGGCCGCTCCCAATCCGGACGCCCGCCCCAACGAAGCGGTTGTCCTCCATAATTTCACCGATTTTCGCGAAACCTTCATGCTCACAGTTGATGGTCGTGCCAACCCACCCACCACCACAGACCACGGCTGGAGCCTCCTGGCCCACGCCGTTTATGGCTTCTTCCTGAATGGCGGCTCGCGCTGCTGGGTGGTCAATGTCGGCGGGGACGACGCCAGCCAGAAACCGCTGGATGATGGCAGTGGCACGGTTGGGCTGGCTGTCCTGGCGGCAATCGACGAGATCAGCATCGTCGCCGCCCCGGGCTACACCGATACGACCAACCACGAGGCCATCCTGGCGCATTGTGAACAGACCGGCGACCGGATCGGCATCCTGGACATCAAGAAGGAACCAGCAGCCGGCGCCGCCTGGACGGCCGCGGCGGTCGAAAAAATCGCGACTGACCATCTCCAGGTCACCCGACCAGGCAATGGGATCATCACCACCTACTTCCCCTGGTTGCAGGTCGCCAATCCCGCGAATCCCCAGTCGGGTGCAACCGTCGTCGTGCCGCCCTCCGGCCATGTCGCCGGTATCTGGGCGCGGACAGATGCCACGCGGGGTGTCCATAAGGCGCCGGCCAATGAGGTGATTAACGGCGTCATCGGCCTCGATTTTGCCGTCACCGATCAGCTCAACACGAGCCTCAATGAAGCCGGCATCAATGCCATCCGCTTCTTTTCCGGCGAAGGCTATAAGATATGGGGTGCCCGGACCCTGGCCAGTAACAGCGAATGGCGCTACGTCAATGTCCGGCGCCTCCTGACCAATCTGGAGGAGTCGATCGCTGAAGGCACCCGCTGGTCCGTATTCGAGCCGAACAATGAGGAGTTGTGGCGTGCGATCCGCCGCGATGTCGGCGCCTTTCTCACCGATTTCTGGCAGGCCGGCGCTCTGATGGGTAGCACGGCGGAAGAAGCTTTTTTTGTAAAATGTGACGCGGAAAACAATCCGCTGGACAGCATCCGTGATGGCAAAGTCATCATTGACATCGGTGTAGCGCCAACCTATCCGGCCGAATTTGTCATCTTCCGCATCAGCCAACAGGAAAGCGGCGCTGAAATCGAATCATTCAGCTAAAAGACCAGGTCAGTGGAGGTTAATCATGGATCCCTATCGGGCATACAATTTCACAGTTCGGGTCAGCGGTATCGATGACGGTCAATTCAACTTCACGGAATGCAGCGGCCTCCAGGCAAGCGTTGCTAATCAGGAATATCGCGAAGGCGGCCAGGAGCCGCTTGTCCGGCAGATCCCGACTGGCGTATCCTATCAGCCCGTTACCCTGAAATATGGCGTGACCAGCTCCCAGACGCTGTGGAACTGGCTCACCCAGGCAACGACCGGCCAGGTGGAACGCAAGAATGTGACGATCGCCATGCTGAACACGGATGGCCAGACCATCGCAGCGGAATGGACGCTGCTAAACGCCTGGCCCCAAGCCTGGGAGAGCACGGAATTGGACCCCGGCAGCAGCGAGCTGGCCATCGCCAGCCTGTCGCTGGTTTTTGACCAATTACAGCCCGGTAAATAATGAGGGGTTGGGGGGACCCGACGGGTCCGGTACCCGTCGGGTCCCCCCAACCCCTCACCGCCCGCCGTTGATCCCGCTCCCTAAACCTTTTATACTTCCCTCGTGGGCGCCAAATAACCCCATTAACCACGAGCCGGTTGCCAGCCGGTTTCGTTTTCTACTTCATACGCCAACAGGGAACCCGCTTTTGTCTGCCATACGCCAACTTCACCGGCCGCTTCTTCTCTGCCTCGCCCTGCTCTGGCTGGGCTTAGCCCCTACCCGCGCCGTTGCGCAGGACACCATCCAGATTGACCAGAATGAGATCAGCCAGGATTTCCCGACCGGAGCCACCTTCGCACTCGCGGCGTCCAGCAGCGACCCGATTGAGGCGGTGACGTTGCGGTATGGGACAACCGGCCGGTCCTGCCAATCCAATGGCGCCAGCCAACCGGTGGACGTCACGCCCGCTACCGAAATCGAGCTGAGCTGGACCTGGGATTGGGCCCGCTTCGGCATCCTGCCCCCCGGCACCGTCGTCTGGTGGGAATGGACGGTCAATGATGCGGCCGGGCAATCGGTCACCAGCGAGCGGCAATTTGCCACCGTCGCCGACGCCCGCTTCCCGTTCAAAGAGGCCACGGCCGACAATGTCTCGGTTTTCTGGACGATGGGGGATGAACCGTTTGGCGAGCAGCTCCTGGCCTACGCCACCGCCGGCCTCGACCGGCTGGAGACGGAGATGGGCATCCAGCTCGACGAGCCTATCACCCTGGTCGTCTACCCAACCGCCGCTGATGTGCAGGCGGCCGTCATCCACGTGCCGGAATGGGCCGGCGGCGTCGCCTTCCCGCGCTACAACAGCATCATCGTGGGCATCGCGCCGGGCCAGGATAGCTGGGCCGCCAGCGTCATCCCCCATGAGCTGACCCACCTGGTCGTCGGCGCCCTGACTTTTAACTGCGTCGGCGTTGACCTGCCCACCTGGCTCAACGAGGGGCTGGCCGAGTTTGGCGAGACCGGCGCCGCCAGCAGCACCGCCCCGGAACTGCTGAATGCTCTCGACGCCGGCAATGTCCCGGCCCTGCGGCGGCTGGCCAATGGCTTCTCCGCTTACGGCGACGATGCGGGGCTGGCCTACGTCCAGAGCAAAACCATCGTCAACTTCCTGATCAGTGAATATGGCCAGGCGAATTTGCTCCTGCTGCTCGAGGCGATGCGCGACGGCGCTGATATCGACGACGCTCTGCAACAGGTTTATGGGCTGGATACGGATGGGTTGGATGGCGCCTGGCGAGAATCGCTCGGATACCAACCGCTGCCCACGCGCCAGCCCACGCCCGATCCCGCGCAGGCGACGCCGGTCCCGACCATCGCCCCCTTCACCCTGGACCTGCCGTCCGCCACCGCCACCGCGTCGCCCACGAACACCGCCAGCCCCCCAACCGAGACCGCCACAATCTCGCCCAGCCCCACGGCAGGCCCGACAGAAACGGCAGCCGCCACGGCGGTCGCGGCCGTCGAGGAGCCCACAACAGCGCCGACTGCAGCGCCAGCGGAGTCTGGGGCGCTGGCTGAGCCACCGGCCGGTTCAGCCCCCTGGCTTCTGCTTGGCGGCCTGGCCATCATTCTGGCCGGCGGGCTGCTCTACTTTATCCTCCGCCTGGCCCGGCAGCAGCGCTGACCAGTTCAGCGAATAAGGAAAATCATGACGCGCCAACGACTCTTTTTCATCTTCATCCTGTTGCTTATGTTAGCTGCGTGTAGTGATGAAGGAAACGATGATTCAACCCCAATGGCAACAGAAATCGCCGCCGGCCCCTCGGAGACGCCGACCAGCGCCCCGACCGCAGCGCCAATAGAAACGCCAACGCTGACACCGACCGTGGCCCCATCCAACACACCAACGGCCACAGCCACGCCGAGCCTGACCCCCACCGCCACAGCCACCAGTACCCCCACCCCGACCGCGACCCCGGACGGTTACTATCGCAATGAGGCCGGCGGCTACGCGCTGATTATTCCCAATGGCTGGGGTATTGTGGGGGAAGAGGATGATCTGCTGCAGCTGGTCAATCGGGCTGATAACCTGGTCCTGATCATCGACAATGTCAGCGAGCTGGGCGCGATCCCCTTTGACGAGCTCGTTGACGAGGTTGTGCAGGCCCTGGGGGCGGAAGCGTTGACGTTGGCCAGCCAGGATGAGATCAGCGTGGGCAGCGGGGTGACGGCGGACCGGGCGATATTGCTGGACGATAGCGGCGCCAATCCGGCCCTCCACATCATTTATGTCCAGAACACACCACACAATTTGCTCATGATAGTGATCGGCTCGCCGGCTGTTTTGGACCAACCTGACAGTTCCATCTCTGATGTCTATGCGAATATGAGCTTCCTGCCGTTGAGCCTGTTTGGGTTGCCGCTGGATCAGACCCTGCTGGAGATTGGCTCCGACCCGCTGCCGGAAAGCCTCGACCCGGCCACTCAGTCCAACAGCGCCGCCCAATATATTGGCCTGCTCTACAGCGGCCTGGTGCGCCTCACGCCCCAATTGGGCATCGAACCGGACCTGGCTGAGAGCTGGGCCATCAGCCCGGACGGGTTGACCTATACCTTTACGCTCCGGCCGGATCTCGCCTTTGCCGACGGCACCCCGCTCACCGCCGCCGACGTCAAATATTCCTGGGAACGGGCCACCGACCCGGACCTGGAATCGGAGACGGCTGAGACCTATCTGGGTGACATCGCCGGGGTCAAAGAGAAAATCGCCGGTGAGGCGGATGAGATCAGCGGCGTGGTTGTGGTCGACGAGCGCACCCTCACCGTCACGCTGGACGCGCCCAAGCCGTATTTCCTGGCCAAGCTCGCCTACCCCACCTCCTACGTCGTCGACCAGGCAGACGTAGAAAGCGGCGACGACGACTGGATGTTTGCCGCCAACGCCAGCGGTCCCTACCAGATTCGCGAATATCGGGCCGGCGAAGCGCTCATCGTGGAGCGCAATGAGAATTACCACACCCCGGCGCAGATCCCGTACGTCATTTACCGCTTCAATCTGTTTGGCAACGCCTTGAGCCTGTACGAAGGTGGTCAGATTGACTTTGTCGGCGTCGGTGGCGATGATTTGCTGGATATCCAGCAGCCGGACCATCCGCTGCACGACCAGTTGCTCTCAACCACCTCGCTTTGCACCTCGATCGTGCAGCTCAACAACAACCGGGCGCCTCTGGACGACATCAACGTGCGCCAGGCGCTCGCGCTGGCTACGGACAAACAACTTCTGATCGACCGTTTCGGGAGTGGCGTTTCCCTGCTGGCCCAGACCCTGCTGCCGCCGGGTATGCCCGGCTACTCACTGGACGGCACAGACTGGAGCTACAATCCGGACGCTGCCCGTGAGCTGCTGGCCAACTCCAGCTACGGAAACGACCTGCCCCCCATCACCCTCAGCACCTTTGGCCGCGGCAATGCCGAGGATGAGTATCTGCTGGCCCTGGCGACGATGTGGCAGGAAGAGTTGGGCATCGAATACACGATTGAATATTTCGACCCGGTGGATTACACCACCGCGGCCCAGGCGCTGGACAGCCATGTCATCACCTGGGGCTGGTGTGCAGATTATCCGGACCCGGAAAACTTCCTCGACCTGCTATTCCACAGCGAATCCAATTTCAACCTGGCTGAGTACAGCAACCCGGAGTTGGACGCCCTGCTGGAACAGGCCCGCGTCGAGCTGGACAGCGCCACACGCCTGGCGCTCTATCATGAAATCGAGCTGATGCTGCTGGCCGATGTGGGCGTAATCCCCGTTTCCCACGGTGTGAGCCACCGGCTGGTCAGCCCCCGGGTGCAGGGCTATGTCCTGGCCGCCATGGGCATTGCCCAGACCCACCGCCTGAGCCTCAGCCCCGAATAACGGCTGAGGGGTCGGCCAACCCGACGGGTTGGCCGACCCCTCAGCGCAAAACAAACTGCTGCGTTGAGTTGATTGTCCGCCTGGCAATAAGCTGACTTGATCTGCTTACTTTTTACGCAGCAGCTCCGCCAGCTCTGCCTCGCTCAGCGAGCGCCGCTCAGCGCCGACCGAGGCTAACATGGTCCTTACTGCCTCGGCCAGAGCCCGGGCCGCCGGCAGTAACCGCTGGGGCGTGGCCTCGGGTACTGGCAGCGGGTCATTGTTTGAATTGGCCGCCAGGGGATGTGTCTGGGCCGGGGCATCTTCCTGATCGAGCCCACGCAGCGCATCCCGCTGAAAGTTCTCAATGGCTGTCGCTCTAACTTGCCGGCTTCTTTCTGCGTGCCTTTCTTCATTTTCTTGCTGAATGCCGGCCAACTGCTTTTTCTCCAGACGATGACGCACCGTGCGTAACAGGCCGGCAACAAGACCACGACTAGGGCGCACGTTGCCGCCCGGGACCGGGGCCGGGGCCGGGGCCGGCGCAGGTGGGGCACCTTGATTGAGCATTTGCCGCACATCTTCCTGAGCCTGGAGGTCATCTTCTGACAGCGAACGACGGCGCTGGCTCCGTTCAATACCGTCACGTAGCATGCTCAAGACAACCTGTTTGGTCGCTCCAGCATTAGCCCCAAAACCCACGTTCGGGTCAGTTGTGACTCTATCAATAAAGGCGCCCAGGATAGCGCGGGGATCTCGCCCAGGTACTCCCAGAATTGAATTGACCAGATCGGCAAATGCATCCGCATCGTCATATTCCTTGTTGCCAATTGTCAACGGCCAGCGCTGCACCACGGGCGGACCGGGCTGTCCCAGGTTGTCCAGCACGTGGCTCAGCTCATGGGCCAGTAGCGGCTCGCTGCCCGGTCGTTCGGTCTGTTCTGCGGCAGAGCCCAGAAATATATCGCGGCCAACGGTGAATGCCCGGGCCTTAAGAGCACGGTTCAGCCTTCGGGCCTCAGCGCCGCTATGGATCTGGGCCTCAGGCAAGGGACGGCCCAGCCAATGCTGCAACCGCCCGCGCAGGCCGCCGCCCAACCGCCGGCCGCGGCCCTGGGCAGATTGGATTGAGGCGGCTATCGCTTCGGGTACCGGCCGGTCGCCGCTCGCCGGGCTGGTGGGTCGGTACGTCTCGCCCAGGGCCACCCGCTGCGCTTGCCTCTCTGCCGCCGTTGTAGCCGATCCGACCCGTAATCCGGCCGGTCTATGTCTGTCTACCTGCTCAACGCCGTACGCCGGCGGCCAAAGGCTGGCACCGTCCGGGCCGGCGCTCCCCGCCTGGCTGTGGCCAGAGCGACCTCTGCTATTTTCCTTGCTTGGAAGGCGGTCAAATGATCTGTCTCGCATAAATGTCGCCTCTGGGCTAATTGGGATAATAAATCGTCGGTCGCCACACATTGCCGGATTTCTTCCAGCCAGCCCAGCGGCCATCGTTTGCCTGCACCGGTCCATCGGGTTTGTCATCCTTCTCCTGCGCTAAGGCTTGATTAAATAATTGCCCTTTCATGGCCTGGTAATTGTCACCACCTGTATTGCTGAGCCGGTTGCGCCAAAAACCGTGGCGACGCCTGATAATTATCCTTCAGGTATCTTTCGAGCGTAGCCGGATGGGTAAAATCATGGCATTCGCTCGATGTCGAATCGACAAGATCCCACATCTTCCTGCCGCCTTTCTGGTCCCAGTCGATGCACCATTTCTTGATAAAGCGCTAACGCGATGCCGGGAAACTGTTTCGGATCAGATACCATTGCAGGCGATGGATTGCACCCCATGCTGCAGTTCCACCCAATCCTCAAACAATCCCCTGGCTGACCAGATCGGCAAATCGCGTCACCAGGCACCGCTTCCGTCAGCTTGGGCAACTCGGCGCCATTCCGCCCCTCCGCCTGATTGGTCAAGATCCTGGTCAGTGGCTGAACAGCATTCTTTTGTTCAGGAGTCCAGCAGCGGTTTTGTTCTGGTATATCGCTCAAAACGCCTGCACAGCCACGCGAGGCAGCCAGACGTCCTTTTTTGCTGCCCAACCGGCCGGTGCCCCGTCAGCGTTCATTCAGAAACAAGGCCTCGCAACCGCACATCGACATACCTCTGCATGGGGCCGCTGGCGCGGGGCCGGGCCTGGTTGGGCAGGCTGCCCTCACAGCGTCGTCAATGGCAGACGGGCCTGCGCCAGCAACCCCATGCGGGCCGCTTCTGCCTCCAGATGGGGATCGTCGTTGAGCGGTCGGCCAAGCAAGCGAGCAGTCGGCTGCACCCGGCCCGCCTTTTGCTGGACCACGTGCCACAGTTCGTGCGGCAGGCGCGCCGCCTGGCCGGGCGCCAGGTGGATTTCACTGCCGCGGGTGAAGGCCAGCGCCTTGACTTTGGCCGGTTCGGGCGAATGATAGCGCACAGTCACGTCGTCCAGAGATTGGCCGGCCAACTGCTCCACATTGTTTTTCAAAGCTTCCGGCAGATGACTCGTGCCCCTGCCGGGCGGCTGGAGACTGACGCCGCGCGGCCCTGCCAGCGCGGGCGCACTGGGCCGGCGTTCATGTTGCCTGGTCTGATTCTGACGTTCCGCTGATTTACCTGGCATCATTCAGTCCTTTCCGCTTACTGCCCTTTAGCCTAACTTCCCTTCTTTGACGTATTCGCGCTGAATGCCGCGCAGCAGATCTTCGCGCCAGATGACCTCGCGGCCGTCCGCCAGCGCCTTGAGCGACGCATAGCGCACCACATTCATGATCGCCCCGCCGGTCAGCTCGTGCTCCCGGGCGATGCCAGTCAGGTCCAGATCGTCCGCCAGGCGAGCGCGTGACGAAAAGCCGCGCTGCCAGATCTGCAACCGTTCTTCCGGTCGCGGCAAGGGGAAGTAGATAATCGACTCAAAGCGGCGAGTAAACGCCTGGTCGAGATTTTCTTTCTGGTTGGAGGCCAGAATGGCCACGCCATCAAATGTTTCGATGCGCTGCAGCAGAAAGGAGACTTCCTGGTTGGCGTACCGATCATGGGCGTCCCGGGTCTCGCTGCGCTTGCCAAAGAGGGCATCTGCCTCGTCAAAAAAGAGGATCCAGCCCTTGTACTGGGCCTGATCGAAGACGCGGGCCAGATTTTTTTCGGTCTCGCCGATATATTTGGAGACAACCAGGGACAGGTCAACCTTGAAGACCGGCCGGTCTGTCGCTTTGCCCAGCAAACAGGCGGTCATCGTCTTGCCGGTGCCTGGCGGCCCGTAAAACAGGGAGCGATAGCCGGGACGCAGACGAGCCGCCATGCCCCACTCGTGCAGCAGCGTGGGGCCATGTTGCAACCAGGTTTCAATCTCGTCAACCTGGGCCCGCGTGCCTGGATGCAACACGAGGCTATCCCAATCCAGCTCAGTCTCAATATGGCGGGCGGGGAAATCCGCCCCAAAAGCCGGCAACTGCGGCCGGCCCAGGGTCAACAGGCTGGCGATTTCCGGCGCGAGACGCAGCAACCCGCGCAGGGGCGTTTCGCCGTCCGGCCGCTCGAACTGCAAAATGCCACGGCTGATCAATGGTTGGTCAGCCGCCAACAGCTGTTGCGCCTGCAGCCGGCCAACCAGGTCGGCGCCGGCCAGAATGAAGGCCAGGGTTTCGCCACTGGGGGCGACGCCGCCCGGGCCCTGCTGCTCCAGCAGGCCAAACTCGCTAAACGGGCGGTCAAAAGCAGCATTTTTGGTGAAGAAAATATCCAGAAGCTGCGGCCGCAGGTAAGGGGCCAGGGCCAGCACGACGGCGATCCGCTCTGGGATAGATAACGTCTGCTCACTGATGAAGCGGGCGTACGGTGCGGCGGAATCTGCCAGGGAAGGCGGCGCCAGCGCCAGCGGGTCTGACGCCGGGGCATTCTGGGCGAAATAATCTTTGAAGCGCGCGTCCAGCACACGGCCAAACCAGGCCAGCTCCGCTTCGAGCACTGCCGCGTTTTCGGCCAATAGCCGCTGATCAGTCGTTGCCTTCATCAATGATCACCAGGCCACTCGAATCAAGTGGTCCATCCACGGCAGTCTGACCCAGGTCAGCGGCCAGGGAATACGTTCCAGAACGATATCGTAGGTGCGGCGCTCAACGTTGACAAGCCAGCCACCTGCCTCGGCCGCCAGGGTGCCGGGTCGCTGCAGAAAAGTATCGCGCAGTTGGGCGGTGCTCATCTTCCCGAAGATCGGTACCTGGTCGATAACGGCGCTCAAGAGCGCCTCACAGGCCGCCAGTTCCCGCTCTGTCAGCGGCACCGGGGCCGGCAATTCTGCCGCCAGGGGCAACCCGCACAGGATTTTGTTCAGCAGCAGGTCATATTCTGGCCAGGGCACCTCGGCCATGACCAGCGCCTGGCTGATAAAGACCGCGCGCTGCTGCGCGGCCAGGGTAACAAAGCGGCCATTTTCCAGCAGCGCCAGCTGCTCCCACAGCTGGCTCAAAAAGGGCCAGAGGAGAACCAGCCCGGCATTGCTCAGCGCATGAGCTGTATCGACCACCGCTTCAGCCCGAGGAGCGGCAGCAGCGGCGCCGGCGGCCATGGCGGCTGTGGCCCCATCGAAGGGCAGCTGATCGAGATTGCGCTGCAGCTCCTCGTCGCCGGCACGGTGCAGATCAGCCAGGAGACGACCGGTCGTTACCCCCAGGCGCAGGGCCAGCCGCAGCAGGATGACGGCTGGGAAACGCAGCCCGGCAGCGACTAAATCTCCGGCCGGTTGATTGCCAGAAAGGGCCAGTAGCTCCCCCCAGGCAGCCGCGCGCAGCGCCGGCGCCGTTGTCTGCCACTGATCAGCCTGCCCCTGGAGCGCGGCCAGCAGCCGTGGCCGCCAGGCAGCCCAGGCCGCCATGTCCGGCCGCTGCGCGGCCAGCAGCCGCTCCAGCAGGGAATCGTCGAGGTGGGCCGCCAGCCGGCGACCGGCGGCAGCATCACGCAACAGGGTGTGCAGCGCTTGCTGCTGCGCGGGCGTCCCTCGGCCGGCTAACAGGGCAACGTGGCGCGATAGCAGGCCGCGCTCCTGCGCATCGGCCCACCAGGGTAACATGCCGCCGCTCAGAAAAGTGGTCAGCAATTCCAGACTGTCGTTCACCGGATCGCGGGCGGCTGCCGGCAACCAGGCCAGCTCTTGCTCCAGGGCGGGGGCGAACAACGCTGCCAGCCGGTCGACAAACTCGTTTTCAAAAGCGGTAGCGGGCAGCCGGCCCAGGTCAAGCGCCAGGTGCGGCAGCCGATAGACGATGTTCGGATCGGCCGTCTGGCCGCAAAGGCGATCCAGGAGCGCCGGCAGATTGTCCTGGCACAGACGGCTGACGATAGTCTGGAGCGTCTGGGCATCAAGCCGGGCCGGCACAGTCAACTCGACCACCTGCCGCTGGATCAGGTGTCGATCACTCACGCCAGCCACTCTACGACAATCGGCTGGCTGAAGGTCACGGCCAGCTCCGGTGCGTCCGCCAGCTGAGCGCGCACCGTTAGCGCCTCGGGAGCGGCGTCGAGCGGGTTGCTGCGCAGCCGCAGCGGCTGTCCGGTGCCGTCGACGGCCGGTCCAAACTGCTCCTCGCCGTGCATGAGCTGGTAGATCACGCCCACTGTCGAGCGGGCCAATTCTATTTCCAGAGGCTGGCCCGGCGCGCCGCTGCTGACGATAGCCAGCGGGATATCTGCTTCCGGCAGCACCTGCACGTTGATTGGCAGCCATTGCTCAACTGGCCAGGTGGCGTCCGGCTGGGTAATGTGCAGGCGCAGGCTGGTGGTCCCGGTCAACCGGCCGGTCGGCAGCAAGCGGTCCCGGCCGGTCCCCTTGACTGGCTCGCCCAGCGCCGTCTCCTCGCGCCACAGCTGGTAATATTCGTTGGCCCGGCTCTGGACAATGCGGATCCTTGTTTCGCCGTCAAAGGGGACAATTGGATCTTCTGGCGCCACGGTAACCGCCGGTGCCAGGAATAATGGTTCCGCGAGGCGAACCCGGGCCTGGCTGCGAGCATAGACTGCCTCCAGCAGCAACTGTATGGGGGTAGTCAGCGCCGGCAGGGTCAGCTGGGGCTGCGCAACCGTCGCTTCCCCGGAGGCGTCTTCTTCATGGCCAGCGTCAACCACCAGATTCACGGCCACCCTGAAGCGGGCCACCCCTTTGAAATAGCGCTGAACCAGCTCATCCCGTTCGTAAAAATACAGAGGTGAGGCAGCCGGCGCTTCGTTTTCGTCCAGGAAATGGAGGAAGGTGCCCGGCTCGCCACCTTGAATCTGGAAGGTGTGCCCGTCCGCCAGGGCCTGCAAGCTCAGGGCCGGCCGTGGCTGCGGACGAACCAGGAAAACCGCCGGGGACGCCAGTTGGACGAAGCTGGGCACCGTCGCGTCTGGTTCCTGCGGCAGCAGCGTGAGGGCGTGAGCTTTGCGGGCCTGCACCAGCACCAGCGTGTCGCGGGTGAGCGGCGGAATGTCAAAATCGAGGGATTCCTGACCTGTTTGCGCCGGCCCCAAAGAGACAAAGTCAGCCGGCAACTGCCAGGCCGGTCCGGCTGGCGGAAAATAGATGGGCAAGGGTTCAGCCTCAGGCACCGGCACCTGGATAACGCCTGCCCCGGCGGCCTGGCCATAGGCGTAATCCGCATCCAGTAGCGGCCGGGCAAAGAGCTGATAGCTGACATCGGCCTGGGCGCCCGCAAGCCGCAACTGGGCCGGCGCCTCATGGTCCACCACAGCCGGCAGGGCGCTGACAACCAGCTGCTGGCTGGCCCGCACCCTGAGAGGCAATACCACATCGAGAATGGCGGACAGTTGATCAGGGGCGTCTGCACCCGCCCCACTTCTGGTGGCGCGCAGCCGAATATCAATATCCATCGTCACGTCGTCGATCTGCAGGCTGATGTTCTGGCGGTTGCCGCGCACCGTTTGCCTGGAGATCACCTGCGCCAGCTCCGGCTCGCCTGCCGTCCCCGGTTGCAGGACGACCAGGTCGTAGTCAATCCCTTCCTGGCTGGCCTCCAGCTCAACAGCGACCGTCTGGCCAAAGCGGGCCAGGGCCGGCGGCGGCATCAGGAGCGAGTCAGCGAGCGGCGGCAGATCGCGGATAAAAGCGTGCAGGCGCGTGTCAAGGCCAACCCGAATTTGCACTTGCTGGTGCAGCCGGCTCTGCCGGCCGCTGTCTATTTTGGTCGCCCAGATGGTGTAGGTCACGTCTTCGGCAATCGCCTCAGTTTCCAGGAAGACCGTCTCGCCATTGCCGCTGACAACAACGCTGCCCCCATCCTGGCGCGTAACCGGATTTTCCTCGAAATACAGCGTGTAGCGCACATCAAGTTGACTGAAATAAACCGGGATATGGGCCAGCTCGCCAAAACCGACCAGGATGGTTTGCGTGGGCAAAGGCGTATCTTGCAGGGGGTATGTCTCGCCAATTGCCAGCAGATCGAGCAGCCGATCGCGCTGGCGACGCAGGTCGTAGGCGGGCAGCAGGGTCATACGGCTGTCTCCAGAGCGGCCAGGCGCAGCGTTCGCTGCGCGGCCAGCCAGCCCGCGTAGGCCAGGCGCCATTGAGCAAACACGGCCGGCGCCAGCCAATGTACATGGATGGCCAGATGGGCCGGACACTCCTGGCGCGCCAGCCGCTCAACATAGGTACGAAACTCAACCTGCTCAGCCCGGCCTTCACCCAGGCTCAAGACCAGGCTCAGCTGCAGTGAATAGGGGTCGGGCCCATTGGCCGGGATGATCAGGGGCACCCTTTGCGGCTCATCCTCCGGCCCCGGTCGCAGCAGAATGTGTTCGATGAGGAGCAGCGGCTCCGCCTCACTCAAGCCAAGCTTGCGCTGCAGCCGTTCGGCCAGGCCGGCGGTCGACTGCGCTGGCGCTTCCAGCAACAGATTGAGGCCGCTGCCGCGCCTGGCGGCCAGACGGGGCAAAGCTGCCAGAAACGCCTGCCGGTCAGCAACCAGTTGCCGCTGCAATGCTGCCTGCCCCGACGCGGTGATACCGGTCATGGCCAGGGCGTATTCGGTCAGCGATTCGCCGCAGCGCGCCAACAAATGATCGAGCTGGCGGGCGCGTAGCTCACCGGCCGGTACGCTGCTTTCGGTCAACTGCACCAGCAATTGGGCCAGCGCCGGACCCTGGCTGCGATACAGTTCGTGCAGGGCCAACTCGGCGTCGATTACCGGCTGGGCCGCCGTGGCAAACCCAGTGAGCGGCTGCACGGCCAGCAGTTTACGGACATGATCAAGCTGGGCAAAGAGAATAGCCAGCAGCTGGTCGAAGAAGAGCAGGTAGCCTTTGAGCTGCAGGGCCTGCGCCTGGCGCGCCGGCGGCGCGGTAGCCGGCAGGCCGGCGGCATTGACCCCGTATAGATCGGGGAACTGGTGCATCAATGAGCGGTATTGGCCGAGGTGGCGGTCGCGCCCGGCCGGTGGCGCCAGCAACGTCTCGAGAGGTGGACCGGCCGGTGTCTTGGCACCGGCCCGTTCAGCCAGGCCAGCCAGCGAGCCGCTGCTCACAAGCTGACCGCGCCGGACCAGGGTCAACCGGGAGTTAGCCACGTCAAGACGAGGGGCCAGCTCGGCGTTAAGCGGCAGCGTCCAGGCCGCATATGGCCCGCCCGCAGAGATTTCCAGGCTGGTAACGGCCTCAACGCCGGGTAACGCCATCATCTCGCGCAGCAGATCAGACGTATGCAACAATTCTCGTTTAGGGGCGCGGGCCAGCTCGGCTGGATCGAGATAGCCATGGTGCAGTAGTGGGCCGGTCAGCAATGTTTCCAGGGGGATACCTTGCTGCAGCGCCACTGCATACGGGGTGAAACGCGGCGCCGGTGAGATATAGTCAGCCAGACATTGCGCCAGGTCGGCCAGCATGGCGCGGGCGTCATCGACCAGCCCAATTTCTATACGGGCCACCACCTCGATGTTTTCCGGGCTGAGCGGCTGGACGGGCAAAAAGTCGACGCCCAGCGGCCGTTGGGCATGAAGGACATGCGTTACGGCGGCCGTCACCTCAGCCACAGTCAACGCACGGCCGTCCACCTGGGCCGCCGCATCATATTCATAACGGACCTGTAGCAACCCGCGCAAAGCGATGGCGGTGGCGTTATCCTGAGGGGGGGTCAAGGAGATCCCTTTGGCCAGTTCGTCGTAATAGATCGGTGGGGAGCCGGCAGCAGGCAGCACCCAGGCGTTGCGCACGCCTACCACATCGATGACCAGCCGGCGCAGATCGTCCAGCGTCACCGCCGCGTTGGGCAGCATCGCCTCGGGCGGGTGAAAGTCAACGCCAACCTCGCCGTCGGTCCGCGCCAGCAGATCGGGTATTTCGTAGTCCAGCCGGTAGGCGAGATCAGTCAGGGCATAGCAAAGCTGCTCCAGGATAGTTATGCCCGGATCATGATCATTGAAGTCAGTCCAGGCCAGGCCGGCCAGCTGCTCCAGATGGGCCAGCCCCTCCTGCCGCAACCTCTCGTAATCCAGGGCGGCGTGGGTAAAGGGGGCAACCGGCAAAAAGTGGGCATCGGACATGGTCATGATCAGGCCTCAGCCAGAGGCGGCACATCCATGTCGTGGGTGCCAGCTTCCCGGAAAAAGATCGCGATTTCGGTCGCCGTTCCATCAATTGCCACGTCGAGAAAACGGTCAGTCGACGTGATCAAGCCAGCCGGAATGCGCGCAGCGATGTAGCGGGCATAAGTTTTGCCGTTGAAGTGACGAGCAAACGGGTTGTCATAAGTCGACAAGAATCGCTCCACCGGTGTACCTTTAACTCTGATTTCCCGGTGAAAAGCACCATTCCAGTAATTATTGTGCTCGACCATGTAAAACAACTTGTCACGACCGGTCGGCATGACTGGTACCCGCAACGTCGTGGTGGCATTATTCTGCAGGGCCGTCAAGGTGTCGCCGTACCAGTTCACCCATTGCGCATCCCACCTCGTGGCATTACCCCCGTTGAAGGCCCAATGATAGGAAACGGCCGGCAGGGAAGCGTGCCCCCAGGGGTTGCGACTGAAAGCCAGCCCGGAAAGCCAGCCGCCGAACTGAGTGTAGTTCTTGGTAACCAGGGCCAGGCGACCGGCCCGGCCAACCGGAATGGGCAGCCACTGGTTGCCGGAAAGAGATTTGTCGGTGACGGAGTTTCTGACGGCATAGGCTTCTGGCCAGTTCGGACCATAGGCGTTGGCATCCATGTTGTTACCGTCACTTAACGAGCCGTCGGGGCTAAAATGATTGTTGTTGCGCAAGCCGCCGGACCAGATGCCGACCGTTTCCTGAGCCCCATCCAGAAAATAGGCCTTAAAAGTTTCCCAGCGTTCGCCCAGGACACGAATCCACAGGGTGTTGTAGCCGGCCGGGATATTGATCTCCACCCCATTGCCGTCGGCGTTTTCGCCGGTACCGATGTTGATGATCAGCCGGCCATGCCACTGAGTCTGCGCATAGGCGGTATCGTCCCAGCCAATGGGATTGCCGATCTTTTTCATGACGCCGCTGCGATACGGCTCAAAGATGTTTTGATAGACAATCGGATCAGCCGGGTACATACGATGGCGCAGCGGGTTTTCCCGCTGGGAGAGCTCAAACCCCTGGGCGCGAATGATGCCGGCAACCTCCAGTTTCTGTTGGGGCATGGTGGTGCCCAGCCCGACATTCCCGCTGGCTTTGTCGATAAAAAGACGGCTTTGGCCGGCACTATCGGTGATGTTCAACCCCTCCCGGCTGAGGGCACCATCCTCGCCTTCACCCCGCAACGTCAACGTCCAGTCCGGGGCAGGATTGGCAAAGTCGTTATAAAGATTGAGCGTGGCGCGGCTGCCTTCGGGCGCGCCGCTGGCCTGGATACTTAGCGGCTCATTGGGCAGCTTGACGATCCCATCATCGTTCTGATTGAGGGTGCCGTCGATTAAATCGGCAAAATTCTCCTCAGTAGGGATGCTGTAACGGGCAAAGTACGCTTTCAATTTTCGCCGGTCGGCTTTCGTGAACTCCATCATTGCCATCCTTTTGACTGAACACCTGGTTGCCTGTTGGCGTCATTCCTGCAGCCAGGAAAGGCTGCACGAACAGGGCGCCCGGCTTAACCAACCTCGAAGTCAAGTTCAATTTTCATAAAGTTGATGCCGCTCAAACGCTGTTCCTCGACAGCGTCCCCGGCTAAAATGTCAATTTCGTGCGTGCGAGCAGCAACCAGGATGCCATTCGGACGCTGCACGGTCACCGCATAACCATCCGCCTGAGGCTGGATGTACTCATAATTTTCGCCATCATCGCTGCGAAAGAGCTTGATCTGGCTGACGTAGTCGATATAGGGTTGCTCTTCGACAAAGCGGATCAGCTGGGAGGCGTACAGGCTGCCGCCGATGACCAGCTCAGCGCCGTCGTCGTAGGCCCAGGGCGCCAGAAACCGGTTGAGGGCGCCGTTCAAGCTTTCGCGCAGGGCTTCGGGCCGGTAACCCGGCCGAAAGCGCACCCCAACCCGGATTTTGAGCCGTTCGTAATGCGGGTTCTGCACCGTCAGAAGCGCAAAGGGCGAGAGCTTATCGGCCAGGAAAGCTTGAATATCCGCCAGCCGATGGGCGGGCATTTTGGGTTCAAAGGGATCGAAGGCCAGCTGTTGCTTGCTGTCGGGAATGACAACCACAGTGACCTGACCGGGCAAGTTGGCCGCGGCCGGCAGGCATTTGACTTTGTAAACGTCGGGGAACTCGGCCAGGAGCAGATGCTCATAATCCCAGATCGTCAGGGCGCGCTGACGGTGGCGCAGCCGCTCGCTGAAACGCGTATAAGAAGTGTCCGCCGCTTCTGCGGAGCGCCCGCCATAAGAGGGGTACGGCTGACGCACCGCTGCCACCTCGGGGATCGGCCCCAGCGAGTTGCTGATCGTGTGCGCCGGCAGCGACAGCGTCTGACCGCGGCTACTGGTGGCAGTGGCTGGCAGCGCCTGTCTCAGGGTCAACGCCTGGGTATGAATAGCAACTACGTTGGCCACGGCGCGGGTGTGGCGGCCGGCTGTGAGCCGCAACCAATAGAGGTTAGCCGGTAGTTGCTGGCTGCTGTGGGCAGCCGGTAGTTGCAGCCGGACAATGCCGGAATTCAATAACCCGCGCGTTTCATCGGACAGGATCTGTCCTTCATCCAGCGAGCGCCAGCGATCACCGCTCAGATAAGCCCAACGCAGATCGGCCGGGGGCACATTCGGATCCGCACTGCCTTCAGCCAGTTGGAAGAGCAGCGCCAGTCCCTGGGGAGCGCGAACACCCTGGAGGCCTATATACAAGGAGCCTTCAGCACTCAGCTGCGGCAGCCAGAAGCCTTCAGCAGCCGTGTCCGCCAGGGTGACTGTTTGCTGGCCAAAGGGCAGAACATGGGCCATGCTTACCGACCCTGCCTGCCCCTCTGCCGCCGGGGTAGGCAGCTCGATTGCCGCCGAATAGCCCAGGCTGAAGTCCTTCATTTTTGGCGTATACGGTGGCTCCACCAGGTAGGTCCCCGGATCCTGGTTGAGCTGGTTGGCCGTCATGTCCCTGGATAGGGCGATAGCCCGCTCCGCCGCAGCGCCCGGATAACGTCTATGCAGAAAGTCAAGCGGGGCCAGCTCCCAGATCAAGGAGCGCGGCCAGGCCGACTGGTCCACAGCCGAGAACCTTTCCAGGGCAACGTCTGTGCGCCACTCCAGGATATCGTCGATAGCCAGCGTTTCCTGCGCGAGCGGGTCGCTCTGCCTGAAGAGGCGGCCACCGCTGAGCAGCCGCTCCACCCGACCGTGTTCCTGTAGCCCGACATCTACCTGAAAATCGTCCATTTGGGGCGGGGTATTGCGGTAGTGACGATAATGTGTGGCCAGGTCCGCCGGCCGACCCATCCATTGAAACTGGAAAGCCAACGAAGAAATCTGGCGGTTCAGCAGCTCCCGGTCACACATGATAAAGCGGCTCCCCACGCTTGGGGCCGGGCCAAAGGGCTCGAAGGGATTGGTCCCGTCAACTTCGCCATCATCGTTTAGAAGCAGTTGCGGCACAAGGCCCGTTACGGACACCGCCAGGTGGAGTTGTCGGAGCTTCAGGTCGCGTAGCTGCTGGTAAACCGTCACGTAGCGGCCCCGGCTGGCCTGAATTGGATGGGGGAGCCAGAGCTGGCGCAGCAACAGCTGTAGTTCAGACTGGCGTTCCCCGCCGTTCATGGGGCCCAGCGCACCCTGGCGCCGATCAAAGTGGGCTGTCACCGTCAGGGTTAACCGCTCCTCCCGGGGCAGGGAAATGGTTGTTTGCAGAGAAACGGGCTCCAGCCAGCCTGCCTGAGTGGTTACCTTCAGGCGCAGCGGACAGCGGTCCAGGGCAGCGCCAGTATACGCCTGGTCGGGCAACGTCCGGCGCAGGGCGGCCAGGTCAACCGCCTCACGCTCAAAGTCCAGGGTCAGGGTCAGGATGCGTTCGCCCTGGCGCAACGCCAGCAGCGGGGCGCGCAGCGCCCAGCCAATTTCCACGCCGGGCAGTGTCCCTTCCGGCACGTCAAGCTGCGGCCGGCCAAACGGGGGCCAGCCCTCGTTGGCGGCGGCAGCCCGGGGATCGTCCAGTGCGTATAGATTGTGCCAGGTTTCCTGGTAGGGGCGGGGCTGGCCGACGAAGGCCACGGCAGCTTGTTGTAAAGCGGGCCATACCTGGTTCCAGCTCTGGTCATCCGGCAGCATAGCCGGATCCTCCTGCTGCTGGTGATAGAGGTCCACTAACAGCGCTCCTGCGACGGGGTCGTCGAGCAGGAGCAATACATCAGCCAACGGGTCCAGCTGGCTGCCGCTGGCAGCGAAATGTTTCAGCAAGGGGGCCAGCTGCCGCTCGGGGCGTTCCCACAGCCCCATCAACTCATCTTGTAGCCGCCTGACTTGCCGGCGCACATGGGAACGTTGCAGCAGCGTGTAGAGGGGCTGCATCATCTCTTCCGTGGCATCGGCGCGGGCACCCACACCCATCAGTTGCGTGGCAAACTGCTCGGCAGTCATCAGAAAGTAACTTTCAATCTCATCCAGGCGCTGCTTGTGTTCAGCCAGGTCTTGGATGGGCGCCAGCGGGGCAAAAAGGGTGGCGCCCAGGGCAGCAGCCAGGTTCGTGGCAAAGGCGTCCGGAGCGTAAGCCGGCGCCGGCGCGAAGTTGGCCGGGGGCGGCGGTTCCTGGCCAGCGGCCCGCGCGCGCCGGCCGGCAGCCAAACCCAGGATGGCCATCAGCTGCTGCCAGATGGCGTCCTGCCGTGTTTTCAGATCCATCAGGCGGACAAAGTCGCCGATGACGGGGAAATACAGGTTATCCCGCACAAAGGCCTGGACATCGGCTCTACTGCTCTGGCGATAGAGCTGGTCGATGGTGTCTACTTCGGACAGGGCATCGCCCTCAAAGGTCAGGGGGCGGCCCAGGGCGGCCAGCAGCAGGGCATCAAAGTCGCGCGGGGTATCGCGCAACTGGGGGTTGACCTGGAACAGGTCAAAATTATTGTCCTCTGTGCGGCGCCGGCCGGCGGCGGTCAGCAGATCGTTGATTTCACGCCAGGCGGGCGCAGCGCCATCAAACGATTGTTTGAGCATGTGCAGCGAATGGTACTCGGCCAGGTCAAGAAAGAGGTCGGTGGCCACAAAGGTTACGTGCCGCTCCAGTTGGCGCAAAAGGGCAAAGTTGACAACCTGACCGCCGGCAAACAGGGGCAGAGGATCGCCGGGGGCGGGTTGGCCCAGCGCCAGACGCAGCAAGCCCAACAGCAGATCCTCCGCTGTCATATCGCCTTTGTGCTGCGGCCGCCACTCTTCAATGCCTGTTAGCTGCCGGTCAACATAAAGGGCGCGCAGAGCGCCCACGCGGATCTGGTTAATCTCCTGGTCGACAACGCTGTGATAGAGGCGGGGCTGCTCCGCGTCGTCCGCGCCGCCCTGAAAAGCGGTACCGGCCGGAATGCGGACAAATTCGCTGGTCTCGTTTAGGTCGAGCAAGACATGGACCTGATGCGGTTGCGCCGGCCGGGGCGTCAGGCGCAGCAGCTCCCGATAGTAATAGTCGAGATGGCGGCCAGTCAACGCATTAAACTGAGCCTGGATATGGCGCAGCAAACGAAGAAACGCCAGGAAAAGTGTTTGGTGAGGCTGGTTAAAAGTTGCGAGCCGGCCGGGCGGAAAATGGTCCGGGTTTTCCATAAAGGTGATGAGTTCATCCAGATCCAGTTCATCAGGCAAAAACCCGCGCCAATCACCTACTGGCTTGACCTCGCCATCGACCACGTCGTAGAAGTAGATTTGGCGGGCAAAAGCGCGAGCAAAAGCGAGCCAGTCAGCGAGACTCCGCGCCTCCAGTGGGGCCTGGGCCGGATCCAGGGCTACCGGCCGGCGACCGCGCTGGCTCGTACCATCCGGGTTAAGTGCGGGAAGCGACTTAAAATCCGCCATTTAGATGCCTTTGAGCAACTTGTTGGTCGACAGGAACCTGCCGCGCCCCTGGTATTGTGGCGTGCCGTCCGGGATTGGCGACCCAGGGCCTGGTGGCGGCATTTTGGCCGGATTTTGCACCTCGAATTTGGCCGTGAACTGCCCGCCCTTGAGCATGATTTTCTTGCCGCCGGTTTGGCTCTTTTGAGCTTTCTGGTCTGGCGCCAGCTGCATGATCTTTAATGTGCCGGTACCGGGAATAGAATAAATGGGGGTGAAATAGGTACAGCCAGGCACCGATACCTCTGCTTCATCCCCAACCACGCAGATCTTCTTGTCGTTGCTGGTAGCCGGTCCGCTGCCGCGCAGCCGGCCTGGCTGTACGTTCACTACAGCGGCTCCGAAGTTGGGCAGAAAAAGCACCTGATCGCCATCAAGCAGGACAGTATCACTCATGCCGCGTCTTCCTTCCGGCCGGCGGCCGTTTCAAAGAGATAGAAGGGGTAGACCATGTTGTAACGGGAATTGGTCTCGGGAATGACGTAGAGAATGTCGATTGTCACCATCCCTTCCGTTTCCAGGGCAGCTGCCACCGTCACCCGTTCCAGGATGATGCGGGGTTCATGCCGGATAATCGCCTCGCTAACCCGGTTTTCAATTTGGGTCAGCAGCCCCTGGTCAATCTCCTCAAACAACATATCCTGTAGATCGCAACCAAAGGTCTCGTTCATGAGCCGTTCGCCCGGCCGAGTAGCCAGCAAGATGGCCAGGCTCTGTTGCAGATCTTCCTCGTTGGCCACCGTGCCGACGGCGGCACCCTGTCCCCGAAAAGTGGGCGGGAAAGCCCAGCCGCGGCCCAGAAAATCACGCTCACTCATGGTCAATGCCTCCGGCCGCGGCCGGACCAGGCTGCTCGTTCTGGCCGATCTGACGCTGCGCTTGCTCCTGAATTTTGCCAATAAGCGCGTACACTCTGGTGAAGGGTTCTTTACCCAGCGCTTCCAGAATGATGTTGATTTCGTCAACCGAAAGCTGCAGTTTTATCGTTTCCATGACAGTTGCCACCTTACTTCAGGTCAACGGATTGGCCTTTTATCTCGACCTTGCCGCTTGCTTCCAGGGTCAGATCCTTGCCGCTTTTTAACTTGATGCCGTCTTTGTCGAGCACAATCTCATTACCATGTTCGTCCTTGATGGTGAGGCTATCCTCGTTTTCATTGAGATGAATTTCCTTGCCGGCGCTGGTCTTTAGTAGCAGCTCGGCTTTATCGTCATCAATGATGAGTAGACGGTTGTTCTTTTTGGTGACCAGCCCGCGCACAAGGTTGTTCTCTGTGGGGGCAAGATCTGGCGGCACCCGGTTCTTTTGACTGAAGAGGCTGCCCAGGACAACCGCCTGACGAGGATCCTCGTTGACAAAGCCCACAACAACCTCATCATTGGCTTCTGGCCAAAAGACGAAACCATGGTCTTTGCCAGCGTCAGGCGCGGCCAGGCGCGCCCAGACAGTCAGCTCTTTGTCACCGTAAAGACGGACCTGCAGCCGGAATTGGCCATCCGGATCTTTCTTAAAGTCACTGGCCAGGCCGATATGCAGACCACGAATACCGGCCAGCAACCCCCCGGCCGGAGGCGGCTGAATATCAGGGCGGCTGGCAAAACTTTGCGGGGACAGGCCGAGCTGCACGTCAGTAATCCAGCCGTGCCGGGTCGTCAGGCGCTGGCGCAGCGCGGTTATGAGGGCTGTACCATTGAAGCAGCGACCGATGCCGCTGACAGCCAGGGGGTCCAGCAGCCGGTAGGCAGCGCTGCCGGACAGGGAAAGCCGGCCTTGCAGCAGGCCAAGCCGCTGGCGAAGCAATGTGCCATCGACCCAGGGCTGCAGCTCTTCGGGCTGGGGCGCCGCCACGCCGTCCAGCTCGATCTGGCTGGACGAACCGGCCATGGCCGTAATCTCCCCTGGCTTCAATTGGCCCTGCCTGAGAGGAACCGGCCGGTTATTGGCTGACCCCCGCAACTGCTGGCTGCGGATGTCCCAGGCAGCGGCCGAGACAGTGCTGGTCTGGTCGCTGGTATCCAGGCGCATCTCAAAATCGAACAGTTCGTCCAAACCGGCTTCTATATGATGCCGGGCCGGGCGGGTCGCGTCAGGGGCGACCACAGAAAGCTGGCCATCTTCATTGACCACTACCAGGCCATTGGCTTCGGCGCGCAACAGGAGAAAATCCCAATCGGAAATCTGGTATTGAACCAGTTCCGGATGCTTCAGCGACGTGGCCTGTATCTTTCCTTTTTTGAGACCATGATCACCAATCAGCCGGTTCATGATCTGGCTATCCGTCTTATCATTCAGAATGCGGGTTTGCCGACCGACCGTCAGGCGCACAGCACGATCCTTGAGATCCACCGTCAGCCGAGTCCCTTGAGGTCCTCCCTCGACCCGCTGGCCAACGACAATCCCCTTAAATAGCGTCTGGTTACCGGCCTGGTCACCTTCGTAGCGAGCCAGCACCTCGATCTCCTGACCGGGCGCAAAATCTGCGCTGTCGCTCAAGGCGAAGCGCCGGCTGGCCAAATCGCCGTCGATCAGCACCAGCTGGGCTCGCGAGATGCGGTTAATTTCACGCACGACATCAACAGCGAGCAACTCAATTGTCTCTTTCAGCGGACGACCATTAGCCTTGAGCGTCAGGGTCAATGCACTCATCTTGTAGCTTCATCCCCTGTCGCGGTCGGTTCTGAGGCCAGCGGGGGGAAAATCAGCGTCTGGCCCGGCGTCAACTGGCGAAAATCGTCCAGACCGTTAAATTGGGCCACGCGGAGATAATGGCTGGCCGAACCATAAACTTCCCGGGTCAACAGCGGCAAGGTATCCCCCGCCTTGACCACGCGTCGGTGGGTCAGGTCAGGTGAGCTAAAGCGATCGCGCCGCTTACGTACCGCCACATCTTCAAGCTCAAAAAAATTAGCCTGCAACTCGGCCCGCAGCGGAGACCCATCACGAGCAAAAGAGGTGTAGTTGACTTTGACCGACTTTAAACGGCAATTGTATTTCTTGAGCGGTCCTTCGCCCCATATGAGGCGCAGATATTTGGGCTCATGTGTCCTGCCGTTAACGTTGTAACATAGGTCGAGAAAGAGATCGATCTGCTCGTCGACGATATTCTGTCGCCGCAGCTTGCGCCAGGCGGTAGCCAGCCCAAATTCGTGTACCCCGCTGCCATCGATGATCAGCGTCAGATTAAGCGTTGAGGGCGGCGTGTAGAGATATTTGTTGGCGCCGCCCGTTGTGTTGAGGCCCCGATTGGGAGTATGCTGGATGGTATGTTCGAGGGAAAACGATTCCGGATTGTACATGGCCCGAAAAACGGCCCCCGCTCGGACAAACCGCTCAACATCTTCATAGGCTTCGATGGTGAGCTTTTGCAGCTTAAATGGCTTGAGCGGATTCTTCATCGTTCATCCTTCCGCGCCAGAATCTCCAGCACCTGGCGGACACATTCAGCGACTATCTTTTCCACTGCTTCCTCGTCCAGACTGGTAGCGGCCTGAGTATCGGCGTCAGCCGGCGCTTCGTCATCCTGTACGGTGGCCCGAATGACCAGCTCGCGAATTTCAATGGGCATCCTAAAACCTCATTTTTTGCACGCGCGTATACGCCAGTTCGATCGTGTCAATGACCACAGCCCGTTGGCCGGCGTCGAGGTCGGCTGTCGACCACTTGACAACGAACGCCTTAAGAAAGAGCCAGGCAGCCACCGGGATTTTTTCTTCACTGAAGAGCGTGACCAGGACATTGGCCGGATAGAATTGGAATGAGGTCATGGTGAGGTTAAATTCGCTGGCCAGCGGCGAACCCAGCAGCAGGCCGCGCTCCAGGATCAGGTTGCCATGATTAAGCCGTTTGGGGGTCTGGTGGGTATAGAAATTCTGCCCGCCTTCTGACACCGCATGGGTCTCCACATTGAGAGAAAGACCGGAAACTTTCTGAAAGCGGATGTCGAGTGAATTTGGGATGGTACCTCCGGCAAAAAAGAACACCCCAAAGCGGAAGCCCAGCACCAACTCCTCAAATTGGCTCGATAACGAGCGCTCCGTAAAAATTTCACTCAGCCAGTTTACATCGCCAATCTGCATGAGTTACGCTCCCGCTCAGCTGTACAGCACAGTAATTTTCAGGGCCAGCAGTTCCAGGGTATCGATAGCAACCGCGTTGGTTTGCGCATCAAAAACCGGCGCGCTCAGCTTGACCGGGTACGCTTTGCCGATCTGCCAGCTGATGAGCGGCTGTCCGGTCGCGTCCAGCAAGCTGACGACCACCTGCCGCGGCGTACGCAACTTGAGCCAGTCATACAGGTACTGGCTGTGCCGGTCCCCGGCTGCCACCCCTTTCTTGAAACTGACTGTGACTGGCTTCTCGTATTTGTAGCTTTTGATCTGCTCCCCTTCCCAAAAGCTCAAACCGTGTCTGTAGCTGACCGTTTCGAGTTCTATCGCCAGGCCGGACACCTCAGCAAAGGCCAGGTGATCCGTGTTGTCAATGACCACGGCAAAGTTGTAGGCAGGCAGCGGCAGAGTGGTCATGGTCGTTAACCTAGGCGAACTGCACGACCACCCGATCAGCCATCAGCTCCATGGTTTCAATGGCGACATCGTTGGTGTTCGCGTCGAAAGTGGGCGCATCGAGCCGGGTGGGAAACGCGTTGATAACGTGCCAGCTAACAACCGGTTCGCCCGCTTCATTGCACAGCTTGATGAGAATATCCCGCTTTTCCACCAGATTGGCCTGCACACTGTTAATCCAATTGGTCATGAGGTTTCTGTGGGCGTTAAGGATGATGCCTTTTTTCAGGGTGACGGTCGTGGCCGTTGCCTGGGCGGGCATGTTATAGATGACCGGGCCGGCGATACGACCTACCGGACTCTCCTTAAAGGTGGTTGTCTCATAAGCAATGTTAAGACCGGAGACTTCTGTGAAAGCAAACGCCTCGCCATCGATTTCCACCTGATAGTTGTAAGCCGGTAGCGGAAAATTAAACTTCATATCATCTGCAGAGGTTGCCATGGGGTTCTTCCTGTTTAACGTCTCGTCTTAATACCAACGGTGCCGCGCTGCGGCTTGTAAAACTGTCCATTCGGCGGCGATCAGGCTTCCTGCAGCTTGTGGCTGAAGCGGAGGACGATGAATTCTGCCGGGCGTACCGCGGCCACGCCGACCTCAATGATCAGATAACCATCGTTAACCTGTTCAACAGTCATCGTTTGCCCCAGGCCAACACGCACAAAATAGGCGTCCTCGGAGCGGCTGCCGGCCAGAGCGCCCTGCTCCCACAGGCCGAAGAGATAGCTCTCGATCATGGCCCGTACCTTGAGCCAGGTCGTGGCATCGTTGGGTTCAAACACGGCGAAGGACGTCGATTTCTGGATCGATTCCTCGATCAGGTTAAACAGCCGGCGCACGGAGACATAGCGCCACTCGTTGTCATTGCCGGCCAGGGTGCGCGCGCCCCAGACCAGGATTCCCTTGCCGGTGAAAGCGCGGATAGCGTTGACAGACTTGCCGGCTGTGGGATCGATATTCAGCTCTTCCTGCTCCCGGTTCGTGATCTTGACCAGCGGGGCGATGATTGAATTCAGGCTGACGTTCGCCGGCGCTTTCCACACCCCACGCTCGCGGTCAACCCGGGCGTAAACTCCGGCCAGGGCGGCGCAAGGCGGCAAGATAACTCGCTGGGAGGCCAGCGCACCCTTGACAGCGTTGTAGAGCACCGTCTGATCCGCAGCCAGGGCCTCAAGAGATTGTACGGTTGGTGTATCGCCGGCCAGCGTCACCCGGACCCCATCCAGCGCATACCGATAGGGGATATTGGTTTGTAGGTAAGGATAGTATGCGGCGCCATACTTCAAGTTGGCGGCACCGATTTTATCGCGGAAATAGGGGACGTCAGCCGCTTTCTGGGCACCTTCAGCGGGTTCACCGGCCGGTACCACATCTATTAGCACAAAACGGTCTTTCATCTCGCCACACTGCGCCAGGGCGAGATCGCAGAGATTGTAATAATCACTGGCCGGGAGGCGGGTGGCATCGGGGAAAAGTAGCAAAGTGGGCTCGTCTTCCTTGGCGGCCAGGGCCAATCCCTGAACAAAATCTGCCAGCGTCGGCGTGGTCTCCAGCGAGCCAACCGAAGCCACATAACAGCTGCCACCGCCATTGTTGAAGTAGAGAGCCAGGCTGTAATAAAGCAAATCCTCAGGCGTAACTGCGTCAGACAGACGGCTGATGCTGTTGAATTGGGGAGCACCGCCGCCAGCCGGCAACATCGTCTCGACCGTGAACGACTCTGGCCGCGGACCGCCAAACTGCTGTTCAAATTCAAGCAGGGTATTGATGCGGGCCGTACGGCCCGCACCGGCGGCGCTATAGCCGATAAAGTAAGGGACGGCGGTGGCCACTTCCGCGACCGAGGGCGGCAGGGTGGCGATTTCCTCGACGTAAACGCCAGGAGTTTTGTACGTTGCCATTATTACACCTCACGAATAGCAAAAAAGGGGCCAGGCTCCCCAAACCGCGGGTAGCGCTGGCTAAGGATTGATTCGACGCACAATGGGCGGCATAACCCGCTCGACCCGTACGGCCGGTTGCGGATCGTCATCTTCAATGACAACCATTCTAAGCTTATAAAGCAGGGAGGGATGGTAAGTGACGCGCAGCGCATTCCAGATTTCATTTTGCTGCGCGAAGGGTAGCGTGATGAGTTCCATGGTTAGCTTCTCAAATGGGCTGTCGGCAACCTCATCTGAGGAGAAAAAACGGTGGCGCTGGAAATAGCGCACAATCTGGGACAGGGCCCGCAGTGATTCGTCATAGGCAGGATAACGAGCGACAAAGAGCAAGTAGAGATTGAGAGCGAGGCTGGGATGAACAGTTTGGGGGGATGGCTGACCATCTACCTCGCGAGTGCGCCGGTAGGGATCGGCGTTGCGGGCAGTGGGTTCTGCTTCAATGTTGATCAAGAGGAGCGTAACCTGACCCAGAGGAAACGTAATCGGCTCCATCTGGTCGCCGCTGAGGAAAACAACTGGTCCCTGACGGGCATCATTCTCAGCCCATTGGGCCCGCAGGTAGCGGTTCAGCGCATCTTTGACGAAGAGCAGAGCTTGATCCAGCATAATGTAAAAGCAGGTCGGCCAAGCAACAATAATTGAGCAGAGCTAAAAGCTCCGTCAATTGATGCCCAACTATAAACCGGCCCCGGAACAAAGGGCTTAGGAGAGGCAAGGGCCGGTTATCATGCAACAATCAAAATAGGGAAGATCTTGCAGTTGTTGGTGGGGACAACTCTGAAAGATGGATGCAATATAGCATAACTGATTTTGTTCTGCAATAAATGTCCAACCGGCTTATAACCGGGCTGGTTAAGCGGCCCAACGGTGCCGGCTGCCGATCACTCCCAAACGCGCCCGGCAGTCGGCCGAAAGCAACTATAACGAAAGAGTTGAGGGGTTGGCGGACCCGTCGGGTTGGCGAACCCCTCACCAGCCAAACAACCGCTTCAACGCGTCGCTGCGGTCAAAATTGGCGACGTGGGTGAAGTATTCATCCTGGAATTTGTAGACCAGAATAAAGGCCCAGATCAACCAGATATATTTGCGGTAGATCGCCTGTACCCGGTCCCAGCCCGCGAAGCGGCCAATCGACACATAGATCAAAAAGAGTGGCTCCACCAGGTTGGGGAAGTAGAAGAAAACAATCTCCAGCCCGGTGATGAAAAACAGCGCCTGGCCAATGGTGCGCAGGACAAAAACCACCGTCATTTCCCGCCAAATAGGCCGTTTCCAGGCCCAGATCAGCATAAAAATGTAGGCAACATAGTCAGCCGCCTTGTCGATGGGTTGGTAGACTGAGTCCGCCAGCCCCAGCGGGATGAGGATGTCGCCATCGACCGTATCCAGCACAAAATTGGCCCAGCCGGCCCCAAAGGGAAAGTACAGATAGAGCACGGGTAGCACAAACTTCAGCGCCACCACGACGATGATAATGAGTGTTGGCATGTTGTCCCTCGATGGCCATGTCTGGCATCACATGGCCCTGGCAAAGCGCACGTGCAAGCTAGCCGGCTTAACCACAATGTCCGTTCAGCACCCGACGGGTTGGGCAACCCCTCAGCGCAAAAAAGCCGACGCTGTCATCTTAACAGGCCGGCTGCCAGCGTCGTTATGCTCATTGTCATGAGATTGGCTGGCCAGGCGTCACCGCCCGCCCCCGTCGGCGCACCTGGCCAGGCTCCCAATAACGCCCGCAGGCGTTCCCTCACAGCTTTGCGTCAGGAGCCATTCAGCTCCAGGCGGCCCATAACCGCCTTGATCATGTCGCCATGCGCCACGCCGCCGCCGTTGGCCGCGCTGCTGATGCGCTGAAAATCGTCGCCCAGCTCGGCCCGCGCCTGCCAATAGCGCTCCGGCTCGCTGGCGCTGCCGGAGACCAGCCGCACAAACGCTTCGTTGCCCTGCTCCTCGCTACCCAGGATCTGGCGCGCCGACCAATAATAGGAGTCGCGCGTCGCCTGCATATCGTAGAAGCCAATCAGGAAGTTGTAGAGTATCTCGTACTCCACCCGGTAACGCTTCTCGTAGACGGCAAAACAATCCGCTTCGGCTCGTTTGCCGCTGAGAAAGGTGTTGATCGATTGGGCCGCCAGCAGGCCCCCGTTGGTCGCCAGGTGGACTCCGGTGGAGAGAACCGGGTCGATGAAACAGGCCGCATCGCCGATTAACACCGCCCCAGGCCGCCAGAACTGGCTCGTCGTGTAGGTCCAATCCTTCAGGACGCGTATCGGCCCGTAGGGACCTTCGGTGACGCGCCGGGCGTCGCCCAGCAACCGGGAGAGATGGGGGCAACTGGCGATGAAGCGCTGTAAGGCTGCCTCATGGTCGCCCTGTAATTGCTCGGCCAGGTGACGGTCAATGACGGCCCCGACGCTACTGAGGAAGGGCGGGCCGCTGGTCAGCGGGATGTGCCACATCCAACCCTCAGCAAATGCCTCGGTCAGGATGTCCCCGTCATTGGGTGCGGGCAGCCGGCCGGCGTTCTCAAAATAGCCAAAGAGGGCCACATTCTGGAAGAATTGGGAATATTGGCGTTCGCCGATATGTTTCTGCAGCGGGCTGTGGAAGCCACTGG
>JACKBM010000063.1 GCA_020634575.1 Ardenticatenales bacterium | reverse complement strand
CGGACCGGCCGGAAGGGGTCTCCTTTGACGGCATCCCCATCATCGATCAGCTCCCCGGTCTCGATAACCTCACGTTTGCTGCGGGCTGGTCCGGTCACGGCTGGGCTATCGCTCCGGCGGTGGCGCAACTGCTGGCTGAATGGCGCCTGACGGGGCGGCGGCCTGACCTGTTAACCCCCTTTAATCTGACCCGTTTCGGACTCGGTTAACCATCTGAAAAACGTAAGCAGCCCATGAAAAGAATCTGGCGGGATGTTACAATCGCGCCCATTGCCAATTTCTCAGCCACATGACAGGATAATCATGACACAGATTGACACCTACATTCCCAGCAGCTTTATTGCTATTTTTGCCCATCCCGATGATATCGAATTTGGCTGTGCCGGTACCCTGGCTAAATGGATCAAGGCCGGCGCCCGCGCCCGCTACGTCATCGTCACCAGCGGCGATGTCGGCGTCGCCCGTGATGGCGTCGCTGCCGAAGGAATGACGCGGGCCAAAGCTGCCGCCATCCGCGAAGCAGAAACGACAGCCGCCGCCCATGCGATTGGCGTTGAAGACATTACGTTTTTCCGCGAACCCGATGGGATGGTGGTCAATGACATCGCTCTGCGCCGGCGCATGGTGCGCGAGATACGGCAGTTCCAGCCCGAAGTGGTCGTCACGGCTGACCCGACGTTGCTTTACACACCCCGCGGCGGCATCAACCATCCCGATCATCGCGCTGTTGGTGGCGCCGCCCTGGATGCAGTTTTCCCAGCCTCAGGCCAGCCCAATCTGTTTGAGGAACTGGCGGGCGATGGCATACACGCCCACAAGGTGCGCAAGGTCTATGTCGTGAGCTGGGGTGAAGGTGATCATCTGGTCGATATCAGCGACACCATCGAGCAGAAGATCGAAGCCTTGCTCAAACATGAGAGCCAGGTCGGCCACGTTGAAGGGCTGGGCGACCGCATTCGGGAGCGCGGCCAGGAACGGGCCGGCGACAGCGGTCTGGGCTACGCTGAATGTTTCCGCGTCCTCACCATCGAGGGGGATGAAACCTGGACCAAGTTGATAGCGGCCAATCCAGAACAATACAAAGCTGCCATCGCAGAATAAGCGCCAATTTTAGGCAGTCAATTAAAAAAGCACCGGCCGTTTCCGACCGGTGCTTTTCTTTTGCGGCTCACCGGCTGGCTACACGAGGCAGCCAGCCGGAATCAGCCAATCAAACTACCCCTTGATCACAATGGGCAGATAGTTCAGATAGCCAACCAGCATCTCGACTGGAATCGGGACCAGCGGTGCCGCCGGATCGTTCGTTTCCAGACAGAGGAAGCCACTGTAGCTACCGCTGCTCAGACCAGTCGCATCCATGGTAACTGTGACGGTATCACTGCCACCACCGGCAACCGTGCCCGAGGTATCACTTAGTGACAGCCAGGGAATGTCAGCAGGTGACGCACAGAAGCCAGAACTCGGCTGCAGCGACAGATCGTCATAGTAGACCGCGCTGGCATTGTTGGCGAACAGGTCGAGCGCGCCAATGGAGGTGATGCCACCACCGCTTACGTTTTCCGACCAGGAACCGAAGTAAAGCAGGTCACCGCCGTAGAAGAAGAACTGCATATCGTTGACCAGGTCTATCTCTACACGGATCTCCACCCATTGGTCGTAGATGATGGGCAGAGGATCGCCGGTGCCATTGCCATTGGCGATGACCATATCCTGCGTCCCGTCAAACTGGACCTCAATAGACCAGTTATTGGTCGCACCGGCGTCATCATATTGGTTGAGCATGATGAAGTAGGTCACGCCAGACAGTGAAGCCGGAATGTATTGCATTCCGCTGAAGGTCCAGGTGCCATCGTCGATGGTGTACTCTTGGACAAGGTCGCTAGCACCCACAATCTCGACGGAATTGGGTGTACTCACAGCCTGAGCACTACTCGTGAGAGCGCCGGCACTCGGGTCATTGGCCCAACCTTTCCAGCCACCCTGGCCGTGCAGCTGGCTGCCCGTCGCGTAACTGTCAAAGTTATCGGACCAGCCACCTTCAACTGCGGTGATCGGGCCGTACTCAAACAGCGACCACTCCAGAGATTGCTCACCGGTATTGCCAATGGTCAGATCAACATTAGTCGTCTGATCAGGGGCAACCGTCGCGCTCAGCGAAGTAGCGGACAGGTCCAGTGCCGGCGGTAACGCATCGATAGCAAAGGCCGCGATTGGCATGTAGCTGTTCGGCGGCGCCGGATCACCTTCAACGACGGTGGGCGCCAGTTCGAGCTGGCCGAAGTGCCAGGTATTCAGGGTTGCCCCGGTTACATCCAGCGTGACCGTAATCGTCTGTGAGGCGCCATCGGCCAGCGAGAAGCTGGTCGGGGAAACATCGCCGGTCACACCACCGGACAGGTCAATAACGCTGGCATTCCAGGTCCAGGTATTGCCGGAGCGGTTGGTGACGGTGCGGTTCCAGGAACAGGTATCCTGGCAGGCGCCCTGCCCCAGCGAGGCCAGGTTCAGGGTGGACGGATCACCACCGGTATCGGGGTTGGCCGCCGTGTAGTTGGCCGTTGACTCATCCATCACCAGGCCGATGATACCGGCGTGGGTCAGATCGACGCGGCCGCTGCCGTCGTCAAACGGATCGGCCGGGGTTGAGCCGTCATCCTTCAGCATGGCTGAGGGGTCAGCACTCAGCATCATGGCTGACTGGATTTCGGCCGGGGTCCAGGTCGGGTGGAGCGCCATCAGCAGGGCCGCTGCGCCAGCCGCGTGCGGGCTGGCCATCGAGGTACCACTGTTGAAGCCCCAGGAGACAGCGTCGCCCACGCCGTCTGCGGCGATGATGTCGACGCCGGGGGCGCTCAGGCTGGGCACGATAATGCTCGGCGCGGGCACATTCGGGCCGCGCGAGCTGAAGCCAGCCATGATGTCACCATTGGCCGGGTCGATATCGAGAACCGCACCGGCGATGACGGCCGTGTGGCCGGAGCCGGAGGCCAACCAGGTCAGCAGCTGATCGCCCAGGGTCGCGCCCAGGTGGACGCCAGGCAACGCATGGGCATCGCCATTGATCGACTCGCCCTGAGCGGCAGTGTTAACCAAAATGTAACCACCCGCACCAGCAGCCAGCACATTTTCGCCTTTCTCAACACGGCCATAGATACCGCGCTCACAAACAACGATCTGGCCGCTGAAGGTGCCGGGGTTCCAGGGGGAGGTGTTGGATTGGGCTGCGCCGGCGCCGCAAAGTTCGGGCGTCGTGCCGACGTCAGCCGGGAAGTCACCCGCGAAGACGATGTCGGCTGGCCCATACCCATCGGTAAAGCCCTTGCCGAACATATCGGCCGGTGGTGTGCCGCCGCCCGACATGTCTGTCACAGCGTTGGGATACGCCCGGTCATGCGTACTGGCGCCTACGGAGAGGATCCAGGGCGCCACGGCCGGTGAGCCAACAGTGGCTGCACCCGGGCCGTTGTTACCGGCCGATGTGGCTACAAAGACGCCCGCATCGCGCGCCGCCAGGAAACCGGAGGAGTCAAAGTCACCCGGATCCCAGGGGCTCGTCGGCGCATCTGAGCCAATGGAGTAGTTCACCACATCCACGCCGTCCAGCACGACCTGGTCGATGGCGCTGGCCAGGGCCGAGGCGGTACAGCAGGCCGCGTAGGCAATGATGTTGGCATGGGGCGCCACACCAGTGATGGTGCGGGTAACTGTCAGCGTCGGGCCAACGACTGTAGCCGTCACCACATTACCAGCCGATGTGCTGGCGGTGTGCGAACCATGGCCATCATTGTCCCGCGGATCACCACCATTGACAGTGGGGAAGCCCCAGGCGCCGATCAGCTTGTCATTGCAGGGGAAGGTCGGGTCAAAGCTGGGGTCGCCGGAATCGCAGACACCAACGTAAGTGCCACTACCAAACGGATTGTCATGGTCGTAGGCATCACCACCGATGTCAGCAAAGGAAGGATTGCTCGGATTGATGCCGGTATCGATCACACCAACGATGATGCCTTCACCTTTGGTGCCGGGCATACCGCCGGTCGCGGTGCCATTCCAGATCTCCGGGGCGCCGATCCAGGCCGGGCCAGCATCGGTCATCAACTGGCGCTCATAATCCCGGCGCACCACCACAACATCCGGCATTTCGGCCACGATAGCCGCTTCAGCCGCGGTCAGGCGAACGGCCATACCGTTGTTGGTGACGTAATACTCATAAACCACATCGACGGAGCGGCCGAAAACCTGATCCATCTGGTTGATGAGGGCGGCCCGTTTCCCTTCCAGGAAAGTGGCATACGCCTGGCTGGCCGAGCTGGCCACATTAAGCTTACGCTCACCCAGCACGCCGGGGTTGGTGGCCTCCAGTCCGGTAATGTCGCCGCGATAGCTCGCCAGCGGTGCGTCACTGAGGCGGATCAGATAGATGTCCAGCCCATCTGGACTACCGGACTCAGGCTGAGTCCGGGCACTGACCGTGGCAAATACCATCAGCATAAGGGCTGGTATCAGCAAAAGCCAGTTCCTAGCTCTACTAACATTCATAATCATCCTCCAGACTATGATGAATGAAACTTCCCCGTTTACACGGGGTGGGGTAACACGCCGCTGCCATCCGCTGGCAAGCAGGAAACAGCGACGCTGGAAACCAGATTAATGATTGGTTCGGCGTCATGGGGATAGTCGATACAACTATGCAATATTTGGTCTCAAAGTGTGGTTTTTCCCCAATCATGCGCCCGTGAAAGGGTCGTGAACAGCGAGCGAAGCTTACCCGCGTTGCGCGATCCCGTCAACCTGTCAGGTCGTGGCAACCTGTCAGGTCGTGGCAACCTGTCAGGTCAGGGCAACCTGTCAGGTCGTGGCAACCTGTCAGGTCGTGGCAACCTGTCAGGTCAGGGCAACCTGTCAGGTCAGGGCAACAAAAGTGGCCATTATTTTTGTGCCTGGGCCGCTACATCTCTTACAATTGTCTCATCCTACTTGATCAACCATGGGGAAACATGATGTCTGATTCGGCTATCTGCTTTATGACCGCGACTGAGCTTGTGCAAAAAATGAGGCGCCGGGAACTTTCGGCAGAGGAGGTAATGCGGGCGCACCTGGCCCAGATCGAACGTACCAATCCCGAGGTCAACGCCATTGTTACCTTGCTGCCGGAGCGGGCGCTGGCGGGCGCACGGGCGGCGGATGAGGCGCTGGCGAGAGGGGAACCGGCCGGTATCCTCCACGGCCTGCCCATCGCCCACAAAGACCTCGTCGATACCGCCGGCATCCGCACCACCTACGGCTCCCCCATCTTCGCCGACCATGTCCCGGAACAGGATGAGCTGCTGGTTACGCGCATCCGCGCCGCCGGCGCCATCACCATTGGCAAGACCAATACGCCCGAATTCGGGGCCGGCTCACAGACGTTCAACCCGGTCTTCGGCCCCAGCCGCAATCCCTATGACCTGGGCAAAACAGTCGGCGGCAGCAGCGGTGGCGCCGCTGCCGCCCTGGCCAGCGGCATGATCCCGATCGCCGATGGCAGTGACATGGGCGGCTCCCTGCGCAATCCGGCCGCTTTCTGCAACATCGTTGGCTTCCGTCCCTCACCCGGCCGGGTGGCCCATTATCCGCTCAAAAACGGCTGGTTCACCATCTCCGTCTCCGGCCCGATGGCCCGCACCGTGAGCGATGTCGCCCTGCTCCTGGCCGCCATGGCCGGCCCCGACTCACGCGACCCCATTTCGCTCTCGGAACCCGGTGACCGCTTCCTGGCGCCGCTGGACCGGGATTTCCGGGGCACCACCATCGCCTGGAGTCCCGACTTCGGCGGCCTGCCCATTCATCCCGCAGTCACAGAGGTGATAAGCCGTCAGCGGCAAACATTTGCCGATCTAGGCTGCGAGGTCCGCGACGGCGCACCTGATTTCAGCGGCTCTGACGAAGTCTTCAAGACGCTGCGGGCCTATTCATTTGCCCTGGGCCATGAGGATAACCTGGCCAAACATCGTGACAAGCTAAAAGAGACGGTGATCTGGAACGCCGAGGCGGGCATGAAACTCTCAGCCCTGGATATTGGCCATGCCGAACTGAAGCGGACCGAGATTTTTGGCCGGGTCCACGACTTCATGACGACCCACGAGTTCATGGTTTTCCCGGTCACCCAGGTACCGCCCTTCCCGGTGGACACAGAGTACATCACCGAGATCAACGGCAAACGGATGGGCACCTACATCGACTGGATGCAATCCTGTTACTTCATCTCCAACCTGGGCCTGCCAGCCATTTCCGTGCCCTGTGGGTTTACGGATGACGGCCTGCCGGTTGGCTTGCAGATTGTCGGCCGCCATCATGATGATTTTGGCGTGTTGCAACTGGCCCGAGCGTTTGAAGCCGCGACCCGCTTTGGCGAACAGCGGGCGGCATGGGTTATTTAAAAGAAGGAAGGGGGACCGGCCGGTCCCCCTTCCCTACACCCCACCTGTGCCACACCGGCTCACTTCAGGCGCCGCACATAGTGCAGACTGAATAACAGCGTCATCCCCAGCAAAATGCCGGTCAGGGCCAGGATGTACAGCGGCATCGCCGTTGTCGCTCCGGCCGAGAATAACCCCATCGTAATCGCCGTCGGCGAGGCATAAAAGCCAAAATCAAAGCTGAGATTGTCGTGGCCGTCCGGGTAACCATTCAGGCTGCCGGGAATGTCCAGGAAGCCCGCCTCGGCCAGCAGCAGGGAGAGATACGGCGTGCCGCTGTAATCAGCCGCAGTCAGAACAAACGCAGGCGATGAAGCGACTGTACCGGATACATCAAGGGTGCCATCGCTATCCAGGTTGTCATCAACACTGGCACCGGCCGGTGAAAGCTGGGCGGGCAACGTGGGCAGATCGATCCGGTAAAGTGCATCACCGGCACCAGTCTCGGTAACCAGATGGCCGGTAATGTTGAGCTCGCCCCGGTTAAAGGTGCCGACGTCGCTGCCAAAGGCATCACAGATGCGCAAAGTCCAGGTGCCAGCGGCGTGCTGACCGTTCAGGACCGCCAGATCCTGGGTCGGGGCCACATTTCGGGTGTAGTACGGCGAACTGATGAAATCATTGGCGTTGTTGTCCAGAACACCGCCGCCATCCGTGAACAGGACATCGTAATTGTTGTCGAAATCATTGCTGGTTTCCGCCAGCATAACCAGAATGCCATCGGGCGAAATCAGGTTGATCTCCAGATCCCCCCGGTAAGAATGGCTGATATTCACCCCAACGGTGACGTTCTCAATGATCAGGTCGTCGGCCATGACAAACGAGCGGTCGCGGAAGCTGCCACTGATACAGCCATTGTCGGTAATTGAACGTGCGCTGGTATTGCTGACGCTATCCGTCTGGCTGGCAGCAGAGGTGACTGTCTCGCTCTCCGGCAGCAAGCTACAGAACTGATATTGGCCGCCGCTGGCCGTCGTCGTGCTGTACAGCCGGTCATCGCCGGCCGCTGTGCCGGCGCCGGCGGTTGTCTGCAAGCTGCCATCGCTGCCGGCCCAGACCAGGTTTACAGCCACATTGTCGATGCCGGCCTCGCCGCCATCCTGAATGCCATTGGCCGCCACGCCGCCACCAACACCATTGTCCATCCAGACCAGGTTGCCAACGCAGGCCAGCGGCTGATAATAATCCTCTACCTCGCCATCTGAGGCGGCGCCGGCCCAGGGTGTGGCGCCACTGAGCGCGTCGCTGGTCAGGCGGAAGCGTAGATGGGTCTCGCCGCCGTCGAAGGTCGCGCCGGCCGGTACTGTGAAGCAGTAGGCCTGGTCACTCATGGTCCCAACAGGCACGCTCGCGACCCCACCGGCAAAATCACCCGTCGCCAGCAGCTCGTCTGCATCACCGTCAAAATCGCCGTCACCGTTGAAATCAATCCAGCCATAGAGGTTGGCGCTGGCACCACTGTTGTTGACGGCGGAGACGGCCACACACGCTTCGGCTCCCGCGACAAGGGGCGTCGTCAGCCGCACGCCATCCTCATCACTGCCGGCAGCGCCACTACAACCCCCAAAGTGAGCCAGGCCGCCGCTATTGTCATCGCCGGCGCCAGCGTCGATGCCGCTGATGGCCCGGCTGTCAACCGTGGCGGCCAGCTCCGCATCGACACAATCGCCCAGGTACAGGTCATAGCTGATGTAATGCAGCGGGCCGTTGTTGCTGGACGATGTGTCAAAGCTATCGGGGAGATCGCCTTTGTCCGCCATGACCGCCAGCGGCGCAACCATGTCCTGGATGCTGGTGTCATCGCTATGCAACCAGATAACTGGCACGATCTCATACTGAGCCGCCGTTGGATGGCTCCCTTCCGCCTTCTGTACGATGTCGGCGGCGATACCGGAAACGCTGTTGCCATCCGTAAAATGCCAGATGGCCCAGGCGATATTGAGGCTGAGCTGTTGCTCATTAAGTGAGGCGTAGGTTGGATCGGTGAGGACGCCAAACACGCGCTGCACCAGCTCGGTCGTGGCCGCCCCATGGATGCGGTTGCTGTCGTTTAGCTGGTGGGTATCCCCATTGGTCGGGGCGGCATCGTGGTATTCGATGCACCAGGCGCGAAAGTTAAGGCCCTGATCGCTTTCAAAAATGGCGCTTTGGGCCGAGTATTGCCATTCAAACGTGACTGTATTGCTGCCGATGTTGGCTGCCGTGGGGGCAGCGGCACCGGCCGGTACCGAATTAAATAAACCGATAAGTACAAATGAAAGGAGGAATAACCATCTAAGAGGTGACCAGGCGGCCACCCTCTGAGGGCGTGGTAGGTTGAAAACGCGTTGCATTGCTGCACTCCTTGATCAGTCAAAGACACAGCAAAGCTCCGGCCCTCATCCGGCGCCGCCTGTCAATGACCCCTGCAAAATGAAAATGAAATGCTGCCCACCTGGTCTAAACCATTCTTGGGCTAACCCAGAAGCACCCCACCTACAAATTACATATCAAGTCATATGCAACTGTTTGTAGGTAGGTTACAGCGGTAGGACCCGCTGCGAAATGGGATTTTGCGGTTAGTCCTTTGGTGCCAGTCCTACATAGATAATGGTCTAAGAGCCAGGGGAGGGGTATCATTGGTCGTTGCATCTCAAAATAGACAGAGGTGGCGCTTCTGAGATGACGTTGTCCCCAATCCACGCTCGGCCACCAGGGAAAAAACCATGAGCTACAATTTTGATGTCGAAGTCAGCCGTAAAGGCACCAGCAGTGTCAAATGGGAATATTTACGGACGCCGGAAGGGATGGTTTATGGTGACCATGCTGATCCCGAACTTGGTCCGGAGCGCGTCTTGCCGCTTTGGGTGGCTGATATGGATTTCCGCACCCCGCAGGAAGTCATCGATGCGCTGGCCAAACGTGTGGCGCATGGGATTTTTGGCTACACGGGCGCCTCACCTGAGTATATGCAAACCATCGTCGACTGGTGCTTGCGCCGCTATGGCTGGTCGATAGAACCTGGCTGGATCAGCCCGGTACCCGGCGTTGTCTCTGCGCTTTACAACCTCGTGGCTGCCTTTGTTAAGCCAGGCGAAAAAGTGCTGATCCAGCGGCCTGTCTACCACCCATTCACCTTCTCCATCGAGGCCAATGGCTCGGAAGTGGTTTCCAATTCCCTGATCAAGAAAGGGGATCGCTACTACATGGACTTTGACGATCTGGCCGAAAAAGCGGCCGATCCGGATGTCAAAATGGCCATTCTTTGCAGCCCGCACAACCCGGTCGGCCGGGTCTGGACCCGCGAAGAGCTGACCCGTTTTGGCGAGATCTGCCTGGCAAATGATGTCCTGGTCGTTTCCGACGAAATCCATTGCGACCTGATCTACCCTGGCCACGACTATGTGGCGATGGGGACACTCGGGGATGAGATCCTGCAGAATACCGTGTCGACTATCGCGGCCAGCAAAACGTTCAACCTGGCCGGCCTGAAAACCGCCAGCGTCATCATCGCCAACCCGGAGATCAACAAGCGGTTCAACGATCAGATGGCCCACATCGGCGTCAAGGGCGTCAATGGTCTGGGCATGGTGGCTACCCAGGCAGCTTACACGCATGGGGATCAATGGCTGGATGAGGTGATGCAATACATCTCCGGCAATTTTGAGTACCTGAAGCGCACCCTGGAAGCGGGCGTACCCGGCGTGGTCGTAACTCGCGCGGAAGGGACTTACCTGACCTGGGTTGACTTTTCCGCCCTGAACCTGAGCCAGGACGAGCTTAATTCGCTGGTCTTTGACGAAGCGTTGCTTTTCCTGAATGATGGCGCCATGTTTGGTCCGGAAGGGGTTGGACATCAACGCATCAACATTGCCTGCCCACGGTCGATTCTGGTTGAAGCAACCGAACGGCTGATTCGGGTACTGACAGCGCGGGGATAAACGATCGCCTTGGCCTATCGCAATTTCATACGCTGGCTGTTGCAGTTGAACCGGCCGGTTCCCAACCATTCGCCTGCCGAAATCCAGGCCCAGGTGGTGGCCAATTATCGCTGGAACTTCAGCGTCAATGTCGCCGACGGCGCCTTCTTCTGGTTTGGCGCCAGCTTCATTTCGTCTACCACGATTGTGCCGCTGTTTGTCAACAAACTAACCGACAGTCCTTTTCTGATTGGGCTGGTCGCCGTCATCGCCCAGGGGGCGTTTTACGCCCCCCAACTCCTTACCGCGCCCTACGTGGAGCGGCTGCCGCGCAAAAAACCGGTCGTCGTCAATGTGGGCCTGCTCACCGAACGGCTGCCCATGCTCATCCTGATCGTGGCGGCCATGTTGGCGGGCCGCTACGCCCCCCTGGCCCTGCTGCTCTTTTTCCTGGGTTACGCCTGGCATTACATCGGCGCCGGCATGATCGCCGTTGCCTGGCAGGAAATGATCGCCCGCATCTTCCCGGTCGATCGCCGTGGCCGCTACTTCGGCACCTCGACGTTCATTGGCGCCGGCACCGGCGCCCTGGCGGCCTCGGCCAGCAGTTGGTTGCTGGAGCATTATGCCTTTCCCACTAACTTCGTCATCCTCTTTTCAATCGCGACGGTCGGCATCTTTTTGAGCTGGATCTTTATCGCGCTGACGCGTGAGCCGGTCACACCGCCGGAAGAGACCGGCGTTAACCGGCACAACTATTGGGGTGAGCTGCCCCGTATCCTGCGCCAGGACCACAACTACCGCCGCTTCCTGGTAGCCCGGCTGACCCTGGGCCTGGGCAACCTCGGCTCCGGCTTCGTCACCGTGGCCGCCATCAGCAAATTTGCTGTGCGGGATGGCACCGTCGGCCAGTACACCGTCGTCATCCTGATCGGCCAGACGCTATCCAATCTGGTGTTGGGCCTGCTGGCCGACAAATATGGCCACAAACGTTCCCTGGAGATCGCCGCCCTCTCGGCGATGGCCGCTGCCGCCATCGCCTGGCTGGCACCGGGACCAAACTGGTATTTCCTGGTTTTCTTCCTGCTGGGCATCACCTTCGGCGGCACCGTCGTCTCCGGCCTGCTGATCGCCCTGGAATTTAGCAGCCCGGAAAAACGGCCCACCTACATCGGCCTGACCAATAGCAGCGTGGGCCTGATCAGCGCCATCGCGCCTCTTCTGGGGGCGGCGCTGGCCAAGGTCAGTTTTGACCTGCTTTTTGGTCTGGCTTGCGTGATTAACGTGGTCGCTTTCCTCCTGTTTCATTTCCGGGTTCTGGAGCCGCGTGACCTTGAGCAGAAAACGGCTGCTGAACAGTGACCTGAGCCTCGGTCTGTGTTAGGATCACCGGGATGAGCGAAACTGCAAACCAACCTGATTTCCTGACCCGGCTGGGGCAAGAGTTAGCCGAGCTGCCCGGCAGCCTGGGCCTGGAATTGCGCCGGCTCTGGGCAGATTGGCGCAATGGCCTGCGCCGCCTGCGAGCCCCTCGGCTGGATTATGTTGTCGTGCCTCTCAGCGGCCCCCTGCCGGAAAGAGATGGCCCGCCCCGCAATTTCATCCAACGCCAGCTCCCCCTGCCACCGGAACCATTGACGATGGCAACGCTCAACTATCAGCTGCGCCGGCTGGGCGCCGCTGACAATGTGGACGGGGTCATTATCAGCATCACTGGCCTGGAAATTGATAACCTGGCCACGCTGCAAAGTCTGCGCCGGGCGGTGGAACGGCTGCAGAATCTGGGCAAGAAAGTCGTCATCTTCACCAAATACCTGGACCTGCCCCACTATTACGTCGCCAGTGCCGCTGACCGGATCATCGCGCCCCCCAGCAGCCGTTTTGAGCTGGTCGGGCTCCGTTCTGAGGTGATCTTTCTCAAGGAAACGCTGGCCAAGGTCGGCGTGGAGATGGAGGCGGTCCAGATCTCGCCCTACAAATCATCACCGGACATGTTTACGCGCACCGATATGAGTGCGGAAATGCGGGAGATGATCAGCTGGCTGCTGGATGAAAATTTTGGCATGGTGTGCGAAGGGATCGCAACCGGCCGGAAGCTATCCGTTGAACAAGTCGAGTCCCTCATTAACGACGCCCCCTTCTCGGTTGAGATGGCCCGCCAGCACGGCCTGATCGATGACATTGGCTATGAAGATGAGCTTAACCGCATCCTGGCCCAGCCACCGGCCGAACGGGTGACCGCCGCCGAAACGGGCTCAGCTGAAGGGGACGCGGAACAGGTTGAGGCGCCGGCACCGGCCGGTCCCACCCCCAGCGACGACGAAGCCACCGTCGAACTCTACAGTTACACTGACGCGGAACATCTGCTCATCGAGCACCCCCGCCGCCACAGCCGCAAATATATCGGCGTCATCAGCGCGGAAGGCTCGATCGTCGACGGCGAAAGCCGCCATCCGCCCGTCGACCTGCCCCTGCCGTTTGTTGGCGGCTCCCAGGTCGGCGACGAAACCATCATTCAACTCTTGCGCCGCGCCGAATCTGATGACCGGATGGCCGGGCTTATCCTCCACGTCGATTCACCGGGCGGCAGCGCCCTGGCCTCTGACATGATGTGGCGCGAAATCCGCCGCGTCGGCGAGAAAAAGCCGGTCCTGGCCTACATGGGCTCGACGGCGGCCTCGGGCGGCTACTACATCAGCGCCGCCTGCGACCACATCATGGCCCAGCCGGGCACCATCACCGGCTCCATCGGCGTGTTCACCATGAACAGCTCCAGCAGCCAGCTGTATGAGCGGGTTGCCATCAAGCGCGAAGCCCTCGATCGAGGGGCGCAGGCCGGTATTTATCGGCAAGATCATATCTGGACGCCGCGAGAACGCTCCCTGGTTGAGGCTTCTATTGTCGATCTTTATGAGCGTTTCAAGCTGATCGTCAGTGAAAAGCGACCGCTCGAGCTGGAAGCGCTGGACGAGGTGGCCCTCGGCCGGGTCTGGACCGGCCGGCAGGCTCAGGCCCATGGCCTGGTGGACAGCTTCGGCGATTTTGAAGATGCGGTTGCCCAACTCATCAAAATGGCCGACCTGCCTGAAGATGAGCAAACAGAGATTGCCGTCATTGATCTGTTTCCCAAATCAGACGAACCCCTGATTCCGGCGCCATTTGAGCTGCAGGAAGAGATGATTCGTCTGTTTTTTGGTCGCTGGCGCGACCAGCTCAGCCAGCCGCAATATCTATTGCCGGCCACGATTCGCTTCTGGTAGTTCCTTGAAGAGGTTATTAGCAATATGATGAAAAGACGTTCTGTTTCCACCTTGTTTATCTGGCTGGCGCTGGCGCTGGCCGTCATCCCGCTGGCGTTGGCCGCGGCCCGGGAACCCCAGCCGGCCTGGCACGCCAAGGTGGACAGCTGGGTGCTGCAGCGCCTCGCCGAATCGGACAAAACCGAGGCCCTGATTTATCTTTCAGAACAGGCAGATTTGAGCGGCGCCACAGCGTTAAGTGACAAGGTAGCCCGCGGCCAATATGTTTTTGCGACGCTCTCGGCCCTGGCTGAAGAGACGCAGGCCTCCCTGCGGGCGGAACTGGACGCACAGAACATCCCTTATCGCAGCTACTGGATCGCCAATATGATCTGGGTTGAGCTGGATAGCCAGCAACTGGCGGCCCTGGCCAGCCGGGCTGATGTGGCCCATGTCTATGCCAACCCGACAGTGGCCCTGCAACTACCAGCCCAGCCTGACCCCTTTGCGCCATTGCCAGACGGGCCAGACACCATCGAATGGAATATTGACAAGATCAATGCGCCTGACGTCTGGCAGATGGGTTTTGACGGCACCGGCGTCGTTGTTGGCGGCCAGGATACCGGCTACGAGTGGGAACACCCGGCCTTAAAAGACAAATACCGCGGCTGGAATGGCGTCACTGCCGATCACAACTATTCCTGGCACGATTCAATCCACAGCGGTGGCGGCTCGTGCGGCGCGGATTCGGCCGAACCGTGTGATGACCACGACCACGGCACCCACACCATGGGCACCATGGTTGGTGATGATGGCGGCAGCAACCAGATTGGCGTCGCCCCCGGCGCTGCGTGGATCGGTTGTCGCAACATGGACCAGGGCAACGGCACCCCAACCACCTACAGCGAATGTTTCCAATGGTTCGTCGCCCCAACCGACCTGAACGATGAGAACCCGAACCCGGCGATGGCTCCTGACGTCATCAACAACTCCTGGGGGTGCCCGCCCAGTGAGGGTTGCACCGACCCCACCATTTTGCAGACGGTGGTCGAAAACACCCGCGCCGCCGGCATCCTGGTTGTAACCTCGGCCGGCAACAGCGGTCCCGGCTGCAGCACCGTTTCTAACCCGCCCGGCATCTATGACGCCAGCTTCTCGGTCGGTTCGACCACCAGCACTGACGCCATCTCCGGCTTCAGCAGCCGCGGCCCCGTGACCGTAGACGGCAGCGACCGGCCCAAACCGGACATCTCCGCCCCCGGCTCCAGCGTCCGCTCCAGCGTGCGCGGCGGCGGCTACGGCGTCTTCAGCGGCACCAGCATGGCCGCCCCGCATGTTGTGGGTCTGACCGCGCTGCTGATCGATGCGGATCCTACCCTTGAAGGGGACGTAGATGGGTTGGAAGCGGCGATCATCGCCGGCGCGCTTGGGTTAACCTCGGCGCAGACCTGCGGCAGCGTCCCCGGCAGTTCGATACCCAACAACACCTTCGGCCACGGCCGGATCGATGCCCAGCTAACCGTCTTACTGCGGCAGCTGGACCCCAGTAGTTTCTTGCCGATCGTGACCCGGCCCTAACCGGCCGGTCACCAGGCAGTCAGGAGGGTAACATGACCAAAACGGCTATCAGCGTTAGCCTGGGCAGCTCCAAGCGGGACAAGAAAACAGTCCTCAATCTGCTGGGCGAAGACGTCATCCTGGAGCGGCGCGGCACCGATGGCGATGTCGACCGGGCCGCAGCCCTCTTCAAGGAGCTGGATGGCAAGGTCGACGCCCTCGGCTTTGGCGGCATGGACCTCTGGCTGCATGCGTCTGACGACAAGCTGTACCCCATTCGGGCAGCGCACAAGATCGTGGCCGGCGTCAAGCAAACACCGCTTGTCGACGGCCACGGTCTCAAAAACACCCTCGAAGCACGCGTTGTCGCTGCGCTGGTCGAGAATCTGGGCGAAAGTTACCGGACCGGCCGCGTCATGCTCACGGCGGCAGTGGACCGCTATGGCATGACCAAAGCGTTCTTCGCCTCAGATTACGAGGTGATGTGCGGCGACATGATGTTCGGCCTGGGCCTGCCCATCCCCATCCGCAGCGAACGGGGCTTCCGCATCGTGGCGCGGCTGCTGGTGCCTGTGGCCAGCCGGTTGCCCATCTCAATCCTGTACCCGACCGGGGAGAAGCAGGAACAAATCGTCCCCAAATTTGGCAAATGGTATAATTGGGCGACGGTGATCGCCGGTGATTGCCACTACATCAAGCAGCATATGCCGGCGGACCTGAGCGGTACGGTCATCGTCACCAACACCACCACCGAAGCAGACATGGTCGCCTTTCGCGAGCGAGGGGTTGAGTATGTCCTGACCACCACCCCCGTGCTGGACGGCCGTTCTTTCGGCACCAACATGATGGAGGCGGCCCTGACGGCGATTGCCGGCAAGGGACGGCCCCTGAACGATGCGGAGCTGAACGCGCTGCTGGACGAGCTGCAGTTCAAGCCGACCATGCATCGGCTGGGTTAAGTTGGCCGGGACTGGAGAGTTTGACAACAATGGACGCGATTGTATTAGCCGGCGGACGCACCAAACCCGAAGATCCCATGTACGCCTATATCGGCGACAAACCCAAATCGCTGACGCCGATGGGGGGGCGGACGATGGTGGAATGGGTGGTCAGCGCCTTGCAGGGCGCTGAGGGTGTGGATGATGTGGTCGTGGTTGGTTTGACCGAAGCGATCTTACCGGCCGGTGGGCTGAATTTTGACCGGCCGGTGACCTTCCTGCCCGATCAAAACAACGTCGTCAAAAACGTCTTCACCTCCGTCGAACACCTGCAACAGGTCAAACCGGCACAGGACACTTACCTGCTGGTCTCGGCCGATATCCCGCTCATCAAGCCGGAAATGGTCGACTACTTCATCGACGCCTGCCGCCCCTATTCGGGTGTCCTCTACTACGCTGTCGTCACCGATGCTGTCATGGAAAAACGTTTCCCCGGCAGTAAGCGATCCTACGTGCGCTTTACTGAGGCTAACGTGGCCGGTGGAGACATCTACGTCTTTAAATCTGCGCTCCTGCAAAAGAATGAAGAATTCTGGAACGCCTTCGTCGATGCCCGCAAAAACGCCCTGCGCCTGGCCCGCACCCTGGGCTTCAGTTTTCTCATCAAACTGCTGTTGCGCCGGCTGAGCCTGGCCGAACTGGAGCGTACCGGGCTGCGCATTTTTGGCGAACCCATCAAAGTCGTCCAGGTCCGTTACGCCGAGCTGGGCATGGATGCGGATAAGCCGCATCAGATTGATTTGGTGCGTGCGGAACTGGAGCATTCAGGCGCTTGAGCCTGTTCTCCTATAGCTCTACTCCCTGAATCATGGCATAATCATCTGCGGCGATTTCTGTATGAGTATTTTCACGGATAAACTGACCGAATCAGAACCCAAAAGTGAAAGCCGCCTGCAACTGCTGTACAGCGTTAACCATATGCTGCGGCAGGTGGAAGCGGATGGGTTGGATATCCACATCATCCTGCCACGGATTCTCAAGCTCTCGGTACGCGAGCTGGGCGCATTCAGTGGCAGTATTTTTGTGATTGACGAGCGCCTGCACGTCGAACATGCCTGGCACATCACCGAAAATCAGGAAGAGACGATCCGCACGGGTTTCACCGAACAGGCGATGGCCCAGGGTCTGGCTCGATGGGTTGTAGAAAATCAACACGCCGCGACCATTCATAACACGCTGGAAGATGCGCGCTGGCTAAGCAATCCCAGCTCGCCCTCGTCACGCGAGGCCTGGTCCGCCCTGAGCGTGCCGCTGATTACCCGCGCTCGCGTCGTCGGCGTCATCACCATCACCACACCGGGCCAGAATCAGTTTGACCAGGCCGATCTGGACATGCTGGAAGCCATCGCCAGCCAGGCAGCCATCACCATCGCCAGCGCCCGCCTCTATTCCGATTCGCAGCGGCGCCTGCGCGTCACCTCACTGCTCTTTGAAGCCAGCCAGGTCATCAACTCATCACTCGATATTGATCGGGTGATGGCTTCGCTGCTGGGCAAGATGAATGAGCTACTTAATGTCGAGTCGCTCTCCATCGCCCTGGTGGACAACCGCACCAATGAGCTGGTCTTCCAGGTCAGCGCCGGCGATGGCGGCGACGATCTCGTCGGTCTGCGCCTGCCAGCTGATCGGGGCATCAGCGGCTGGGTGATGAGCCATGGCGAGCCCCAACTCGTCAATGATCCCTCTGCCGACAGCCGCTTCAACTCTGCCGGCGACGCCCGGACCGGCGTCAAGACACGCGCTATCATCTGCGCGCCCATCAAGTCGCAGGCAGTCGTGCTGGGCACGCTCCAGGCCATTAATCCAGCCTCAGGCCATTTCACCGAAGATGATCTCGCCCTGCTGGTTAATCTGGCCAACCTGGCCGCCAGCGCCTTCGCCAACGCCAATCAGTTTGCCGCCACCCAGGCCGCCGAAGCCCGTTACCTCAGCCTCTTCGAGGACAATATCGACCCGATTCTGCTCACAACAACAACGGGTAAGATCATTGAAGTCAACCGCAAAGCGTGTGACTTTCTGGGTTATGAGCGGGCCGAGCTGCTGACCATGAACATCAGCGCCCTGCATCCCACTGACACAGCGGCGCAGTTCAGCCAGAGCGAACGCGCCAAAGGCGCTCTCCTCTTTACCACCGAAGTGGTGACCAAGGATGAACGTATCATCCCGGTCGAGGTCCATGGCAAAAATATCCAGCTGGACGATGAAGAGATTTTCCAATGGATCCAGCGCGATATTACCGAGCAGGTCGAGCTGGAAGAGATGCGCACCGACCTGACAGCGATGCTGTTCCACGATCTGCAAAGTCCGCTGGGCAACGTCCTTTCCAGTCTTGAACTGCTGGAAATGGAACTCGGCGACAACAACGACGAAACCATCAAAACGCTGCTGGACATCGCCGCCAAAAGCAGCCGTGGCCTGCAAGCCTTGATCCGTTCCCTGCTGGACATCAACCGGTTGGAAGCGGGCCAGGCGATCACCTCCCAGGTCTGGGTCGACCTGCCCAACCTGGTCGCCTCGGTCATCCCCTATGTGACGGCCAGCATGGAGCGGCGCGAGATCGAGCTCAAGGTTGACCTGACGGCCCATGCGCCCAGCGTTTACGTCGACGAGGATATGATCCGCCGCGTCCTGGTAAATCTGCTGGACAATTCCATCAAATACACGCCCCGGGGCAAAGTTGTCACCATTACGCTTGTGGAAAGCGACGAGCCGGGCCGGCTCTGCCTGGCCGTACAAGATCAGGGCAACGGTATCCCAGAGAATTACAAGCGTACGATCTTCGACAAATTCCGTCGGGTTAAGGAAAAAGGTGGTCCCAGCGGCCTCGGCCTGGGGCTGGCCTTCTGTCGCCTGGCAGTAGAAGCTCATGGCGGCCGCATCTGGGTTGAGGATCGCGATACAGGCGGCGCCAGCTTCCAGTTTACGCTGCCATCCACTCCTGAACAAAACCCCTTTATATAGGCCAATTTGCGCCCCTCGCCTTTTGCGAGTAAGCTGAAGTTTGCCATGCAACAATTGATCTCAGAAAGACTCTATTTCAACGACTCCTATTTAAAGCAGTTCAAAGCCAGGGTACTTGAAATGCTGGATGTGGCCGGAAAGCCGGCCGTCGTCCTGGATCGATCCTGCTTTTACCCCACGTCCGGCGGGCAGCCATTTGATACCGGCCGGTTAAACAACGCCCGCGTCATCGATGTCCAGGTCCGCGCTGAAGACGGTGTGGTCCTCCACATCCTGGACCAGGAATTGTGGGAGCAGGAAGTGAACGGCCAGATCAGCTGGTCGCGCCGCTTCGACCATATGCAGCAGCACACGGGCCAGCATATCCTCAGCCAGGCGTTCATCCAGGTTGCTGAGGCCCAAACCGTGGGCTTCCACCTGAGCGATGACAACTGCACGATCGACGTCGACCGCCAGGACCTGACCCCAGCCCAGATCAGCCAGACAGAGCAGCTGGCCAACGATGTCGTCTGGCGCAATGAACCAGTACGGGCCTACGTCGTCACGCGGGAACAGGCTCAGAAGCTGCGCCTGCGCAAAATCCCGGCCGTGGATGGCAACCGGCTGCGCCTGATTGAAATCGGCAAGTTTGATTTGACCGCCTGTGGCGGTACCCATGTCGCCAACACCGGCGAAGTCGGGCTGATCAAGATTATCCGCGTTGAGCGTCGTCGGGATGCCCTGCGCGTCACCTTCCGCTGCGGCCAGCGCGCCCTGAATGATTACCGCGAGAAGAACACCGTAGTCAATGCGCTGACCTCTGAATTGACCGTCGGCTATTGGGACCTCGAGACCAGCGTGGTCAAGCTGCGGGATGAGGCCAAGAACCAGGGTCGCCTGGCGCGTAAGCTGCAGAGCCAGGTGGTCGAGATGGAGATGGAACGCCTCATCCAGGCGGCCAAACCTTACAAAGGTGTCTACATCCTGGACAAGGTCTTTGTCGATATGAATCCAGGCGATCTGCGTAAGATGGCGGCTACCCTGGTCAAAGAAGGCAAATACCTGCTGCTGTTTGGCCTGGCGGGTGATAAGTCACAGCTACTTTTTGCTCGCTCGCCTGAGGTCGCCGGGGAGATGAACCAGCTCATCAAACCCGCCCTGCAAGTGTTGGGTTCAGCCTCCGGCGGCGGCAACGCGGAGCTGGCTCAAGGGGGCGGTCCTGCCGCCACCGTGGAGCAAGTTGAACAGGCACTTAAGCGGGCCCGGCAGCTTGCTCAAGCCCAAATTCGTTAAGATTGAGTGTAACTTCAACGCAAATCGGGGAAAATGGGGTAAAGTAGTGTGACGGCGGTTTTGTCCGGGTGATGGCGCTTGTTTAGGCGTCAAACGGATCTCAGGTAGGTTTGATGCAGCAGCTGGCTGAAGGCATTTATGCAGAGATAAATTATGAGGGTGTCAACGTTGGCGCCATCATGACCCCTCGGGGCATCATCTGCATTGACGCACCATCATATCCTCGTGATGCTCGCCATTGGGCAATGAGACTGCGCCAGATCAATGCCGCCCCCGTGCAATACCTGATTATTTTGGATGACAATGGCGACCGACTGCTGAACACCCGTTGGCTGAATGCCAAGATTGTGACGCATGATGTGACTCGAGCCACCCTGCTAGGCTATGAAAAGCGGTATCCGCAAGGGTTGCTGGACAGCCTGGCCCAGCGCAATCCGCTGGCCGGCAAAGAGCTCAGCAGCAGCCCGGTGGACCGGCCGGATGTCACCTTCTCCCATCGTCTATCCATTCTCAAACATCTTTATGAAATCGACCTGATTCATGCTCCGGGCCCCGCGGCGGGCTCGATCTGGGCACATCTGCCCCGTCAGGGAATTTTGTTCATGGGCGACAGCCTGACCATCGGCGAAATGCCCCCGCTGCTCAATGCGGACCTCGACGCCTGGCTTGATTCTCTGGACTATCTGCAAAATGAATTGAACGATGTTCAGCTCATTGTACCTGGAAGGGGACCTCTGGGTGACATGAGCCATGTTGAAGCGATGCGTTGTGCCTTAACCCAGGTTCAGGAAAAACTCAGCGCCTTCACCAAGGGTGGGGCAACCGCCCAGGAGACGGTGGATGCGATCAGCGCCATTTACGGCGCCTCGCAGCCATATCATGAATGGCACCGGCAACAGCTCCAGCAATTGCTGGACCGCCGGGCCGCTCAGGCAAAATCTGAAGCAAAAGAAGCCAGAGACGCCGCCGTCGAATCCTAATCGTAGCGATATTACTGTACAGTTATGCTGAATGCCGCCTGGGCGCGGTCAATGTAGAAGAGGAACCCGATGCAAAACAATCCATCAGCCATCGCAGCTCTGAAAAATGTGCCATTTTTCAGCAAGTTAAGCATAGACGAAATCAATACGCTGGCGGATCAGCTGGTAACGCGCCGCTTTAGCGCCGGCCAGATCGTGTTTCACCTGGGTGATCCGGGTGGTTTGCTTTACATCATCAGCAAAGGCAAAGTGAAGATCTCTCACTCCAATCCGGATGGACAGGAAGCGCTGCTGGCTATTTTGGGCGCTGGTGACCACTTTGGCGAACTTGCCCTGCTGGACGACGAGCCCCGCTCAGCCACGGCCGAAGCCATCGAGCCGGCCGAAATGCTGACCCTGCACCGGGACACATTCCGTCGCTTCCTGGAGAACAATCCGGGCTTTGCCTATCATGTGCTGAGCACCCTGTCCAAGCGACTGCGCCACGTCAACAACCAGATCAGCGACATCTTTTTCCTGGACCTGCCTGGCCGGTTGGCTCGTCAGTTGCTTTACCTGGCCGATACGCATGGCCGCGAGGTGGAGGATGGCATCATGATCAACCTCTCCCTCACCCAGACCGACCTGGCCGAGATGACCGGCGCGACCCGCGTCAGCATTAACAAGGCACTGGGCCGTTTCCGCCGCTCCGACCTGGTGCGCGTCAAAGGCCGTTATTTCACCATCACCGACAAGGAAGAGCTGGAGAAGTTGATCTACCTTTAGGTCATATCAGGCGCAGCTCGGGCCGGTAGCGGCCCGAGTATAAAATCAATCAAAATCTTGAGGGAGCCCGCCGCCGTGCGGGCTTTTTTTATGGAGCGACGGGGTAACGCAGCCGGGGCGCGAGTTCACGCCAGACCACCTCATCTTCACGTGAGTTGATGACCGGCCGGAACCCATACTTCAAATAAAGGTTCACTGCGGGCAGGCGCCGGCTATCCGTAAACAAAAACGCCTCCCGGTGGCCCAGACCACGTAGCGTTTGCAGGCAAGCGGTCACCATCGTATCCCCCAGGCCCTGGCCCTGCTGCTCCGGCACAATCGCCAGCCAATGTAATTGCCCCCAATAAGGGCCATGAATGCGCCGCTCGTCAAACCAGGCGGTCACCGTGGCCACCGCCTTCCCGGCTGAGTCCAGCATGTAGATCTGCCGCCAGGACAACAGGTGCTGATTGGTGCCAAACTGCTTACGGAAAAGATCCGGCCGGTCTCGATTGTAAGCATCAGCCACGTCATGAATCGCCTGCCAATTTGCTTCGTCACCGGGCAGGTAGTAGCGCAGGGAGTAGCCGGCCGGCAAGCCAGCGACAGGGCTATCGTAAATATCAACACATTGCATTTGCAGAGAGGCAAAATCAGCCATCATACCCTCCGGCGAGACATCATTATAGTGCAAATAATCCCCGGCCAGCCCCACCCGCGCAAACGACGCTGAGGGGTTCGCCAACCCGTCGGGTTCCGCAACCTGTCGGGTTGGCGAACCCGACGGGTTAAATTCTAGGCCAGCGTCAGGATAACCTTGCCGGTGTTCCGGTTGGCCGCGACGTAGTCGTGGGCGGCCTGGGCCTCGGCCATGGGGAAGCTGGTGTCGATGATCGGCTGCAAATCGCCGGCCACCAGCGCCGGCCAAAAGCGGGTGCGGAACTGCTCGGTGATCCAGATCTTTTCGGCGACCGGCCGGTTGCGCAACGTCGAGCCGATCACCCGGGCCATCTTGCCCAAAACCAGCCCCAGGTTGACTTCCGCCTTGCCACCACTCAACAACCCGATCATCACCAGCCGCCCCCGCCAGCGCAGCGCCCGTAGATTGCGCATCCAGTAATCCGCCCCCACCGGGTCCAGAATCAGATGCACCCCCTGGCCATCAGTCGCGGCCAGAACCGGTTCCACAAAATCTTCTTCTTTGTAATTGATGGCCAGCTCTGCCCCCAGCTCGCGGCAGCTGGCCAGCTTGGCCGCACTGCCTGCCGTCACAAACGCCCGGGCCCGTGCCGCTCGCGCCAACTGAATCGCCGCCGTGCCTACACCGCTGGCACCGGCGTGGATCAACACCGTCTCGCCCTCGCCGAGGCCGCCTTCCAGAAATAAATTGAGGAAAGCAGTTAGCCACACTTCGGGCACCGCCGCTCCCTGGGCAAAGCTCCAGTCGTCCGGCAGTTTTAGCAACATCCCCTGGGGCACCACCACCTGCTCCGCGTAGCCGCCGCCCGGCAGTAAGGCACAAACCCGGTCACCGGGTTGCCATTCCCGCACCCCTTCACCAACGGCGCGGATGACGCCGGCCATTTCCAGGCCAATGATAGGGCTGGCACCGGCCGGTGGCGCATACCCACCCGCCGCTTGCAGCAGGTCAGCCCGATTCACAGCTGACGCTTTGACATCCACCAAAACCTCATCCGCCGCACTGATTTGCACTGGCTCCGTCTCGCCCCAAACCAGCCGCGTACCCTCGCTCTGCTGTTCCACCAAAACCGCTCGCATCAGTTCCTCCATATACGCAAAGCAGCTTCCCAATTCCCCCCACCTCAGGTAAACTTGGGCCGTAACTGGCTTATTTTTCAAACCATGGCAGCCGCCGTGCGCCTCCAATTCCCGAGAAGTGAGCCCGCCGGCCGGTTGCAGAAACGGGTCCAACGAGCCCCAAAAAACATTGTCCAAGGAGCATAGCATAAGATGGGAGAACGAGAAACCTATACCGTTGCGGTCGCCGGCCTGACACGTCACCTGCCGCTTTTCGAGGTGGCCCCGGGGGTCCGTATCGCCGTCTTTAATATGCTGGGGGACACCGAAGTCGTCAAAGTCACCGCCAAAGCGCTGGCTGAAAAGCTCAAGGGACATACCTTTGATGTCCTGGTCACGCCAGAGGCCAAAAGTATCCCCCTGGCTTACGAACTGAGCGCGCAAATGGGTATCCCCTACGTCGTACTGCGTAAATCACATAAACTCTACATGGGCGAGGCCATCAGCGCGGAAACTGTTTCCATCACCACCGGCCGGCCGCAGACGCTCTATCTCGGCGAGACCGATCAGGCTAAATTACGGGCCGCCCAGGTCTGCCTGATCGACGATGTCATCAGCACCGGCAGCACCCTGAAAGGGATGCAGGCCGTCATGGATGCCGCCGGCGCCCAGGTCAACGCGATCGCCGCCGTCTTCACCGAAGGGGATCATGATTGGTCCCACGTCATCGCCCTGGGTAACCTGCCGGTCTTTATCGACAAATGAGCGAACCCGCCGCGCCTACTGCCGCCTCGCTCTCTATTTTCGGCAATCTCTTCGCCTCGGTCGCCGAGGAGATGGGCGTTACCCTGGAGCGCACCGCGTTCAGCCCCAATATCAAGGAACGGCTGGATTTTAGCTGCGCCCTCTTTCTGAGCGATGGCCAGATGCTGGCCCAGGCGGCCCACATCCCCGTCCACCTCGGCGCCATGCCGGCCTCGGTCGCCTGCGCCATCGAGCGCTGCAGCCCCTTTGTCCCCGGCGATGTCGTCGTGCTAAACGACCCCTACCTCGGCGGCAACCACCTGCCCGATATCACCATGGTCTCGCCGGTCTTTGTCGATGGCGCCGCGGAACCCAGTTTTTATGTCGCCAGCCGGGCCCATCACGCCGATGTCGGTGGGATTTCGCCCGGTTCGATGCCGCTCTCGCGCGAAATTTACCAGGAAGGGATTATCATCCCGCCCATCAAAATCATCGCCGCCGGCCAGCGCAACCAGGGCGTCTGGGACCTGATCCTGCGCAATGTGCGTACCCCCAACGAGCGAGCCGGCGACCTGACCGCCCAGCTCGCCGCCCACACCATCGGCAGCCGTCGCCTGCTGGACATTGTCGCCCGCAATGGGCTGGCGACGACACTGGCCCACGGCCGCGAGCTACTGGCCTACGCCGAGCGGCTGACCCGCGCCGCCATCGCCCGGATGCCGGCCGGCACCTTCAGCTTCTGCGACTATCTGGATAACGATGGCCAGAGCGCGGCGCCAGTGCCCATCCAGGTGGCCATCACCGTGGCCGGCGATGGCATGGTCGTCGATTTTGCCGGCACCGCGCCGGCCGTCGCCGGCAATCTGAACGCGGTCCCGGCCATTGTCGAGTCCGCCGTGGCCTACTGCGTTCGCTGCCTGGCTCTTGTCTTGCTGGAGATGGAGCTGCCCATGAACCAGGGCGCCTTCACCCCGATCGAGGTGAGGATCCCGCCGGGCTCGCTGCTGGACCCGGACCCGCCGCACGCCGTCGCCGCCGGCAACGTCGAGACCTCGCAGCGCATCGTCGATGCTGTCTTTGGCGCCCTGGCCGAAGCCCTGCCGGAGATCGTCCCCGCCGCCAGCCAGGGCACGATGAACAATTTCACCTTTGGCGGCCTGATGACCAACGCCGCCGGCGAGCGCCAACCCTTTGTTTATTACGAAACAAATGGCGGCGGTCTGGGCGCCGGCGCGACAGGACCGGGCGGCAGCGGCATGCACGCCCACATGAGCAATACCCTCAACACCCCTATCGAGGCGCTGGAATACAATTTCCCGGTGCGCTTGCTGGCCTACAACCTGCGCCGTGGCTCCGGCGGCCAGGGGCAGCACCCCGGCGGTGACGGCCTGATCCGCGCCGTCCAATTCCTCGCCCCAGTGACCGCCACCATCATGAGCGAGCGGCGCGAGACGCAGCCGTATGGGCTCAAGGGCGGTCAGCCGGGTGCACGCGGGCGCAACCAGCTGATCCGGGCCGGCAAGGCCACGGAGCTACCCGGCAAAATCACCCTGCCGGTCGAGGCCGGTGACACGATTCAGCTGGAGACACCAGGCGGCGGTGGTTGGGGCCAGGCCCAATCTGATTGATTATGCGAAGACTGTTGCTCGGTTGGCTGCTTTTGAGCGGCCTGTTGCTGGGTTGTGGGTCCGATGGCGCCGTAGAGGCGGTGGCTATCCGTGCGACGGCGGCGCCAGTCACGCTGACGGCCACAGCCGCCGCGACCCACACCGCCACCGCGAGCCCGGCCATCGAACCAGAAGCGACGCTAACGGAGGAACCGGCCGGTCCCCCACCCACGCTCACCCCACTACCCACAGCCACCGCTTCGCCAACCGCAACGGCGACCGCCACACCCACGGTGACACCCACACCAACCCCCATCGGCCCCTGTTCCGCCCGCGTCCCGGCCGATGATCTGCTGACCATCGTCACCCTCACCTACGGCCTGAACCGAACCTATGAACCGGCTGACCTGGTCTCGATCAATCCCGTTTTCAGCGACACCATCACCCTGGGTTACCCGACCAGCGTCCGCGAGCCGGTGCTGGCGCCGCTCCAGGCAATGATCGCCGCCATGGAAGCGGCCGGCCTGCAACCGTTGATCATCTCCGGCTACCGCAGCTACGCTTCCCAGGCCATCGCCTACCAGAAATGGCTGACCAACAACCCGGAGACGGCCAGCATCCTGAGCGCGCCACCCGGTTTCAGCGAACACCAGCTCGGCACAACCATCGATTTCAGCTCACCGGAGTTGCCGGGTATCGTCGGCGAACCGGAAATCCAGTTCCACACCTACTTTTACCAGACCAGTGAAGGGATCTGGCTGGCGGCCAACGCCCACCAGTACGGCTTCACGTTGAGCTACCCGCGCGAGGCGTTTGCGCTGACCGGCTTCTACTACGAACCGTGGCATTTCCGTTATGTCGGCATAGAATTGGCGACTATGCTGTACGAAAATGGCACCTTCCTGACCGACTATCTGCTGAGCCAATACCCGGCCCCCTGCATACCCGATGCGCATTCCTAAACTGTGGCGTTTGCTGCCGCTGCTCTTGCTGGCTGCCTGCCAGACCGCCCGCAGTTCCGTCCCGCCAACCGCAACGGCCACCATGGCAGCCGTTAGCCCCGTCGCCCCCACCGCGAGCCCGACAGCGGTAGCCGAGGCAACAGCTACCGCTTTGCCCCTGCCGGCAGTCGCGCCAACGGCAACTGTTTTGCCTACCGCCACCGCCACCCCCCTGCCGCCAGTCACGTTGGCCCTGCCCGAGGCACTGGCCAGCCGCGAAGGGCGCCTGTTGGCCATCCTGGCCGAGATGGGTGCCCGCGCCCAATGGGGCGTCAGCTTTGTGGCCGCGCCAGACGCGGCTTGGGCAGCGGGCCAGGTGACGATGGCGCTGGTAGCGGGTGAGGCGGGGGCGGCGGGTTTACCGGCCGGTCAACAACCGCTGGCCCTCACCGTCCCCTTCACCCTCCCCCTCGAAGGCGTTTCCCAGACCGGCCTCGAGCAGATTCTGGCCGGTTTGGACGGGCGCGTCACCATCCAGCCCTGGGCCGGGATGTCACCCACGGCCAAAGCGCTGCGCGTCACCGGCCTCCTACCGGACGACCCAGCCTATCCCGTGCAACAGCCGTACTATCTCCTGAGCGATCCCGCCCACCTGGACCTGGCTACCGAACTGGCAGCCCTTCTGCCACAGCTTCTGAGTGATGAGCCCCTGCTCCACCTCGCTTTCACTGGTGACCTGATGCTGGATCGGGCCCTCGGCTACGCTATCAGCGTGCAAAACAACCTGGATTACCCTTTCGCCGGCGTTCGTGACATCCTGGCGGCGGCGGATCTGACTATCGGCAACCTGGAGTCTGCCCTGGGCGACACCGGCGCGCCGGCGCCCAAGCGCTACACCTTCCAGGCGCCGCCTGCGGCCGCTGAGGCAGTCGCCCGCGCCGGCTTTGACATCGTCTCATTGGCCAACAACCACGGCATGGATTACGGTCCGGAAAGCCTGCTGCAGGGAATTGGCCTGCTCCAGGCCCAGGGCGTTGTCCCCATTGGTGCCGGCGCCGACCGGGCGGCCGCCCATGCCCCCTACATCGTCGAGCAAAATGGCCTACGCCTTGCGTTCCTGGCGTACGTCAATGTGCCAGTCGAGGTATCTGGCTTCGATACACAGCTCTGGGACGCCACACCAACGACGCCTGGGCTGGCCTGGGGCACGCCCGAGGTTGTCGCCGCTGATGTGGCGGCGGTGCGGGACCAGGTGGATCATGTCATCGTGGTGCTGCACAGCGGCTATGAGTACCAGGCCAACCCCAGCCCGCCGCAGCAGGCAATCAGCCACGCAGCCATCGACGCCGGGGCGGCGCTGGTGGTGGGCCATCACGCTCATATTTTGCAGGGAATTGAATATTACGGGGCTGGCGTCATCGTCTACGGCCTGGGCAACTTCGCCTTTGAGATCGACGGCGACCCACGCACAGCCATTTTAAACGTCTGGCTGGATGCGGACGGCGTCCGGCAGCTGGAGATCGTGCCAGCAGTCATCCAGTTCGGCGGCCCGCCCCGCCTCGCGACCGGCGCCGAAATCGCCGACATCCGCGGCGTGGTTTACGCGCTAACCCGCCCGCTCAACCCCGGCCGCTTCCCGTGAGGGGTACCGGACCCGTCGGGTGCAGGACCCGACGGGTCCGGTACCCCTCAACCATTTTGGAGGATTTGATGAAAGATAGCAGTCGCTCAATTCAGGATCAGTTTGGCCAGGTGGCCGCCAATTACCGGACCAGCGTGGTGCACGCCCAGGGGGCGGAGCTAGATCGGATACGGGCGCTGGCAGCCGAGCTGGGTACACCTTACGCGCTGGACGCCGGCTGCGGCGCCGGTCACACCAGCATTGCTCTGGCGCCGGCCTGCAGGAGGTGGTCTGCCTTTGACCTGACGGCGGCGATGCTGAGCCAGGTTGAACAGTTGGCTGCCGAGAAGGGGCTGGAAAATATTCGCACCGAACAGGGAGATGTCGCCAATATGCCGTTTCCGGATGGCACCTTCGACCTTGTCGCCAGCCGTTACAGCGCCCACCACTGGTTGTTTCTGCGCCAGGCGCTGGCAGAATGCCGGCGGGTGTTAAGACCGGCCGGTCGCTTCCTCCTCTGCGACATCATCGCCCCCGAAGATCTCGCCGTCGACACCTTCCTGCAAACGCTCGAATACCTGCGCGACCCCTCCCACGTCCGCGACCATCGCCTCTCGGAATGGAAAACGTTGCTGGCAGCGGCTGGCTTCCGCATCGACCAGGTCACCCAATGGCACCTCGACCTCCAGTTGGACCGCTGGACCCAACGGATGAACACCCCAGCCAGCAAAGTGGACATGTTACGCCAGCTCATGGCCGAAGCCTCAGAAGAAGCCAGCCGCGAGCTGCGCCTCCGGCCGGATGGCTGGTTCTCATCCCAAGGCGGCCGAAGTAAAGAGGTTTTTTGCCGCAGATTACGCAGATTGACAGGATGTTGTGTTCGCGCACTAACTGGGAATCGCGAACGTAAAAATCCCCTAATCTGCGTAATCTGCGGCAAAAAACGCCTATCCCAGCTCGTTGAGGCGCTCCATTTCGGCCGGGGTGAGCTGGATAGTCGCCGCATCCAGGTTGTGGCGCAGGTGATCGGGATTGTGGGACATGGGGATGGTGATGACCATGGGCTGCTGCACCAGCCAGGCCAGGGCGATCTGATACGGGGTCGCCTCATGCGCCGCCGCCACCTCCGCCAGGGCATCTTTCACCGGCAATCGCCCCACTTCAACCGGCGAATACGCCGTCAGGACAATGTTGTTCGCCTGGCAATATGCCAGCACCCCATTTTCAGCATAACGGCGCGTGGTAACGCTGTAGGGTACCTGGTTGGTAACAATCGGCGTCTCGCTCAGCGCCTGGGATTCCGCCATCTCCGCCACGCTGAAATTGCTCACACCCAGGTAACGGATCTTACCAGCCCTGACCGCCTCATTCAGCGCTCGAAATGTCTCTGCCAGCGGCGTACTGTCGCGCCAGTGGATCAGAAAAAGGTCGATAATCTCCACACCTAAGCGGCGCAGGGAGCCATCGACAGCGCGCAGCGTCTTCTCATAGCTCAGGTTCGGCGGGCGCACCTTGGTGGTGATGAATAGCTGATCCCGGGAAAAACGTTTGATAGCCTGACCCACCAGTTCTTCCGTATGCCCATTGGCATACATCTCGGCCGTATCGATGTGGCTGTAGCCCATCGCCAGCGCGGCTTCGATAGCGGCGAGCGCCCGGCTGTCCTGGCTATAATCTGGTTGGTGCTCACCCCCCATCGCCCAGGTTCCCAAACCGATCGCCGGTAGCACGGTGCCATCAAAAAGTGTCACATCTGGCATAATCTTCCTCCATTGAAGCATGGTTGATACAAGCGTACGCTCCCTGCCCAAATCCGGCAACAGCCGCAAAACAGGGGCCAGGCGTCTAGCAAAACCTTGATCAGGGACCTATTTCCCAGGCCCTACCCCACCCGGCTGGCGCCCTGATTAGGTTACAATGGGACCATGACCCGACGGCTAAAATCAGCAATCCTGCCGCTCTGCCTGCTCTGGCTATTCGCCATTCTGGCCGCCTACTACTGGGGCCAGCAGGCCCGCCTGGTACTGGCCGCATTCGCGGTTATTCGGATCCTCTGGCAAGCTGTAGCGCTGGGCTTGATTGGGCTGACCAGTTATGGCGTGGGCGCCGTCCTGACGCGACGCCTCAAACTTGATTTTGTGAACAAAGCGGAGCAACTGGTCACCAACCTCGGGCTGGGCCAGTTGGTGCTGAGCTTGCTCATTTTGCTCCTCAGCCTCATGGGCGCCCTGAACAGCGGTCTTTTCTGGTTGCTGGGATTGGCCGGTGCCGGCGGCACAGGCGTCTGGCTCTGGCGGCGGCGGCAACCGGCCCCGGCTATGCGCCTGCCAGCGCCCCTACCCTGGACTACCTGGGAAAAAATCTACATCGCCGCGCTGGCAGTCAACATCAGCGTTGGTCTGTTGTTGGCCCTGGCGCCGCCGGTTGGCTGGGACGGTTTGTCAACGCACCTGGTTCTGGTCCGTGAGGCGTTGCGCAGCGGCACCCTGCTACAGACCAGCGTTTTTCAGCGCCCCCTGGCCGGCCACCTCTACTTCATCTGGGGATTCGCCCTGGGCGGCGACAGTTTGCCGCAGCTAATCAGCTACAGCCAGGCGCTGCTCTCGCTGGTGGCGGTCTGGGCAGTGGCCCGCCATTATTTCGACCGGGCCACAGCGCTGCTGGCCATAGTGATTTTGTCGGCTGTCGAAGTTTATTTTTTGACGGCGGCCTGGCCGTATGCCGACATGCCAACGGCCTGGTTTGCCTTGCTGGCCACGCTCAGCTTCCTGCGCTGGGCTGAAGATGAGACAAACGACTCACGAGGCTGGCTGATCCTGAGCGCCCTCTTTGCCGCCATGACGTTCGGCAGCAAGATCAATGGGCTCTTTCTACTGCTGCCCCTCCTGACTGGCGTTGGGCTGGTGCTCTGGTGGCGCCGGGAGCATTGGCGAGCCCAGCTGCCGGGCCTCGTGCTGAGTCTGGTGAGCGGCGGCTTGCTCTGTGGTGTCTGGCTCTGGCTGGAGCGGTGGCTGCGACCGGCCGGTATCACCACCCTCACTCGGGTCAACGACGCCCTGCCCACCCCGGCAGCCGACGTCGACCTCCTGGGCAAGTTCGTGGGCTATCTCCGTTTACCCTTTGAAATGACCGTACTGGGCCAGCAGGGGCTGCAGATTTTTGATGGTCGGATCACGCCGCTCTTTCTCATTCTCATCCCGATCCTCATCTTTCTCCCCCGCAAACCGCGCGTCGTCCAGTTCCTGCTGCTATTTGCCGGCCTGGAACTGGCCGGCTGGATTCTCATTCCCCAGAATTACTACCAGACGCGCCATCTCATGCTGGCATTCCCGCTCTTCAGTCTGCTGGCAGCCTACACGCTCGGCCGGATGCCAGAATTGGATACAAGCTGGTTCACCCTCTCCGGCTTCTGGCGGGTCATCATGGTCCTGGTGCTGGCTATTCAGGCGATTTTCTACCTGGATTGGCTCACCTTCTATGATCCGCTCCCATACGTTCTGGGCTTTCAGGGACGGGATGAATACCTGGCGCAAAATCTGAATAGCGGCACTGCCAGCGGTTACTACGACATGATGCTGGCTATCCGCGACCTGGTGGAACCGGAGGCGATGGTCGGCTTTATCCGGCCGGAACCGCGCACCTTCTACTGTGCCCCAGTACGCTGCGAACGGCTAGATCTCTACCCGGCCGTAGCCGGTGATCTCGAGGGCTTCCTGGCAACGCAACAGGAGTTTGATTACCTGTTGGTGAGCTGGGAGGGGATCAGATATTTTCAGGATTTCTATGCACCCGAACCCACCCGCCAGGCCGGCTGGGAACGGTTGGAGCTGGTCGTGTCTGGCTACCTGGCCGAACATGGTGAGTTGATTCACGAAACGGGTGGCTTCTCTCTCTATCACGTCGAGCGCTGAACAAGCCCAATACCGCAAAGCCACGTTTTCCCCACGTCTGCTCATTTTTGCCGCTGACAGTTGGATTTTTACGGCACCATCTCCTAAAATCTCTGCGCCAGCGCCGCGATTGGCGCCAAATTAATGCGTAACGGAGATATGCCATGAAAGCGCTCATCCTGAGTGGGGGCACCGGCTCCCGCCTGTACCCGCTCACTTACACCAAGGCCAAACAGCTCATCCCGGTGGCCAATAAACCGATCCTTTTCCGCGTGATCGAGTCGATCATCGCGGCCGGCATTAGCGAAATCGGCATCGTCGTCGGCAAGACGGGTCCTGAAATCCGCGAGGCAGTAGGTCGTGGCGGCCGCTGGGGCATCAAAATCAGCTACATCCAGCAAGATGAACCGCTGGGCCTGGCCCATGCAGTAAAGGTGTCGTCTGACTTCCTGGGCGATGACAAGTTTGTTATGTACCTGGGCGATAACGTCATTGAAGGTGGCATCCAGAACCTGGTGCAGGATTTCGAGGCCGGCCAGTGGAACGCCCAGATCGTCCTCACCCGCATCGAGAACCCGCAGCAATACGGCGTGGTCGAGCTGGACAGCGACGGCAACATCATCCGCCTGGTCGAGAAGCCGAAAAATCCGCCGAGCGACCTGGCCCTCGTCGGCATCTACATGTTTGACAACAATGTGATGAAAGCGGTCAACAGCATCACCCCCTCCTTCCGCGGTGAGCTGGAGATTACCGACGCCATTCAATGGCTCGTCAATCAAAACCTGATTGTGCGGCCGTATGTGCACCGGGGCTGGTGGATCGACACCGGCCGGCCCGACGATATGCTGGAAGCCAATGACCTCGTCCTGGAGGAGCTGGATTACCAGATTGAAGGCTATGTTGACCGGGACAGCAAGGTCGGCCGGCGCGTCACCATCGAACGGGGTGCGGAGATCATCAACAGCGTGATTCGCGGTCCGGCAATCATTGGCGAGAACAGCCGTATCGTGAACAGCTATGTTGGCCCTTTTACCAGCATCTATCACAATGTCACCGTTGAAAACAGTGAGATCGAACATTCGATGGTTCTGGAGCATACCGTCATCCGCGACCTGCGCGGCGAACGGGTGCAGGACAGCCTGATCGGCCGCCACGTGACCGTCAGCCGCTCACCCATCAAGCCGAAGGCCCATAAACTGACCCTGGGCGACCATAGCCAGGTGGGCATTCTGTAAGGATTTACGATTTACGATTTGGGATTTACGATGGCGCCCATCACCATCAGAGTGTCACGCGATGGCCGTCCCCGCAGCATCCCCGTCGTCTCAGGCGCCATCGTAAACGCTGTGCCGAGCGCAGCGAAGTATCGTCAATCCCAAATCGTACATCCCTATGCCCATGCGTAAGCGCTGGCTCCGTATCACCCTGATTAGCGTTGCCCTTTTGCTGGCTTTTGGCCTGTTCTGGACGTTTGGGCGCCGGCCGGTTCGGCAGCCGGTCAGCGAAGCCTGGTTTCAAGGGGTGACCTACGAACGTATCGTCTGGGAAACGCCCCGGCCGGTCCTATTCCACCTGGTAACCATTGACCTGACTGCACCGGGCATCGGCTTTGTCACGACGGCGCCGGACCCGAGCGGCGGCCTGGATTTGCGGGCGCAGACCGTCCTCAATTTCGCCCGGGATTACGAGGCCCAGATCGCCATCAACGCCAGCTATTTCTCACCCTTCCACTCGCGCACACCATTCGACTATTACCCTCACGCCGGCGATCCGGTGGATGCCCACGGGCTGGCCATCGCCGACGGGATCATCTATTCCGATGATGGGCTGGCCGGGGATACGCTCTGCATCAACGGCATCCAGCTGTCGATTCAGACCACTGGCTGCCCGCCGGATACACAAATCGGCTTGAGCAGCTTCCCTTTGCTCTTACAGGCTGGTACGCCAGAACCGCTCGATAATGAGGCACTGGGGCCGCGCACCGCCGTCGCCCTGGACGCCGCTGGCACAACACTCTGGCTGTTGACGGTCGATGGTCGCCAGCCTCGCTACAGCGAAGGCGTCACCCTGGCTGAGCTGGCTGCTTTCCTGGCCGAACGCGGCGCCGCCGACGCCCTGAACTTCGACGGCGGCGGCTCGACCACGCTTGTTGCCCAAACCAACGGTCGTTACCAGGCCAGCAATGCCCCCATTCATACCCGCATCCCCATGCGCCTCCGGCCGGTCGCCAATCATCTCGGCGTGTTTGCCGCGCCCTTGCCATAAGCGGATAATGATTTACGAATTACGATTTGAGATTTACGATGGCGCCCATATCCATCAGGGTGTCACGCGATAGCCATCCGCGAATGGCCCTCGCCGTGTCAGACGCCTCGTAAATCCCAAATCCCAAATCGTACATCAGGTTGTTTTCTATGCGCGCTCTCCTCCAACGGGTCTCTTCTGCCAAAGTTGTCGTCGCCGGCGAAACTGTCGGGGCCATCGACCGCGGTTTTGCCATTCTGCTCGGGGTCACCCACAGCGATACCGAGGCGGAAGCTGATTGGCTGGCCCAGAAAATCGCCGGCATTCGCCTTTTTGAGGATCCGGAGGGCAAGATGAACCTGGGGCTGGCCGATGTGGGCGGCGCGCTGCTGGTTGTTTCCCAATTTACGCTGTATGGCGATGCCCGCAAAGGGCGTCGCCCCTCCTTTATCAACGCCGCCCGGCCTGAGCAGGCTGAACCACTGGTCGATTACTTCGCCGATCAGCTGCGGGGGCTGGGCTTTGCCGTGGCAACAGGGCGCTTTGGCGCGAACATGGCCGTCCACATTGTCAACGATGGGCCGGTCACCCTGATGCTGGAACGAGAACATGAATAAATTCTGGTTTTTGCTAACCTTGCTTTTGCTGGTCGCCTGTGGCGGCCAGGCCGACCCCACGCCTCTGCCGCCGGAGGCTACCAACACGCCCCGGCCCACCCAAGATGCAGCCGGCGCGGCTGCCGCAGTCACCGTCGTCGCCACGGCTGCCCCGACGGCCAGCGCCACGCCGCTGCCTGAGCCGGTGGCCATCGCCACCGCCGGGCCGACCGCCACTTTTACGCCGCTGCCCTCACCTACCAGCTTCCCAACGCCACCATTGGTCCGGCCGGAAATCGCCGATCTGACACCGGCCGAACCAGTTGTGCTGGGTCAGACGGCCTATGCAGCCAGCGATTGCAGCGACCGGTATCCGTGTAACGACGATGCAGCCGGCTGGGAAGGGCGGTTGCGGGTACCGGCCGGTTTCCAGGCCAACTACTTCAGCCGCATCGACGGCTTACCCACGGTCATCACCGCCGGGCCGGATGGGCTGCTCTACGTCGGCACGATGGCCGGCGAAATCTTCACCGTTGATAGCGATGGTCAGGTGGAACTGTTCCTGAGCGGGCTGCTGGTGCCCACCGGGCTGGCCTTCCAGCCGGGCACCGGCCGGCTCTATATCGCCAGCCGCGTCGTCAACGCTGAACAGGGTGAGGCGATGGTCTCCTACCTGGAAAATGGCCAGATCGTGCCGCTGCTGACCGGCTTGCCCTGCTGCTACACCAGCTACCACGCCGCCAACGGCCTCAGCTTCGGGCCGGATGGCTACGGCTACGTCGGCATCGGCGCCCGCGCCGACCACGGCGAGGTGCTGGACACCGCCATCCAGGACGAACTGTGGCCCATCGAAGCCACGATCCTCCGCTTCGCGCCGGATGGCAGCGAGATGGAACCGTACGCCCACGGGCTGCGCAACAGCTACGATCACGCCTGGGACAGCCAGGGCCGCCTCTTTGCCAGCGACAACGCCCCGGACGCCCAGGATGGCTGGAATGCGCCGGATGAGCTCCACCTGGTCGTCCCCGGCGCCGAGCACGGCTACCCCTGGTACGATTGCGGCCTCTGCTTCAAGCCCCCGGCCGATGTTGAGGTCCTGCCGCCTACCTACGAATTTGTGCCGCATAGCTCGCCAACCGGCGTGGCCGTTTATCTGGGTGATAGCTGGGCCGGCTACTATGACAGCGTCTTTGTGACGCTCTGGAGCGCCTTTGCCGGGGCGCAAAAAGTGGTCCACCTCACCCCCGGCGCCGCGGCGGCCGGCGATTTCCTGACCGGCCTCAGCTCCCCGGTCGACGTCACCTTTGGCCCTGACGGCCAGATGTACGTGGTGGACTTTTTTACGGGGATTATCGTACGGGTGAGCGCGGTAGGGTCGTAAGGGGAGAGCCCCGGCGCAAGCACCTGAGTGCGTGTGGCTGGCGTGGTGGGAGGTGGACCGGCCGGTTCCATCTCCATTACCATTCACCTCATGAAAATAACCCGACGCATGTTCCTCCAGGCGTTCGGCGCCACCGCCTTATCCGGCGCGAGCACCTGGGTCTACAGCCGCCACATCGAGCCCCAATGGGTAGAGTTTGTGCCGCGCAGCCTCCCCATCCGCCACTTGCCGCCGGCCCTGGTCGGCAAAACCGTTCTCCAGCTTAGCGATATCCACATCGGCAACCGCTATGACTGGAGCTACCTGCCTGACGTCTGGGCCGACGCAGCCATCCTGAAACCCGATATCGTCCTGTACACAGGCGATTTCGTCTCCTATGAAACGGCCGAACAGCTAGAGCAACTGGAGGAGGCGCTGGCCTCAGCGCCCCAGGGCACGTTGGGCAGCTTCGCCATTCTCGGCAACCACGATTATGGCCACGGCTGGTCGCAGCTGGACGTAGCGGATGCCGTTGTCAGCCGGCTGGCCAACCACGGCATCCGCACGTTGCGCAATGAGACGGCGACTGTGGCAGGGCTGAACATTACCGGATTGGATGATTTCTGGAGCCCCAACTACAATCCAGCCGAAGCCCTGGCCAAACTGGACGCAAACGCGGCCAACCTCGTCCTCTGCCACAACCCGGATGTGGTGGATGAGCCCATCTGGGCAGGCTACGAGGGCTGGATCCTGAGCGGCCACACCCACGGTGGCCAGGTGAAGCCCCCCTTCCTGCCGCCGCCGGTTCTGCCCGTGCGTAACAAGCGCTACACGGCCGGCCACATCGACCTGGGCGACGGGCGCCAGCTCTACATCAACCGGGCGTTGGGGCATCTGTGGCAAATCCGCTTCAATGTGCGGCCTGAGGTGACCGTGTTTACCTTGCGGGC
>JACKBM010000062.1 GCA_020634575.1 Ardenticatenales bacterium | reverse complement strand
CGATAGCAATCTGCGCTTCCCACTGGAAGCGAAGCTCTGGCGCCATCCCGCCCACAAACCCTGGATTGCGACGGTGGGGCCGGCTGACCCGGAGCGCAAGGCGGCGCTGGAAGCGCTGGGCGCGACCATTTTTGAATTACCTGCGGATGCGGAAGGCAAAGTCTCGCTGCCCCATCTCATGACGGCCCTGTATGCCAAAGGGGTTGAGCGGATCATGGTTGAAGGTGGCGCCTGCGTCATCACCGAGTTCTTGCTGCAACGGCTGGTAGACCGGGTGATCATCACCGTGGCGCCGATGTTTGTGGGCGGCTTGAATGCGGTGGGGAGCTTGAAGCGGCTCAATGGACATGGCTTGCCCAGCCTGCAAAATTCCTCGGTACACCGGCTGGGGCAGGATATGGTTTTGGTGGGCGACGTTGCCTGGGGGCGGCGTGAGAATGGTGAGATGACGGCCTGATGACCGGCCGGAAATTGCTATTCACTGGCGTTCGGCAGGTGCAAACCCTGCCTCTGGAACTGCCGTCGCCTGCACCCGACCAGCTTCTGGTCGCAGTCAGCCATTCCGCCATCAGCCCCGGCACCGAAATGCTGGTTTACCGGGGCGAACTACCCACTGATTTATCCCTGGATGCCAATATTGCCGCCCTATCCGGCGGGCCACAATACCCGTTGGCATATGGTTATGCCGCTGTGGGCCAGGTGATGGCCCGCGGCGCGGCGTTGTCTGACGATTGGGTGGGACGCCAGGTGTTTGCTTTTCAGCCCCATGCCAGCCATTTTCTGGCCCGGCCGGCTGAGGTCATTCCGGTACCGGCCGGTATCGCTCCTGAGGACGCCGTCTTCCTGCCCAATATGGAGACCGCTGTCTCGTTCCTCATGGATGGCCGGCCCATCATTGGCGAGCAGGTGCTGGTACTGGGCCAGGGCGTTGTCGGGCTACTGACGGCGCTTTTGCTGGCGCAAATACCCCTTGCCTCGCTCACCACCGTAGATAATTTTGCTGCTCGCCGGGAGCGGTCAGCCGCGTTGACGGGCGCCCGGGCGCTGGCGCCGGCAGAGTTGGCTGCGGAAGCGCCCCACTTTGATTTAACCTATGAACTGTCCGGCAGCCCGGCTGCCCTGGACCAGGCCATTGCGGCTACCGGTGACTATGGCCGGGTGGTGATTGGTTCCTGGTACGGCAGCAAACGGGCTGAGCTGAACCTGGGCGGCCGTTTTCATCGCAGCCATATGGAGCTGATCAGCAGCCAGGTGAGTGAGTTGAAGCCGATCTGGACCGGCCGGTGGGACAAGAGACGCCGCCTGGAGTTGGCCTGGGAGATGATCCGGCGCCAGCAGCCGGCCCGGCTGATCAGCCATCGTTTTCCGTTAAGTGACGCCGCCAGCGCCTACCAGCTGCTGGACCAAGCGCCCGCTGATTGTTTGCAGATTTTATTTCGTTACGCAGGAGAAACAGACTGAAATGTACACCGTAGCCGTAAAACGTGACTTTGTTGGCCAGCATTTTTTGATTGGCGGGGATTGGGGGCCAGAGAATAATTGGCATTCCCATCATTATTACGTTGAAGTGCAGCTACATGGCGACCGGCTGGACAAGCATGGTTACCTGGTAGATATCATCGACATTGAGAATAACCTGAACGCGCTGGTGGCCTACTACAAGGACAAGACACTAAACGAGCTGCCGGAATTTGCGGGCCTAAATCCCAGCATTGAGCATTTTTGTCGCATCTTTTGCGAGGGGCTGGCTGAGCGCATCAAGGCCGAGACCCTGACCAGCATGGCCGTCCAGATCTGGGAAAACGAGATCGCCTGGGCCCGCTACCAGATGGATTTGCGCCAGGCGGCCTAAACATGCGGATTGGCCTGCTAATTTATGGGTCGCTGGACATTCTGACCGGCGGCTATTTTTATGACCGGCAGGTTGTAGAAGCCTGGCGGCAGGCCGGCGATGAGGTTGTCATCCTGAGCCTGCCCTGGCGCGGTTACTGGCGCCACCTGGCTGATAACTTTTCGGCCCGACTGGTCCGCCGGCTGCGTGAGCTACCCGTGGATGTGTTGATTCAGGATGAGCTTTGTTATCCCTCGCTGGTCTGGTTGAGCGGCCAATTACAGGATCAGTTGCCCTATCCGCAACTATCATTGATACACCTGCTGAAGCAAACAGAACAACATCCGGCGCCCCAGGCGGCCATTTACCGATCGCTGGAGAATCATTATCTGCGGCAAATGGATGGCTTTATCTACAACAGCCAGGATTCGCGCCGGTTGGTTGAGGCGATCGTGCCGGGTGCCGCCGGGGTTGTGGCCTATCCGGGCTGGGACCATTTGCAGGTGGCGCCTGAGCGGCGGGAAGCGGCCGGTCCGGTCCGCATCATCGCCGTGGGCAACCTGATGCGGCGCAAGGGCCAACATCTGCTGCTCCAGGCACTGGCCGAGTTGCCAGAACTGGATTGGCGGCTGACGCTGGCCGGCAGCGGCGAATTTGAGCCAGCTTATGAGCGCGAATTGCGGGCGTTGGCCCAGGCAAAGGGGCTGGCAGAACGGGTTGAATTCCTCGGCCGCCAGCCGAACGAGAAAATTGGCGCGCTTCTCGCCGAACATGATCTTTTTGTGCTGCCATCAAGTTACGAGGGCTTTGGCATCGTTTACCTGGAGGCGCAGCTGGCGGGTCTGCCGGTGATTGCCACGACGGCGGGGGCGGCCGGCGAAATCCTGGTCGATGGCGAGACTGGCTATCTGCTGCCGGCGGATAACGTCCCGGCTCTGCGTGCTTGCCTGGCCGAGCTGCTGGCGGATCGTAGCCGTTTGCGCCAGATGGCGGCCAGGGCCACGGCGCGGGCTTGTGAGTTTCCGACCTGGGCACAGACCGCCGCGACGATTCGGCAATTTGCCGGTGCGGCAATCGAGGCTTTCCATGATTGACTATGCCCGCTATCTCCTGGCCAAGCGCCGGCTGGACGACCGCTCTTTGAACCATCAGGTGTGGTTAGCCCTGGATAGCTACCTACGCGGCAGTAGTGGCTGCCAGATACTGGAACTGGGCGCCGGCGTGGGCACGATGGTGGAGCGGCTGCAGGCCGCCGGGCTGCTGACACGGGCTGATTACACTCTCCTGGATGGGGATGGTGAGCTACTGAGATTGGCTCGGGAACGGTTAGGAACTGATCAGCAGGGCACCCGCCTGCATTATGTGGCGACCGCTTTTCAGGATTTCCTGCGCCAGGCTCCAGGCAAATATGACCTTATTGTGGCCCATTCGTTCCTGGATTTAATTGATCTGCCGCTGTTATTGCCGCCCTTGCTGGCCCTGCTCAAGCCGGGAGCCGCCTTTTACTTCACCCTGAATTTTGATGGCGGCACGATCCTGCAGCCGCCGGTGCAGCCGGGATTGGATGAAAAAATCGAGCGGCTATACCATCAGACGATGGATGAGCGGCTCTTTCAGGGGGCACCGGCCGGTGACAGCCAGACCGGCCGCCATCTGCCCGAACTCCTGCGCCAATCTGGCGCTGCCGTGACGGCTGCTGGTAGCTCGGATTGGGTCGTCCTGGCTGGTCCGGATGGTTATCCCGATGATGAAGCCTATTTCCTGGCCTGCATATTGGACACGATGGAGATGGCCTTGCGGGACCGGCCGGAACTCGGCGTAACCGAGTTTGCTGATTGGCTGGGCCGGCGTCGCCAGCAACTTGCCTCCGGCGAGCTTTTTTATGTTGCTCATCAGCTGGACTATTTTGGTTATCGGCTTAAGCAGGACCCGCAGAAGGTTTGACGTCTTGGCCGGGCCAGTTTCATTCAGCCTCGCGGGTGCTGCATCTGCGTTGCTGAAAGACGGGCCGTGAGTTCCCTGCGGCTGTTAACATCAACTTTGTTAAAAATTGCTTTCAGGTGATCCTGGACCGTGTATTGAGAGAGATGCAGGTGACGGGCGATCTCTTCAGTTGACAAGCCCCACAATACACATTGAGTTACTTCAGCTTCGCGCCGTGTTAAGCCATGGGCGTGCGCGATGAGAGAAAACAGTTCGTCTGGGAGCGCTTTTTCAAGGATCACCACAATCGAGCTGTTGCCAGTGTGATTTAGAAGGCGTGATGCATGTAATTTTAGCCAGCCGCCGGCGCGCGTGCGGAGCCGCAAACTGGGCGTTCTGTCAGCGGGGAGTTTACCGAGCTCCAGTGCTCGCAGCTGTGCTGCCACGCTGCGGACACAAAGCGGTAGGCCAGGTGCTTTAGCCTGTTGGGTAGCGGCGATTTCTTCCAGCCATTGCGCAGCCACCGGCGAAAGCGACACAAGGTTATACTCGTCATCGAGGAGTAACAAAGCTGGACCATTCGGCTTATCTGAGACAGCCTTTTCCAGCAAAAAGGCTTTGCGCAGGCCCGCTGTGATGTGCGGAGTCAAACGGCTTAGAATGGCAAACTCTTCAGACTGATAGGCTGCCAGCGAGCCACCCCGATGCAGGCAAAGGGTTCCCCAACAGGTGTCTTCGGTCGCGAAGACCGCCCGTAGTTCATCCCTCATATTCAGTGGAAGCAGCATGTTGCGGTAACGCGCACTCTGACTCAGGTCTGACCCGGCGGCTTCACTGAGAATCGCTACTGGCTGACGCAATCGCATCATCTCGCTGAACTTGTTAAAGTCATCGTCGAGGTATTCATTATTGACGAAGACAGACATCATCCATGATGGCGGCTGTTCCGGCATGACGGAATCGATGATAAGTTGTGTGCCAGGGTCAGTGATAGAGAAATAGACGTACTCGAAGGGTACGATGGTGGCCAGCCGTTGCAGAATTTTTTGCCGCAATGTTTGCGAATCATACCCACTGTGGCAGAGCCGCGTGATTTCAGCGATTGCTGCACCCGCAAAGATTTGGCCCATTCAGGTACCCCCTATGGATGCTGATATTCACATTTGTCAGGTGGCACTCGGGCCATTTTCGTAGACTTTGGCCTCTATGATTTCCGAGAATTGCCACTGGGGACTGGACATGATACTCCCGGCAACACGCTGCCAAACCTGTTGCATGGCGCTCAGGAGTGCTTCTGCTTCGGCCTGAGTTTCGAACTCAAGATCGATGATAGCATAACATGGGTTCTCGACCAGCCGCAAAACCCGGTGTGTCTTTACGCCGGATTTTCTTCTGTTGACCGGGTCACTGTCGAAGGCTACCTTCCAGGCGTCAAAATCAGGGACTGGATGTTCAATGCGCAGGAGAATCATGATTGCACCTCTTATATTTTGGCAACATTATAGGCCTGGGCCAATGAGATGGAATCCCAGAATTCTGGGATATCGCTGAGGGCTTGTTTAGAGGCAGATATTGGTTCTTGCCATTCTGCCTCGATTGGCCCTTGTTTCCTGCATGGATGACCTCTATGATGACTTCTAGTCACCTCGGTGGGCCCGTATCGGGTATGGTTACTATTCGTTAGGCAGGTGATAGTCCATGTTGGCGGCAAGTGAGGGAATATGCTGGCAAAGGGGGTGCGTGCGGGTGGCTACCATATTTGGCTGGCGGCTGTTCTGCTGCTGGCTACAAGCATCCAGTTGTGGGGCATAAACCGGGACCTGCCCCATATTGCCGAAATTGATGAGCCGACTTTTGTCAGCATTGCCGTGGAGATAGCCACCACCGGCAATCTGGCTGCGGCCAACATGGGGCACCCCGGCACCACGCTGACTTATCCGTTGGCAGCCATTTACCGGCTGGACGCGCTGCTAACCGGTAATGATGCGCTTTTTACGCGGGCAGCGTTGATGCGGGATCGGCTTTATGCTGAGGATGCGTGGCTCTATCAATGGGGCCGTTTGCTGGCGGGCGCTTATGCGGTCGGGGCAGCGGGCCTGGTGTTTTCTCTGGGCCGGCGTCTGCTGGATAAACGTGTTGGGTTGGTTGCGGCTCTGCTCTTCATGAGTTATCCCGGCGTTCTGCTGCAAACCAAGCTGGTACGGACGGACAGCGCCTCCATTTTCTTCACCTTGTTGGCCTTCAGCACAATCTGGTATTGGTGGGATACACCGAGCCGGCGGCGGCTGATGGTTGTGGGGCTGGTGATCGGTATGGCGATCGCCAGTAAATATTACCTGGCGACGTTGCTGGCCTTACCGGCCGGTCTCATCTGCTTGCGAGCCTGGCAAGGGCGCAGCCCTGACTGGGTAGCCAGGCGTCCGTTAGGAGAGCTAGCGCTGCTGTTGCTCCTGGCTGCCGCCGGCCTCGGCCTCGTCCATCCCTATTTCTACCTTGATTTCCCGACGACGATGAGGGTGCTTTTGTTTGAGGCGCGGACGGTGCATCCGGGGGCGGATGGTTTGGGACCGGCCGGTAATTTTCTCTGGTATCTCGGGGTGGCTTTGCCGGCTAATCTTTCCATCTGGCAACTGGCTATTGGCCTGTTTGGTGTGAGCTGGGCCGTCTACCGGCGCCGCGCTGAGCCTTTGTGGTTGTTGGGCTTTCTGCTGCTGTTTGTCCTGTGCATCAGCTGGCTGGCTCTGCACCAGGCACGCTGGCTGTTACCTGTGCTGCCTGTTCTGGCGCTGTGCGCTGGGCTGGGCCTGGTCGAGGCGAGCGATCGGTTGGTGGCGAGATGGGGCGGGACCGGCCGATTGCGGCCCGGGCCGGTCTGGGTGCTGACCGGTCTGGCACTGCTGCCCGCCATAATGGTTATGGTGCAGACAAACCGCAGCCTGGCGGCGGGCAGCACCCGCGTACTGGCCCGTGACTGGGTGGTCAATCACATCCCCCAACACGCCAACATCGCCTACGAAGAGTACAGCATCGATGACATGAGCGGCTACGGCTTTATGCGCGCCTTTGCCCTGGGGAATGTGGGCGAAGATCTGGCCGGCCTTCGGGCTAGAGGTTATGCCTACGTGGTCGTCAGCAGCGAGATGTATGACCGCTACCTGAGTGACCCGGAGCGTTTTGCGGTTGAGGCCGCGTTTTATCGAGCGCTATTTCGGGAGGGCGAACTGTTGCAGGAGATTAGCCCATCGAGGTTGCATGATGGGCCAACGATACGGGTGTATTGGATTGGCTGATACGTAGGGCGCCGCGAGCACCGAGGCCCTAAAGCGCCACGTTTCTGTTCACTGACCACCGAAAGGGGCAACGCCCCGTACTAACAGCTAACAGCTAATAGCTAATAGCTAATAGCTAAAACAACGACCGCCTTTCCCGATCATCATTCTTCCCCAGCTGGCGAGCATAAAGCAGGCCGACCACGCCAATGAGGATGTCGCGGAGGCGGATGAGGAGGGCGGTGCTGAAGCCGAGGGCCGGGTCGAGCCCCATCAAGCTTGTGGCGGCGACCTGGCTGGCCTCGAGGGCGCCCAGAGCGCCGGGCGTGGGGACGAGGAAGGCGAGCCGGGCAGCGGTGTAGGCGGTGGCCAGCATCAGCGGCGTCAGCGGCGTGCCGAGGATGTAGTAGAGAAACCAGTATTCCAGCAGCATCAGACTCCAATTGATAAAGGAACCCAACAATGCCAGCCGCATGGCGCGGGGCGCATGGCGACAGAAAGCGGTAATGCCGTCTTCAACCTCTTCAATCCGGGCCAATGTTTTGCCCAGGCGCAGACGGCTAATGCGGCCCTGTAACCAACGCAGCAGGCGGGAGATCGGCTGCTGACCCCGCCAGAACAGCCAGAGGAAGGTGACGGGCACCGAAATCAGGCCGATGACCAGCGGGATCAGCCCATAAGTCAATGCCCCTTTTTCGCCCTGGCCGAGCAGAGAAATCAACAGCCCGGTGGCCAGAAAGAGAAAATTGACCAGCAGCTCAAGGGCTTTTTCTACGGAGACAGCGGCGATAGCGGTGGTTGTGGGCACATCGTGACGTTGCTGTACCGGGAAGACGAGAAATGGTTCACCGCCGAACTGGGGGCCCGGCGTGAAGTAGCTGACGCCGTAGGCGGCCAGGCGGTAGGTGGTCAGCTTGGCGAGGGGAAGTTTGTAGCCCATGCCTTCGAGGACGTACCACCACCGGCCGGTCATCGTCACCACGACCACCAGGTTCATCAATAACCAGATGAGCAAATCGGCAGGCCGCAGCTTCAACAACAGAGCGACCGTCTCGCTCAGCGGCACCGCACTCAGCGCCCAGACGACCAGAAAGATGGCCACAAACCAGAACAGCAGCCACCAGAGACGTTTGTTTTTCACGCGGACGGCTCGCTTTCACCAGCCCGGCGCAAAATATAGGGCAACTCAGGCCGCCATAACGCCAGCCAGCCCGGCCCGAGAATCATCAGGGCGCAGGTGGCAGCGATGGCGACCAGGTGAAGCCAGCTCTGGCCCGTGGCCAGCAGATCAAAGCCGATGGGAAAGAGGTAGAAGAGCGACCAGACGCGCGTCATCGCGCCCAGGAGCTGGGAGAACAGGGCTACAAGGCCCAGCAAGGCGCAGAGTGTGGCCCAGAGCGCCGGCAATGGCAGCCCCCAGCCGGTAAACAGCTCGACCCAGCTCGCTGGCTGCCAGATAGGCGCGGCTCGCCAGAACACCCAGATCAGGGCCAGGACACAGGTGAGCCGCAGCAGAAGCGGCAGCCAGCTGGTGCTGTGAAAGTAGAGAAACTGCTGCACTCGGCGGTAGGTGCGATTGTCAGCGGCAAAGGTGCCCGCAGTGATGAACCAGTCGCGCAGGAAGCCCAGGGCGGTGGGGAGGGCAAATATGGTACCGGCGATGGTAGCCGGCAAAGGCGGCACAATTGGCCAGAGGACGACGCTCATAAAACCCATCTGGAAACCGGCGAAAACGCGCCGGTGGACGCTGCCATGCATGGGATATACGGGCCAGCCCAGTTTTTGTCGCAGCCAAATGCCAATCAGAAAGAGGTAACGGGCCAGACCCAGGAGCAAATACCAGGCCGGCAGCTGGCCAAAACGAACCGCCAGCAGGCTGACCAGCAACATGCCCAGACCATCGTAACTGACGTCCAGGTATTCACCTAATTGGGTGGCGTGATTGGCGCGGCGGGCCAGGTAACCATCAAAATAATCGGCGATGTCTGCGGCGGTGTAGAAGAGGACGGGGAGCCAGGCCAGGCTGCCGGCCGGTCGGTCTGCCACCAGAAAGGCGCCTGTCAGGCTGATGGCGATACCCCGGCTGAGTGTCAGCCAATTGCCTGCACCCAGGCCGGCCAGCAGCTCGCCGCTTTCCGCCCGGCGGTTGAGCGGCAGCCGCCACCAGAGGTTGGCCAGATTCAGGCCGCCCAGAAGGATGGCGAGCGTAAGCCAGCGACCGGCCGGTACCCAGCGCTCAGCCAGGTATAGGTAAACAGCCCCTGTGACAAGGAGATAGAGGATCAGAGCCACCAACCAGCGACGTTGCAGGCTGGTGACGGCGGTTGTTGCGAACGTCAAGGTATATCAATACAACTGCTGCTGCCTGGCCGAATCTGATGAAGACGACCGGCCATCACGGCGCAGACCTGGGTTGCCCCAAACGGAGTCTCATCCGGGGCTTCATAAACAAAAGGCGGCAGGCCATCATACTCAATGTACGGTCCCGTGCCGCCGATACCGGCATCATTTTCCGTGATGTTGTTGAAATAGAAGTGTAGATGGACGCCAATGGGGGCAACGGCAAAGCCGACAATGCGATAGTCAATCACATAATTGCCATCTTCTTCACGAATATTAGTCAGTTGGACGCCCTGAAAGGGAACGGCAGTGGGGGGCGGCTGGGTCGGGCGTCGCGTAGCCGTGGCCTGGGGCGTCGTATCCTCAGTGGGCGCGGCTGGTGGTTCCGTGGCGTCAGCCGCCGGCGCGGTGGCCGTATCCTCTGCGGTCGGCACCGGCGTGTCTGTGGCGGGTTCCTCGGTGGGCGCCTCAGTCGGGGCCGGGGTGTCGGTGATGGCGGCTATGGCCGGCGTCGGCGACGCATCTTCCCCGAAAATGCTCAACTGGCTGCTCAGGAAAAAAATGCCGGCGCAACCACCAATAACCAGAATCAAGAACACAAGCCCTAAACCGCTGAGAACGCGGGTGCCTTTGCCGCTGCTGCGGATGGCGGAATCGGTCTGCTTGATGCCAGAATCAGCCTGGGATACGCCAGAACTGACCTGTGAACTCGCTGGCCCTGGTCTGACCGGAACAAAGCCTGGCTGGACCACTTCTGTTTCCGGGTGCAGCATCACAGTGGGGTTAGCGCCTGAGCGAATGCCGCTCTGTACCTGGGAACTGATGCCCAGGAATTGGCGCAAATCATGGGCCATTTCGTGGGCCGTCTGATAGCGGCTGCCCGGGTTTTTGGCCAGCGCCTTCTCGATAATCGCGATGATCTCGTTGGGCGTGCTGGGATTGTATTGGCGGGCGTCCGGGATGGGCTCGTTGAGATGCGCCATCATGGTGGCGGCCGTGTTTTCGCCCTGGAAGGGGCGCCGGCCGGTGACCATTTCGTACAGGATGATACCGAGCGCGTAAATATCGGAAGAGGGGCCGGCTGCTTCGCCACGAATCTGCTCCGGCGACATGTAAACAATGGTCCCGACGAGCGCTCCCGTAGCGGTGTGGCTCTCACCGCCCATGATTTTGGCGATGCCGAAGTCCATCAGCACGACCTGTTCGTTGGGCGTGATCATCACGTTGGCCGGTTTGAGGTCGCGGTGGATCATGCCCTCATCATGGGCGTAGGCGACGGCGCTGCAGAGCGAGTGCATAAACTCGGCTGATTTGAGAACATCCAGACGCTCGGAGCGGTTGTTGAGCTTGATTAACCGTTGATCCAGCGATTCGCCCGGCAGATACTCAAGCACCATGTAATAGGTGTCGCCGTCATGGGAAAAATCGTAAACCTGAATGATGTTGGCGTGGCGCAAGCTGGCGACGGCGGCGGCTTCTTCTTCAAAGCGGCGGACGAAGTCTTCATCAGAAGCGAGGTGGGGGTGAATCAGTTTGATAGCGACGGTGCGGCGCAGGTTTGGGTCTGTCGCTTTGTAGACGGCTGACATACCACCCTGGCCCAGCAATGTTTCAATCTTGTAGCGCCCGGCCAGGGTCTGGCCGATCCAACTCGGTTTCTGGCTGCTCATTAACGTTGATGCTCCTGGCTTCAGGGTTGGCTCGGAATCCTGCTGCTAGCCCCGGCAACCCTGATTATAACAATCTTCCGCGCCAGCGTCAGGTGAGAGGGCGTGAAAGACAACGGTTATGGTTACATAAACAACAGGAGGTGTTAATGGTAAATAGGTCGTATCACCGGCCGGTCCGTTCCGGCACCGGCAAACCGGCCGTGCGCATGATGTGCAGCGCATTGGTGGTGGGGCTGGGGCCCGGGCGCAGCCTGTAGTCAAAGAGCATCCGGTCACCCTCGATTTCATCCCGAAAATGGAAGTTCTGCAGCGTCGGAATCTCGTCAGCCAGCCCGACCAGCCCCAGGTCATGGGTGGAGATGAGGCCGCTGGCGCTGGAACGGCTCAGGGCGCGGATTAGCGCCTCGCTGCCCAACCGGCGCTCCTCGTTGTTGGTACCGCGGAAGATTTCGTCAATGAGGAAGAACAGTGGCTGGTCGTCGTCGATGGCGTCCAGTAGGGCTCGCAGGCGCCGCACTTCAGCGTAGAAGTAGGAGATGCCATCGGTCACGGAATCGGTGACGCGGATGCTGCTAAACAGCCGCATCGGCGCGGCCCGGAACGCCTGACCAGCTACCGGCCCGCCGGCCAAAGCCACGACAAGATTCAGGCCAATAGTGCGCAGGAAGGTGCTCTTGCCGGCCATATTGGAGCCGGTGATGAGCAACATGGCGCCTTCACCCTGCAACGCCAGGTCGTTTGGTACGCGCTGCTCGGCCGGGATGAGCGGATGGCCTATGGCGACTGCTTCTAGCCTGGGTTCGGCGCCATCGACCAGCTCCGGCCAGATGTAGCCGGGATTGAGATAAGCGTATTCCGCCAGGGAAGCATACGCTTCCAGTTCATAATAGCGGTCCAGCCAATCGGGCAGTTCGACGGCGACCTCATTTTTGACCACCGCCAGCCGGTAGGCGAAGAAGAAATCCCAGGGAACGGCGGCATTCACCATCATCCAGAGCAGCGGGTTGTTGCGAATGGCCGTGGCGCTGACCACGCCGGCGACCCGGCGCAAATAATCTGAGGGGCGCTGGCCGCTGGTCTGAAAGGGCTGGCACAAATCAGCCAGATGGGTGGCGCGATGGTACCGGAACTTCTCCAGGGTAGCGAAGATGGCTGTAAGCTGGCGAAAAGCGTCTTGTAGTGCTGTCGCTTCGGTAAAAACTTCGGCGATCAGCCGGCTCTGGGAGAAGGTGACAACCAGGTAGACCAGGAAAACGGCTGGCCAGATACGCGGCGCCCCGAAAGCGACATTGGCGATGAACAGAGCCAGATTCAGGCTGGCCAGGCTGATGGAAGCGATGAGCCAGCTGCGGTAACGCTGCGTGTCGGCGCCGGCCTCGGCCCAGGCCAGGAGCGCCTCGGTATCCCAATGGCCCGTTTCATCTGCCACCAGATCGGCGGCCAGAGCCAGACGCTGGCGCAAGATGGTGTGGGGCAGCAACTCCTGGACGAGCTCCTGCCGCCCCCGCGCTTCGCGTAGCGACGGATGGGTCTGGCTCAGCCAGCTGTAAAGCCTGTTGTGGCCGCCTCGGGTTCGGGCGGTGCTGACCAGCTGGTGAAACGAGCGTGGCCCGACCAGGTCGATGTCAGCAGCAAAGGAGTGTTCCGGTTCTGGCTGCGGCCCCGCGTAAGGCGGCAGATTGGCCCAATCGATTTGCTGGCGGGCCAATTGTGTCAGTTTGCGCCGGCGGGCTAGCTGATGGCGGGTCAGGCTGAGCTGGCGGCGCCGGTGCAGGGCCACCAACGTGATGAAAAGGATTACCAGCAGCAGGGCGACTGGCCAGAAAACGGTTGGCCCAATCGCAAAAAAGAGAGGCGCGCCGACCACAAAGATGGCCAGGAACGCCAGCAAGCGCAGCTGGCTAAGCCGCAACGTCGTGACCGAGAGTTCAGCGATGCGCTGGTCCAGGCGATCGATCTGGCGCCCCAGACGTCGGGCGCGGGTGGAGGCATTCATTGCCGGGTATTGTCTCTGGAACCGGCCGGTTGGCCAAACTCACGCCGGCAAACTCAGGCACGGCTTATGTTCACAATCCTGGCATTTATTCCTGTGGATTAGCAATCGATGAATCTGGCCAATTTGGTGGCGGAAAAACCTCATTACCCGCGTTGAGTGTAGCACCAGCTAACCTCCGGGAGGCCCTACCGATGTTGGCGAGACTGGCGCCTACTGGGCCTCCCGGAGGTAGGCGGGACGGTAATTAATCGTCGGCCATTTTGACCAGGCGGGGTTCAAAGCGGGCGATGACTTCGACCAGGTCGGCCTGGGCTGCCATGACCTCGGCGATGTTCTTGTAGGCCATGGGCACTTCGTCCAGCCCGGCTGAGAGCAGGGTGACCTGGCGCTCCTCGAGGTAAGGACGGACGTTGGCCCAACGGAACTGTTGCTTGGCCTCTTTGCGGCTCATTCGTCGGCCCGCGCCATGGGCGGCGGAGTTGAGCGCGGCGTCAGAGCCCACGCCACGGACCAGGAAGGCGGGATCCGCCATCGAACCGGGGATGACGCCGAGGACGCCGGGACCGGCCGGTGTCGCGCCCTTGCGGTGGATGATGAGTTCTTCGCCGTCGTAGGTCTCTTTCCAGGCGAAGTTGTGATGGTTCTCGACAGACAGCAGCGCTTTGGTTCCCAGGGCGCGGCTGACGTGGTCATGAATGCAGGCATGGTTGGCGGCGGCATAGTGCCCCATCAATTCCATGGCCGCCCAGTATGCCTGACCATCCTCACTATCCAGGTCCAGCCAGGCCAGGTGGCCAAGGTGAGTGGGCAGATGCGGCTGGGCGGCGCGGGCCGCTTTGCTGTAATGGTTGGCCACCATGGCGCCAGGGCCGCGGCTGCCGCTGTGGCTGAGCAGCGCCAGGTAACTGCCGGGCTCAATCCCGAGCTCCGCTTCAGCAAAATGGATGAGGCCGAACTCGACGAAATGGTTGCCGCCACCGCTTGTACCTAGCTGGCTCCACGCTTTGTCTTTCAGGTTACGTGTGATTTGGGTAACCGACCAATCCTCATCCATCACCGCGTGTTCGCGCGGCTTGCGGAAGTTGGCCCCTTTGCCGAAGCGCGTTTCTTCGCGCAGGACGGTGATCAACCGTTCCGGCTCGCTGATGAGCACGTGCGGATTCATGTCCAGCACGGTCAGCTTCATGCGGCAGGCGATATCGACGCCGACTGCGTAGGGGATGACGCTATTGCGCGTGGCCAGAACGCCGCCGATGGGCAGCCCGTAGCCGACATGGGCATCCGGCATCATGGCGCCGCGCACGGCGACCGGCAGGGAGGCGGCGTTTTTCATCTGTTCGATGGCTTTGTAATCCAGCCCATCGCCCCAGATCTGGAACGGCGCCAGCTCTTCACGCGGTTGGAACGGCTTTTCGGCCGGTGACAGCGCCAGGATGCCCTCGGCCAGTTCGCCGTACAGGGCGTGGCGGCTGTATTTCTCCGGCTCTTCGATGACGGCACGGAGCATCTGCCGGATCTTATCCTTGGATGTGCCATTGCGACGGGCTTCGCGCACCGCCATCCCCGCCAGGTGGCGGACAGATTGGGGGACGCCTAATTTGGCTAATTCGCGCGCTTTCATGAGAGATCCTGTTCCTTGGGCCGCCGTTTGGGGTCGGTCCAATCGAACATTATACATACCAGGCCGATTAGTTAAAGCGCGGATTTTTGCCGTTGCCACGGCGCGGGTACAAACTTGTTGCGGGCCTGGTAGAGGAAGGCGACTGCCAGCAAAAGGCAGAAAATGACGGCGACGAGGGAGGCTTCGGCGCCGAACTCGCCGCCGGAGAGCAGCGCCGGCCCGCTCAGGTTGGCTTCAAGCAGGCCAGTTTGCGCAATGCCGGAGACGGCCACGCCGAAGATGCCGCCCTGGACGAAGTTCCAGGCCAGGTGGATGCCGGCGGCCAGCCAGAGCCGCCGCGTCACCATGTAGGCCGCAGCCAGGAGCAGACCTGCTTCCAGGGCGATGGCGGCGCTGCTGACGATTGTGGCGTTGGGGTTGGCGCCGTGGGCAAAGCCGAAGAAGAGCGCCGAAATGCCGAGCGCCATCCAGCTGCCCAGCCACTCTTCAAAAAGGCGAAACAGCAAGGCCCGGAATAGGATTTCCTCCACGATGCCGGCCATGACGGCTGTCGCCAGCGGCGCCCAGATGAAGGCCAAGCCATTGATGGACACCACCTGGTAGTAACCAAGCAGCCAGATTGTGCCGATGGTCAGGACAAAGAGGATGCTACCGGCTGCCAGGCCGCTGAGGAACTCTGGTACGGCTTTGGCGAGGCTAACTTCGGGGACCGGCCGGTCCTCCACCCAATGCACAAACAACCAGTAGGCAACCACAGCTACCGCCGCCCGAATTAAAGACAGTAACAGCGACAAGACGTCACGCCAGGGGCTTTCCGGCAAAAGAAAGCCGGGCAGTGGATTTAGCACGGGGCCAATCACAACCATTGGCAACGCCACAAAGACAAAACCCAGTATCAGCGTGACTGGGGGAATACGAACAATGCGCCGGACCAGCGAGCGTTGTTTGGGCGGGCTTTCACTCATTGACCGTTTACGCTCCGAGGCTGCTGCCCTTGGGCACATACCAGGTCAGATAATCAGCCGCCAGGTGCCCGATTTCAAACATCGGGTCCGCCTCAACTTCAGCTTGCAGCGCCGCGACGGAAGGGAAGGCGTCAAAGCGGTAGATGCTGATGCCGCGGCGGTCCATGTCGCCGTGATCTTCGATGGGGCCGGAGATCAAGTTCAACCCTTGCTCATGCAGCTGACGGAGGTGCGCCAGATGACGACTCTGGAGCGCTTCCAGCTCAGGCGTCGGCTCGCCCGTCCAGTTCGGCCCTTTCTTCAGGATGACGACGTAATACTGGTCAAAATCCATTACGCCTCCTGGCTGGCGGCCTGTTGCACAAACCGGGTCAGATCCTCTTTGAGCTGGATGAGCGACGGCAAATGAACATACATCATATGACCCGCTTCGTAATAACTCATTTCAATGTTGTTCTGCCGCTCGGGATTCAGGCCGAGGTGGCTGAAGGTGTATTCGGTCGCGTAGTAAGGCGTGGCCAGATCGTAATAGCCATTGGCCACAAAGATTTTCAGGTAGGGATTCTTGTGCATCGCATCGCGCAGGATCTCGCCGACATCCAGGAACGAGTCGGGATGCGCTTTCTGGTTATAGTTCCAGGGGCGTACGCGGTTGCTGAGCACCTCGTAGGGAATGTCGTTTTCGTAGTTGAGATCGCGGCGCACGTAATCGTGGAAAGTGCCGGTGTAAGTGCCCTGGATGGTGATCAGGCTGGGATCATATTCGTGGTATGAACCGGCAGCATCCCGGTCGATGCCCTTGAAGCGGCTGTCCAGGCGGCCGACAGTGCGATGCTCGTGGCGCAGGAGCTGTTTGACAAAGCGGTGGATGTTCACGCGCAAGTCAGTCTGTTCAATGTAATCTGCGGACAGACCTGTATAGCGGGCCAGTTTAGCGACGATGTCGGCCCGTTCGCTGTCGGAGAGGTTACTGCCTTTCATCAGCGCCAGGGAATATTCATTTTCAGCAAACGCTTTGGCCTCGGTTAGCGCTTTCTGCAGATCGGCCTGAAGATCTTCAGCCAGCTGGTTGTGATACCAGGCGGTGGCGGTGTAGGTGGGCAGGAAAGTGATGAAGGGCAGATCGTTGCCGGTGGTGAAGCGGGCGGTCTGGAAATTGAGGATGCTGGAGATGAGCATCAGCCCATTCAGGTACATGCCGTGGCGATCCTGCAGGTGGCCAGCCAGGCCGGCGGCCCGGGTGGTGCCGTAGCTCTCGCCGATCAAGAATTTGGCCGAGCTCCAGCGCCGGTTGCGCGTGGTGTAGAGGCGAATGAACTCGCCAACGGATTCGATGTCGGCATCAAAATTGTAATATTGCTCCGGCTTTTCGCCGGGCACAGCGCGACTGTAGCCGGTGGTAACCGGATCGATGAAGACGAGGTCGGTCACATCCAGCAGCGAATAGTCGTTGTTGACCAGCTTGTAGGGCGGCGGGAGGGGATTACCCACATCGTCCATCAACACCCGGCGCGGACCAAGAACGCCCAGATGCAGCCAGATGGAGGCTGAGCCGGGCCCGCCATTGAAGGAGAATGTAAGCGGCCGGTCGGCGAGATTCTCGACGCCATCCAATGTGTAGGCGATGTAAAAAATGGTTGCTTTCGGTTTGCCGTCTTCTTCCTTGAGGACGATGTTGCCGGCGGTAGCTGTGTAGCTCAGGGTCTGGCCCCCGATGGTGAACTGGTGCTGCGTGGTCACCGCCTGGTCGGTGGGCATTTCCGGCGTAAACTCGGGCACGTTATTTTTCTTGTCGTCTTTTTTCTCGTTATGGGACATTTCGACTCCAGCGTGGGACTTAAGGATTGGCATGAACCAGGGCGCTGAGCAGGACCCAGAAGGCAGCGCCGGTCAGGATAGCGACGAAGATGACGGTGAGGAGGCCGTTGCGCCACCAGGTTGGCAACCGGCCGGTTCCCTCCTCCCGCGGCATCCCATGTAACCAGAGCCAGGCGCCACTGCTCAACAGGGCAAAACCCGGCAACAAGCTGAGCCCGGCCAGGCCCGGCCGATTTAACCCGGCCCAGGCGCCGCTCAGGATTAACAACAGACCGGCGGCCAACGCCGCCATCGCATTCCGCTTCATCGCAGCGGCGATTATACCCATTTTCGTGGTGAGGGGTTGCCCCCAACCCGTCGGGTTACGGGGTTGGCCGACCGCTTACCCGGTGCTGGTCTGGTTGGCGGTGGCCAGGAACTTGATGTCGGGGTATTTCTCGCTGTAGTAGCTGAGTTCATGGGGCGAGCTGAAGAGGGCGACCAGGCGGCCGTCCAGATCTTCGGTCTTCATCATGCCGTAGCGCCAGGGCAGCTCTTCAATCTGCTTCTCCGGCCCCTCAACCCAGCGAGCCAGCTGGTGCGGCAGCATCTCCAGGCGGGTGTTGACGTTGTATTCCGTCTCCATCCGGGCCTGCACAACTTCAAACTGTAGCACACCCACAACGGCCAGAATCGGGTCGCGGCGCAGGGAATCGACCTGGTAGAGGACCTGGACGGCGCCTTCGGTGCCGAGCTGTTCCAGCCCCTTGGCAAACTGTTTCTGCTTGCTGATGTCGCTGTTGATCAGCCGGGCAAAATGCTCCGCCGGGAAGCGGGGAATTGGCGCAAAGTTGAATGGCTTACCCTCGCTAATCGTATCGCCGATGTTGAAGGCGCGGTTGCCGGGCAGACCAATAATGTCGCCGGGAAAGGCATCATCGACCACTTCCCGCTCTTCGGCGAAGAATTTGTAGGGCCGGGGCAGGCGAATGGTTTTGCCGGTGCGGGCCTGGTTGACGGTCATGTTGCGCTCAAACTTGCCGCTGCAGACGCGCACAAAGGCGACGCTGTCCCGATGTTTCGGGTTCATATTGGCCTGGATTTTGAAGACAAAGCCGGAGAATTCCGGGCTATCTGGTTCAATCTCGCCGGCATCGCTGGGATAAGCGGCCGGGGCCGGGGCGTAGCGGACAAAGTCGTCCAGGAAGAGTTGGACGCCGAAGTTGGTCAGGGCGCTGCCGAAATAGACGGGCGTCTGCCGGCCGGCCATCACCTCATCATGGTCAAAGGTGGCCAGCTCATCCAACAGGCCGATATTGACATGCAGATCCTCAAACTGGGAACTGCTGAGAGTCTGCTCGATGCGCGGATCGTCCAGGCCAGTTTCGTATTCGGGTGAAATGGTCTGGTTGCGGACGGTGCGGTCGTAGAGGTGGACGGTCTCGCTGGCCCGGTCGTAGACACCCATGAAGGTATCGCCGTCGCCGATGGGCCAGTTCATGGGCACGGGCTGCATACCCAGCACATTCTCGACTTCGTCCAGCAGGCCGATAGCATCCAGCGCCGGCCGGTCCATCTTGTTGATGAAGGTAAAGACGGGAATACCCCGCTGGCGGCAGACTTCAAATAGCTTCAATGTCTGGGCCTCGACGCCGCGGGCCGCGTCCAGCACCATCACGGCGCTGTCGGCGGCGGTCAGGGTGCGGTAGGTATCCTCCGAGAAATCCTGATGACCGGGCGTGTCCAGCAGGTTGACGACGTGGTCCTTGTAGGGGAACTGGAGCACGGTTGAGGTGATCGAAATGCCGCGTTCCTGCTCCATTTTCATCCAGTCTGAGGTGGCGCTGCGCTGGTTGCGCCGGGCGCGGACGCTGCCGGCCAGGTGAATGGCATTGCCGTAAAGCAGCAACTTTTCGGTCAAGGTGGTCTTGCCGGCGTCGGGATGAGAGATGATGGCGAAGGTGCGCCGTTTGCTGACCTCGTGCCGCAACTGGTTGAGGTCGACTTGTTCGAGTGTGCTCATGAGTTCCTAACAGAAAAAACGGCCACGAACGAGGCGTGACCGCGAAAATAATAGCTTCTTTGGTAACGGGATTAAGGATAACAAAAAGCGAAGGTGACCGCAATATGGCGAAATAGGTTGAGGGGTTGCCGACCCGTCGGGTACCGGACCCGACGGGTCGGCAACCCCTCGCCAGCTAATCCAGTTCGACGATGCCGCGGCGCAGGGCGCTGAGCACGGCCTGGGTACGGTCGTTGGCGTGGAATTTGCTCATGATGTTGCTGACGTTGTTCTTGACGGTGCCGTTGGCCAGGAACAGCTCGGCGGCGATGTCGGCGTTGCTCTTGCCCTGGGCCATCAGCCGCAGGATCGACATCTCGCGCTCGGTTAGCTCTTCCAGCAGCGGATCGTTCGGGTCAGCGCTGCGCTTTTGTGGTTCGATGTTGTTAAACGCGGTCAGAATTTTGCCCGCGATTTGGGAGTCCAGGCGCGCTTTGCCCTCAGCCGCATCGCGGATAGCCTGCACAATTTCCTCACCATCGGCGTCCTTCAAAATGTAGCCGGAAGCGCCGGCGCGGATGGCGTCGAAAACCCATTCGTCGCCATCGAAGGTGGTCAGGATGACAACACGGGTCTCCGGCAGGGCATGGCGGATGCGGCGGGTGGCGTGGATGCCGTTGAGTTCCGGCATTTTCAGGTCCATGAGGACAACATCGGGTTTTTGCGCCAGCGCCTGCTGTACGCCATCCAACCCATTAACGGCCTGGCCAATGACTTCCAGCCCTTCAGAATGGGAAAGGATGATCTGAAGACCTTTGCGGACGACGTCCTGGTCGTCACAAATCAGTACGCGAATCATAAGGTTGCCTCAGTAGTCCTGTTGACGGGCGCCGGCAGTTGGGCGACGATGCTGGTGCCGGCGCCGGGCCGGCTTTCGATAAGCAAATCGCCGCCGACCAGCCTCGCGCGCTCGCGCATGCTGGTCAGGCCGAGGTGACCGGCCGGTCCCTCACCCTGCTCCACAAAACCGCTGCCATTATCCCGCACCGTCAACACTATCAAATCACCTGCCTGGACCAGGCTGACCACGATCCGCTCGGCCTGAGCATGTTTCTCGGCATTGAGTACCGCCTCGTCCATGATGCGATAAACCGTTTGTTCGGTCAGGGCCGGCAGCGAGGGGATTTCGGCCAATTCACAATGTATGTCCATGCCAGACCGGCGACTGATCGTCTGGGCGCGCTCAATAATTGCTTCGCGCAAACCCAGATCCTCCAGCGGCGTCGCTCGCAAGGAGGCGATGGCCCGCCGGGCTTCTTCAAGGCCCTGTTTAATCTGGTCCCTCGCGACATTCAGCTCCGTCGCTGCCTGCTCCTGGTCGTATTTTAGCAGGGTTGAGACGGCTTGCAGTTGTACGGCAGTACCAGAGAGGGAATGGGCCAGCGTGTCATGTAGCTCGCGCGACAACCGGTTACGCTCGCGTACGGTGGCTAGCTGCTCCATGGTCATCGCTTGCTGCGCCAGCTGGCGGTTGGCGGTGACTACGGCCAGGTGCTCGCGCCGCTGGGCGTCGGCCAGGGCGTAGGTTGTGGTGGCCAGGATGAGGGTCATGCCGAGGATGACAAAGCCGCGGACGCCGTAGAGCAGCCAGTTGAAGGAATCGGCCGGCAGCAAAAAGGGGACGATAACATAGAGCAGGCCGGCGGCACCCAGGCTGATGAGCATGCCATTCCGGCCGTAGTGCCAGCTGGCCAGCACCACCGGCAACATGACAAAAATAAGGCCCAGCGCATGGACGCTGTTGACCTGGTCCAGGGTCCAGGCCAGGGCCATAAAATCAGGGTTGGTCAGGAGTTCGTCCAGCGGGGTCCAGAGGCTCTGAATCATGTCGACGTAGGGTGAGACGATGGCCAGCGTCAGGGCGGCGATGAGGCGTCCATTGGCGCCGCGGCTGGTCTGTAAAATGGCCCAGGGCCAGGGCAACAGCAGAAATATCAGGATACTGGCACTGACCAGCGCCATCCACCATTGATCCAGGGTAACCCGGTTAACCAGCACGAGGGCGGTCAGCAGGGCGCTCAGGACGCCGACCAACTTCAGGACGGCGCCAATGAGAAAGGTTCTGAGTAGTAGCGGCGGTGGAATCTGGGCCATGTTCTCCTAACGTTCCGGTCGCAGTACGGCGAAGCCAAAAAACATACCGGCAATGAGGGAGGCTAACATTAAGATGACGATACCTTCTAATGATACTTGAAAAACGGTGTCCATTGGGGGCCTCTGTGTTGGGGGTGGCTGTTAGCTGTTAGCTGTTAGCATGTTCGCTGCGCTCACTTTTAGCTGTCAGTACGCTGCGCTTTCGGTACGCTGCGCTTTCAGTGGTGCCTGAAAGGCCGCAGGCCGTACTGACCGCTGAAAGGCCATAGGCCGTACTGACTGCTGAAAGGCCGCAGGCCGTACTGACTGCCTCACCACCATATTCTTTATCTCAAAATCAACATAGCCCCATTATGCTCTTGGCCCGCCCCGTTCAATAGTGCGCCCGGTCACGGTGGGGCGTGACGCGGGTCATTCAGGCCTGGTCAAGGAAGCGCTGGCGTAGTTCGGGGGTTGGCAGCCAGCATTCGTCCTGGCGGCCGAACCAGCGGTAACGTCGTTTGGCGATCTGGTCGTAGACCCAATCCCGCAGGGGGCGGGGGACGACGAGGCCCGCCGTGGCCAGCCACCAGGGGAATGGCAACTGCCTGGCAACCTTTAGCGCTGCCGTTGAACGGTCAAACAGCCGATCATTTTCCAGCAGGATGAAGCTATCCAACCTGTCCGGGTCCCGACCGTGCCTGGCGATAGCCGCTCGGCCAAATTCTGACTGCAACGAGGCAAAGCGAAAAAGGGCCGCTTTGTCTCGCTTGATGATGAACTGGACGCTGCCCTGGCAAAGATTACAGACACCGTCAAAAAGCAGGATGGGGCCATCTGCGGCCGCCGGATTACCCATCGTGTTGCTCGAGGCGCAGGAAGCCGTCGGCGCCGACGCTGACCGGTAGATCCGGCCGGCCAAGGCCCCAGAAGTAGGTCGGCCGGTAGAGGAAGATCCAGGGTGCTTCGTCATGCATATGACGGTAGGCGGCTCGATAAAGCGCCTGGCGTTCCGCGTCATCTACAGCGGCGGCGGCCTGGTCCAGCAGTTTGTTTACGTCGGCATTGGCATAACCCTGCCACCAGGGGCCGGCCACATCAGAATTGATTTTTTCGCGCAGAACCCGGTAGGTACTCAGCGGGCTGGAGTCAAAGCAACACAGGTCGCCGATCTGTTTGGCTTTAACCATCTGGGCATAGGCAGGCCGGTCGTCGTAGTGGCGCAGATCGACCTCGAGACCGACGGCGGCCAGATCCTCGGCCAGGAGCTGGCCGAGCAGGGGGGCTTCATCAGGCAGGCTCATGGGGACGTCGACGCGCAACCGGCCGGTAAATCCCACTTCCGCCAGCAATTGCCGTGCTTTGGCCGGGTCATGGGGATAGGGCGGGATGGCCGGGTCGCAGCCAAAATGCCAGGGGGTCAGCGGGCCGTTCAGCGGGGTGGCGGCGCCGGCGCGGGCCTGGGCGATCATCCGCTCCACATCGACCGCGTAGTTAATCGCCTGGCGCAGCCGCACATCCTGGGCGGCACCATCGATCAGGTTGAAGAGGAAGGCGACGCAGAGGTTGCTCTGGTGTTCGAGCGTCGCCAGGCCAGCCGCCTTTACCTGGGCGGCAGAAGCGGCGGATAAGTCGGTTGCCAGGTCCGCTTCACCGGCCAGGAGGGCGGCAGCGCGGTCCGCTTCAGCTGGCATGGCCCGCCAGATGAGCGGTTCGTTGCCGGCCGGTTGGCGCAGGGCAGCGGCCGCAAACGGCGCCAACTCAACCTCTGTGGCTGTCGCCCGGACAAAACGGTATGGGCCACTGCCACACAGTTCCTGCGGCAACCCGGCCAATGTGGCTGCCGGCATGATCGGGATGGCGACCAGCAAGTCCAGTAAATCGGCCATCGGCCGGCCGGTGACGATGGTCACTGTGGCTGGCCCGCTGCTGCTGATCTCGGCGTCACCCAGGTAGCTGGCCCAGACGCCTTCGGTACCCAGCTCGCCGCCAACGGCCGGGTCGCAGGCACGGAGCAGCGAGGCAACCACGTCGGCACTGGTCAGGTTGTCACCATTGTGAAAGCGTACATCCTGGCGTAGTTGAAACTGCCAGTGGCGGGCATCAGGCTGGACCTGCCAGCTGCTAGCCAGGGCAGGGATGAAGTTGCCCTGATCATCGCGCCGGACCAGCGCATCGAAGATGGCGGTGAATATGTTCAGGCGGTTGCGGGCATCCGAGCAGATGTGGGGATCGGCCAGCCGTACGTCAGATTGCAGAATGATCATGATTTCCCTCAGTTCTTTGTGAGAATGATAGCTGATTTCCTGGACGAGATCAGCTTTGCTTGTCAAGCATAATTGAACCCGCTAAAGTTTGGGGCATGGCAAAACGTGAGACGGATCGAAACAGTCGGCGGCGACAGCGCCGCGAAGATGCTGCCAAACAACGGCGGCGTCAAATGCTTCTTCTTTTGATTCCTGTAGTTCTGGTTGTTGGCTTTGTCACTTTTCTGCTCATTCGGCAGTTTTCGCCAATTGAGGGCGTGGTGAGCTATGGCAATCAGGATAGGACTCATGACACGGAGGCGCTATACCCTTTTACGCCCCTTCCCCCAGTCGGCGGCGCCCACCAGCCTATCTGGCAAAATTGCGGCATTTACGATCAGCCGATTGAAGTGGCTCTGGCGCTGCACTCCATGGAGCATGGCGCGGTTTGGATCGCCTACCAACCGGAGCTGCCCAACGATCAGCTACGTGAACTGCGCGACCTGGCTGGCGCCCAGCCTCTGGTTTTGCTGACGCCTTACCCCGGCCTGGCCCGGCCCGTGATTGTGTCCGCCTGGGGCGTGCAGTTGCAGTTGGACAATGCAGATGACGCTCGCCTGGAACAGTTCGTCAATCGCTACCGTGGTCAAGGGCCGGAAATTGGGGCTACCTGTGCTGGCGGCGTGGGTTCGCCGATTGGGTAATTTGTCCTGCAATTATCGCGTTACTGGAGAGGGCCCTGCTTTACGGCAGGGCCTTTTTTATTTATACCGTATCGAATTCCCATTGAGTTGCTGCCGTGATCCATTAACGTATGGATAGCTAGCGGGTCCACAAACCTGCAAGGAAGCATAGGAAACGGAATCGATGACAGAAATCATGCAGGAACTGGCCGGAAATGGCGAAAAAACGCTCGGCGAGCCATTGGATTTTGGCCGGTTATCGCAGACATTAGGCAATGAATTGGTTGAGCAACTGCCCTTCTTGCTGAGCTCACTTCTGGATGAGATCCCGGTGCAGATGAGCCAGATCGGTTACGCCATCAAGGCTGATGCCTGGCCCGAAGGCGTCCGTATGGCGCATGGTCTCAAAGGGACCAGCCGCTGGTTTGCGGCCGATGCCCTTGAGCTGGCGGCGCTGGAGTTGGAAGAGGCCTGCCACGTGGAAAACCTACACGCCGCCGAGCGCGGTCTACTCAAGGTGAAACTAGAAGCGGCCCGCCTGCGCGAATGGCTGGAACGCTACACGGCTCACTCCTGAGAATCCCAGCCAAAGTTGGCGGTCGCTGTGGCGCCAGCCGTCACCGACACGGTTTGCCCACTGACTCCCAGGCCCGGCGCGCTCCAGGAGCCTGGCAGCAGCCGCGGCGCATTATCCACCGCCAACTGATCCACATGCACGCAGTAATCACCGGCGGCCAGGTTGTCGAAGGTAAAGGCGCCATCTGTTCCGGTGGTGGCGATGGCCAGGATGGTACCGGCCGGTCGCCCATCTGCTGTACAGGCACCGCTGCTCACCGTCACGATGATCCCGCCAATACCCGTTTCGCCCGCATCCCGAATGCCGTTGGCCACGAAGCCGCCGTTGCCATCTGCCACACAGCCAGCCCCGCCATTCACACAATTGTCCGCCCAGACGATGCCATTGACCCGGCCGCTGTCACCACCGGAGCCGGTGCCGCCTGTGTTGCTGCCTCCGGCTGACTGATTCACCACAATCTGCATGTAAAAAGTATTGCCCGCTGCGCCGAGACCAAAGGTGTTACCCAGCGGATCGGCCAGGAGCCAGTCACTGCGGTAGGTGCCGGGCGTTACCGGCGCGGTGAAGTTGACCGTGAGATCGACCGATTCACCGGGCGGCACGCTTTGTGTCATTGAAACTTCATCTGGTGCGCCCATCTGGTCGCCATCAGCGAAGACAAGGCTGTAGCCCAGCCCCCAGGTGCAATCGCCGGTGTTGGCCAGCCGCCAGGTCTTGGCAAAGGTCGCGCCGGGGGCGATGACGGTGTTGTCCGGGATGGTGACATCAGAGACAAAGCTGGCTGCGTTGGTGCAATCAGGGTCAATCGTGGGCGGCGCTGCCTGTTCGGCCGGGAAGGCCCAGCCAAAATTGACGGTGGTCGTGTTGCCGACTTCAACTGTTACCTGCTGGACGTTGCCGCCGGCGCCGGTCCAGCTGCCATTGCCCAGGATAAACTGGTTTTCCTCAGCCGTTTCGTCGACGCTGAGGCAATAATCGCCGGGGGCCAGGTTGCCCAGACGGTAGGCGCCATCGCTGCCGGTGCTGGCGGTGAAGAAGATCTGACCGGCCGGTGGGCAACTCCCCGGCGAAATATGCACCACGACGCCCTCAAGGCGCTCTTCACCGACGTTAAACTCGCCATCGGGCCCAAAGGTGCCGTCGCCCACCGCCTCACAGAAAGCGGATGGGGTGCCGTCCGCCGCCACCTGGCAGACATCCGACCAGACCACGCCCACGATATTGCCGCCATCGGCACTGGGCGCCGGCGGGACATTGCCAGTTGTTGTTTCCGCCGGGGCTGCTTCGCCCAGCTGGAAGCCGGCGACGACATCGTGCGCCTCGATTTCATAGTAGCCCGGCGCCAGCCCGGCAACGTCCAGATCAATGGCCTGGTCGAACGGGACCTGAACTTCGTTGCAGGTGGCGCCTTCGGGCCGGACCGCAGTCAGGACGATGAGGAAGCGATTATCGGACCGGCTTTGCTCCAGCCCGGTGAAACTGCTGCAATCATCTGGCAGGCTGCCCCGAATCAGCACACTGACCTGCACTGGATTCGATTCCAGGACCAGCGCTTGTATGGTGTCAACCTGGACCTTCACCGTAGCGCCGCTGACAGCCCCGTCTTCAGTTTGGGCGGCTTCGTCCACAGACGTGGCCAGGGTGGGCAATGGTTCCGGGGTGGCCGTGGGGTCACTATTCAGGAAGGGAAGATTGCTGCAACCCAACTGAAACAAAAGTAGGGCCGCCAGCCCTGAGAGCACGCCGCGGCGCCAAAAAGAGAAGTTACGCATAGCTTTGCTTGTTTTCATGAGGAAGCTCCGCAGCCGGTTCCCATCATCCCGGCAACCCGATCCAGGCCGCCCGCCAGCCGGGCAACCGTGTCACAACGTGTGGATTATAGATTTGGGGTTGGCCTTTGGCAAAATTGCCCTTTGAAATCTACCGGGCTTTTACCTATCATTTCTCTCATGCCCTTGTTAGCGACCAAAAACCTCGGCCATATCTTTGCCGACCGTTCCCTGTTTACCGAAATCAATGTTACGCTGGACGCTGCTGATCGCGTCGGCCTGGTTGGGCCTAATGGGTCTGGCAAGACGACGTTATTGCGGCTATTGGCGGATCTGCTGGAGCCGGCAGAAGGCGACGTCGTACGCGGCCGGGATGTCAGCCTGGGTTATCTGCGCCAGGAAGCCGTGCTGACCTTTGCCGGCCGGGACAACACCATTTACGAAGAGATGCTGACCGTCTTCATGGCGCTGTGCGAGCAGGAAGCCCAGCTCCGCCAAATGGAGAAGGCGATGGCTGATGGTGATGTGTCCGCCGAGCTGCTGGACCGTTATGGTGCGCTGCAACATCATTTTGAGGCCGGCGGCGGCTATGCGTACCAGGTCGCTATCAAGCGGGTGTTGCTGGGGCTGGGCTTCCCGGTTGAGAGCTGGACGACGCCTTTGACCCATTTGAGCGGCGGCCAGAAGACACGCCTTTTGCTGGGGCGGCTACTCCTGGAAGAGCCGGATATCCTCATCCTGGACGAGCCGACCAACCACCTGGATATCGCGGCGGTGGAATGGCTGGAGGATACGCTGCGGAGCTGGCGCGGCGTCTTGCTGATCGTCAGCCATGACCGCTATTTTCTGGACAGCGTGGTGAACCAGATCTGGTCGTTGCAACCGGCCGGTGCTGATCTCCCCGCCCGTTTCCGCAGCTACAAGGGCAACTACAGCCGCTACCTCGAGCAGCGCCAGGCGGAATATGAACGGGAACTCAAGCTATTTGAGGCTGAGCAGAGCCGACTCCAAAAAGAGATGGAGTTTATCCGCAAAAATATCGCCGGCGGCAACCATGATGGGGCCAAGGGACGGCTGCGCCGGCTGACGCGCGAGATCGCCATCATGGAGCAGTACGGCGTGGTCGAGGCCCAGGAGCGGCAATGGATCGACATCGGCAACCGGGTGCGGACGCTGAGCCCTAACGAGGCCGACCGGCGCCTGAACCAGCTCCGGCCACCACAAATCCGGCCGCCACGCCTGAAAATCCGCCTGGAGGCGGCCGAGAAGAGCGGTTTGACCGTTCTGCGGACGCTCAATCTCACCGTGGGTTATCCGGGCACGCCCCTGTTCACCTGTGACAACATTCGTCTGGAGCGGGAAGATCGGGTGGCCATTATTGGCCCGAACGGTTCCGGCAAATCAACGTTTCTGAAGCTGCTTCTGGGCCAGCTGTTTCCGCTCAAGGGCGAGATCTGGCTGGGCGAAAATTTGCAATTGGGCTACTTTGCCCAGGCTCATGAGCAACTGGATGTCAACCTGACGGTGCTGGAGCAACTGCGGCGCCATACAACCATGAACGAGGGCGATGCCCGCAGTTATCTGGCCCGCTTCCTCTTCCGCCGGGCTGATGTGCACAAGAAGGTGGGCGAGTTAAGCGGCGGCGAGCGTGGCCGGCTGGCCCTGGCCGTGCTGGGGCTGGGCACAGCCAACTTCCTGCTGCTGGACGAACCGACCAACCACCTGGATATCCCATCTCAGGAGCTGTTGCAGGGCGTATTGGAAAGCTTTGCCGGCACCATCCTCCTGGTCACCCATGACCGCTACCTGGTTGATCAGCTGGCCAACCAGGTCTGGGAGATTCGCGACGGCCATCTGCATGTCTACGAGATGGCTTATGGCGATTACCTGGAAAAGCGCGATCTGGAGGAAGCCGAAGCCCGCGGTGAGAACGCGGCGGCGCTGGATTTGCCGGCGGCGCCGATTGAGGTGACGGAAGCGTGGCTGGCGGAGTTTGCGGCGGTGGCGCCGGCGCCGACCGGCCGGTCCCGCCGCGAGTTACGCCAGCAGCTGGCCAAGCTGGAAAGCCGCTTCGGCGATCTGGAAAAGCAGCAGGAGAGCCTGGAAGATGAGCTGGTTGTGGCCGAGGCGATAGGCGACGCCACCATGATCGAGACCATTCGCGCGGAGCTGGCAGAGCTGGCGGAAGAGCTGGACGGGCTTGAGGTCGAATGGGACGAGTTGCGTGAGGCGTTGGGCGAAGAGCTGGATTAGCCGCCGTTCCAACTCGGGTAAGCGCTGACCGAGCTTTTGACGAAGCTCTCGGCGATTTCGCGGATGCGCTGGTTGGTGATGCCGTGGGCAATTTTGTTGACGGTGCGGCCCGGCATCAGCTTCATACTGTGGGGACGGGGGAGATCCGCATTCAGTTTGAGCCGCATTTCCACTTTGCTGTGCGCTTCATCAGGGATAAAGCGAATCACGTTTTCGTAGAGGCCGCGCCCTTCGGTGCTGTTAAATGAGGCGTGGGCAGGGATAGCCGGGCGTGATGAGACTGGTGCGATGTGGACTCGCAAATTCTCCCGGTCAACGTTGAGGCGAACGTCACACAGGACGCGAATGGTGTAGGCATTCATCTCCACGGTCTCATATTGGACGCGGTGCAGGCCATCTTGGCTGGCCTCAAGCAGATTGATGTAGCTGAGGTGACTGACCAGCCGCGGGATATCGGCAAAGAAATCGAGCGCCTGCTCGGGTGGGGCGGGGAACTTGAAGGAGAAGGTGGCGCTGCCGGCGATGTTAATCATGAGTGGCGGTTATTTTAGCCAGCGATGGGTTGATTGTCACTTATCGTGTTGGCGCCCCCGCACGTTGACTTGCCGACATTGGCCCGGATCACTGCTAGAATTGCGGCGGGACGACTAACCGTGGCTACCGGGCAGCCAGGTTTCATGGACATGTTCCCATTTCAGGGCGGGTTCGCCTTCGGGCTGGCGGCTGAAGATGACGGTGGAGATCCGGCCGGTTGTGTTGCCGCCAATCGTCTGCCATTCTTCGTAGGTGGCCCAGACGATGTCACCCCTAACGCGGCGCAATTGGACGGCTTCAATCCAGATGCGGATGTCCGTCTGACTGTCGTGCGCGTCCCAGAGGCCCTGTAGCAGCGCGACCCGCTCCCGCGCTTTGCCGCCGGGCGCGACGATGACGAAGTCGTCAGCCAGCGCCGCGACGAAGGGGGCATAGGCCTCCTCGGTTTTGGGCAGGTCGCCATTAAACCAGTCAGCAAAGAACTGGTGCAACAGTTCAATTTCTGTTTGCACCAGGGCAGATATTGGCATATTTGATCCCATGATTCACCAACCCACAAAAAGGATTTCCCATGTCCGCACCGATCACCTACACAAGCTATCTCAAAATCGAAGAGCTGCTGCAACTGCAACAGCTGGAATCGCAGCCGGCCGAACATGATGAAATGTTGTTTATCATAATTCATCAGGTTTATGAATTATGGTTCAAACAGATTTTACATGAAATAGATTACTTAATAGCGCTGCTGGATGCCAACGATACGTCGCGGGCGCTGCACACGATGCGACGTGTTCTCACCATTCTCAAGACCGCCGTGGGCCAGATCGACATTCTGGAGACGATGACGCCCATCGAGTTCCTTTCCTTTCGCGATTTCCTGCAGTCGGCCAGCGGCTTTCAGTCGGCGCAGTTCCGCGAGCTGGAGTTTGTGTTGGGGCACAAGCGGTTGAATGTGCTGGAACACCATCCGATTGGGACGCCGGGCCGAGCGCGACTGGACGAGCGCTACCGGGCGCGCACCCTGTGGGACGCGGTCCTGGGCTACCTGGCGCAGAATGGCTACGATGTTCCGGCTGCGCTCCTGACCCGAGACGTGACCGGCCCCATCGAACCGTCAACTGCGGTGCAGGACCTGCTGGTTGAGGTTTATGCGCGCGAAGACATGCTCAGCCGGGCCTGCGAGCGGCTGGTTGATTTTGACGAAGGGTTGCAGGAGTGGCGCTATCGGCACGTGATGATGGTCCAGCGCACCATCGGCCTGAAAAAGGGGACCGGCGGCTCCAGCGGGGCGGAGTATTTGCGCTCGACCCTATTCAAACCGTTTTTCCCCGACCTCTGGGCGATTCGCTCTCGCCTCTAGGTGCAAATCAGGGATAATGTGCTTCGCTTTGCTCAGCATGACAGGTGCTTCGCTGAGCTCAGCATGGCAGGCGTTTGGGAACGTTGATTGGATTTATTCGAGGAGTGAAAGATGGTTACCTCATTGGTCTTGATGTCGGTGGAACGGGACAGCATCAACGCGGTGGCGGAGAAGCTGGTGGAGATCGACGGCGTCTCCGAGGTGTTTTCGGTTGCCGGTCAGTATGACCTGGTGGCGATGATCCGGGTGCCCAGCAACGAGGCGCTGGCGGATGTGGTGACCAGCAAGATGCTGCAGATCGATGGCATCCTCACGTCGGAAACGTTGATCGCCTTCAAGGTGTTTTCACGCCATGATTTGGAGAGTATGTTCTCCGTAGGGCTGGATTAGCGACGATGTCAAAAATGGGCAGGGAATTCCCCTTCGGCAAGTTCTTGAGTTTGTAGTAAAGGGCTTTAGCCTTTTGTGATCATCAAGAGGGCTGTTGGTCGACACGTCGCCATCCCCAAAAGGGGTGCACGCGGAACGCTAAAGCGTTTACTACGAACCTCAGACCGCACGCCATTTCCGCCTTATTTCTTGGCAGCCTAATTATCAGGTATGGCCATCATTAAGATAGGGCGAAGGGCCCTTTTCTATGATTCTAGCCATTGCAGACAATGGCTGGTTTCCCAAAATGGCTAATCCTCGAGCCAGCCACCGGCTGGTCCTGTCAGCGCCTCAGGGAGGGGTCCCTCGCGCATGCCTAATGATCGCTTTTCACGTCAGACAAAGCTCGGGATGACGTCAAAAAATAGTCGTGATCCCCAGATCATGTTCGAACATACATCCTGATGTCAAGGCCGGTTGATTATTGGCAGGAACACCCTCGTGAGCGGCGCGTAGCTCTGGCCTGTCGTTGTTACGGCCAGCGGTTGCTGGTTGTAGTTTTGGGCCTGACTGCCTGCGGATCCGCCACCGGTCGGCCAGATCCACACCGTTTCGCTGACGGTAATTACCCCATTTGGTTCCGTAATCACAAAGCCATGATCGCCGAAGCTGCGGCCGTCGCCAGTGTCGTTGCCGTTGGGCTGGCTGTTGTCGAGGTAGTAGCCGGCGGCGGTCCCCAGGCCCGGATCGATAGCCGCCAGGGTGAGGATGTGGCCCTGGGTTGTGTTTAGCTCCTGCCAGAGCGGGGTGGGCGTGCTGGCCACACTGTCCGGCGCGCCATCGACGGGGACACCGGCCGGTGTGTTGCTGTCAAAATAGGTCACGCTCCCCAGGCCGCTGCTGGCTGGGTCCAGCCAATCGCGTGACGAGCGAATTTGCTCAATATGAATCGTGGTGAAGCCCGTGACGACATCACTCAAATCCAGTGACAGGCTGGTCTCGTACTGCCAGCCGTAGAAGGCGATCTGCTGCGCTTCATTGCCGCCGAGGGCACGGATCGGGCCGCTGATGGGCAAGGTGACAGAGAAGGGGACATTGAGCAGGCTGGCCAGCTGTTCTTCGTTAAGTTGCTGGCTGATCGGTGGAAATGGCGGCGTTGTCAGGGTCAGATTGACGCGCAGCTTCTGCCGGTCCAGCAAATCGCCGCCGCTCAGCTGGAAACTGTCCAGGCCGAGGAAGCTTTCCGGGGCAAAGCCGGCGCTGTAGGCGGCCGCTGTTAACTGCTGATTTTCGCTATCCCAACTGACATAGCTGGTACTGCTGAGCGCCAACGTGGTGGAGCGGTAAAGGTAGACAGCCCCGACTTCCTGGGAGACCGGATCAAACAGTTCAATTTCGACACGCTGATGGCTCTGGGCCTCGGCGTCTGCCACCCACAGGAGCGAACTCTGAAAGCCGCTGTCCTGGCTCATGAAGCTGAGCTGGTCGTTGCTATCCAGCAGGCCATCTTCGCTGCTGGTGAAGACGCCGGTGGCGCTGACCTCATCGATCTGGAACGGGATCGCTTCCCAACCGGCCGGTCCGTACCGATACAGCCGCAGCTCACCGATAGGTGTGCCCAAAAGCGGCGTCAGTGAATTGCCGATGACGGTGATGGGCGTGGCCGGGCGGCTGAGGGGGGCACCGGCCGGTAACGCCCGCGTCAGGGATAGCGGTAACAGCGTTAGCAATGTAGCGACCATCAGGATGGTGAGGATTATTAACCCGCGTCTTTGTTTCATTGGGTGCTCCTTCTCATGCCGGGACAGGGTAGCACGAGGTTAGGGGGGCTGGCAAGGGTGGTCTGCGCCTGCCAATGGGTGTCCACGCCTGCCAACGAGTGTCCACGTCCGCCAATTGAGTGTCCACGCCTGCCAAAGTGTCCACGCTCAACGGGTCCACGCTCGCCAATGAGTGTCCACGCCCCAATGGGGCGTCCACGCCTGCCAGGCGTCCACGTCCGGCCAATGGGTGTCCAATGGTGTCCACGCCTGCCAACGGGCAGTCCACGTCTGCTGAGTGTCCACGCTCGCCAATGGCCACGCTCCGCTGAGTGTCTGCGCCTGCGATGTGTCCAGGTCTGCCAACGCGAGGCAGTAAAGCCACGCTACGGACGCGTCCGCTGGAAGCGGACTTTACATTCACGACCCACGTATCGCGGAGCAGAAAGTCTGCCTTCAGCAGACGCAGCCCGTAGCGTGGCGCTTGAGCGCCTCGCGATGGTGGACGTGGACTCGCGTTGGCGGACGTGGACTCGCGTTGGCGGACGTGGACTCGCGCTGCCAGGCGCGGACTCGCGTTGCCAGACGTGGCCTCGCGCCGGCGGGCGTGAACATCGCTCGCCAACCCTTCGCTGAGGTACAATGGCGCCTTACCCGGGCTTTTCTGACCCGACCTGTCCAAATGCAACGGAGCATTCATCCCCATGACCCAGGATCGGCAAAAATGGATAGTCCTGGCTCTGGCCGCCTTTACCTCGCTGCTTGTTTATGCCATGCCGCTGCTGTCGCTGCCGGTCCTGTTCACAGAGATCGCTGAGGATCTGGATTTGAGCCTGGCGCAGATCGGCCTGGTCTGGGGAGCAACCTCGCTGGCCAGTGTCCTGACCAGCATTTTTTACGGCTCTATCGGCGACCGGCTGGGGGCGCGGCGGACGCTGACGCTGGCCTGTTTGCTGGTTGGTCTCCTGGGGGCGCTGCGGGGTCTGTCGTTTGACTTTGCCAGCTTCATACTCACGGTTGGATTGAACGCCCTGATTGCCCCGGCGATTCCGCCCAACATTCACAAGATCGCGGGTAACTGGTTTGCGGATCGGCGCGGTTTTGCGGCGGGGATTGTCTCGGCCGGCTTTGCTCTGGGGCTGGCCCTGGGATCCGGTCTCAGTGCGTCGGTTTTTTCGCCGCTGTTTGGGGGCTGGCAGCGGGTCATGTTTTTTTACGGCGGATTGGCCATCCTATTCGCAGCCCTCTGGTTCTTTTTGTATCCAGAGAGTGAACCGGAAGCAATGCGCCGGGCGCCACGGTCTGGCTCGCTGACCCACTCCCTGCGCTACCTGGTTGGGACGCGCGAACTGTGGATCATTGGGTTGGGGACGCTCTTTTTCTGGGCCTGTTACAAGGGCTTCTCTGGTTATCTGCCACTTTACCTGAAAAATAGCGGCTGGGAGCCAGCGAGGGCCGATCAGGCGATGGCCTCGTTTTACATCATCAGCCTGCTGGGGGTACTCCCGCTCTCGGTCCTATCCGACCGGCTCCATATTAAGCGTGAGCTGATGTTTGGCGCCGTGGCAGTGATGGCGGTTGGCGTGTTGTCGATCTCTTTTGCTGAGGGCGTCCTGGTCTGGCTGGCGCTGTTGGTGGCAGGCTTCTTTTTTGATGCGTACATGGCTATCCACCAGGCAGCGGTGCTGGAAATTCAGCGGATTGATTACGCGGTGGCTGGTGTTGCCCTTGGTTTTAATGCGACCTTGCGCGAACTGGGTGGCTTTGTGTCGCCGCCGATTGGCAACTGGCTGGCGGAGAGTAACCCGGCGGCCCCGTTTGTCTTCTGGGCCATCATGGGCCTCCTCGGCGCCGCCATCCTCACCCGTCTGCCGAAAAGAAGTTTGGCCGCAGAATTCGCGGATTAGGGGATGGGGAAATGGCCACGGATTAACACGGATTAAGCACGGATTCTTTTTTGGGAAATGAAAAATCCGTGCCAAATCCGTGTTAACTTGTGCTGAGCGCAGCGAAGTATCCGTGGCTAAACTTCCGCTCGTGCCCAATGAATGTGATCGTTATCTGGGAGAGAAGCGATGAGTGATGCCAGGAATATTTTGTTTATTATGTGTGACCAGTTGCGCTGGGACTATCTGTCCTGTTATGGGCATCCACATTTGCAGACGCCGAATTTGGATTGGTTGGCGGCGAATGGGGTGCGCTTTGACCGGGTGTATGTGCAGTCGCCGGTCTGCGGGCCGTCGCGGGCGTGTATTTATACCGGCCGGTACCAATCCACCCTCGGCGTCCGCCACAACGGCTTTCCCTTGCGCAGTGACGAGCTCGGCATGGGCGACTACCTGCACGCTCTGGGTATGCGGACCGCCGTCATCGGCAAGACCGATCTGCACCGCCATACCGAAGTGGTGGAACGGCTGGGTATCGACATGGCCGCGCCGGAACAGACGCTCTTCCGCGAGGTCGGTTTTGAACCGTACGAGCGCAACTCGGGCAACTTCCCCACGCCACTGCTGCGGCGACGGGGCCAGCAACCGCGTTACAACGATTACCTGCGCGAACTCGGCTACGAAGGCGAAAATCCCTGGCACACCTATGCCAACTCCGGCATAGACGAAGACGGCAATCTCCAATCCGGCTGGTTCAACAAAAATGCCCGGCTGGCCGCCAACATCAAAGAAGAGCATTCGGAAACGGCCTACACCACCAATCGGGCGATGGATTTTATGCGCGAGGCTGGTGATACGCCCTGGTGCCTCCACCTGGGCTACATCAAACCCCATTGGCCGTACATGGCGCCGGCCCCGTACCACGCCATGTATGGGCCGGAACAGATGCTGCCGGCCAATCGGACGGCAGCGGAGCGGACGAATCCCCATCATCCCGTCTACGCCGGCTTTCTGAAATACAGCGGCGGCCTGGGTTTCAGCAATGACGAGATTCGCGAGACGGTTATTCGCGCCTACATGGGGCTGGTGAAACAGATTGATGACCACCTCGGCCGGCTTTTTGCCTGGATGCGTGAGCAGGGGCTCATGGAAAACACCGTCATCGTCTTCACCAGCGACCATGGCGATTACCTCGGCGACCATTGGCTGACGGATAAATATTGGTTCCACGAAGAATCGGTGCGCGTACCGCTGATCATCTATGATCCCTCAGCTCGGGCGGATGCCAGCCGGGGCACGGTCTGTGATGAACTGGTCGAGATGATCGATCTGGTGCCGACGTTTGTCGAAATGGCCGGCGGGAGGCCGGATCGGGAGCGGCTGGAAGGGCGTTCACTCCTGCCATTTTTGCGGGGCGAGACATCGGCTGATTGGCGTGAGTTTGTCGTCAGCGAAGAAGATTACAGCCCCATCACCGTGCGCCATCATCTTGACCTCCCGGTTGAAGATGCCCGGGCGACGATGCTGCGGACGAAACGCTGGAAGTTCATCCTGCACGAACGGTTCCGGCCGGAGCTGTACGATATGGAAAACGACCCACAGGAGCAGAATGACCTGGGCGAGGATCCCGGCTACGCAGAGCTGCGGCTGGAGCTGGAGCGCAAACTGTTCCGCTGGTTACGCCAGCGGAAGCTGCGTTTTACGCGGACCGAAGAATTCACCCGCATGCGCTCGCAGCCGGGTTGGGTGGAGCAGCAAGGCATCTACATCGGGTATTGGGATTCGCCTGAGAACGGTTAACGTTTTCGCCCCAGATACAGCGGCAGCGGTCCCTCTTCAACTTCGCTGTGCTCGAACGGCACGTAGCTGGGTTCAAAGCCAACCTCGGCCAGAAGCCGTAGCCACGTCTCGTGCGGGAAAAGCCCGCAGTGATGTTCGTCGGTGATGGTCTCCAGCCGGCCATCCTGGTGCCGCAAGAGGTAGACCATGACGTAGCGGTATTGGGTATCGCTCGGGTCATCGTCCCAGCTCCATTCGAGGTAGCGGAGGGCGCGATCCGGCCGGTCGTGGCCGCCATGATCGCTGCTGGGCTGGAAACTCTCCGTCGTATGGTCCGGGGCAAAAAGGGCGACGCCGCCTGGCCGGCAATGGACATAGGCAGTCGTCAGGGCGGCGCGCAAATCCGCTTCGGTCGTCATATATTCGATGGCGTCATGGATGAAGACAACATCAAACTGGCGTTCCAGCCGTAGCTTGCGCATGTCGCCGACCAGGTGCTCGCACTCTGGATTGAGCCGCTGACTGACAGCGAGCATTCCCGGCGCCAGGTCGGTCAGGGTGAGCTGAAAATGATGTTTGAGGTGGTAAGCATTGCTACCACCACCGCAGCCTAGCTCCAACATGGTCGCGGCCGGGCCGATGGCGGCGTCCAGGATAGTCTGCCGGTAAATAGCGGCTTCCTCGGCATAATCCTCAGGGTCAGAAAGGATTGGCCACCAGTCGGCCAGGTCTGTATAGAGACGGGGCAATTCGTTCATGCCCATTGCTCCGCCAGCTCTAGATGGTGGCCGGCGCTGATCTCAGCCAAAATTGCATCCTCAACATTGCCACCGGTGGCAATCAGACAGACGGTTTGGCTCTGGAGCCGGTCGCGTAGCTGCACAGCCGCGGCCAGGGCGCCACAGCCGGCGCCCTCTGGTTGATGGCTGCCGTGCCGGGCATAGGCGGCCATCGCCTGCTTTAGCCCGGCCTCTGGGACCAACACCATCTCGTCTACGACCTCCCGCATGAGCGCCACCGCTTCCGGGATGGCGACCCGGACCGCCATGCCGCCGGCGAAGGTGTCGGCTGTTTCGGTGTTGATGACCTGGCCGGCATTGTAGGAGAGCGTCATACAGGGTGCGCCGGCGGATTGCACGCCGATGATCCGGGTTTCCGGCCGGTCCGCCTTGATCGCGCTGCCAATACCCCCGATCAGCGCCCCATTGCCCACAGGTAT
>JACKBM010000061.1 GCA_020634575.1 Ardenticatenales bacterium | reverse complement strand
GTGCGCCCCGAACAGCCGGCATCAGTATCTGCGCGAACACAATTGGGTTGACGGGATGTGGAACCTGGTTTTTGTCCTGGGGATCGTCATCGGTGGCTTGATTGCCGCCAACTGGCTCTCCAGTGAACCGGTGGCCATGCTGCCGGAGAGCGCCTATAGCCTGGGCGGTGTTGTGCGATTACTGGTTGGTGGTGTCCTTGTTGGTTTCGGCACTCGCTATGCCGGTGGCTGTACCTCTGGCCACTCCATTACCGGCTTAGCCAATCTCAACTGGCCCAGCCTGGTTGCAACTATCTCGTTTTTTATCGGCGGGATTATTGTGACCTGGGGTTTGGGCGACCTGATCTTTTAGCAAGGGAGGCAGCAGATGAGTGACCAAGTGCTGGTTGGCAAAGTGGTTTCCTCGCGCATGAGTGTTACCGCGTACGTTCGCGTTCTGGTCCTGGGCATGGTATTTGGCCTGGTCCTGGTGAAATCCGAGGTCGTGAGCTGGGAACGGATTCACAAGATGTTTCTCTTTCAGGAAGCGCATATGTTCCTGATTATCGGCACGGCTGTGATTGTGGGCGGATTATCGATGCTGATCATCCGTCGTTTTCAGTTAAAAGATCTGAATGGGAAGCGGATCGCCTACGTGCCCAAGCCTTTTCACAAGGGCGTGGTGCTTGGCGGCATCATTTTTGGTATGGGTTGGGCCATCACCGGCGCCTGCCCGGGGCCGATTTACGCTCAGATGGGGACGGGCGCCTGGCCGGCTGTCTTCACCTTCATCGGCGCCCTGTTTGGCATGTATCTCTATGCTGCCTGGCGGCCGAAGCTGCCGCACTAGACCGCTTATTCGTCTCGCTGGACCTCAAACGCCGATTTGGTCTGGACGATGCCGCCGATGCCAAAGTTGGTGAGGAAATAGGTGCCAATCAGCAGGAGCAATGCCTGACCGTTGTATTGGCCCACGGTGGAAAAACTGAGAATGGTGCCCAGACTGGTGACGACGGCGAAAAGGCCGGCCAGAATCTGGGGAATGGCGATGGCTTTGACAGCACCGCCCGTAATTCTCGAACGGCTGAAGCGGCCCCCGGCAAATATCTGATTTCGCTTAACCGAATAGACCCCCATGCCCACAAAGAGCAGACCCAGAAATAGTGTGATGTAACCCATCAGAACGCTCCTTTTCCGGCAACTTACCGCTGTCAGTATAGGACGGATGCCAAATTTGGCGCAAGTTGTTGGTTGTGGGGACAGGCATTTACCAAAGTTGGCTATTCAGAGCCAAGGATTAAAATCCAAGGCTGAGATAGAAGAAGTGCCTGAGGGCACTTGGGCAAACTCAGCCTTGGAATATCTTGCCAGGCAATGCGGCAGCCGACTTTGGTGAAGCCTAGTTGCAGTGATGATCAGAAAAAGTCAGGGCGCCGGGATTACGACGAAGTCGCCGCCGGCGACGGGCAGGCGTTGGCCGGTGGTCGGGTCGTAGAGGCCGACGCGGAGTTCGTAGTCAGCCACACCGGCCGGTACCAATAATACATGCCTGTCGCTGATAAACTCGCCGGGTGCCCAGCCGGTGGTGGGGCGCAGCCAACCGGCCGGTTCCCCGTCCGACTGGGCCACAATCTCCCCACTCGGCCCAACCAGATGAACAAAAACGCGATAGCGCTCAGGGATCTCAGCCCGCCCGCGCCAGACCAGGTCCAACGTCACCTTCTCATCGGCTGTCGCCAGCTGATAACCTACCAATTCGATGTTCTCACCATAGAACTCGCCGCTGAGCGTTAGGCCGAGCGGCTGTTCAAAGTTTCGTTCCGGCGCCTGAATCAGGAGGTCGCCCAGGGTGAGAGGACCCAGGTGGTACTGATAGCGACCGCTGGCCAGAGTAGTCGGTAAACGCAGTAAATATTGTTCCCGGCGCCGTTCCTCAGCGCCCAGCGGGCCAACGGGTAGTGGCCAATCCGCCACGACGGCGCCGTTCTCGTCCTGCAAATTCAGGACATATGAAAAGGCATCAAGCGGCTGCGCGCCGTTGCCCCAGAACATAGTCAGCAGCACACTATCGCCGGGTGCCGCCTCGGCGCGATCCTGGTTGTAGCCAAACAGGGTGAGTGGCCCGGTCTGGCTGGCAGTGGTGAACTGCGGCTCGAATTGCGGCGGTTCGGTGGCGGCCGCAACGGTGACCTGGCCAATGACAGCTGTCGGCCCGAGTAAGGCGCCATCGGCTCCCGTGAGCGTCAGCGGTTGCAGCGTATCCAGGCGGAAAAGGGTGAGGACAAGATCGTATTGGCCTGGCGGCGTGCCGCTGAGGACGGCGACTTCGCGGCTATCCCAGCCCCAATCGCCAGCTGGCCAGAACAGCATGTTCGGCGGATCTTCGTAGAGCCGGGTGCGTTCCGTCTCTTTGTTGCTCCATTGCAGCCCGTTGGCATCGACCAGCCACAGGTTGGATTGATAGACGGTCGCCGGCGGGGCGAGCACTTGCCAGGCCAGGTCGACGTCGAAGGTGCCACCGGCCGGTACCGTCGTCCGGCTGATGTCATAGCCGGCCAGGGCCAGTTCAGCGCCTTGAATGGCCAGCGTCACGTCCACCGGTGGCGCAGCTCGTCGACGCAGCGGGTTCTCCACGCGGTCGATAACGGCGAACTTGAGCAGGGCCAGCAGCAGCGCCAACCCCAGCCAGTAGCGTATGGCGGGCAGGGCCTCGCGCCGCCTGGCTGGTTGATCTGGCCCATTCTCGTGTAGCACCAGGCTGGTTAACACCACTGCCGCCAGGGCCAGCAAGCTGATGGCGCCGAGCGCGGACCGGCGCGGCGTCGATTCCCAGCGGACTGCCAATTCGTGCTGACCGGCCGGGACGGGAAAGCTGATCAGCCCCTCTGGATCGGTGGCGGTTATGGGAACCGACTTGCCGTCGACATAGGCCATCCAGCCGGGAAAAGCAAAGGTCAGGTAGCGCGCGGTGAAGGGGGCGGGTGTGTCCACCGTGGCCGCGCCGGCCAGCCCGCCGCTGCTTGTTATGGTCAGGCTGGCGCCGGCGGGCAAACTAGTCTCGTCAAAGCGTCCCGGCTCTGTTCCGGTCAGATATGCGGTTTCCAACGGCGAACCGGCCGGTCGCGCCACCACTGTGCGCGGGAAATAACTACCCGTCGGGTCCACGCCCACCATGCCCGTCTCATGCTCGTACTCATGCACATCCACAATCGTCGGCGACCCATCCTCAGCACAGATGGCCGGGTAGAGGTAGGGGAACGCTTCGACGGCGAGGAGGGCGACGGCGAGGAGAGTTACTAGCTGATAGCTGTTAGCTGTTAGTGAACTGGCTGACGGCTGACCGCTGACGGCTGACCGCCTCCCGCCAACAGCTCCCCCCACCCCCGCCAAAAACGCCACCGGCAACGCCGCCCGGCCGACGAAGCGCCAGGGGAATTGGACGAAGTCGATGAGCGGCAGCTTTTCCCAGAGCGGGGTGCTGATCTCGTGGGCCATGAAGAGGCAGCCGGCGGCTACCAGGGCCATAAAGAGGATGTGGAGGCGCAGCTCCCGCTCGGGCCGGCGGAGCAGGCTGAGGAGGCCGAGCAGGGCCAGACCGGCCGGTGCCCAACCCAATCTTATCGGCAGGGGCGGGTTGATTTCGCCCGGGTCTTCCGCCGGCACCGGGCTAAAGATTTCGTCCAGCGAGGCGAAGTTGAAGTGAAAATCGTTGTTGCGCCGGCTGGTTGATTGGTCGAGCGCCACGCTGTTGATTTCGCTGACGGCGGTGCCAGTGTAAAACACGGTCAGACTTAGCCCCAGGCCGCAAAGCAGCAGCACCCGGGCAAAAGTCGTGCGCCAGGGCAAAGTGGCGGCCCAACCCATCAGCAGCAGGTAGAAGCCCAGCACCGGCGCAAACAGGAAAAGCGAGATGTTGTGGCTCAGGCTCAGGACCACCAGCCCGGCGATACCAACCAGGTAGGCGCTCAGGTTGCCGCGCTGGACAAAGCGCCGGCCGGCCCAGAGCAGCAGCGGCAACAGTGCCAGCCCCACTGACTCAACCTGGTTGCCGCGCACGTAAACGTCAATCAGCAGATACGGTGCCGCCATATAGGCGACGCCGCTGACCAGCCCGGCCGTCGGGCCGGCGATGTCACGGACCCAGAGGAACATGAACCAGCCGGAGGCGAGCAAGCAGAGCAGGTAGAACAGATTGGTGGCGGCCGGCAGGGGCAGCCCGGCCATGAAGAAAAACTGGGTGACATAGAGCGGCAACGGCTCGCGGAAGACGAAGAAGGGGAAGCCGTAGCCGAAGGCGAGGTCGGGCAGCCAGCGGCTGAAATAGACGCCGTTTTCCCAGGCATGGCGCATGGCGGCGACACGGTGGTAATGCAAATGACCATCGTGGGTGCAGGGCACCGTCGTCCAGCGCAGCAACGGCCAGACAAAGGGCAACCCCAGCAGCGTCACCAGCAACAGCCCGCGCCAGCTCTCCGTATGATGTTGCCAGAAACGCCTAAATTCACTCATGCTCAGAGAATTGGCCGCGAATGATTTCGCTGTTTCGAAATTGCGTCATTCGCTTCACCTGGGCTCTGCGCCCAGTTCCTCATCTGCCCACTGCGATGCTGAGCGCAGTTGTCATGCTGAGCGCAGCGAAGCATCAAGGGACCGTTAATGGTAGCAGGTATTGGTCGGTTTGGTCAGCGGACAGCGGGGCGCCGCGGCTGTCGAAGAGCGGCGGGCGCTGGCCTGTTTCCGGGTCGTAGAGGCCGATGGCGATGGTGTAGTCGCCGGCGACCGGCCGGTCCAGTTCCACCCGATCCACGATCACCTGCCCGGTCACCCATAGCGAAGTCGGTTCAGCCGGCAGCCGGTCTGATTGGCTGACGATCTGCCCATCCGGCCCGCGCAGATGGACAAAATGGAAATAATCCCGATCCAGCGGCCCACGCGCCTGCCAGACCAGTTCGATGATAACTTTGTCGCCCTCCAGTTGCGCCGTCGCGCTTTGTAGTAGGGCCAGCTCACCGAACTGCAGGTTAAGCGGGTCAAGACCGGCCGGTAGGTCAAACGTACGGGGCCGCTGCCGAACCTCAATTAGGCCCAACGGATACGGCTCGGGCCAGAGCAGGTTGCCGGCTTCGTCCAGGAGTTGCAGCGCCAGCGGCTGCTCGCCGGCCGCCAGTTCCAGGGGCAGCTCCCAGCGCGGGCGCAGGTGGTAGGTCGCCCCGGGCGGTATGGTCGGCGGCGCGAAAGCTGTGGTGACTGTGGTGTCGCCGACCAGGAGGGCGAGTTGACCGGCCGGTTCAGCGGCCGTCCACCAGATATCCAGGCTGAGACTGCCCCCATTGTCCAGTACAGCCGGCAACATCCCGAAACCAGCCAGCCCCGGATAGGCGCCATCGGCCACGGGCTGCGGTATGTTGGGAGTGTAAGTGGCGGCGGGGGCGCTGATAGGCAGGGTGGCCAGCGGTAGCGAGACGCCGGCAAATTGGTCCACGCCATCAAACACGCCCAGCCGGGCGCCATCCGCAAAGAGGGAAGCAGTCAGCGTATAGCTGCCGGGCGGGAGGTCACCGGGAAAGGCGAGATCGTAGCGGCGCCGGTAGGGGATATCCTCGATCCAGAACGCGCCGGTCTGGTCAAACTCGTTCAGCAGGGGTTGCTCCCAACTGGCCCAGACATGGCCGTTACTGTCCTGTAGGGCGAGCTGAAGTTGATAATCGGCCGGCTGATCCAGGCTGATAGTCAGGGCCAACGGGATTCGCTCTGGCCAGGCAACGCCGTCGAATTCAACCTGGGTGACCCTGGCGACCGCGCCAAATGACCAGCCGACGAGCTGACGGGGCAGGGAGCTGACCGCGACGATGGGGTAACGGCGGGCAGTCAGGCCGCGCAGCTGCCAATATTGGTCGGCTTCCCGGCTGGCCAGCAGCTCGGGCAGGCCGCCCTGCCAGCTGGCCCCCTCGACCACGATGCTGTCGCCATTGCGGGCGAAGCGCAGGTTGTTGGCGGTGAGGCGAGCGACTGGGCCGGGGTAGAAGGGCGCCGCGGCGGCGACGTTGTCGGTGAACAGGGTGGGCAGGCTGACACCGGCCGGTAAGCCTTGCCCCAGGTCGGCGGCCGCAGTGCTGACCGCCTCACCCCAGCCCACCGTCATCACCCGCTCCGCCACGCGGACACCGCCACCCAACCAGTTGTAGGCGGCCAGGGGAAAGGGCAGGACAACCAGTAGAAATAGAAATTGGCCGGCGGCGACCAGAGCAGCAAAGCTATCCGGCAGGCCACGAAAGCGGGGCCAGCGGGCGCCCAACCAGACCCAGCCGCTGGCGGCCAGCAACAGCAGTGGCAGAAGGGCGGGCAGGGCGTAGCGGTCATATTTTTTGGCCGCCAGCGTGAGCATGAGCAGGAACGCCAGGCTGTAGGCCAGCAATAACAGCAGCGTCTGCGCTTGCCCGGTGAGCCGCCGTTCGCGCCGAGCCGCCCAGGCCGCGCCGGCCAGCAGCAGCAGCCCCGCCGTTGTCACCGGCGTGAGCCGCAGGAAAACGACGACGGGGTAGTAGGACGGGCCGGGATTGTCCGTTAATTCGCCCAGGTAAAAGATGGGGCGGACGGCGGTTTCCAGCAGGCGCCCGGAGAGGCCGGCGACCTGTTCGTAAACGGCGGTTGGGGCGGCCCACAGGGCGGGCAGCAGCAGGCACAGGGTGACGGTTAGCCCGGCCAGCCAGCTCACCAACAGCCAGCCCAGTTCCCGCCCATCGATCTGGCCCGGCGCACCCAGTCGCGGCGCGATTTGCCAGCGCCAGAAAAGCAGGCCAGGGAGAAACAGCAGCAATAGCAGAGCGGGTGTTTTGGTCAACAAGGCCAGGCCGGTCAGGATGCCGGCGAACAGGCCGTAGCGGGGGCGGGCCGGTTGGCCGGGCAGGAGGGCCAGGACGGCCAGCAGGGCAAAGGTGGCCAGGAGCGCATCCAGGTGGAGCAGGCCGGAGAGGCCGGCCGTGAACGGGTCCAGGGCCAGCAAAAGGCCGCCGATGAGGGCGGCGCCATCGCCCAGGAGGGGGCGGCTGAGCCGGTAGACGAGCAGGATACCGAGGCTGGTGGTCAGGATGATGAGCAGGCGACCGCTGCTCAGGAAAAGGCTGAGCTGGCGCAGGGCCATCTGGTTGTCCGGGGAGAACCAGTAGAGCGTTTCCAGCCAGTTGAGGCTGGCCTGACCGGCCGGTTGCAGCCACAACTGCAACTGAATGCCGATGGCCCCCAGCCAGCTCGTGGTCACGCCGGGATGGCCGCTCTGGATGGTGGCGGCCCAGTCGCCCGCCAGCAGCGCCCGGCGCAGGCCGATACTGCGTTCAACCCAGGCCAGCTCATCCGGCGTGACATAGCGTCCCAACGCCATCAGCCGCGGCAGCAACGCCGCGGCCAGCAGCAAGATGTAGTTGGGCGTGGCCAGGGTTGGGAATCGTTTCATGCCGACTGGGCGCCGGAGCGTCCGGGCTAGAGGTAACCGAGGCTGCGCAGCCGCTCTTCGACTTGCTGGGCCTCTTCGTCGCTCAGCGCCTGGGAGGCGTCGGCCCCATCAGCGGCCTCATCCACATAGGTGATTTCTGGCGGATTGGTGAAGATTTCACTGAGCACCCGGCCATCCATGATGCGCGGCACCCCTTCGCCCAGAACATGCATGATGGTGGGCGCCAGGTCGAGGATGTTGGCGTCTTGCAGACTCTGGCCTGGTTTGATGGTGGGGCCGTTGATGATGCAGATGCCCTCGCTGCGGTGGCAGCCGGAATCGCCGCGGATCTGGTTGGTGATGACCTGGCCGTTGGTGGCAAACAGCGGGAAGGCGATCATGTTATAGTCGTCCAGGACGAGGTGGATGTCCGGCCCTTTTTCGGTGTAGGGGCCGTGGTAGGTCTCTTCGCGGACGATAATTTTGGAGACGATGGGCCGGCCCTGGCTATCGCGCAGCGCCTCCAGCGCCTCAATGACTTCCGCCCGCTTCTGATAGTAGTTGTCTTCGGTGACAATGCCGTGGGGTTCGCGATCCTTGACGTTCAGGTAGATCTGGCCGACATGGCCCATGCTGTAGGCGGTGGTCTGGGACCAGTCGATGCTGTCAAAGCTGAGGAATTTGCCGACGACTTTGTTGCGGGCGTTTTTGGAGACGCGGGTGGCCAGGTTTTGCAGGCCGATGGTTTCGATCATGCGGTAGACACCGGCCGGTGTCAGCCCTCGTTTCCAGGCCCACGCCTTAAGCTGGGTCCAGGGCGCCTGCTGCAACTTCATGATCCCCTTTTCCATCAGGTAGTTGTTCAGGTTAACGATGTTATTCAGCGGCCCAAAGCCATGATCCGACATGACAAAGACGGTGGTGTCCTGGGGCGCCTGGCCCAACATCCGGCCGACGTAATTGTCAACCAGCTTGTAGCCATCGCGGATGGCATGTTCAAAGGGGGATTCTTCGAAGCGGCGATGCCCCCGGTCCATGAAGCGCCAGAGCGCGTGCATCATGATGTCCAGGGCGATGAAATGGACCATCAGGACATCCCATTGTTCCTCGCGCATCAGCGTCAGGGCCCAATCTCCCTGGGCGCGGATGAGGCCGTAGATGTCCTCGATGTAGGCCGCCTCGTTACCCTGCTTGTATTGGATGTTGGGGGCGACGCGATAATCGCCGAGTTTGTCTTTGTAGCGGCTGATGAGATCGGCCGGATAAGAGATATCCACCCCTTTGGGGCTGAGGATGCCGCTGACCATGAAGCCATTCAGCGGCTGCGGTGGATAGGTGACCGGCACATTGAGCACGCCGACCCGATAACCGGCCTGGGAAAGGCGCTGCCAGATGGTCGGCTGTTTAATTTTGGTGGCATTAACCAGGCTGAAATCAGCGCCGGAGGGCTGGATGAAATCAAAGACGCCATGTTTGCCCGGGTTGCAGCCGGTCATGAAGGTGGGCCAGGCCGGGCTGGTGACTGGCGGCAGGGTGGACATCAGATTGCCGTGCGCGCCGCCCGCCATCAGACGGGCCAGGTTGGGCAGGTGGCCTGCTTTGGCCCACGGCTTGATTAAATTGAAGGTGGCACCATCGATGCCGATGATAAATGCTTTCATGAGTTTACCTGACTGTCCGGCCGCAGGATTGTGCGAATATGGTAGGCGGCTTTCCCCTGGCTCTCATAATAGGTACGGACCATTAACTCAGCCAGCAGCCCCATGATCAGGAATTGGACGCTGAGGATGATGAGCAACACGCCGAGCAGGAGCAGCGGACGTTCGCCAATACGGTTGGCGCGGAAGGCGTCCAGACCGCCTGTGATCAGTGACCAGAGCTTGGAGCCGGCCAGGTAGAGGCAGAACAATGTTCCCAACGCCCCGGCCCCGAAGCCAACGCCGCCAAAGAGGTGCATCGGCCGGCTGCCGTAGCGGTGCAGAAATGTCACGGTGGCCAGGTCCAGCAGGACGCGAAAGGTGCGCGAGAGCCCATATTTGGAGGTGCCGGCGACGCGGGCGCGATGGTTCACGGGCACTTCGGTCATGCTGAAGCCGGCCGAATGGATCAGTTCGGGGATAAAGCGGTGCATCTCCCCATAAAGGTTGAGCGATTGGGCGACTTCCAGGCGCATGGCGCGCATGGAACAGCCACGGTCGTGCAGTTTGACGCCGGACGTCTGGGCGATGAGCTGATTGGCGATCATGGAGGGCAGCTTGCGCAGGACGAAGTTGTCCTGACGGTTATGACGCCAGCCGTTGACCACATCATGCCCTTCGGCGAGCTTGTTCAGGAGGGCCGGGATATCGGCCGGATCATTCTGCCGGTCAGCATCCATGGTGATGACAACTGCCCCGCGGGCCGCGGCGAAACCGGCGGCAAAGCCGGCCGTCTGGCCAAAGTTGCGCCGAAAGCTGATGACGCAGACGCGCGGGTCAGCCTCATGTAATTCCTCGAGCAGGTCAAAACTGCCATCGTCACTGCCATCATCGACGAACAGGATCTCATAATCCAGGTCGAGAGGCGCCAGGGCGACCGTAATCTCCTCAACCAGCAGGCGCAGATTCTCTACCTCGTTATACATCGGGATAACGAGGGAAAGATCCTTTTCGGCCAGGGTGTCTGCCTCATTCATGGCTGGTTGGATGGCGCTATTCAGGCCAGAAATACTCAAGCTCATCGGCTGTGACGATACAATTTAATCTTAAAAATCTTTATTGTACTCGCGGCAGCGGATAATGCACGATTCGACGGACGTTGTACAATACCGTTAGCGGGAGCGTTTGGACTGGCTCTCACTCTAGACTTATATGAACGTATCCGTCATCGCCACCGTACTCAACGAAGGTGAATCCGTCCGGCCCATGCTGGAATCGCTGCTGGATCAGACCCGTCTACCGGATGAGGTCGTGATTTGTGACGGCGGCTCTACGGATGACACGCGCCAGATTCTGGCGGAGTATGCGGAGTGGCTGCCGCTGAAGGTCATCGAAGCGCCCGGCGCGAATATCAGCCAGGGGCGCAACCGGGCGATCTTTGCCGCGGCGGGGCCGATCATCGCGGCGACGGATGCTGGTGTAATGCTGGGCCGGGAGTGGCTGGAAGCGATTACGGCGCCCATCCGCGAGGGACGGGCGCCCGTGGTCAGCGGCTGGTTTGAGACCGATCCCTACACCGATTTTGAAGTGGTGCTGGGGGCGACGGTGTTGCCCGCCCGGCAGGATGTGGATCCGCAGACATTCCTGCCTTCGAGCCGTTCGGTTGCGTTTCTGAAGAGTGCCTGGGAAGAAGTGGCCGGCTACCCGGAGTGGCTGGATTATTGCGAAGATCTGATTTTTGACCTGGATCTGCGCGAGCGTTACGGTCCTTTTCCCTTTGTGCCGCGGGCTGTGGCTTATTTCCGGCCCCGCGGTTCGCTGCGATCCTTTTTTCGCCAATATTATCGGTACGCGCGGGGCGATGGGAAGGCCCATCTGTTTACGCGTCGCCATCTGATTCGCTACGGCACTTACCTGGTGGGCTTGCCGCTTATTCTGCGCTTGATCTGGCGGGGAAAGTGGCTGGGCTACCTGTTGCTGTTTGCGGGGGTCGGCGCCTATTGCCAGCGGCCGGCCGAGCGGTTGTGGCCGCTGACGGCGGGCTGGAGTCCGGCCAGCCGGGTCCGCGCTTTGGGACTCATCCCAATTGTGCGGTTGGTTGGGGATGTGGCCAAGATGCTGGGATATCCGGTGGGGCTCTGGTGGCGTTGGCGCCAGCGGGGGACCGGCCGGTAAACAGCGCCGGCCCACGGTTTTAAAAAGTGCAGGACGAAGCAGCTTTTGTTTCGTCCTGTTTTGTTATTCAGGGAGATAGATCATGCCAAAATCAGTCGACATCATTTTGACCGGGTTTGTCGTTACGATGGATGAGGGGTTTGCTTTGTATCCGGCCGGTGCCGTGGCCATCACCGGTAACAGCATCATCGCCGTTGGCCCCGCAGAGCAGATAACAACTGAGTATGAAGCGGCTGAGCGGCATGATTACCCGAATAAGGTCATCATGCCAGGTCTGGTCAATGCCCATACCCACGTACCCATGACATTATTTCGCGGTCTGAATGACGACCTGCGCCTGGATGTCTGGCTGGGTTATCTCATGCCGCTGGAGCGCGAGTTCGTCAACCCGGAATTTGTGAAGCTGGGGACAGAAATCGCCTGCGCCGAGATGATTCGTTCCGGCGTCACCACCTTTGCTGATATGTACTATTATGAGTCCGACATCGCCGAGGCGACGGCGGCGGCGGGTATGCGGGCGTTGCTCGGCCAGAGCCTGCTCGTCTTTCCCACCCCGGATAGCGAAAACTACGAGGATGGCCTGACCTACTGCCGTCGCTTCATCGAGAAATGGCAGGGGCATGAGCTCATCCAGCCGGCTGTAGCGCCGCATGCCTGGTATACAGCCACGCCTGAACTGCTGCGAGCCTGCGCTGACCTCGCCCGCGCCTTTGATGTGCCCCTCCACACCCATGTCAGCGAAACCGCTTTCGAGGTCAGCAACTGTCGCAGCGAGAATGGAATGCCGGTAGTGCCCTGGATCGACAAACACGGCCTGCTGGAGACGCGTCTCCTTTGCGCCCACTGTGTCCACATCGACCAGGGCGAGATGAAGCGGCTGCGTAAGGCGGGGGCGGGCATTGCTCATTGTCCGACAAGCAATCTTAAGCTGGCGTCTGGTTTTGCTCAGCTGGGCAATATGCTGGACGTGGGGCTGAACGTCGGTGTGGGCACGGACGGTCCGGCCAGTAACAATGACCTGGACATGTTTGAGGAGATGCGGCTGGCGGCGGTGATGTCCAAAGCAGTCAGCAACGACCCGACGGTGGTGCCGGCCCGGCAGGCGCTGGAATTGGCGACGATCAGCGGGGCGCGGGCCGTCCATTTAGGCCATCTGACCGGCAGCCTGGAAGCGGGCAAGCGGGCCGACCTGATTGTGGTGGAGATGAATGGGGTGCACAACTGGCCCCAGTTCCACAGCAATCCGGATGCAGTTTACTCCAGACTTATTTATGCTTCAAAAAGCACGGACGTGGCGCATGTTATGTGCAATGGCAGCTGGCTGATGCAGGATAGGCAGCTGTTGACACTGGACGAGCCTCGCGCGCTGGCGGCGGCGGCGGAAGTTGCCGCCCGGATCGATGCCTTTGTGCAGGAACGGGAGTCAAGCCCGTATCAGAAGCTGGTTATGCTGGCGGGCGTGCAGCGGATGGAGAGCTACGAAATCCAGATCAAGGTGCCGTTGGCAGACGACAAAGCAATTCTGGAAGCGCTGGAAAATGAGCAATGGGAGGTCATCAAGCAGACCCATTACAAGCAGTATGACCATTACCTGCATTTTGACGGGCATGATCCTGACGCGGCACGGCTCCGTTTCCGCGAGGACACGATGGCCAATGCCAAAGGGGAGCTGACGGGTTCACGCACCCGCCTGACGTTGATTGGCGAGACTGATCGTGATGAGTTGGCTAATGCGGTGATGTTATCCCGCTCCCGCTTCCTGGCGTCAGCGACCAACTCGTTGCGGTTTTATCGAGAATATTTTGACCCGGCGACGGAGACGGTGGTGCAGAAAGAGCGGCGGCGCTGGCGCATCCTGTTTGAGGATACGGAATTTGCTTTGAACCTGGACCGGGTGCTGGAGCCGGCGTTGCCCGGCTATTTCCTGGAGGTCAAAGCTCGAACCTGGTCGCGGACCGACGCCATCCGCAAGTCAGAGATGGTGGCCGAGCTGCTGGAACGGCTGGGTGTGTCACCGACGCTGGCTGAGAAACGGGAGTATGTAGAACTGGCGACTGCGCCACAGTAGTGAAAAAAAACGGGGGCCTGTGATGGCCCCCGTCCCTTGTTGCTTGTTTAGCGGCTGTGAAGGCGCTAGCCCATCATGGACTGGAACTTCATCACCGTATTGAGATCCCCCTCGACCTTAATTTTGCCCATCATGAAGGCATTGACGGCATTGAGTTTGCCGGAGGTCATGGCCACAAAATCATCGCCATCCATTTTGACCGTGGCGGTGGGGGCTTCGGCCTTGCCTTTTTGAACATTGGCTTTGCCGCCATTGATGGCCGCGTACCAGTTACCGCCATTATCACCGGACAGCTCAAATTGAATGGTTGCTTCCATGCCGGCCAGATCCTGGCTTTCAAGCTGACTGGACATGGCGCCGAAAATTTCGCTAACTGTAGGCATTGATTCTCCTATTTGATTCCGCCACCAGACCTGGAAAAAGGTCAGGACTGGCCAGTATCTAAATGCCAGCCAGATCGTTTAAATGGGGCGTTAAGACGTGGAAACGAATTATGATGACATGCTGCGTCATGGCGCAACGAGAATAGTATAGGGGAAAGGATGGCAGATTTCAACCGGGGTGAGAGGCTTCGGAGACATCGGGTGCCTGCGAACGTTGTTTATCATGAATACCTTGCGCAGGCACCCGATGTCTGCGTGCGGCGCTGGGGGTGCTCTCATATCTACCTCATTTACTCGCTTCTGGCCTGGCCCATTTTTGCGTTGCTTTTTCCTTGTGCTAGAATTTTGCCCACTTTACTCGATAGTAGGTTCATGTTTCGGCGGCAATTTGCCGCCTTTCCTGTGTAGAGCAGTTCAGCTCTAGCTGGAACTACGTGAAGAGGTTATGAAAATGGATGATGAACGACCGCTCCGGGAAGCACGTGATGCGTTGTCACAAGATGACGATCCAGGGCAGGATATGGAGCCGACATCAATTTCGCCGCGGTCTCGTAACAATGGGCGCAACAATGGTTTCCTGATTGCCGGGATTCTCTTTGTGCTGGCGCTGATTATGGCCGGGCTGTTTTTGCCGCCCATTTCGCTGGGCGAGCGCCTCGGCCTGTGGGGCGAGGCGGAAGCGGTGGCCGAAGACGAGCCGGCCCCAACGGCGGCGGCCGATGCCACGGCTGAGCAGGTGACTGCAGTTGACGGTTTTTCCGTTGATCTGGATGATGCAGCGGCGGCTGTGAATGTGGCCCCGGTGGCGCTGGCTGATCTGGGTGGCGCTGAGGCAGCGGTACCGGCCGGTGCCACTGTCCAGGGCTCTGTCTACAAAGTAAGTTACGCTGGGGCGGCCCCGAATGGGATGGCCAAGCTGGCGGTACCGGCCGGTGCGTCCGCAGAGATGCTGGACCTCTACGGTTGGGATGGCGCCAATTGGCGTTTTGTCACTTCTAATATTGTAGGCGATGAAATCGTCGCGCCGAGCGGCCCGCTGGCCCAGGCGTATGCGCTGTTAGCTACAGCCAGTGCCGGTAACCGGATCATTGGTGCTGAGGTGTTCCCCACCCAGATTCTGCCCGAAGAGGTCGCCCCCCTGGTCAACGAAGTGAACGTTGGCACGCTGACCCTCGTCGGCGGTGAACTACAAGGGGAATTGGCCGACAGCGTCAATGGTAACTTCCAGCAGTTTGTCTATGCCACGAACGGCGGCGTTATTGTGGACTCGGCCTCTCTGGCCGCCCTGTTGGGCGATCCTGCCCTACAAAGTGCGCAGATCGATTCCCTGGTCAACACCGTCAAAGAGGGCGGCTATGCCGGCGTCAACATCGATTACCAGGGTGTAGATGCGGCCCAGACGACTGCTTTTACCACTTACCTGACAAACCTGGCGGCGGCGCTGGACGCGGAAGGCGCACGCCTGGCCGTCACCCTGAACGCGCCGACGGAAATTGGCGTTTTCAGCACCAACAACCAGGATTGGGCCGCGATTGGCCAGGTGGCAGATATCGTCTATCTGCGCCTGCCGTTAAATCCGACCGCTTATTCTGATGATGGGTTGGCTGATCAGGCTGTAGCCTGGGCTACTCGTTTGATTGAACGACGCAAGCTGTCCCTTATCGTCAGTGCCAATGCCATTGACGGTGTTGAGGGTCAGGCTTTTATTGAATTGCCGCCCGATCAGGCGCTGGCCAACTTCGGCGCCATCGAATTTGTCCAGGGTAGTGAAGAAGTGGAGCCCGGCACCGCCATTGAGGTGGGGTTGACTGGCACCGCTTCGCCGCTGGAATGGGATCGGGAGAGCATTGCTTATCGCTACGGTTACACGGTTTCTGACCAGGCGCATACCGTCTGGTTGGGCAATGAATCGGCTCTGAACCATCGTATTCGTTTCGCTAACAGCTATAACCTGCGCGGTGTGGCCATCCGTGGCCTGAGTGGCGTGGGTAGCGGTGCGGGTTATGCCGCGGCGCTGAACAGCTTCCTGGGCGCTGGCGAGCCGCCGCAACCGGCCGCTGCCGGCATCATCTGGACCGTTGAAGATGAGACGGGCGGTGTTGTCTCCAGCAGCACTGGCGAGGCGTTGAGCTACAGCTGGGAAGGGACGGAGACAGCCGGGACCTACACCATCCGGGTCGATTTCGCCCAGGGTGAAAACGTAGCCTCGCTGGGCGATGTGTCGTTAACGGTCGCTGAAGCTGAAGTGGCGGCGGCGCCCGAGCCAGAACCGGAAGAAGAGCCGGAGCCAGAACCGGAAGATGATGGTGGCGCGACCCCCGTCTACTCCCCTGGGGAGGCAGATGCGGTTGTCAATGTGAACGCCAATGTGCGCGTCGGGCCTGGTCTGGGCTATGGCGTGGTCGCTGGCGGCGCCAATGCCGGCACGCTGGTCCAGTTGATTGGTCGTAGCAGCGATAGCTCCTGGCTGCAGATCGTTCTGCCCACAGACGAAGAAGGCTGGATATTCTCCCAGCTGGTTACCGTCAATGCGAACGTGAGCGTGGCGTCCCTGCCCGTCGTCGAGGTTGATCCCCCGGTGGCGAGCAGCGGTGGCGGCACGTCTGGTGGTGGCAGTGCGCCGCCGCCGATCCCCGGTCCGACGCCAGTTGGCAGCTTTGCCCTGGGTGGTCAGACTCACACGCTGGCCAACCCGACGCTTATGGCCTATGCGGGCATGAACTGGGTCAAATTCCAGCACAAATGGGGTGACAGTGACGATCCCAATGGTCTGGCCGGCCGCATTCAACAGGCCCATGCCAATGGCTTTAAGGTTCTCCTGAGCATGCCAGGCTCGAATACGTACCCCAGCAGTATTAACTACTCGGGCTATGTGAACTTCGTGGGCCAGGTTGCTGCGCTCGGCCCAGATGCGATCGAGATCTGGAACGAGATGAACATTGACTTTGAATGGCCGGCCGGGCAGATTGATCCGGGTTCGTACGTCAGCAACATGCTGGCGCCAGCCTACAATGCTATCAAGGCGGCTAATCCCAGTGTCGTCGTTATCAGCGGGGCGCCGGCACCGACCGGTTTTGACAACACAACCAACGCCTGGTCTGATGCCCGTTACATGGCGGGTATGGCCGCGGCGGGTGGCGCCAGTTACATGGATTGTGTAGGCGTCCATTACAACGAAGGGATCCTGCCGCCTTCGGCAACGAGCGGCGACCCCCGGGTACCGAGTGATTATTACACCCGCTACTTCTGGGGTATGGTTAACACCTATTACAACGCTTTCGGTGGCGCCCGTAATCTCTGCTTCACCGAACTGGGCTACCTGTCCGGCGATGGTTTCCCCGGCTTGCCGGCGAACTTCAGCTGGGCTGCCAGCACCAGTGTGGGTGAACACGCTGCCTGGCTGGCTGAAGCGTATAGCCTCTCCGTTAACAGTGGACGAATCAACATGATGATTGTCTTCAATGTTGACTTCACCTACTATGACCCGAGCGGTGACCCGCAGGCCGGCTTTGCGATGGTCCGGCCGGATGGGAGCTGTCCTGCCTGCGACACGCTGCATTCCGTTACAGGAGGTCGCTAACGCTAAAGTGGCGACCCCAAGTCAATAACATCTGATTAAATGGGAGGGCGTGGCCTGGCGGACTCAAAAGTTCCCACCACGCCCTCTTTCTTGCCAAGGATCGCTCAGGCGATGACAATGGATGGCATCGTGGCTGTCCTCTGGAGAAGTTTATGAAGAACTGGAAGTATCTGATTGTTCTCGCTCTATTTGCAGTGCTGCTGGCCGCCTGCAGCAGTGGTTCAGAAGAGGGTGTGGACGCGGTTGTCCAGCCTACCGAGGCCGTTGACACCGCCGCGCCGACCGTTGCGCCAGTACCTACCGACACCCCGCTGCCCCCCCCGCCCTCCGTTGTTGAAGTTGAATCAGCACCGACTGAAGGGAGTGCCCAGCCCGCTGAAAAGACGGTCTGGCCAGCTGGTCAGTATGGTTATGGCGTGCAGATCCACGGGGATGCGACCTACGGTAGCCCGGATTACGTGGCGAGCGTCGTCAAGAATGAATTAGGCATGGATTGGGTCAAGATGCAGATCAAATGGTCTGCTGTGCGCAATGAAGGCCCCGATTCTGACCAATGGTTCATCTACGATGGCACCATCGACGAAGTAAGCAAAGCCGGCTTGTACCTCATGGTTAGCGTGGTTTCAGCGCCAGAATGGACACGGGCTGCCGGGGGCGAGAACGGACCGCCGGATGATCTGAATCTGTATGTGGATTTCATCAACCAGTTGTTGGCCCGTCATGGCGAACAGATCGACGCCATCGAGGTGTGGAATGAACAGAACCTGGATCGCGAATGGTCTACGGCGGAAGGGATTAACCCAGCTCGTTACGTGGAAATGTTGCGGATGACCTATGAGGCGATCAAAGCTTATAACCCGGACATTATCGTGATCTCGGGGGCGCTTTCACCGACAGGTTTTAATGACCGGGTCACCGCCATTGACGATTTTGTTTATCTGGATGAGGCGTTGGCAGCTGGTATGTTAGATTACGCCGATTGTGTGGGCGTCCATCACAATGGCTACAACATTCCGCCGAACATCGGTTTTGATGAGACCGGGGCTTTGCCGGAAGCAAGCACAGCTCAATTCCGCGGACCATTTGATAACCCGCATCACAGCTGGAGCTTCAAGACAACCCTGGATACCTACGCCGCCAAGGCACAGGCAATTGACCCCAATATGCAGCTGTGTATCACCGAGTTTGGCTGGGCCAGCTCTGAAGGGTATGATGCGATTCCGGAGACCTTTGAGTTTGCCTGGGATAACACGTTGGAAGAGCAGGCACAGTACATCGTGCAGGCTTATCAGCAGATGCGCGAATCCGGCTACGTCTGGCTGACCTTCCTCTTCAACTACGATTTCGGGAACAAAGGTTGGGGTATTCAGGACGACACCGTGCCGTACAGCCTCGTCAGTCACCCGGATGGCATACCGCGTCTCTCGTTTGCGGCGGTGGCCAACATGGAAAAGATTCGTTAACTGATTCATTGGCCAGGGGAAGGTCACTTCCCCTGGCCAACTACCTTTGCCGTGAAGCGCCTCATCGTCCCCCTCATCCTTGTAATTGTCTTGTCGGGCTGCAGCCTAACTGCTGATAGCACGCCTGTGCCTGAGCCGACGCCACCCTTGCTGGAAACAGATACAGTCATGGACACCTACTTTGCTTCGCCGGAGTATGGGGTGCAGACTTTTTTATGGTGGCGGCCAGATATTGCGCAGCGGGATCTGGCGCTGGTCGATGAGATGGGCTTTGGCTGGGTCAAGCAGCACTTTGCCTGGCGGGATATCGAGACTATCGAGAAGGGGAGCTACGATTGGTGGCGGCCGGACATCATTGTCGGGTTGGCGGAGGATGCCGGCTTGAAGCTTTTGATCCGCCTGGACCGGCAGCCATTCTGGACCCAGCCGGAGGGCATGGCGCCGCAAGAAAACCGGCCGCCGGATAATCTGGCGGATTTTGGCGATTTTTGCGGCGCGGTTGCTGGTCGCTATAAGGGCCGCATTGCGGCGTACCAGGTCTGGAATGAGCCGAACCTGCGCCGGGAATGGGGGGAGGAGCCGCCGGATCCGGCCGGTTACACCGCCCTGCTCCAGGTCTGCTACGAAGCTATCAAGCTAGCCGACCCTGACGCCATCGTCATCTCCGCCGGCCTGGCCCCGACCGGTAACCAGCTGCCCGACGCCCTGCCCGCGCCTGAGTTCCTGCAAGGGATGTACGATGCTGGTGCGGCTGACTATTTTGACGTGTTGGGCGTGAATGCGCCCGGTTACAAAGCGCCACCTGAGCTCTCGCCCGATGAGGCCGCAGTCAGCCAGGAGTATGGCGCGGGGCGCTGGTTTGCCTTCCGCCACGTGGAAGACCAGCGGCGCATTATGGTGGCCAACGGCGATGGCGCCAAGCAGATCGCCGTCCTGGAGATGGGCTGGACGCTGGACCAGGTTAACCCGAGCTACGCCTGGCATGCCGTCAGTGAGCAGGAGCAGGCCGACTACCTCGTGCGCGCCTACGAGTACGCCCGCGAGCATTGGACCCCCTGGATTGGCCTTATGACCACCATCTACATCGCTGATTACGATTGGACTGAGGCCGACGAACAATGGTGGTGGTCTATCACCCTGCCCGACGGCAGCCCAAGGTTGGCGTTTACGGCGTTGAGTGAGATGGAGAAATAGCTGTCAGCCATCAGCTATTAGCTGTTAGTGAGAGTGCTCTAGTTCTGGTCGGGTTATAATTGCGGGAAGAAATGAATTAATCTTAGCTGATCGCTGAATGGGCTAATGGCCCACTAACAGCTAACAGCTAACAGCTAACAGCCATGACCTTCTGGATACTTGCAATCTCCTACTGGATCCACCTCCTCACCACCGTCATCTGGCTCGGCGGGATGGCATTGATGGCGCTGGTTGCCTGGCCGGCGTTGCGGCAGGGCAGCCTGACGGACAATCAATGGCTAACCCTGCAGCAGAAGTTTCTGCCGTATGCCAATGCGAGCCTGATCCTGCTGCTGCTGACCGGCTTTGTGCAGATGACCAATGACAGCAACTACAATGGCTTCCTGACCGTGGACAGTGTCTGGGCCTGGGCGATCCTGGTCAAGCACATTGCGTTTATCGGCATGGTGGTGATTGGGGGGCTGGTGCAGGGTGGGCTGTATCCGGCGATGCAGCGGACGCGCTTGCTGGCGGCGAACCGGCCGGATCAGGCCGCCGCCGAACAAAAAATCCTCCAGCAGAAAGAAATCCGCTACCTGCGTCTTAACTTGATTTGTGCGGTGCTGGTTTTGCTCTGCACCGCGGTGGCCACCGCCGTCTAAAGCGCCGGCTGCCTGTCCGAAAAACCCCCATCGTCAGCCTGAATAATCTCAATCCGGTTGCCAAAGGGATCGGCCGTGTAGAAACGGCGCACGCCGGGCAGCGCCTCATCCCATTGGACCGGGTGTCCAGCAGCGGTCAGTTTTGGGGCCAGTTCGTCAAGGTCAGTGGTCAGAAAGGCCGGGTGGGCCTTGCGGGCCGGGCTAAAGGATGTCTCTACACCCAGATGCAGGGCGAACCCCGGCCCATTGAACCAACAGCCGCCCCGGGCCTGCAGCGGCGCCGGTTTCTCCACCTCAACCAACCCCAACAGAGCGGCATAAAACGCCCGTGCGTCGGCTTCCGCACCCGCCGGCATAGCCACCTTGCAAGTGATCAAACCCTGAAAGTGTCGCGGCGAGATTCTCCTGCTGCATGCGCAGTATGCACGCCGCCGTTTCCAACGGTTGACGCGGCCTCAAACCCCCTGCGACAGGTGGTACTGGTAAACCCTTGACAGGTTGCCACGACCTGACAGGTTGGTAGGACCTACTTATTGACCTGACAGGTTGCCCCAACCCGTCGGGTTGGGCAACCTGTTACCACGGACGCTACAATTGATCCATGCATGAAATCAATAGCTATGACGAGGCGCTGGCCTATCTGAACAGCTTTATCAATTATGAAAAGAAGCCGGCCGATCAATTCTCGGCGGAGATGATGGCGGTGGACCGGCCGGTGCGACTCCTGGCGGCCCTGGGCAACCCGCACCAGGCCTACCCCAGCATCCACGTCGCCGGCACCAAAGGCAAGGGGTCTACTTCGGCCCTGTGCGCCGCCGCCCTCCACGCCGCCGGTTACCGGGTTGGGCTCTACACCTCACCCCACCTGCTGGACCTGCGCGAACGGTTCCGAGTGCTGACGCCCTCAGACGCTGATGGCCGGGTCAGCGAGGCTGATTTTGTCGAATTGGTCCGGGCTGTGCAGGCGCCCGTGGCCGCGCAGTCTGGCCTGACCTGGTATGAGATTTTCACCGCCCTCGCTTTCCTTCATTTTGCCCGGGAAAAAGTAGATGTCGCCGTCGTCGAAGTGGGGCTGGGCGGCCGGCTGGACGCAACCAATGCCATCACCCCCCTTGTTAGTGTCATCAGCAGCATCAGCCTGGACCATATGAGCCTGCTGGGCGACACCGTAGCGCAGATAGCCGGCGAGAAAGGTGGGATTATCAAACCAGGCGTACCGGTAGTCATCGCGCCGCAGGTGGCTGAGGCGCGGGCCCGGCTGGTCGCCATCGCCGCCGAGAAACAGGCTCCATTGGTGGAAGTCGGCCGCGATTGGCAGGGCGAGTTGACGGTGGAGGTCGGCGGTGGGCAATGGTTACGGCTGACGAAGACACCGGCCGGTGCCCTCCTCCAGCCGGGCGCTGAACTGCAGCTCGGCCTGCTTGGCCCCCATCAGGGCGACAACAGCCTCCTGGCCCTGGCGGCGCTGCACCTCGTCCAGCCTGCGCTGCCCCAGTTGGATGGCGCCGCGCTGGCTGAGGGTCTGCGCGAGGTCGTCTGGCCCGGGCGGTTGCAGCAGATGCCGGTACCGGCCGGTGCCCCCACAGTCATCGTCGATGGCGCCCACAACGGCGACTCAGCGGCCAAGCTGCTGGTCGCGCTGCGGATCCACTTCCGCTATGAGCGGCTCTTTCTCATCATGAGCAGCGGCGTGGACAAGGATTATGAAGCGATGCTGCGCCACTTTGGTCCGGGCGCTGACCAGCTCATCCTCACCGCCGCTCCCCATCCCCGGGCGGCAACGCCGGAAATGCTACTGGAGACGACTCGGACGCTGGCCCTTGACCTGCCTGCCCCACCCCGCACCGCGCCGAACCTGGAAGCGGCCCTGCAGCAGGCTGCGGCTCTGGCTGGACCGGCCGACTTGATCTGTGTGACCGGCTCCCTCTTCCTCGTTGCTGAGTTACTCAAAGAGTGGCACAATTGGCACATATTCTAGACGGAGTCTTTTCTGCGACCGCTGATCTTGCCCGCCCGTCCAGGCAGGGTAAGCGGCCGGTAGCACCCAATCATGATTGACGAAGAACCATTCGAGAACAGTCAATACCCCGATTTTCTTGGCTCACTTTCCGAATTTGAAGATCTGATTTTCGACATCGATGACGATGCCGATCCAATTATTGAATGTCCGTTTATCCCCTTGCGGGATATCGTTCTTTTCCCACGCATGGTCATGCCCCTTTTTGTGGGCCGAGACCGTTCCCTGGCCGCCATCCAGGCGGCCAAAGCCAACGAAGAAATGCTTATCGTGGCCGCCCAGCGGGACAGCGAGGTTGCTGACCCCACGGTCGACGATATCTATGCTGTCGGCACCGAGGTCGCCATCGCCCGCGCCCTGCGTATGCCGGACAACTCGACCAGTGTGCTGGCCCAGGGACGGCGCCGGGTGCAGATCCCTGAATTTACCCAGTGGAATCCCCTACATCCGCGCCCGGGCGCGCATCATCCCGGAGCCGCGCAACTGGCAGCCAACGGTGGACACGCTCATGCGCGCCGTCGTCGCCCTCTTTGAGAAGGCGGTTGACCTGAGCCGAAAACTGCCTGAAGACGCCTACACCTTTGCGATCAACATCGACGATCCCGGTTGGCTGGCTGACTTTATCGGGGCAACGCTGGATCTGCCGGCCGTTGCCCGGCAGGAGTTGCTGGAGATACTGGAGCCGGAAGAGCGGTTGCGCCGGGTCAGCATGGCCCTGGGCCATGAACTCGAGGTTTTGGAGCTGGAAGACCAGATTCAGTCCAAGGTGCAGGAGGAGGTGGAGCGCTCCCAGCGGGAACATTTCCTGCGCGAGCAAATCCGGGTTTTGCAGGGTGAGTTGGGTGACGCTGATATTTTTGGGCAGGAGTTGGAAGAGCTCCGCGCCGAGATCGACGCCCGCAACTTGCCGGCCGAAGTCAAGGCCAAAGCCGACAAAGAGCTGGCCCGCCTGGCTGCCATGCCGCCCATGGCGCCGGAAGTCGGCATCATCCGCACCTACCTGGATTGGATCGTCAATCTGCCCTGGCTGGAGCGGACGGAAGATCGGCTGGATGTGCAGCTGGCGGCGGACATTTTGAACGAGGACCATTACGGCCTGGATCGGGTCAAGGACCGTGTCCTGGAATATATCGCCGTTCGTTCAATTGCCTCAGACACGATGCGGACGCCGATCCTTTGCTTCGTTGGTCCGCCCGGCACGGGCAAGACGTCGATGGGCAAATCAATCGCCCGGGCGATGGGGCGGCAATTTATTCGCATCAGCCTCGGCGGTGTTCATGATGAGGCGGAGATCCGCGGCCATCGCCGGACCTACATCGGTGCTCTGCCCGGCCGGATCATCCAGGCGATGCGCCGCTCCGGTACGCGCAACCCGTTGTTCATGCTGGACGAGGTGGACAAGATCGGCCAGGATTTCCGCGGCGATCCTGCTTCGGCCCTGCTGGAAGTGCTCGACCCCGAGCAAAATTCCACCTTTGCCGACCATTACCTTGACCTGGATTTCGACCTGTCGTCGGTGATGTTCATCACCACGGCCAATACCCTGCACACGATTCCCGAACCGCTTCTGGACCGGATGGAAGTGATAGAGTTCTCTGGCTACCTTGAAGAGGAAAAGCTGGAGATCTGCCATCAATTCCTGGTAGAGCGGCAGATGGAGCAGCATGGCCTGGCCAATCGCAACATCCGCTTCGAGGAAGACGCGCTGCGCACGCTGATTCGGCAATATACCTATGAGGCAGGTGTGCGTAATCTGGAGCGGGAGATCGCCAACGTCTGCCGCAAGATCGCCCGGCGTGTGGCCGAGAAGAAGACCTATCCCAAACGCATCAGCGCCAAGCGGCTGACCCATTTGTTGGGCCGGCCCCGCTTCAGCGAAGAGACTCTGCGCGATGAAGATGAGGTTGGTGTGGTCACCGGGGTGGCCTGGACGGCCGGTGGCGGCGACATCATGATCTTTGAGGTCAATCTGACAAAGGGCAAGGGCGGGCTGACGCTAACCGGCCAGCTTGGCGACGTCATGCAGGAGAGCGCCCAGACGGCGTTGACCTATGTCCGCAGCCAGGCACAGGTGCTGGGCATCGACGAAGAGATGTTTGAAAAATTCGATGTTCATCTGCATGTGCCGGAAGGGGCAGTGCCCAAGGATGGCCCCTCAGCAGGCATCACGATGGCTGCGGCGCTGATTTCCGCGTTTACCGGCCGGCCGGTGCGCCGCGATGTGGGCATGACTGGCGAGATTACCCTGCGTGGCCGGGTGTTGCCAGTAGGCGGCATCCGCGAGAAAGCTCTGGCGGCACGACGGGCCGGCGTCACCACCTTCATCCTGCCCAAGAAGAATATGAACAGCCTCGAGGATATCCCCAAACGGTTGCGGCAGGATCTGCATTTTGTCTTTGTGGAGCGGATGCCGGAAGTGTGGCAAATTGCCCTGCATTAGGGCGGTTAGCGGATTCCCTTTTCCTGCAAAATCTGGGGGTAAAGCACCTTGCTGGCGGCGAATACGTCCGCCAGCGCTTTTGCTTTCATGAGTGGCCCCTTGACCTGTAACCGGCCGGCCCCCAGCGCCTTGACCAGAAACAGATTCCCCAACAGGATTTCATGCAACGTATCGCTGCTCAGGGCGACGTCCAGATCGGCCCGATTACCATTAGCGCCGAAGCTGGTGACGGGTGGGCGCTGGCGGCCATCGATCCAGATCTCGGCCAGCGGGTCCGTGCAGCTGAAGCGGAAGGTCAACCCCACTTTGGCCACGTCGCTGATGGCGCTGGGGTGCTCGGTTTCGATGCGGGAAAAGAGGGTTTGCAGCGAATCATATAGTTGGTCGCTACTGTTGTAAACAGGCATAGGCTCGTCGTCCGGCTAAAGAATTTCGTCGTGTCTTCCTGAGGGCGCCAGCTGTTCGCGGTGGCGCTGAAGCTCAAGAACCCGACGGCTAGATTATGGCGTTTGCCAGCCAAATATGCCAATTTACGCGCCGTGGCCCTACCTCCGGGAGGCCCAGCAGGAGGCCATCCCGCCAACATCGGTAGGGCCTCCCGGAGGTTAGCGGCGCTTACTTTTGTATACACTCAACGCGACTCAACCCATTTTCCCGCCATCAGTTTGCGGAATTGGTGCCAGCGTCAGTTTCCGCCGGCGCCAACCCCGGGCGCTTGAAGAGGTAGCAAAGCCGCTGGCCCGCCGTGCAGGCAGCCACAAGTTCCCAGCCCTCCTGGCCCAGCGCGTCCAGCGCCGCGTTGGGTGGTTCAGGGTTGGTCGCCAGATCATGCCAGTGATGATGGTAATGCCAGCGCTCTTGTTCGTTCACGTAGACAACGGGCAACGGCAGGGTAAAGCTGTTATTCATCTTATTTGGGCCCCATGTCCTGATCCAGAATGCCATCAATCAGCCCATATTCCTGGGCTTTGGCCGGCTCCAGGTAGATGTCCCGATCCAGGTCGGCTCGAATCCGTTCGGCGGTCTGGCCGGTGTGCTGGACGAGGATCTCCTCAACGCGTTGGCGCAGGCGCAAAATTTCGTTGGCCTGGATCTGGATATCGCTGGCCTGCCCCTGGGCGCCGCCGAGGGGTTGGTGCATGTGGATGGTGGCGTTGGCCAGGGCAAAACGGCGACCGGGTGCGCCGCCAGCCAGCAGGATGGTGCCAAAGCTGGCGGTCAGCCCCACGGCCACGGTGCTGACCGGCGCACTGATCTGCTGCATGGTGTCGTACATCGCCATCCCGGCATAGACGACGCCGCCCGGCGAATGGATGAAGAGTTGAATCTCCTTCTCCGGGTCCTGATAGTTCAGGTACAACAGCTGGGCGACGATGAGGTTGGCGACCTGGTCGTTGATGGCGCTGCCCAGGAAAACGACTCGCTCGCGCAGCAAAAGTGAGTAGATGTCATAGGCGCGCTCACCACGGGCGGTGTTGTCGATGACGGTAGGGATCAGACTGTGGAAATTGTGCATGGTTGCTCCTTGCAGGCAGGGTGAGAGGTTGGGCAACCTGTCAGGTTGCCCAACCTGACGGGTCGGCGAACCCGTCGGGTTGGTGTGATTAAAATTGGGGCGCCGGGGGGCGCGGGTTAATAGGGGAAGGGTTGACCAGGCAGCGTGATCGGCGGCGCCGCGCGGGCAAAGAGGTCAGCCAGGAGGGCACCGGCCGGATCCAGCAGACCCATAATCGTCTGCTCCTGCCACAACGGCAGTAAACTCAGCTCCGGCAGCTGGCCTTCCAGGTAAAGCAAAGCCTCTTCCAGCTCCGGCATCGCCAGCGGTTGAGCGGCGACCGCCTCGACCAACTCCTCGCCTTCCAGCAGCGCCTGTACCCGTTGACGTCGCACGGTCAGGGCGTCCAGCTGGCCGTTGATGTCGGCCAGAATTGTTTGCAGGATGCGCTGCCAGCGATCTTCATCCACTTCGTTTTCCAGGATGTCGTGGATCTGTTCCAGCGTCAGCCCCAACGCCTGGAGCTGGCGGATGCGCAGGATTTGTTGTACGTCGGCCGGCCGGTAACAGCGATACCCGTTGTCGGCCCGCGCCGGCGCCAGCAACCCCAGCTCCTCATAATGCCGCAGGGTCTTGGTACTGATGTCAAACAGGCGCGCCACGGCGCCGATACTTAATGTTGCCTTGCTCATCGCTCACCTCAACATTGCCTGACTCTTATGCAGGGCATTCTACACCTTGCCCCAAGGGCAAGGTCAAGCCCCGCTAACGAATTGTTGATCCCTTTTGGCCGCGAGGTCGAAATGTGCCACAATTCCGGTACAGTGTGCGTTCTTGTTCAGGAGGGATAACGTGGAATTCTCCCCACCGGCCGGTCCGCCGGCCTTGCAGCCCCTTTCGCTGGGCCAGCTCCTCGACCGGGCTTTTCGCCTTTACCGGCAACATTTCTTGAGCTTCGTTGGCATCATCGCCATTGTCCAGATCCCGGCGATTGCGCTGCAAGCCGTTTATGTGCAAACGCTGGACGCGACTGCCGGCGGACTTATCTGTCTGGGCGCCTTACTGGTCATGATCGGCGCCATCTTCTCCTTGCTGGGGCAGGCCGCGCTGGTACGCAGCGTGGGTTTGAATTATCTTGGCCAGGCCTGCAGCTTCCGTGATGCTTATGCCGATATTCGCGAGCGCTGGACCTCAGTGATCGGCATGTTTCTCCTTTTGGGCCTGATGGTCTTCGCCATTATGATTGGCTCCCTGGTGGCGATCATCGTCGGCTGGATGAGCATGTTGGGCATGCTGATGTATTTTTCTGCCGTCGTCGCCAGGCTGGCCCTGATTGTGCTGGTCCTGGAGCGTCTTGGCGCCAGCGATGCCATCTGGCGCGCCTGGGCGATAGGCCGCCGCCGCTTCTGGTGGACGCTGGGCTTCATGTTCATCCTCTCCATCTTGAGCCTGATGATAACGGCTGGCCCCTCCGCTCTGGTCACGTTCGGACTGCAGGCCGCTTCGGGGGCTACGCCTGGCTCGTCGGTGCTCATTTCGATTGCGCAGAATTCGGTAAGCGCCTTGCTGCAGATTCTTTACCTGCCCCTGCAAACGGCAGCCCTCGTGGTCATGTATGTGGACTATCGCGTGCGCTATGAAGGATTTGACCTGGCGCTACAGCTCGAGGATGAAATCGGCAAACCGGTGCGACCGGAGATGGCCCTATGGTCGGTGCCCAAGACGCCCGCGCAAGCCGCCCTGACCTGGACCGAATGGGCCTACTTTGTCGTCATTTCAATTGCTGTGTTCGCCCTCTATTTTGGATTTGTTCTGGCCATTGTGGCACTTATGTCCTTGCTTGGCTTCCCGATGTGAGCCAGGGCCGGCTGATTGGCCGATATGGTATCATTTGAGGCGAGTCATTTGCGGGCAACTATGGACCAGACGATTTCTTTGGCAGTCAGAACCTTAAAGCCGCTGAGCATGGGCCAGATTTTGGACCGCGCGTTTCGCGTCTACCGCCAGCAGTTCTTATTGTTGTTGGGGATTGTGGCGGCGTTTCAGATTCCCCTGGCCATTTCACAACTGATTCAAAGCCAGATCACCAGCCAGATGTTCAGCCCCACAGGGCGAAACAATATTGAGGCCATGGCTGGCCTTCTGACAGCTGGTTCCATGATAGGCAATGCCTTTACCTTACTGGCCACGGTCACAACCCAGTTTGGCTATGCGGCCCTGGCCCTGATCGTGGCGCATAGCTACCTGGGTAAGCCGCTACCCTTCGGGGATCTGGTCAAACAGATGACCGAATCGATGTGGCAGATCTTGCTGGCGATTGTGCTGATCATGGTGCTGAGCTTGCTGCTGATGGCCTATGCCTTCCTTATCCCGATTTTAGGCTGGTTTACGGGGCTGGGGCTGGTTTTCTATGTTTCTGTCGTGATGGCGCCGTTGGTCACGCCGGTGATTGCCCTGGAGAAGCAGGGGGCGCTGGCGGCCCTTAGCCGCACCTGGGCGCTGACCCGCCGCCGTTTTTGGTGGGTGCTGGGTTTTGGCACCATTCTATTCTTCATGGCCGGTATGTTAGCCGCTGGTCCGACTGCCCTGGCCATTGGTGGTGTCCAACTGCTGGCCGGTGACGGTGGGCCGCCGACCATCGTGATGAGCCTCGTCACGACCTTTGTCACGCTGGCGGTGAGTGTGGTCTTTGTGCCGGTCCAAATTGCGGCGATGACCATCATGTACCTGGACTTGCGGGTGCGTTTTGAGGGGTTTGACCTGGCGCTGCAATCGGCTGGCAGCGGCGGACCGGCCGATCCGGTAACGATGGTGTTGCAGGAGGTACCGGCCGGTCCCACCCAAACCCAACTCATCACCCGCAACGAGCTACTCAACTTCGCCGCTATCACCATTTTGCTCTGGATCCTCATCGCCCTGTTTTTCGGCGCGCTTTTCCTGCTGATCTTCTGGATTATTTCCCAGCTTGGCCCCCTCGGAGGCTTTTGATCATGGGACCGGGCCGCTGGTTGTCTGCCGCTCAATGGCTGGCCGTCTTACTCCTTCTGCTTTTGGCCAGGCCGGCGCAGGCGCAGAATGAACCGGTGACGGAAGCGGCCTACTGGCTGCTGCTCGCCGAAACCGAGGCCGCGCTGGCCGAGGCGCCGGTGGACCCGGTTGAGCTGAATGAGTTGGCCGGCCGCTGGTCAGCCATTAACTTGATTCAACTGGCTGATGGTCAACGCCAGGTTGTCGATGGCGCCTATCTCGCCGCCGCTTTGACCGACCCCGAGACTGACTTCGCCGCCCTCCGCGAGCAACTGGCTGCCATGGGACGGCAGGCCGACGCCGTAACCTCAGGCGCCGCAACGGCAAACCGCGACGAGCTGACGGCTGTGCTCAGCGACAACCGCTTCAATTACGAAGAACAGGAGCCCAATCTGCTACAGCGTCTGCAAAACTGGTTCTTGAATGGCTTGAATCAGCTGCTGGCGCGCCTCTTTGGTGGCGCGGCCTCCCTGCAAATTGGCAACCTGCTCACGCTCCTGCTGGTGCCGGTGCTTCTGGTTGTTCTCGCCCTGGTGGTCCGGGCGGTACTGCGCGATTTTGTCTCTGAGGCGGAGCTGGCCGAGGCGCTGGAGCGCGAACAGATTCTGACGGCGGATAGTGCCCTTAGTCAGGCGCAGAACCATTCGCAGGAAGGCGATTATCGTACCGCCGTCCGCTACCTTTATCTTTCCTGCCTGCTCTCGCTCGAAGAGCGCGGCCTGCTGCGCTACGATCGCTCTCTGACCAACCGGGAATATTTGCGCAGTGTGGCCCACGTGCCCGAACTGGCCGGGGTGTTGCAGGACGTCGTCAATATTTTCGACCGGGTCTGGTACGGTTACCAGCCCATCACCCCTGAGACCTATGACCGCTACGCGGCCCAGGTCCAGGCTTTACGGCGGCGCTCATGAGGCAGATGAACCGGGATCGCTGGCTGTCGCTGGGCCTTGTGTTGCTGATGCTGGTTGTCCTGGTCTTTTCGGCCGTGCAGGAGCTACGCCAGGAGACCGAGCAGATCCCGCTAAATTCTGCTTCGGACGCGCCAACCGGCGCCCTGGCTCTGAGTCTGTGGTTGGAGCGGCTGGATATCGAGGTTGAGGCTGGTTTGCAGGCTAATTACGGCGTACCGGCCGGTACCGACATCGCCTTCCTGCTCGCCCCCGTCATCGACATCAGCCTGACGGAACGGCAGCAGCTCCAGGAGTGGGTCCGAGCGGGTGGCACCCTCGTCGTGGCCGACGACGGCTTGCCGTTTCAATCCAAACTGATCCCCTTCGAGGTTGAACTGGATATCCTGCCGCAAGCCGATGGCGAGGCGCTCACGCCCCGCCCAGAGCTGTTTGCCTTTGGTGGTTCGGTTCAGCCTGTCACCGCGCTGCTGCCGCTGGCGGCGGCGCCGTTGACTGAGCCCCTGGCTGGTCCAGTTAATAGTTATTTTGCGGCCGTGCCGGCGGGCGCCTACGTCTGGTTGACCCGGGGTGAATATCCGGTAGCCATCATCTGGCCGCAGGGGCGGGGCCAGCTGGTGCTCAGCACGGTGGCCTGGCCTTTTGCCAACGCGGGCTTGCAGGAACCGATGGCCCCGGAACTGGTGCTCAATCTTCTGGCCCTGAGCAACCGGCCGGTGGACCGGGTCTGGTTCGATGAGTGGCATCACGGCCTGCGTCTTTCCGGTGGGGCGGTCGCCGGGGGCGGGCCCGCTGCCTGGCTGCGCGGGACGGCCGGTGGTCATGCGGTGCTGTTTACCCTGGCCCTGGCTTTTGTGGCTGTTTTGCTCGGTGGGCGCCGCCTGGGCCGGCCCGTGCCGCTGCGGCAGGATATCAGCCGCCGTGCCCCCCTGGAATACATCACCGCCATGGCCAACCTGAACCGGCGCGCCGGCCATCGCCAGGAGGTGCAGCGCCATTACCATACTCAGCTCAAACGCGGGCTCGGCGAGCGCTACCGGCTCAACCCGACCTTGCCCGACGACGAATACGTGGACAGGCTGCTGGGCTACCGGCCGGATCTGGACGAAACCCGGCTCCGCCAGCTGCTCACCCGCCTGCGCCAACAAAAATTAAGCGAACCCGACCTGGTCGCCACCGCCAACGAGGTCGCCGACCTCCTCGCCACCACCCGCCACCAGGATCAGGGAGGGAATTAGGAAGAGATCTTTTGCCGCAGATTTCGCAGATTTCGTGGATACTTTGCTTCGCTCAGTACAAGTTAAGAGACAGTTTCACGAGACCAAAAAATCCCCTAATCTGCGAAATCTGCGGCAAAAAGAAAAAAATCCGTGTGAATCCGTGGCTAAAAAACATGAAACCTGAAGAAATGAATCTCGTTTTGAAAAAATTACGTGAGGAGGCGGGCAAGGTGCTCGTCGGGATGGAGGAGCCGTTTGAGCTGTTGGTTGTGGCTTTGCTCACCGGCGGCCATGTCCTGCTGGAAGGGGTGCCCGGCACCGCCAAGACGCTGATGGCCAAGACCCTGGCTCATCTCGTCCAGGCCCAATACGGCCGTGTCCAGTTTACGCCGGACCTGATGCCCTCCGACATCCTCGGTACCAGCGTCTTCGACATCAGCACCGGCAAGTTCAACCTGAAAAAGGGGCCGATCTTCACCCAGATCCTCCTGGCTGATGAGATCAATCGCGCCCCAGCCAAGACTCAATCCGCCTTGCTGGAAGCGATGGAGGAACGGCAGATTAACCTCGAGGGGGAGCGCCACGTTCTCGGTCGCCCCTTTATGGTGATCGCCACCCAGAACCCCATCGAATACGAAGGGACCTATCCGCTGCCCGAAGCGCAGTTGGACCGCTTCCTCTTCAAAGTGCTGGTGCCCTACGCCAGCATGGAGACCGAAATGGAGGTGCTGCGCCGCTACCACCAGGGCTTTGATGCCCATGACCTGGGCAGCGCCGCCCTGAGCCCGGTCCTGACCGCCGCCTTCGTGGCCGGCGCCCGCCAGACGATTAACCAGGTATTGGTGGAGGATGGCATCATGCGCTACATCGCTGAGGTGATCCAGGCCAGCCGCCAGTCGCCCGACCTGATACTCGGCGCCAGCACTCGGGCCGCGACCCATGTGTTGCTGGCGGCCAAGACCTCCGCCGCGCTGCAGGGGCGCGATTATGTGACCCCGGACGATGTCAAACTGGTGGTGCCGCCCGTTTTCCGCCATCGCCTCATCCTCAAGCCAGAGACGGAAATCGAAGGGTTGGATGCGGATGCGGTGATCCGGCGCCTGCTCGGTTCGGTCTCGGTGCCGCGCTAGACGATGCTGACCGCGCGCGGCTACATCCTCCTCCTGGTGGCGGCCCCCTTGCTGGCGGCGGCGACCTGGGTCCCTTTCCTGGAATGGCTGGCCCTGGCCTATCTGCTGGCCTGCCTGCTGCTGTTCTATTTGGATTGGCGCTGGGCGGAAGGTGTGGGCCGTTTTGCCGTCAGCCGGGAGCTGGACAGCAAGCTGAGTCTGGGCGCTGAAAACCAGATCGAGCTGACCGTGCGCAACCGGGGTCGCCGGCCCACGCCGCTGCAACTGCGGGATGAGCCGCCGGATGCCTTTATCAGCGATAAGCTGTTGCATGAAGGCGAGTTGCCCGGGTTGGGGAGCTGGCGGGGCAACTACCAGGTTCGCCCGCTGCGCCGGGGGGATTACAGCTTTGCCAACGTCACGCTGCGCTGGCAGGGGCCGTTTGGGCTGGTGCGGCGCCAGGGGCAGGTCGACCTGACGACGCCGGTGAAGGTGTATCCCAATCTGCTGGATGTGCGCCGCTACGATCTGTTGCTGCGGCAAAATCGGGTACAGGAGCTGGGATTGCGCAACACGCGGCTGCTGGGTGAGGGGACGGAGTTTGAGCGGCTGCGCGAGTATCTGCCGGATGACGATTTCCGCCGCATCAACTGGAAGGCGACGGCGCGGCGGAACCGGCCGGTCACCATGGAATACCAATCGGAGCGCAGTCAGAACATCGTGGCGGTGCTGGATACCGGCCGGATGATGCAAAGCCCCATCGCCAACATGGCCAAGCTGGATTACGTCATCAACGCCGTCCTCCTCCTGGGTTACGTCGCCACCGGCCTGGGCGACAAAGTTGGCCTGATGACCTTTGCCGACGAGGTGGGCAGCTTCCTCACCCCCCGGCAGGGGCGCGGGCAATTTTACCGGATGCTGGAATACCTCTACGCCATCGAACCGCAGCCGGTGGAGCCCAACTACAACCGCGCCCTGAGCTACCTGGCCCAGCGCCAGCGCAAACGAGCGCTGATGATCATCTTCACCGACATCAGCGGCGGCTCCGGTATCGAGCAGCTCGTCAGCAACATGTCGGTCATCGCCCGGCGCAGCCTCCCCCTGGTGGTTACCATCGCCGACCCGGACATCGTTGCCGCCAGCCAGCTGCGCCCGCGTGACTCCCTGGCCGTCTACCAGCAAGCCGCCGCCGCCGCCCTCCTCGACCAGCGCCGCGTCGCCCTCGACACCCTCCGCTACCGCGGCGTCGACACCCTCGACGTCCCGGCGAACCAGCTCTCGATTTCGGTGATCAACCGGTATTTGAGTTTGAAGGCGAAGGAGAAGATTTGAGGGGTGGTGGTCGGTACGCGCTATTAGTGGGCCCGGCATGCCGCTGGGGAATGTCGCGTTGGCTAATTCAGTACGTGCTTTGCCAGTAGGCCTGTGGCCAGTAATTCACGCTGCAGCTTACCGCCGAAAGCGCAGCGTACTGACCGCTGACAGTGAGCGTAGCGAACGTACTGACTACTGACCGCTACTTCCCCCCTAACAACAAATACCCATACAACCCCACCCCCGTCACCAACCCCACACCCCATTTCACCAGCGGTGGCAGGGATTCGGCCGGGGAGATGAAGGATTCGATGGTGCCGGCGATGACCAGGAGGGGGACGCAGCCGACGATCAGCTTGACCGCTTTGTTGGTGGCGATGGCGACGGCGTCGCGGCGGCTGAGCAGGCCGGGGCGCAGCATGTGCCAGCCCACCATCAGCCCGGCGCCACCGGCAATAAAAATCACCGACAGCTCGATGGCGCCATGGCCGACGACAAAGGTTGCCAGGTCAAAGCCGACGTCGTAATGGGCGGTCAGGCCCAGGAGCCCGCCGAGCATAAGGCCATTAAAAATGAGGACGTAGACAGTCAGCAGGCCGGCCAGAATGCCGCCGGCAAAAGCCAGGAAGCTGACCTGGATGTTGTTGGTGGTGATGGCGCTGGCCATGATGGGCCGCTCACCCACGGCCATATCGACCCAAAGCTCCCGCTCCTCTATCATCGGGATGAGCTGCTCCTGCACCTGGACCGGCAGAACCCAACGGGCCGCCTCCGGGTTACTGTTTAGTAGCAGGCCGATGATGAGGGCCGGCAGGCTGAAGAGCAAGAAGGCGGTCAGGAAAAACGGGAGGGATTCCCGGAAGAGGCGGGGATAACCCTGCCGGACGAAGCGCCAGATGCGGCCCAGCCCCAGCGGCTCGCCCCGGTAGACGATGGCGTGGGCGCGGGCCACCAGCTGGTTGAGGTAGATGGTGACCCGGTGGTTGGGATAATCGCGCTGGGCCAGGGCCAGGTCTGAGGTGGCTGAGCGGTAGAGATCGCCGAGGGCGGTCACATCGGCCGGGGAGAGACGGCTGGCGTCGCCGGCGGCGCGATCCAGCAGGCCGGTTAGCCGCTGCCAATCTGCCTGCCGATTCTGGTACAATTGCTCCGGTGTCATGGCACCTTATTATAGGCGAAGAAACAGAACAATTGAAGCCGGTTTCCGGTAGAATGGCGTCAGGCATGGATGAATACCTGAACATCGATACTCCCGAGAATGTCGTTTTTGGTTATGAAATTGCCGGCATAGGCTCGCGGTTTTTAGCCGCCATGATCGATACGCTGCTCATTCTGGCCCTGCAGGTGGTTGCCTTCGGTTTGCTGGCGGCTGTGTTTGCGGCGGGAAATTTGAACGATACGCTGCTGGAACTGGGCGCGGCGGTGCTGGTAGCCGCCTCCTCATTCATCGCCTTTGCCTTTCTGTGGGGCTACTACATTTTCTTCGAAATCTGGTGGAATGGGCAGACGCCGGGCAAGCGGGTGGCGGGTCTGCGGGTGATCAAGCGGGACGGGACGCCGATCAGCCTGACGGAGTCATTGATTCGCAATTTGGTACGGATCATTGATTTTCTGCCGGCCTATTACGGCGTGGGTGTGGTGACGATGTTTTTTGATGGTCAATCGCGCCGTTTAGGGGATATGGCGGCGAGCACGCTGGTTGTCTTTGACCGCACCGGCGTGACGCTGGAGAGTTTGCAGGAGGCGACGCGGCGACCGGCCGGTAATCGCACCATCGCCTACGAAGTGGCCCAACTCCCCGTCAAACGGCTCGGCCAGGCCGATCTGCAAATGGCCGAATCGCTCCTGGCCCGTCAGGCCGAATTGCCCAATGCCGAAACCCTGGCCCAGCGCATTCTGGTCAGGCTTTATCACCAGATGGAAGTGGAGCCGCCTGCCCTCAGCGCCAAGGCCCGCATGAGTCACATCAGCGACATCGTTCATTTTGCCATGTACCCGGATGCGCCGGTGGCCGCGCCGGTCATGATCCTGCGGCAGCTACCGGAACGACTCCCCGTCCATCTTCTCAACCCGGCAGATTTTCAGGCAATCCACAGCTTCCTTCACGAAGGGCAATTTGCCGAGGATGGCGCCGCGGCCGGTCATGCCCTGGCTGCCCGGTTGATGGCCGGCATGGGGCTGACGCTTTCGGCCTACGAAGTTGACTCTGATCGGGCGCTGCTGCGCCGGATCCTGCGCGCCGGCCAGGCGCAAGGAATGCTTTGACGTTTTGCACCGTTTTCTAACCCGCAACTTCATCGAACCATACAGCGCCCTCACCCATCTTGTCGGCGCGCTGGCCTCCCTGGGGGCCATGATCTGGCTGGCAGTTCTTACCTATGGCGAGACCGGCAAATTTGTTTCGGTCATTATTTATGGGGTCAGCCAGTTCTTCCTCTACATGGCCAGCACCATCTTTCACGCCATCAAGTTGCCGGAGGAAGAACGGCTTTGGCTGAACAAGGTTGACCATATCGGCATTTATTTGCTGATCGCCGGCACTTATACCCCGTTTGTCTACAATCTCGTGGCGGATCCGTGGCGCTGGTTATTGCTGGGCATTGTGTGGGGTACGGCCGGGATAGGGATTGTGCTGAAGTTGCGCAAACGGGACATCCATGGCCTGATCAGCCGCCTTTTCTATGTCATTTTAGGGTGGGGCGGCGGCTTGCCGATTCTGCTGGGCGTGCCCTTCGCCATGCCCCTGGGCGGGCAGCTGCTAATCCTGGCGGGCGGCCTCATCTACACCTTTGGCTTTCTCACCTACCATTTCCAGAGACCGGATCCCTGGCCCGAAGTCCTCGGTCACCACGAACTCTGGCATCTGATGGTCATGGCCGCCGGCTCCTGCCACTTCTGTGCCATCCTGCTCTACGTCGCCTGACGTTTTCCCCGAACAGCGTGCAAAAGCAGAGGGGCGCGTGAGCGCCCCGACAGGTTCGGCAACCCGACATCCGCCACCCGACGGGTCCGCCGCCGACGGTCCACCACCCGACAGGTCCACCACCGACAGGTCCGCCACCCGACGGGTCGGCAACCCGACGGGTCCACAACCCGACAGGTTCCAACCCGGACCACCGTGGGTCCACCACCCGACGGGTCCACCACCCGTACGACAGGTCCACCACCGACAGGTCCAACACCGACAGGTCCACCATCCGACGGGTCCACTACCCGACGGGTCCACCACCCGACGGGTCCACCACCCGACGGGTCCACCACCCGACGGGTCCACCACCCGACGGGTCCACCACCCGACGGGTCCACAACCCGACGGGTTGGCTAGAAGAGGTGGCGGTTGCTGCTGACCCAGTTGTAGAGGTCGCGGATGCCGGCGCTGGGGTTGATCTCGGGCTGCCAGCCGAGCCGTTCCTGGGCCCGGCGGATGTCGGCGATGAACACTTGCTGGTCGCCCGGGCGCCAGGTGCCGTGGCTGACGGGGATTGGCTCCTCGTGGATCTGCTCCAACAGCGGCCCAAACTCAGCCCAAACTGATAGGGAGTTCTCCGGCCCGCCGCCGACATTGAAGACTTCACCTTTGACTGTGTCAATCTGGGCGATGCAGGTGTCATAAGCCCGGACCAGGTCTTTGACGTGGAGCAGGTCGCGCACCTGCTTGCCGTCCCCATAAATGCTGATCGGCCGGCCCATCACGGTGGCGATGATGAAATGGGCTACCCAGCCCTGATCCTCGACGCCAAACTGGCGCTGGCCATAAATACAGGATTGGCGCAGCACCACCGTCTTCAGCCCGTAAATCCGGGCATAATCGCGTGTATACTGGTCGCCGGTCCCCTTGGAGCAGCCATATGGGGAATGAAAATCCAGAGGGTAGCTCTCTGGCATCCCTTCCGGGTAATCCAAGTAGGTATAGCGCGTGTCGGTCTCGCCAATGCGAATCTCCTCCATGCCGCCATACACCTTGTTGGTCGAAGCGTAGAGAAAGGGCACCTCGGGGCAATGATTGCGGACCGCTTCCAGCACATTGAAGGTGCCGAGTGCGTTGATCTCAAAATCGGTGCGTGGGTCTTGCACGGAAAGGGTCACCGCGACCTGCCCGGCGAGGTGAATGACCGCATCGGCTCCCGCAATATGCTCGGTCAGCGCGGCGTAGTCACGAATATCGCCCCGGATCAGATTGATATTGTCGCCGCCGTGGCGCTCGGTGAGCCAGTTCAGGTTGGACTCGCCCCCTTTGCGGCTGAGATTGTCAAATAAGGTGACCTGGTGTCCCTGGCGAAGGTAGTAATCAGCGGTGTTGCAGCCGATAAAGCCGGCGCCGCCTGTGATGAAGATGTTCATGAAGCAAATCTCGATAATTTATGTTTCTGTCGCTGTGTTGTACACCGTCGGGCCGGCTTCTACGCAATCGGTTACAACATCTCGCCCAGCTCCGCCCACTGTTCGGCCATTCTCCGGTCAAAGGCTTCGTCCTGCGGATCCAGCGACATGATCAAAGCGTCTTCGCCGTTATCCTGGTAGTACCGTTTGCGCCGGCCGACAACCTCAAAGCCAAAGCGCTGGTAGAGCCGCTGCGCATAGCCGTTACTCTCGCGCACTTCCAGGGTGATCAAGGTGACTGGATGCTGCCGAATTGCGTCCAGATTGTGCCAGAGCAACAGCCGGCCCAGCCCGCGATTCTGCCAATTGGGGTGGATGGCGATGGTGCTGATGTGGCCCTCGTCGTAAATCAGCCAATAGCCGGCGTGGCCAATGAGTTCGTCACGTATGCTGCCGTGCCGGCCGATCACAAAATAGTGTGCCTGCTTGTTTTGCGTCAGCTCCTGCCGGTAGCCCTCTTCCACCCAGGGGGTGGCGTAGGCGGCGGCCTCGTTCTGCATGACCTCGGGCAAATCGCTGAGTTGCATGGCGCGGATGAAATAGGGTGGTGGAATCAGCGGCATAATCAGGCCCCGGCCGGTGGCCGCAAATAATCCGGCACCAGCGTCGCCGGGTCATCCAGCTCGCCGGCCTGCCAGCGGCGCCAGCCCAGCGCCGCCAAAACGCCGGCCCGGCGCACATTGGCAGTGGCCGGCGCAAAGATGGCCTGCGGCGCTTCTGGTTCG
>JACKBM010000060.1 GCA_020634575.1 Ardenticatenales bacterium | reverse complement strand
CGTACCCAGGTAGGCCAGCAGCGCCGTCGCCGCTCCCCCTGCCCCCAGGCAGAGCAGCTCTGTCCGACGCCGGGCAAAATAACCCGCCCCCAACCAGCTGGTCAGCGCTACCTGGAACGAATCAATTTCCACCACATCGGCAATCAGCTGCCCCCCCCGCTTGTAGATGCAGGAAATCTCATCACACAAAGTGGCGGCCGGGGTGAAGAGATCAAACAGGTCGGCGGCCGCCCGCATCAGGTCGATTTTGTGGCTGGTGATCAGGGCACCCAGCGACAGGGGATCAGCCTTGATCTGTTGCACAAAGGCGCGATACGCCGCCCGATCCGCTTGCAGCGGCAGATCGACGCCAACCAGTTGGGCGCCGTTCAGCCCGAGATGCTCAGCCCAACGGGGGAACACCTTTTGACCGGCCGAGCTGCCGGTAGTGACGCCTAAAAAGTAAAAAGTGGGGCGCTCTTGCCGTATCATTCTTCTTCCTCCAACAGCGCGCGTTCACGCAACAGGGCCTGCAACTGTTCATGGCTGATGCCATAGCGCAGGGCGATCTGCTCAGCAAAGCTGCGTCCCAAAGGCGGCCCTGGCGTGACGCGATAGCTGTTTCCAGAGGTGGCTTCTGTGCCTGTCTCTGGTCGGGAAGCGACCAGGCTGAAAAGACGGCTCGTGCCAGCCACATGGGCATTTAACTCATCGATTGCGGCGGCCAGTTCATACAAATGCGTGGTGAAAACGGCGCGCAAGCCGATCTGGCGAAAAGCGCCCATGATATCGCGAGCCACGCGCAACCCTTCCTGAATGCCGGTTGTGGCCAGCGATTCATTGAGCAGAACGAGGCTTTCGCTCGTCGCCATTTCGAAGATGGCTCGTAGGCGCTGGGCCTCGTCGCCGAACCGGCCGGTCCCCAGCGCCAGCTGCTCCTCAACCGGATAATGGGTGTAGATCCCATCAGCCGGGCTGACCGAAGCCGCCGCCGCCGGCACCGGCAGCCCCAGCTGCGCCAAGACCTGCACCAGACCAATGCTCTGCATGTAGGTCGTCTTGCCCCCCTGATTGGGGCCTGTCAGGATGGCAATACGGCCGTCCTCGCCGAACTGAATATCATTTTTGACGATGCGCTGGTCAACCGGGACCTCGTCGCGCCGGTCCAGCTCGCGCAAAGCCAGCTGCAGATTAAAAGCGGACGCCGCCTCCAGCCGGCGCTCAGCTGCTGGCACAATCGCCGGAAAACTGAGCGTGAGGCCGGCCCCCTGCAGCCGCTGCCACAACGCCAGCGCCTGCAGATAAAAGAGCAATTCATCATGGCGCGCCGCCAGCCAGCGGCCGTGTAATTGCGCGAATTTACGTAGCTCGCGGGCCACCGGCTCGGCGATATGCTCCAAGATCTTGGCCAGATCCTGGAACAATGGCACCATCTGCGCGCTTAACCGTTGCGGCGTACCGGAGCCGCCGGTCGGGTTAACCAGAGGTGGCTGATGGAGCGGCGCGATGCCCCGAAGGCCGGTCTTGCCCTTGCCAAACAAGCGGTCCAGCAGGCTGCTCTCCGTAAAGCGCTCCGCGTTAACCGCCAGCAGCACCGCCGCCTCCGGGCGCAGCTGATGATCCAGGTTCACGCCGATGGTGATGCTGGCGCGGCCGCGCAGGGCGCTTAGCAACTCGGGCAGCTCAAGGCACAGCGCCTGGAACTGGCTGTCGCCGGCCAACTCGGCAATTGCCGCTTGCCAGCGCCGCAACCCCTCAGACTGTAACACACCCACAACCGCCGCGAAGGCGGTCTGTAAACCCTGCACGGTAGCGACCAGGAGTTCCAGCTCCCGGGCGCGCAGCAGCACTGCGGGCAGGCTATCTACCTGCTTCTTCTGTCTAAGCCCGGGCAGGGCCAGCTCTTCCAACAGCGGCAGCGCTTCAGTCAACAACCGGGTAAATTCAGGCTGGGCGTCGAGATCTTGCAGCAGGGTCTGCCGATAGCGAATGGTGGCCTCATCCAGGCAGAGTTGGCCAAAGTGATCATGCAGGGCGCGCTCGTAGCGCGGCTGGGTACAAATGGCCCGCACGATGGCGCCGAGTTCCAGGTCGCGAAAGGTTTCCGGGGCGACAGGCCAGGTGCGAGTGGGTTGCCCATCAGGCCATAAAAGGCTGAATTCATTCATAGAGTTGCCTCACTGGCGTCGATTTTACCTCAGTAGAATGGGGTCACAACCGGCCGGAGTCGGTTATAATGCGGGCAGATGCGACGTTACCTGTTCCGCCTCTGGCTGTACCTGACCAAAGCTTACCTGGGCCTGCGCCAGCAAGCCTTTCTGCGGCTCTACTTCAATCGGCGTAAGGGCCAGTTGGCTCGCGCTGATCTCAGCTATCTGGATTTGCGCGGCGCTGATCTGCAGAACGCCGATCTGCGTGAGGCCAATTTGATCCGGGCAGACCTCAGCGGCGTCAACCTGCGCGGGGCCAATTTGCTGGCCGCTGATCTGAGCGCCGCCCGCCTGAAGGGGGCGGATCTGGCCGGCGCCCAGCTCACCGGCGCGGTCGTGACAGCCGCCCAACTGCGCCAGGCCCGCTCGCTGACCGGTGTCACGTTGCCAAATGGGCAACAGTATGATGCGGCCCAGGCGGAGCAACTGTTGGGCGCGGCGCCCACGCCCCGGGCAGCCAACCTGGCCTGGCGCGATTTGCGCGGCCGTGACCTCCACGCCGCCGCCCTGGCCAACGCCAATCTCTATCAGGCCAATCTGAACGGTGTGGAGCTCGGCGCGGCCGACCTGAGCGGTGCCAGCCTGTTTGGCGCTGATCTGCAAAATGCGAACCTGCAGCAGGCCGACCTGCGTGGCGCCGATCTACTCGCCGCCAATCTCCTCAATGCGAATTTGCGCCAGGCCGATCTCGCCGGCGCCCTTGTGACCGAGGGGCAGCTCGCCATGGCTGCCTCCCTGACCGGCGCCATCCTACCAGATGGTTCCACGGCCCCTTAACCCGGAGGACCCCATGACCGCTGCTGACCTGATAACCCGCTACAACTACGACGCGTTTGTCCCGGACAAATTTATGCCCTGGATGCGTTTTGAAGAGAGTCCACCTGTTGGGCAGAAAGCGCCCAGTTTCCCCCTCTGGCGCCTGGATGAGACGGAGACTTCGCTAGAAGAGCTGTGGTCCAGCCATTTGTATACCGTCGTTGAGTTTGGCAGCTTCACCTGACCATATTGTGGGATGGCGGCGCCATCCATGAATGCCCTGGCAGCCAAATACGCGCCACAAGATGTCGGCTCGGTCTTTCTCTACACCAATGAGGCCCACCCCGGCGAAAATTACCCGCACCTGACCTCGATGGCCCAGAAGTTTCACCACGCCCATGCGCTAAGCGAAGTGTATGGCGTGGACCGGACCATCCTGGTGGACTCTCTCGATGGCGCCTGCCACCGCGCCTACGGTTCGATGCCCAACATGACCTGGATCTTTAACCGGGCTGGCATCCCGATTTATAAGTCAGATTGGTCAGACAGCAACAGCGTAGCGAATGCGCTCGATTACTTCCTGGATGTGGCCCACCGCCGCCGCGACAAGGTGCGCCTGTCTCCCTTCCGCGTGGAGCGGCTGGATTATCGCGATTCGGATCGGGATCAGTTCTTCGCCGGCCTGGAGCGCAACGGCCCCAAGGCGGTGCAGGAGTTTAAGGACGCGTTCTAGTCCTGGCTTGCCTCGACCTCAGCCTCATCATCCGTCTCCGGAATAGCGGGGGCGCGGCCATAGAGCTCGGTTAAATCAGCCAGCCGCGGCGCGATCCACGGTTCCAGCATGTCGCGCGTATAGCGCCATTGCCAGTTGCCGCCTAACCGGCCGGGGTAATTCATCCGGGCCGCGGTCGGCAGGTTCAGGAGATCCTGCATAGGCACGATGGCCAGCGCCGCCACCGAGGCATTGGCCGCCCGCACCAGGTCCCAGGCAATATCGTGGCCGTCGCAGGCGAGGTAGCGGCGCACATGATCGCGTGTCTCGTCGCTCTCGCTTTCGTACCAACCACGGGTTGTATCATTGTCATGGGTGCCGGTGTAGACCACCGAATGATGTTTGATGTTATGCGGTAGAAAGCGGTTTTCCGCTGCTGAGCCAAAGGCAAATTGCAGGATGTTCATGCCAGGGAAGCCATAGCGATCCCGCAGCTCTTCTACCGGCGGCGTGATAACGCCCAGGTCCTCGGCAATAATGGGCAGGTCGCCCAGGTTTTGCAGCAACGCATCAAACAGCTCAGCGCCCGGCCCAGGCGCCCACCGGCCGATAATGGCCGTCTCTTCCTCTGCCGGGATCTCCCAATACGCCTCAAACCCGCGAAAATGGTCGATGCGCACGATATCCGTTTGCGTCAGACACATCTGCAGCCGGTTCGTCCACCAGCGGTAGCCCTGGGCCGCCATCCGCTCCCAGCGATAAAGCGGGTTGCCCCAGCGCTGCCCCGTCGCGCTGAAATAATCCGGCGGCACGCCCGCCACAAAGCTGGGTGAGCCATCTTCCTCCAGAAAATACAATTCGGGGTTGGCCCAGACGTCGGCGCTGTCAAAAGCGACAAAAATGGGAATGTCGCCAATGATCTGGATACCTCGCTCATTGGCATAGCGCTTCAGCCCCAGCCATTGCTCAAAATAAAGGAATTGCAGGAACTTGTTGCGCTCCACGTCGTCACGCAATTGCGCGGTCCAGCTTTCGATACCTTCGGGCGTCCGCAGGGCAATTTCATCCGGCCAATGGTTCCAGACGCCGCCATCTTCCCGATCGGCAAAATGCTGCTTCAGGGCCATGAAAAGGGCAAAATCATCCAGCCAGCCGGCCTGCTCCTCGCAGAAAGAGGCCAGGCGTTCCCACTGCTCCACATTGCCGTTGAGGCGGAAATGGTCAAAAGCAGTCTGCAGGAGCTCGTTTTTGTAGGGGATCACCCGGCCAAAATCAACCTCATCGGAGGGAAAATCCGGGACATTTTCGAGGGCACCGGCCGGTAAATACCCCTCACGCACCAGCCGCGCCGGGCTGATCAGCAGCGGGTTGCCAGCGAAGGTCGAAAAACATTGATAGGGCGAATCACCATAACCTGTCGGCCCTAACGGCAATACCTGCCAGAGCTGCTGCCTGGCGGCCACCAGAAAATCGACAAAGCGATACGCATCATCACCCAGATCACCAATGCCATAGCGGCTGGGCAGAGAGGTCGGATGAAGGAGAACGCCCGCGGCGCGTGGAAACTGCATAAACTTCCCTCAGGGTCATATTTCGGCCCACCGTGGACCGGCAGGCAATTATAACGAACGGGCGGGGAAATCACATATCGTTCTGGCTACGTTGTCGGTGTTATTCTCGCCCAGCAACGCGAGGCAGTGAACTGCCACGCTACGGGCGCGTCTGCTGAAGGCAGACTTGATGTTCACGCCAGGCTCTTGTCGTGACACGAAAGTCCGCTTTAAGCGGACGCGCCCGTCTGCCTTAGCGCTGAAGGCAGACTTGATGTTCACGCCAGGCTCTTGTCGTGACACGAAAGTCCGCTTCAAGCGGACGCGCCCGTAGCGTGGCGCCTTAGCGCTTTGCGTTGCCAGGCGGAGTACGGCGCTAAAGGCAGACTTGATGTTCACGCCAGGCTCTTGTCGTGACACGAAAGTCCGCTTCAAGCGGACGCGCCCGTAGCGTGGCGCTTGAGCGCCTCGCGCTGCCGGACGGAATACGGCGCCAAAGGCAGCGCCGCCAACCATGATGTCTCTTGCCCTCTAAGCCCGTATAATAATCTCAGAGCAACCAGCCCACACCAAACCCCGCCGCCCACCCTGGCGGCCCCATTTCCAGGAGGAACCCCATGAGCCGCATGTCCGGTGGTGAAGCAATTGTTAGTTCTCTGTTAGCCCACGGCGTTGATACCCTCTTTGGCCTGCCCGGCGCCCAACTGGATCATCTCTACAATGCCTTTTATGACGCCCGCCACCATCTGCGCGTCATCCATACCCGCCATGAGCAGGCGACCGCTTACATGGCCCTGGGTTACGCCTGGGCCAAAGACCAGGTCGGCGTTTACAACGTTGTGCCCGGGCCGGGTTTTCTGAATACCACAGCCGCCCTGGCCACCGCTTACGGCCTGAACAGCCGCGTCCTGGCCCTGGTCGGCCAGATCCCGACCGACATGATCAGCCGCAACACCGGCATGCTGCATGAGATCCCGGACCAGCTCGGCATCCTGCGCTCACTCACCAAATGGGCCGAGCGCATTGCCGGCCCCGGCCAGATCGGCGAGAAAATGGGCGAGGCGTTTCGTCAGCTCAATTCCGGCATCCCCCTACCCGTCGGTCTGGAAGTGGGCCAGGATGTCCTGGCGGCCGTGGCCGAAGTGGGCGAGATCGTGGTCAAGGAAGACCCGTTCCGGCCGCCCGTGGATATGGATGCGGTCGAGGAAGCCGCCAAACTGCTGGGCGCAGCCAAAAATCCGCTCATTTTTGTCGGCGGCGGCGCCATGAATGCCTCAGAATCGGTGACCCGGCTGGCGGAAATGTTGCAGGCGCCCGTCTTCTCCTTCCGCACGGGCAACGGTGTCGTCAGCAGCCGCCATTATTTGAGCCATTCGCTCATGGCCGCGCCAGCGTTGTGGGCCAAAGCAGATGTGGTCGTCGGCATCGGCACGCGGCTGTCGATGCCGCAGCTGCGCTGGGGGCTGGACGACGACCTCAAGATCGTCCGCATCGACGTCGACCCGGAGGCGCACACCAACATCCGCCCGCCCACGGTTGGTCTGACCGCCCTGGCCGAGGACGTGGTCCCGGCGCTGGTAGAACGGCTGGCCAAACACAACCAGTCACGCCCCTCGCGTGAAGAAGAAATGCTGGCGCTGCGCGGGGCGTTCAACGAGAAACTGGCCAAGATTGAGCCGCAAATGTCCTATCTGAAATTAATCCGTGAGGCGCTGCCGGACGATGGCATTTTTGTCTCTGACGTGACGCAGATCAGCTACGTCGGCTGGAACGCCTACCCGACCTACCAGCCACGCACCTTCATGAACCCCGGCTACCAGGGCACTCTGGGCTACGGCTTCGCCACGGCCCTGGGGGTCAAGCTGGCCCAGCCGGACAAACCGGTTATCTGCGCTATCGGGGATGGCGGCTTTATGTACAACGTGCAGGAGATCGCTACGGCGGTGCAGCACGATATCCCGTTTGTCACCCTGCTCTTTAACGATGGCCACTTTGGCAACGTCTACCGCGGTCAGAAACACCAGTACGGCGGCCGCATCATCGCCACCGAATTCCAGAACCCGGACTTCGTCACCCTGGTCCGCTCCTTTGGCGCCAACGCCGTCCGCTGCACCGAGCTGGACGACATCCGCGCCGCCGTCGACGAAGGGCTGGAAAGCAACGTGCCGACGGTGATCGAGATCCCTGTCGGCGAGATGCCCAGCTCGGTGCCCCTCTTTACCCGGGACAGGGTGCGCGGGAAGAAGGCGAGTGACTAGAGAGCTGGCCAACTCTGCCGACATTTCCTGAGCCTCGTCGCTGGGTCCTTTTGTCCCATAAGAGCAGGCGAAGGACCCAGCCTTGAGGCGCAGGGCTTGTCCGGCCGGTGGCTGGTTAAGGCCGCCAAAAACAATGAAGCTTTCTAGCCTGCGCGACGTCCAGGCAACAGCACATAAGGCACATGGCATTCCTGTCCCACATCGCCTGCTCTTGCTGATCGTGTTGCCCCATCGATGAGGCTCAGGAAATGTCGCCCAGCTCTGTTAAGAGCTATACCAAACTCAGGTTCCCCGCCTGATTTTGCAGCCTGAGCGAATCTGCTATCATTAAACGTGTCATTCTCTCGGCACTGACGCCAACATAATCGACAAAAAAACATTGCTGATAGTCCATTCCGCCAATGGCAAAACGACCCATCCAGTTCGGTCAGGTTTTACGTGAACGGCGGCTCCTTCTGGGTCTCACACAGGCCCAGCTGGCGCGTCAGGTTAGCTGCGCCACGGTGACCATTCGGCGGATTGAGAGCTGTACGCTGCGGCCCTCCGTGCAATTGGCAGGGCTTCTGGCTGAGGCTGTCCAAATCCCCCCGGAACAACAAACGGAATTTATCCATCTGGCCCGACAGACGCACGAACCCGTCTCCCTTCCGGCCATCGCCCCCCTCCCCGAGGAAATCGGCGCGGCGGATCTGAGCGGTCGGGCCATCAAGGGGTTTCTGCTGGCTGAGCGCATCGGCAGCGGCGGCATGGGCGTGGTTTACCGGGCCACGCAGCAATCGGTGGGCCGGGATGTAGCCGTCAAGATCATCCATCCCTACATTGCCAACCAGGCCCGCTTTATCCGCCAATTTGAAGCTGAAACCCGCCTGGTCGCCAGCCTGGAACATCCCCACATCGTGCCGCTCTATGATTTCTGGCGGGAGCCGAATGGCGCCTATCTCATCATGCGGCTATTGCGGCCGGGCGATCTGGCTCAGCTATTGACACAAGGTCCCCTGTCGCTCGACCTCGTGCAGCAGTTGGTAACGCAAATCGGCCAGGCGCTGGTCACGGCGCACGGGCACAATATCCTGCACCAGGACATTAAGCCGGCCAATATCCTGCTGGATGAACAGCACAATGGTTACCTGGCCGATTTTGGCATTGCCAGCCACCGGCCGGTCCCCAACAACGGCGCCCACACACCCGACCTCGCCAACATCACGACACCCCGTTACCTGGCCCCCGAACAATTTCTGGCCCACGATGCCAGCACGGCAACCGACATTTACTGCTTTGGCCTGCTCCTGTTTGAGATGTTAGCCGGTCAGCCTCCTTTCGCCGGACCCACACCGGTTGCTTACCGCGAGCAACACCTCATGGCCCCTTTACCCGCCCTGTCTCCCCTCAGGCCCAATCTGCCAACCGGGCTGGACGACATTCTGCAGCGGGCCACAGCCAAGGAACCCGCCAGTCGTTATCAATCTGTCGACGAGATTTTGCAGGCGCTGGCGACCATCTGGCAGGCTCCCCTGCCTCAGCTCACCGCGCCGGCCCAACTGACCGCCGCTCAGGTGGCTGCACTCAGCAATCCCTATCACGGCCTCTATGCGTTTCGCGAAGCAGATGCAAAAAGCTTTTTCGGCCGGCAGCTATTGGTCGACGAGATGCTGGATCGGCTGGCCGAAGACAACGACCTGGCCCGCTTTCTGGCCGTCCTCGGCCCGAGCGGCAGCGGCAAATCGTCCGTCGTCCAGGCGGGCCTGATACCGGCCCTGCGGCGCGGCGCCCTACCAGGCTCGGCCGAATGGTTTATTGTCACGCTAACGCCCAGCACCGATCCGTGGGCCGAATTGGCCGAGGCCCTTGGGCGCGTGGCCAGCGCCCCGGTTCCCGCTCTCGTCGAGGCGCTGAAACGGGACCGCACCGGGCTACTTCAGGTCAGCCAATCGCTCCTGGCTGCTGAGCCCAACGCCGAGCTTCTTTTGGTCATCGATCAATTCGAAGAGTTGTTTACCCTGGTCACAGACGAAGAGACGCGCCGGCAATTTCTGGAGAGCTTGCTGGTGGCGCTGCTTGATGCGGAGGCCCGGCTGCGCGTGGTCGTGACCTTGCGAGCCGATTTTACCGACCGGCCGCTGCAATACGTTGACTTCGGGGAAATCCTGCGCCAACGCATGGTCCTGGTTCTGCCGCTGACGCCGGACGAGCTGACCCAGGCCATCACCGCCCCGCTGCACCAGCTAGGCATGACGATCGCCCCGGAACTCGTCGCCGCTATCGTCCATGACGTCGGCGATCAGCCAGCCAGCCTGCCCCTGCTCCAATACGCTCTGACCGAGTTGTTTGAGCGTCGCAGTGGTCCTCACCTGACGCTGGCAGCTTACCAGGCCAGTGGCGGCGTGACGGGCGCGCTGTCACTCCGGGCTGACGAGATATTTGCGGGCTTTGATCCGGCCGGTCAGGCCGCCATCCGCCAGACCTTTCTCCGCCTCGTCACCCTGGGTGAAGGAGTTGAAGACACGCGCCGCCGCGTCTTGCGCGCCGAGATCGAGGATCTGGCCGGGCCTGGGGACGCACCCCGCTTCGAGCAGATCCTGAGCCAGTATGGGCGCCATCGCCTGCTCACCTTTGATCATGATCCGGCCAGCCGCAGCCCGACGGTTGAGGTCGCCCATGAAGCGCTTTTACGGGAATGGCCCCGGCTGCGGGAATGGCTACGCGAAAGCCGGGCTGATATTCGCCGCCAACGGCAGCTGGCCGAAGCAGCCCGGCAATGGTCGGCCAATCAACAGGATGAAAGTTTTTTGCTCAGCGGTAACCGGCTGGCGTTGTTCCTGGCCTGGGCCAGTGAAAGCAGCCTCAGCCTCAATGCCACCGAGGTCGCCTACCTCGGGGCCAGCCAGATCGCCGAAGAAAATCGGCAGGCCACCGAAGCAGCCCGGTTGCAGCGGGAGCTGGAGACGGCCCGCCAGTTGGCCACTGCCGAAAGCGAACGGGCGGAAGCACAGCAGCGGGCCGCCCACAGCTTGCGCCAGCGGGCCCAGATCCTGACGGCCGCGCTCGCGCTGGCAGCGATCCTGACCGCCCTTGCTGTCATCTTTGCCCGCCAGGCCCGTTTGAACGAGGCACTGGCCGCCCAGCGCGAAGCGGAGGCGCGCGTTGCCTACAGTCTCTCATTGGCGGCCAACGCCCGCCAGGCCATCGCCGCCAACGACCAGCCGCTGGCGCTGCTCCTGGCCCTGGCCGCCAACGATGTGGCTGATCCCCCGGACGTGGCCTGGCAGACATTGGTTGATATTGCCTACGCGCCGGGCGTCCAGCGCCAATTCGCCTATACCAGCCCCCTCAACGCCCTGGCCGTCAGCCCGGATGGGCAATCGCTGCTAACCGGTTCTGACGATGGGTTGGTGACGATCTGGGACCTGGCCAGCGGTCAGATCAAGGGGCAGTTTGCCGGCCACCGCGACGCTGTGATCGCCGTCGCCTTTAGCCCGGACGGGCGGCAGATCCTGTCTGGCAGCCGGGATGATAGTGCAATTCTGTGGGATTTGGTGACCGGCCGGATCCTGCATCGGCTGGAGGGTCACAAGGGTGATGTCAGTGGCGTGGCTTTTGGGCCGGATGGCGCCTGGGCTATCTCTGCTGAAGATTCCGCCGCCGCCCCGGCCGAACTCATCGTCTGGGATTTGCGATCGGGCCAGATTCTGCGTCGCTTTGGCACAGGGGCCGGCGGCAACATCGAGGGCATCCTGGGTATGGCCCTCAGTCCTGATGGCCGCCAGGCGCTGGTAGGGCAGTTCAGCTTTGCCGACAATAACGAACGGGCACTGCTGCTCTGGGACACCATTGCCGGCCAACCTTTGCAGACTTTCCCTGGCCTGGATCGGACCATAAACGGCGTCACCTTCAGCCCGGATGGCCGCTTTGCGCTGGCGGCCTCCAGCGACGCGTCCCTCTATTACTGGGATCTGGCTACGGGGCAGCGGTTGTTCCAACTCCAGGGTCACGAAGGCGGGGTATTGACGGCAGCCATCAGCCCGGACGGGCGCAGCGCCCTATCGGCCAGTCTTGATAAACAGCTGATCTGGTGGGATCTGGAAACCGGCCGGATCATAGCGCAACTCAGCACCCACACGGCCAATATTCAGGCACTTCAGTTTCTAAACGGGGAACAGGCGATCACGGCGGGTACCGATGGCGTGCTACAGATATGGGATTTGCAGAACGCCTGGCAGCTGGCTCGCTGGGGCGCTGCCGGCACCGGCCATTTGCCCCCGGCCCCCGGGACGGAAACACGCGGCATGGGGCTGGCGATCAGCCCGGACGGCCGCTGGGCGCTTTCCGGCGGCAATCTGCCGGATAACCAGCTCATCCTATGGGACTATGCAACCGGCACGCCTATCCATTACCTGACGGGTCATGAGGGAAGCATCTTTGATATTGCCTTCACCCCGGACAGCCGCCGGGCCTTATCGGCCGGTCAGGACGGCTCCCTGATCCTTTGGGAACTTGAAACTGGCCAGCAGCTGGCTCAATTACTCGGTCATTTTGGGAGTGTCAACAGTGTTAAGGTCAGCAGTGACGGCCGCTTCGCCCTCTCCGGATCGCTGGATGGGGATGTGATTTATTGGGATCTGACGACCGGGGCTATCCTACAACGCCTTATCGGCCATTATGAGGGCCGCGGCGTCTATGATGTCGCCTTTTTACCGGGCGAGGCCCAGGCCATCTCCAGCTCCTGGGACGGCACCCTGATAGCCTGGGATTTGCCTACCGGCGAGCAGATCCAGCGGCTAACCGGGCTTACTGGCGGCGTTGGCCACCATTTTGGCAATGATCGCGACCCGGGCATACATGGCATCAGCTTGAGCCCGGCTGGCACCCAACTTCTATCAGGGGGACGCGACGACAGTCTGCTCTTATGGGAGCTGGCTTCCGGCCAGACGGTGCGGCGCTTCATCGGCCATGCTGATTTTGTGGTCGATGTGGTCTTCGCGCCGGATGGCCAGACCGCCATTTCCACCGCCCAAAATGACCCGCTGATTGTCTGGGATGTCGCCACGGGCACACCCTTGCGTCGCCTCCCCCTCAACGACCGGCTCAACAGCGCCTTCCGCCCCACGCTGGCCCTGCACCCGGACGGCCAGACATTGCTGGCAACTGACGCGGACGGCACCATCCTCCAGTGGCAGCTAACGGCGCCGGCGCCGGCGCAATTGCTGGCGTGGCTGCCGAGCCATCGTACCGTACGAGAGCTAAGCTGCGCGGAAAGAGAAACCTACGGCATCGAACCATTGTGTGTCGCCGGCCAGCCGCTGGTCAGCTCCGCCGAACTGCTGTTGTCGCTGCAAGATCGTTTTGCCAGCCAGACCCAACCTCAAACCACCAGGGCAATAGCAGCGATCACAACACCTCTTTTCCCACCAGCAACCGGTCACCAGCCCCAGCAAGCCACACTTGGCGACAACCCGGGCACCCTGGAGCGATATGATTACGATATCTGGCATTATGAGGGGCGGGCCGGCGAAACGCTGCAAATTGAGCTATTGGCCCAGGTGCCGATGACAACAGCCCTGATTTCACTCGAAGATCGCTTCACCATGGCCAGCCTGGATACCCTGTTGTTCCTGCGGAATCCGGATGGCACGTTGCTGGCCAAAGCGAACGATGAGCCTGGCGCAGGCGGTCGCCTGCTTACTGACGCCAATATCGAGGCTATTGTGCTGCCGGTGGATGGCGTTTATGAGATTCAAGCGCGCAGCTATCTGGATGCCAACGCCGGTGATTACGTTTTGCGGATCAGTTCGCGCGAATTCAGGGTAGATCCGGCCATACTGGCACAGTACGAAGGGCATTATCTGGAAGGACCCTGGCGCTACCACGTCTACGTTAGCATTGAAAATGGGCAAGTCGTGCTGTTCTTTCCAGATGTCGGTGGCAGCAGCACCCTCATCACTATTGGCGAGAACGAGTTTCGCTTCAGCGATGGCAGCCGCGTCATTTTCACCCGAAATGAGGCGGGCGAAGTTGACGGTTACCGCATCTGGGTCTCTCTGGTCCACCCGATTGGTGGCCAATGGTACGAAGCCGCAAGGGTAGAAGATTAACGGGCCGTTCTCCAGCTTCAGAAACCGATACAAAAGTGATACAACCGCCAGATCCGCTTGAATTGGCGGCCAAAGTAGCCAAGAATGGGGCCATGCGGCCTGGGCGCAGTTGAATTCAGCGTTTCTCCCGTGCCACCTGGCTGCGAGGTAAGAGCTGTGCCTCGCAGCCAGTCATTGCCCTGGTTGCACTGTCCATCATATAGCTCGTTGAGACGAACGTTTTTCCGTATCGAACAGCTTAAGGAGAACAACGATGAATAATGACCGTTTTCTGGATGACCGTCAGTCACAGCTGACCATCTTCCAACGTCTGAGCGGCCCCTTCCTCGTGGCCGTGGCCGCTGTGGTCGCCTTCCTGGCGCTGGCCCTGCCGGTCCAGGCTGCCGGCATGACGCAATTTGCCGGTGTTGGCTACATTCCCGGCCCGGGTGACTGCACGGACGAGGTGACAGGACCGGCCGGTCAGGCCCCTGACTTCGCCACCTTGATGACCGGCGACCTGGAAGGGTGTGTCTACGTTTTTGTGGAATCCTTTGAATGTTCACCAAGCGGCACCTACCGGGAAAGTGGCACGGAGACCTACGTGATCACCGGCGGTACCCTGGGTGAAGGGACCTTCAGCACCACCTATATCTTCCGGGGCAAGTATGAAGATTGTGCCGATGAAGGTTTCCCGCTCGGCGCTGAGATCTTTGGCCGCTGTCAACATCCCATTATTTCGGGCAGCGGCACCGAGGATTTTGAGGGTGTCGAGGGTCGTCTGCACTTCAAAGATGATATCGCCGCCGGCAACTTCCCCTACACCGGGCATATGACGCGCTAAACCTGATAGCCTTTGGTTAGTGGCACGGGACGCCATGCTGCTGATGTTGGAGCCAGTGATCTGCGGGTCGCTGGCTCTTCTTTTTTTCATCGCTTTTGGGCTGACCGGCTGCTAAAATCAGCCCATGTCAGAAATCATTCGCTGCGGTTGGTCGGGCGACGACCCGTTCTACAATCAATACCATGACACAGAATGGGGCGTCCCGGTTTACGAGGACCAACCCCTTTTCGCCAAGCTCATCCTCGATGGCGCCCAGGCCGGTCTGAGCTGGATCACCATCCTGCGCAAACGGGAAAACTATTACCGCGCCTTCGACAATTTTGATCCGGAACTGATTGCCCGCTATGACGACCAGAAAGTCGCCGCCCTGCTACAGGACCCGGGCATTGTGCGCAATCGGCTCAAGATCAACGCCGCCATCAAAAATGCCCGTGGTTACCTGGACATCATGGAAAAGCAGGGCTCCTTCAGCACGTTTCTGTGGGATTTTGTGGATGGCCGGCCGGTGCAAAACCAGTGGACCAGCCTGGCCCAGATCCCAGCCGAGACCCCGCAATCCCAGGCCATGAGCAAAGCGCTCAAAAAAGCCGGCTTCAGCTTCGTGGGGCCGACTATTGTGTATGCGTTTATGCAGGCCGTGGGCATGGTGAACGATCATTTGGTGACCTGTTTTCGTCACGACGAATGCCAGGCGTTGCCCCCAACTTCACCACCTCTGTCGTGACGGAATCCCAGCGCCAGATATGACAAACGATACCTGACAACAGCCTGCTGCTCTGCCACACTCTGTTTACGTGCGTGCCAACGAACCGGAAGCGAGTAATATGCTACGTGGCGTGCGTAACCCCCTCTGGACAGCATCCTGGCTGCTGCTGGCAGCCCCATTAATGGCATCTGGCGGTAGCAAGCGACCCCGCTCAATGGGCTTGCCCACCGGTTCCACAATGCAGCTGTTAACCAACACCAGCATGTTTCGCCCCTACCTGAACGACAAAGCTCATACGACGCATGGCCGGAAACGGTCTGTGCCAGGAAGGATAGCATCATGAAAAGAACTGTCGTTTGGCTCCTGATTGTTGTTTTGTTTGTCGCGACCAGCAGTACTGCCCTGGCCGAGCAGCCCAAAGTAATTCTCTGCCACAAGCCAGGGACGATCGACGAGGCCACCTTAATTGTGCCGTCTCCCGCTGCTCAGGCCCATCTCAACCATGGGGATTATCTGGGCGAATGCGTTCCCCCCACGACGGCGACGGTAACCGGCCGGAACTGGGAAGATATGGATGCTGACGGCAGCGTCTGGGAAACTGGCGACCCGGGTTTGGCCGGCTGGCGCATCTATGTCGACTACGATGGCAACGCGGTCTGGGATGAGGCTGGCGAGCCTTCAGCTCTCACAGCCGCAGATGGCAGCTACCTCATTGGCGGCGTCTTGCCCGGTACCTGGCCGGTCCGTGAGGTAAGCCAGGCAGACTGGATCTGTGCTTATCCCAACCCGGCCTCATTAACCGGCTGCTTCCACGAGGTGACCTTAAGCGCGGGCGCTGTGGCGGCAGGCATCGATTTTGGCAATTGGCGCCACGCACTCAAGGCAGGCTACATCTGGGACGACCGATTTGCCCCATTTGGCGAATGGGATCAGGCGACTGAGCCAGCGCTTAGTGGTTGGACCCTGGAGCTGTGGGATGTCACGTCGGGCAGCCCTGTCCCCCTGGAAAGCGGGTATACCAACGCAATGGGTTATTATGAGTTTAGTATGCTCATGCCGGGCAGGACGTACATTGCGTGCGCCCTTATGTCCTTCAGTTTTGAGCAGACCTACCCGTTGGCTGGGACGGTGCCACCGGCCGGTGAACAAATTTTCGCCTGCGCCGCCGCGCTCGGCGAACAGTACGCGCCGTATGGCTACCAGTTCACGGCCCTCTCAAGCGATGCCTACGTCGACAACTTTTTCGGCAACCATGAAATAACGTTGCCCTGAGCCTTTCGCTTGTCGTCCATCTCCCTGATAGAATGTCGAGCATACGTCAGGGGATGGACAGATGAAAGAACAAAAGCGAATCATAATCGCCGGCGCCGGCATTATCGGCGCGGCCATTGCCTACCAGTTAGCGCGGGCCGGCGCCAGCGTCACAGTGGTCGAAAAAGGGGAGCCAGGCCAGGGAGCGACGGCCAACTCCTTTGCCTGGATCAACGCGTCCCGGGGCAAAAAGCCCCACCATTATTACCTGTTAAATCGACTGGGGATTGCCGCCTGGAGCGATCTGGAAAAACAGTTGCCGGACAAGCTGATGGTGCGTTGGGGCGGCAGCCTTGAATGGCATCATGACGCGGACCGCGCGGCGGCTGTACTTGAGGCGACCCGCCGGCACCAGAGTTGGGGCTACCCGGTGCGCCCGATCAGCGTTGAGACGTTTACCGAGCTGGAACCCCAGTTGACCCCAGGTGAGCCGGCCGCGGCCCTTTTTGGCGAGATTGAAGGCCACGTTGATCCGGTTCATGTGACCCGGGTCTTGTTGGCCGAAGCGGAGGCATTGGGCGCGCAGATCCTGACGGGCTGTGAGGTGGTGGGGTTGGACCGGCCGGATAACCAGCTCCAGGCCGTCCGCACCAGCCAGGGCGCCATCCCGGCAGACACCCTGGTGATCGCCGCCGGCACCGGCAGCCCGGCCCTCGCCGCCCTCGCTGGCCTCAACGTGCCCCTGCAGGATTCGCCTGGCGTTCTCGTCCACACCGCCCCGCAACCCGAGCTAATCCAGCGCATTATCCTCTCGCCCCATGGCCACATGAAACAGAAACCGGATGGCCGACTGGTCGTCGGCCTCAGCTTCAAAGGCACGGACGGCACTGACACGTCCACCGAGGCGGGCCAGCAGCTCCTGCAGAGCGCTGCCCAAAGCCTGCCCCACCTAAGCGACATTCCCATTGAAAAGCTGACTCTGGGCTGGCGCGTTCTACCGGCTGACGAACTCCCGATCATCGGCGCGCCTGAGGCAGCCCCGGATATCTACCTGGCGGCCATGCATAGCGGTATCACCCTCGGACCGCTGGTCGGCCGGCTGGCTGCCAGTGAAATCCTGGATGGTGTCCGGGTTGACTTACTCGCACCCTACCGGCTGGAGCGCTTTGCCGGCAAATAAAAAGCGCGGTGGCCGCTCATTGGCGACCACCGCGCGGGTTGGCAAATTACCAGAATTCAGGCCGATCAGGCCGCGGCACTCTTCACCGGCTCATCCACTTCCGGCATCACCAGCCAGAGGATGAGGTAGATCAGCAGCCCATGACCACCCATGACAGCCATCAGGACAAACAGCAAGCGCACAATGGCGGGGTCGATGTTGAAGTATTCAGCCAGACCTGCCGCCACACCGGCGACCATTCGGTCACTCTGGGAACGCATTAATCTCTTTTCCATGTCACAATCTCCGTTCTAATTTCGGGTCAAGCCCGCTCGTTTATGTTGTCAGTGAACATCCTCTATTACGCAGCGAGTGGGACAAAGTTGCGGCGCATTCGCTTCTACTGAAGTGTGTTGGTGTGAACTATCTTCGTTCGGTTCATCCGATAAGAGCGTGACAATATTCCCGCCGGAAAATGACAACCTGTACTTAGGGAAAAGGTGCACCATACGTAAACTGTTACCCGACTCAGGAGGATGCCTATGGATCAGGAAAAGAAATTATTCAAGAGTGAGGAACGGTATAGTCGGGCCGATATCGCCGCCTTCTTGCGGCAGCTGGCTGACAAAATTGAGGGCGGTCAGGTGATGTTACAACAGGGTGGCCAGGAGCAAAAACTGGCAATTCCCCATCATCTGTTCATGGAAATCGAAGTGGAGGATGAGGTAAAAACCGGCCGGGGCACCCAGCACAGCCTCGAGATCGAACTCAAATGGTTCGATGATATGGCCACCAACGACACTCTGAAGCTCACCTGAACCAGTCGACGCACAAAACGCAAAATGCCCTACAATTACCTGACCATCAACCCAACTGGTCAGGAGGCATTATGCGTGATTACATCGAGGCGATGCTGTCATCCGGGCAGATGCAGATCGTCAACAAAGAAGTAGATCCCCAATTTGAGCTGGCGGCGGTCACCGCCCGCGCCCAGGGCGAAAGCCGCCGGCCGATCCTCTTCAACAACGTTAAAGGCAGCTCGCTACCCGTTGTCAGCAACATTTTCGGCGACCGGGATCGGCTCTGTGACATGATTGGCGCGCCCCGCGGCCAATTCTGCCAGCATTGGGCAGAGCTATTGAAGGGCAGCGGCGGCGAGCTGGTCGTTGTGCCTGAAGCGGATGGTGAGTTTTACGAAGCCCGCGTTGCGGATCTGCCCCACATCACCTATCACGAAAAAGACGCCGGTCCCTACATCACCGCCGGCATTTTCCTGGCCAATGACCCGGACACGGGTGTGCCCAACCTCTCCTTCCACCGTGGCATGCACATCAGCGACGAGGAGATCCGGGTCCGGCTGGGCACCACTCACGACCTGACCCGCTATCAGGCGCGCGCTGAGGCCAAAGATCAGCCGCTGGAGGTCGCCATCCTGATCGGCCCGCCGCCGCTGATCTCGCTGGCGGCGGCGTCACCCATCCCACCCGAGGATAGCGAAATGGCGCTGGTCGCCCGCCTGGCCGGGGCGCCCTTCCGCCTGCGCCGCTGCCGTCACATCGACCTGGCCGTGCCTTACGATACCGAAATCGTCATCGAAGGTCGTATTTTGCCGCACGTGCGCCGGCCGGAAGCTCCTTTTGGCGAATTTGCCGGCTATTACGCGCCTCAGGGCAACAATCATGTCTTCGAGGTATTGGGCGTCACCGTGCGCCGGGGCGCCTATTATCACGCCCTCATCTGTGGCTCGCCCGAAGACCACCGGCTGCTCGAACTGGCGCTCAACAATCGCGTCTATAACCATCTGACGGCCACCATCCCAGGCATCCTGGACGTCGCCTGCGTGCCCAACCTGTTCAACACCGTGGTCAAAATCGACAAGAGCTACGAGGGCCAGCCCCAGCAGGTGATCCTGGGCACGATGGGCGTGCACCATGATTTTGTCAAAAGCGTGATGGTGGTGGATGCCGATGTGGACATGAACGATCTGAACGACGTGTACTGGGCCTATCTGACGCGCGGCCCGGCTGATAGCCGTGTCATGGTTTTCCCCGGCGTGCCCGGTTTTTACCGGGGCAGCAAGCCGCAGAACTGGGGCCGCATCGGCTTTGATTGCACCATGCCGCTGGACCGGCGCGACGAGTTTGAGCGCAAGCGGATTCCGGGAGTGGCGGGGATTGATCTGGCGGATTATCTGGAATGAGGAGTGGCCACGAATTATCACGGATTTCACACGGATTTTTTGGATTGTTGCGGTTGAGCGAGGCTAATTGGAACCGATGATTTATAAGGCTGATGCTGTTTCGCTGTATTACGAGGTGGAGGGCGTGGGCAAGCCGCCGTTTTTGTTGCTGCATGGGACAACCGGCCGGTCTGACTCCTTTGCCACTTTCACCCCACTACTCGCCGCCCAGCATCAAGTTTATCTGCCCGACCTGCGCGGCCATGGCCGTTCCGGGCACGTGGCGGGCGGTTATCGCGTGCTGGATTTTGCGGCTGATATTGAGCAGTTCATTCGCGAGGTGGTGGGCGAGCCCTGCTTCGTGCTGGGCCATTCGCTCGGTGGGTTGGTCGCCCTGGCTTTGGGTTCGATGGCGCCGCGCTGGATCAACGGTCTGGTGATTGAGGATGCGCCGCTCTGGCTGCGGCGGACCACGGTGCAGGCCGGCAGCCAGCGCGCTTACGACAATTTCAAGGGGCAATACGAACTGTTGCTGGAAAGCCAGGACGAAGCGACCCTGGCCGAGCTATTGCCGCAGCGCCTGCCGGCAGCTACCGCGCGCGAGGACCCAACCCTGGCGGGACGGCTGGCCCAGCTCGACCCCGACGTCCTGCGTATGTCCTTTGACAGCAGCCTCATGGACGGCTTCGATATCGATGCAGCTGCCGCCAAGGTACGCTGCCCCACCCTGCTGGTACAGGCGGACCCGACCGCCGGCGGCTCGCTGACTGACGCGGATGCGGCCGCCGTACTGGCGTTGTTGGCCCAGGGCAGCCACCAGTTTGTAGCCGGCGCCGGCCACAACATCCACCAGGAGCGACCGGCGGCCCTGTTCGCCATAATCGGCCATTGGGCCGCCAACCTGACAGGTTGACGGACCCGACGGGTTAGCCAACCCGACGGGTTGGCCAACCCCTCAGCCTAGTCGACGGGCCACCAGAAAGATTCACGGGGGGCGGTGGGCTGGAAATCGTAGCGGTCGACGCCGAGGTAATGGAGGGTGGCGCGCTCCAGGAGGGAGAATTCGGCGGGATCCGGCCGGTTCAGATTCAGCGGCTCTTTGAGCACCACCGGCGGATTGCTCATGAAGCGGGGCCGGCGCAGGACGTTCTGCGACGACGCATGCAGCATAAAGGGGTGGATGATGACAAAGTCCCCCGCTTCACCGGTCAATTCCTCAAAACGCTCGCACTGCTTTATCATCTCGGCAAATTTGAAGTCGGACGGATGCACCCCTTCAGGATGCTCAGCCAGGTGGCGGGCCATCAGGCGCACCGAATCCGGCGCCAGGAAAGTGCCGCCCCCCTGGTGACGCATGTCTGACCACATCACAACTGTCAACAACGCCTGCTCGCGGCTGTCCAGGAAATGGCGGAAGTAGCTGCCGTCCTTATGCCAGCCGGGTACCTCAGCTGACGGCGGCTGCCAGGGCCGGTCTGCGCCATGATTAAAATTCGCTACAAAGGCATCGGACCAGATGGAGGAATCGATGGTGGCGAAGTGGCGGGATTCGATACCCATGATCTGGGTCTCCAGCCGCTCCTCACCACCCACCACATCCAGGATGGCCGCCCAGGCGCGGGGGGCCAGCTCCTTGATCGGCATCTGGCTCTGGTGGTTGAGCCAGACCAGGCCGGTCGTCCAGCTGGCTTCATCGCTCGGGTCATAGCCCAGCCGGGCAAAAGCGTCGTCGATCCAGCGATTAGCCACGGTCAGATCGAGGCAGTTTTTGACAATCAGATAACCATTCTCCAGGAAACTATCAACCTGTTCTTGCGTCAAAACCTTGTATGCGGACATTGAGCCACTCCTTCTGCGTGATGGCGCCATTATAGCTGACAGCCTCGCTTTTGGGATGGCGCCACGCCCTCGTGAAGTTCAGCTCGTTTGCTGCTAAAGTAGGTCACAATTGGGTGAAAGGCACCCGGGAACACACGATGACATTTACGATGCGAACTATTCTAAAAATCAAATACGGCCTGCTGGCTGCCCTGCTTCTGCTGCTGTGCAGCGGCTGTGCCGAGCTCCTGGTGGAACCCAATGTTGTGGGGCAGGAACCGCTGTCAGAGGCGGAGCAGCTGACCAATCTGGCGGCTGAGCTGGGCGGTGAGATCGCCCTGGTAACCTGGGTGATCGATGGCGACACGGTCGATGTAGAACTGGATGGCGAAAAATATCGGGTGCGCTACATAGGCGTCGATACGCCGGAGCGGGATCAGTGGTATTACGAGGAAGCCACCGACATGAACATCGCCCTGGTCAAAAATAAAGAGGTGGTGCTGGTTAAGGATGTAAGTGAGACGGACCGTTACGGCCGGCTACTGCGCTACGTCTACCTGGCGGATGGCACCTTCGTTAATGGGTATCTCGTGGAAGCGGGTTATGCCACGGCAGTGACTTTCCCGCCGGATGTCGCCTTTGTCGACGAGTTGCGGGCACTGGAGCAGGCGGCGCGGGCGGATGGCGTTGGCCTTTGGGCAGATCGGTAGCCGGCCGATCCGCCATCGAACCTGCCCCTAAACGATCTGATTACGCAACACCTCTTCCCCGGCCCAGAGGCGGGCGATATTTTCCAGCAGAATGTCGATAACGTTGGCCTCATAACGGCGCGTTTCGCCACCCGTGTGGGGGGTGACGATCAGCTTGGGCTCGCGCCAGATGGGCGATTCGGCCGGCAGCGGCTCGTCGGCGACGGTGTCGAGGGCGGCGCCGGCAATTTGCTCAGCTAGCAACGCGGCCAGCAGAGCCGCCTCATTCACCACACCGCCGCGGGCGACGTTGATCAGGAACGCCGATGGCTTCATGGCGGCCAGGGCGGCCGCGTCGATGAGGTCAGTCGTTTCCGGGTGTGAGGGGCAGGTCAGGACGACAAAATCAGCGCGGGGTAGAAGTTGGGGGAGTGTTTCCCGGCCGGTGCAGCTCAGCCACCCCATCAATCGGTTTGGACGTATCCCGCTTGGTTGCCAACACCTGCATCCGAAACGCTGCCCCTAACTGAGCCAGGCGACTCCCGATCCGGCCGGCGCCCACGATGAGGAGGAGGGTTTTGCTGGCCAATTCATCTTCCCGTTGGCTCAGGTCGAGATGAGGCCACGCCATTCACCCTTATGCTGCCGGTCGCGTCCCCAATGAATATGGCGGATCAGGGCCAGCATCAGGGCGATGGCGTGTTCGGCGACGGCGTTGCTGTTGACCCCCGCCGCGCTGGCCAGGCGAACGCCGGCGGCGCGTAGGGCAACCTGGTCATATTGGTTGATGCCGGCGCTGATCGATTGGATTAATTTAAGCCGGGACGCCAGCGGCAGCAACTCATTGCGCCAGAGTCCGGAAACAACCAGGAGATCCGCCTCCGGCAGGCGAGCCCGCAAATCGGCCTCGTTCCAGACCTGGAAATGACGAATGCCGGTCTGGCGTTGGGCAAAGGTGGCCGCCATCTGGTAGGCGGGATGGGCAAAGCAGATGGTGAGGTTGTCGCGCTCAGGCAGGCTCATGCGGTTGCTCCTGATCCGGCCGGTTTCCAGGACGCCAGATCAGGGCCTAGGATATTGCGCCGCGACTCATTTGCCAACTCTGTACACTAACTAAAGCTTCGCTTTCCTGGGCTGGGCGCTGAATGCGCAGCCGCAGCGGCTGACGGCAGCTCTGTTTCAAAAATGCTATCGTTATCATATCATTGGTTTGAGAGAGATTTAGCAGGAGACGACTATGTGCCGAAGTATTAAGCAGCTGCGCCGGCCGGATGAACCGGCCACGGCAGAGGAAATTGAGGCGGCGGCGCGCCAGTTTGTGCGCAAAATCAGTGGCTATCGCCACCCATCCAAAGCCAATCATGCGATTTTTGAGGGAGCAATCCAGGAGATCAGCGACAGCGCCCAACGCCTGCTGGACAACCTCATTGTGAAAGGAAGCTAAACGCAAACAGGCTGAGAGGTTAGCCAACCCGACGGGTTAGGCAACCCCTCAGCCCATGCACAACGACTCCAACCAAGGCGTGTATAGTTCTGATCTGTCAGCCTGAGCGCAGCGAAAGGCTAGACGGTAATCAACCCCGCCAGCTGCTCTAGCTTCGCTTTGCCGATGCCGGAAACGCCGGTGAGGGCGCTGATGTCGGCGAAGGGGCCATGGGCAGCGCGGTAATCGAGGATACGCTGGGCCATCCCTTCGGCGATGCCGGGCAGGCTGGTCAGCTCGGCCAGACCGGCCGTGTTGATGTTGACCGGGCCCGTCTTGACGGGAATCTCTTCCTCTTCGTCCGGCAACGGCTCACCGACTTCGATGTCAAAATCGCCGGCATCTTCGCTGAAGATGATCTCGATCTCCTCACCCTCGTCAACCGGCGGTTCGGCACGGACGACCAGGATGGAGAGTTCCGCTATCCAGGCCGCAATCAGGGCAAGGCTGGTCCAGATATTAAGGAAAGCGACGCCGACGACACCAAGGGCCAGCGGGATTTCCAGCAGAGTCTTGCCGTTTTTATCGCGGATTTCGATGTGACGAATAGTCACTTCGCGCACCAGGTTTTTGATGGTGGCGATGAGGTCAAAGCCGGCGATGGTGAATTCTTCTGTCCAGGTCTGTTCTTCGGCAGACTCACCGTTCTCGGCAGTGGGTTCTTCTTCAATATCAATCATGATCTTTCCTAAGTACGTTGGCTGAGCCAACGGTCATTTGACGCACAGATACATACCCTGTACGGAACCGGCCGGTTCAAGTTGCATTGCGTGGCATTCCCGAGTCAGGCCAGTGGCTCATGTTATTTCCTGCATCTCGGCTGTCCTAAAAATGCGTGAATCGTGATACGCTCTTCCTATGCCATAACTGGAAATTTGTCGCAAATTCGCCAGCCTCCCCCCACATATGGGGGCATATTGGGCTTGACAACAGTAGATGTGCATTATGCCAAATCCCCTTAACAATAGGGGGCCATTTTAGGAATTCTTTAACATTCCGCTATCCTAAAAATATCCCACTTTTTAAGATTGTGAGCGCGCTTTTGCATTGCTTCGGCCCCCCTCCTTTGCTAGAATCAATCTGCCGCTGTAACTTGTTAAGTTATTTGTCTCAACAGCCAAATAATGCGCAAAATGTTGTCGGCCACCCCTGTTTGGTAGATGGGTTGGAGCTGTTTACCGTCGGCAACGCCTGGATAGCTTTATTGGATAGGGTTGCTGGATTCGCATGACGGGAAGGTCCAGCAGCTGTGGTTTAGTTCGCGCCTAAGTTACGCGTGGGAGAGGAATACACATGACACCCGAGTCTGCCTGGAAAGCTGCTCTTGGGGAACTGGAAATGCAGATGACCAGGGCGACTTTTAACACTTGGTTAAAGGATGCCCATCTGTTAAGAGTTGAAGACGAAAGTTACGTCATCGGCGTGCGCAATGATTACGCTCGTGACTGGCTCTCCAATCGGCTCAATGACACGATCCACCGGACGCTCAGCACCGTTGTTGGGAACCCGGTCAAGATCGATTATGTGGTCAGCAATGGCGTTCCGGCTCCGGCCAATGGCAGTCAGAAACAGAGCGAGCGGCATACCCCCCCAGTGAATGGCCAGCACAATGGCCATGTAGCACCGGCCGGTCCCGCCGCCGAATCGCTCACCGCAGGCCTGAAGCCTCATTACATCTTTGAAAACTATGTCGTCGGTCACGGCAACCGGCTGGCCCATGCGGCCGCCCTCTCCGTGTCCGAGCAACCCGGTCACACCTACAACCCGCTCTTCATCTATGGCGGCGTGGGGCTGGGCAAGACTCATCTGCTCCATGCCATCGGTCACCGTTGCCTGGAGAATGGTTTCACGGTCTGTTACGTCACCTCGGAGACGTTTACAAATGACCTGATTCAGGCCATCCGGACGCAGGAAACCGCCGCTTTCCGCGAAAAGTATCGCACGCCCGATGTCCTGCTCATCGACGATGTTCAGTTCGTCGCCGGCAAGGAAAGTACGCAGGAAGAGCTGTTCCATACCTTCAATGACCTGCATAGCCTTGGCCGGCAGGTTGTTCTTTCCAGCGACCGGCCCCCGAAGGCGATGACAACGCTGGAAGAACGGCTGAAGTCTCGCTTTGAATGGGGTCTGATGACCGACATTCAGATGCCGGATATCGAAACGCGTCACGCCATCCTGCGCGCCAAGGCGGAGCAAGTCGACGTCCACATCCCCGATGAGGTGATGGACCTGATCGCCCAGCGGGTGCGCAACAACATCCGCGAGCTGGAAGGCGCCCTAACCAAGGTGGTCGCCTATGCTGAGCTGACCGGCGCGCCCATTGATATGGCCCTGGTCCGTTCCGCCCTTTCAGACCTGATCAAGGTCCGGGAAAAGGTCACCATTGAGGATGTCCTGGACAAGGTCTGCGACCATTTTGCCATCAGCGAGGAAGCGCTCAATGGCAAGGGGCGTAGCAAAGGGGTCGCTTACCCGCGCCAGGTTGGCATGTATCTCTGCCGGACCGAAACAAATGCGTCATTGCCCCAGATCGGTACCGCCCTCGGTGGGCGGGATCACACCACCGTCATGTACGGGCATGACAAAATCGAAGGTCTTCTGGACACCGACCAGGAAGTGCGGCAGGATGTCATGGCGATTAAAAGCCTGCTCTACGATCAAAACCACCATACAGATTAGCGCTCACGGGAAGAGCGAGACGAGGAAAAGGGGGAGGCGGCTATGTCTCCCCCGCTGAAATAAGAGACGAGGACCCGGTTTGGGTCCTCGTTTTGTTTCTCCCCTGATTTCCCCTATCATTGGTGTTTCTGTCAGTCGTTAAATAACCTTGCACCAGAAAGGAGAAAAGATGGCACTGGAATTACGCACGGCCCAGGTTGGCCCTTATAGCATGAATACCTATGCGCTCATCAGCCAAGAAAGCGGTGAGAGTGTCTTGTTTGATCCCGGTGGCGACCCTGAAAAATTGCGGGCGATGTTAGCCGGCAGCAAACCAATCGCCATTTTGCTGACCCATTCTCATATCGATCATGTGATGGCGCTGGATGAGATGCTGGCCGACTTGAATGTGCCGCTTTATGCCCACCCCGGCCCCCATGTCGAGGAGATAGCGGCGGACCATTGGCTGGAGGACGGCGACAGTTTTCAGCTGGGTGAGGACGTTTTGGATGTGCAACACACCCCCGGCCATATCGGCGACCAGATCTGTTTTGCTATCCGCGGCGACAATCGGGTCGTCGTCGGCGACACGATCTTCGCCGGCGGACCGGGGCGCACCTGGTCCAACGAAGGCTTTCAGCAGACGCTGGAAACTTTTCGGAATGTTGTCCTGAAATGGTCCGATGATACCGTCTGTTATCCGGGCCACGGACCTCATTTCCGCCTGGGCGACATCCGCGCTGCTGTGGAAGCGTTTGTGGCCAAGGACCACGGCGACTTCCACGGGGATGCCACCTGGGACATGTAAAACCAGAGTCAGGAGGCCCCGCCCTGGGGCCTCCTGAACCTCATTAACTATTCCAGAACCAGTTGTAAGCGAAATACGGGTTGCCAACGCCCTGCAACCGAATGGCGATGCGGTTGTTGTTGGCCAATGCCGCCGGGATGGTGAAGGTCAGCGTCTGTGAACCCCCTTCACCGCTGTTAAAGGCCGCCACCTGGTAGCCGCGTAGCCCCTGGGTGCCAAAGTCACCCATGATGACGGTGAAGTCCGTATCCGCCGGCAGGTTACGGGTGACGATGGTGACCGTTGCGCCCCGGGCGACGCTCGCGACGCTGAAGGTGGGGTAGATAGCCGCCGGTGCCGCGGTGGCGGGGCCAGCTGTAGCCGGGCCGGCCGTGGCGGGGCCGCTGCCAGCCGGTTGGCCGCCTGTGCCCGCGGTGCTGTTACCGGCCGGTGCCGGCGCCACAACCACAGGCGCTGCCACACCCGTCCAGAACCAGTTGTAAGCAAAATAACCAGCGGCACTATCAGCCCGAATCGCCAACTGGCTGTAACCATGCCAATCAGCGGGCAGGCTAAAGGTTGCCGTCACGTCACCACCAGCACCACTATCCAGCGTACCGACAACAGCGCCGTTGACACCGCGTGTTCCCATGCTGTTGATCCGGAAGGTAAAAGCCTGGTTAGGCGGGAAGTTGTGGCCATTGATGGTCACGGTGTGGGCGGCGGCATCAGCCGCGGCGATGTTGAAGGTTGGGTAGCCGGTGTAGCCGGGGATACCACCCTGACCGCTTTCTTCAGGTGGCTTGGTGCCGGTATCGGTGGCCGGGACAGGATTCCAGAACCAGGCATAGCTGTAATAGTTCTGATATCCATCCAACCGGATCGCGATCTGGCGCTGACCACTCATTTCAGCCGGGATCGGGACCGAATAAGCAACGGTGCCATCAGCATTGACTGTCGTCGTACCAACGACGATGCCGTCCGCGCCGCGGCTACCCATGACGCCCAGGCGAATGTTGAATGTGGCCCCGGCGGGAAAATCCCAGCCCTGCCCGCTCACCGTGCCGTCAGTCACACTCTGGACCCGCGTTTGCGGGATCGGCACCGAGGCGGCGACGGTCAGACCGGCAGCCGCCACCAGAACCAGCGTCAGACAACACAGAAGGGCCTGACGACGACGGCGAGACAAAAACTGTACCAGGTGAGTCATAATTCTCCTCCAATGAGCGACCAGAATAGTCGCTCTGGCGATTATTAAGCACAGATGTTTTGCATGAATCCAGTACAGATGGGGCAATACAGTGCGGCCGATAGCGCCTATTTCCAGTACAGGTCACGCCACCAACCAGCGGGGAACAGAAATCAGTTTAGCAGATTTTCCAGCCTGACGTCTACGTGAAGGGGTTTGGCGTTCGCCAACAGCTCCTGAAATGCCGGGAGATTTTCCGCGTAATCGAGAAATGCATCCCGGTTCGGAAATGCCCAGGAACCGACACGTGTGAGGGTTTGCAGCGCCTTGATCTGGCGCCCTGAATTGTCGTTTGCCGGATAGAAAAGGCAGAGTTGCACCTGCCAGCCGCCGGACAACTCATCCGCCGTGCCCACAAGGAACTGGCGCACCAGCTTGAGGACCACTTGTTCGCGAGCCAGCGTCTCGAAGCCAAAAGTAATCAGCAAGCTGTCACCGGACTCACCGCCAGCCCATTGGACCGGCTGCCGGGCCATTTCCCGATAAGCAGCCCAGAGTTCGGGGCCGGTGTTCTCACGATCTGCCAATAACGTGGCCAAATGCGTCTGCAGATGCTCTATCTGTTGCATAGCGGAGTTTTACCACAAAATTGCCTCTTCGCGTCGCCCCGCTCCTATGGTAGTATGTCCCTATCGTGCCTTCCAGCAACCATAAAAAAATATGTATTGGAGAAAACAAGATGGGAGAATGTCTGGTTATCTGTCGCTTCAACAACACGAAATATCGTGATTTGCTGGCGTTACATGCCCAAGTTCTGGACCCGGTTACCACAGTCAGCGTGGCGCAGGCCTATGCCAGGCTCACCACAGAGCGGAAGGAGGCCCGGCAAGTTTCAGAGGATCTTTTTGGCATTTTTCGGCCACCGGCCGGTGGCAGCAGCTACAGCTACGGCTACAGCAGTGGCAACATGAACGAGCCGCGCGACGGCGGTGATCTGCCGCCGGAAACAAGCTACGCCGGCGGCACACGCGCTCGCATCCTGACCCCGGGCCAAACGGCTGATCCCGCGCTGGTCAACTTCAAAACCATTGTCCCCTTCCACTATGAGCGTCGCTTCGTGGCGGGCCAGGAAACCAATTGGGCTGACGGCGAGTATGGTTGGATGGGCATCATGGCTGATGAGGACATGGCGCGTTTCAAGCAAGAGATCGGTCATCCCAATGGGGCCTTCTGCAAATGGTTTACGTTGCAATTTGTCGAACTCAACGTGCCGGCCAACAGCCCACCTGACTTATTCAACGCCCAGTCCCAGTTTGTGAGCGATCACATGATCACGGGCGTCGTGAACAGCGAAGCCTATCTGCGTCTCTGGGTGTATGAACATATGACGCCAGCCACCTGGCGCGGCTGGGATTACCCCTAGACGCTGATTTGGGAACACACGCGCGCCAGCAGTGCCTCGGTCTCCCGGGTCAGATGATGTGTCGGGCTGAGGCGCTGGCGAATGGCCAGTGCCTGCTCCAGGTAACCCTGAGCCTCGGCCAAACAGCCCTTGGCCATCATCACTGCGCCCAGCTCATGCAAGGTCTCGGCGACCTCGGGGTGCTGGTTGTGTGTGAGCTGGCGGCGCCAGGGCAAGATAGTCAGGAGTAAGTTTTCGGCGCCGGCCAGATCACCCAACTTGTGCCGGGTTTCGGCGATGTACTGTTGGACTTTGAGAGTTTCCCGATGCCACGGTCCGTAGCGGGCCAGCATGATTGCTCTGGCCTGCTCCAATAGCGCCAATGTTTGCGACCAGTTTGCCTCGGAATAGGCGAGGAAAGCCAGGTTACAGTAACTGTTGGCCACTTCCGGATGGTCAGGACCAAGCGCACGCCGACGGCCCTGGAGCGCCCACTCATGGAACAACCGCGCCTTGGCGACATCCAGACGAGGCAGCGACTGCAACATAAAACCAACATAGTTGTAGGTCTCAGCGGTATCAATATGGTACTTGCCCAGGTGTGCCTGCTGATAGGCGAGTGCCACACGAAAATGGTGGCGCGCTTGGGCCAGATCGCCCAGACGCTGGTAGGCCAGACCTAACCGGGCCGTGAGCTGAGCCTTCTCCGCATTCATCCCGGCCGAAAGGCCTTTATGAGCGGCCAGCAACTTCACCAGCAGGGTTTGCTCATTGTGATAATCGCCGGTTTCCCGGTAATAGAGGCAAATCTGCTTGACCAATCGTAACGCCAGGGGCGATCGCTCGCGCAACCCCTCGTCGGCCACAGCGCGGAAGTGGGGATGCCAGTGGCGCATAGTCCGCACGCGCTGCAGGGCCAGCGCTTCAGAAATGGCTTTCTCCAGCACAGACATGACCCGCTGGCGCGCCAGATCCAGCCAGGAAGTGGCCAGGCGCAATTGGTCGTAAATCAAACGGTGCAGGCGCAAGGCATCTTCTTCATCCGGTTGAAGCAAGCCCGTGGCCAGCAGACGCCCTAACACACGCTGCAGGGTCGTGCTTTGGCGCTCAGCAGGCAGGGCATTCCAGAGATGCCCGACGAGCGGCTGGGGCACCAATTCACCCGGCGCCAGAAAGGCCAGCATCTGCAGCAACTCACGCGCCAGGTAATCGTTGGGGATATTCAGATGCAGGCGCTCCAGGCTCAGCGCCATAATTCGGGCTATGTTCTGGTCGTGATTCGTCGGTGAATGCCCACGGCCGCCCAGCAGCATATCCTGTTTTCGGGCCGGATCGCGCAGGCGGCGCAGATATTCTTCTGGACTGATCCAGTTTTGATGACGCTTCAAGAAATGGCCGGCCAGATTCAGCGCCAGCGGCAGATCACCAACCTCTTCAGCGATGTGGTTCAGGACTTCATCGCTGGCGTCCGGGTGCTGGCAGCGTAGCATCGTGATGCTGTCAGCCCGGGGCAGTTCCGCCAGAGGCAACAGCGTGACGCCGGGCAGTCCGGGCCATTCGCCCGGCCGGCAGGTCACGATGATCCGGCAGGCCGGATGCAGCGGTTGCCAGCGTTCAAAGAGAACAACATCTTCACAGCTATCAAAAACGAGTAAACGCGGCACCGGCCGGTCCCAGCCCTGACGCACCCAGGCCGCCTGCTCCGGCAACGGCAACTCAGCAAAGCCGGGATGCTGCGGCAAAAGCGAGCTAGGGCCACAGGCGGCGACCTCATTGGCCACACCGGCCGGATCCGCAAAACTTAACCAGAAAACACCACCCGGGAAAAAATGACCATACCGATGGGCAAATTCGCTGGCCAACTGACTCTTGCCCACGCCCCCCATCCCCTGCACAACCACCACACTACCCGGCGCCTGCAGCAAGCGAGCCAACTGGCGCAATTCCCGGTTACGGCCGGCAAAATCCAGGTTGCGGCCAAAACGGATATGGGAACCGGCCGGGGGCGGCGCCCAGGCGGCGACATAATGGTGGGGCAAGAAAATCTCAGCTTCTGTGGCAATGGGCGGCTCGCAGGCAACCGCTTCCGGCGCCTGCCGCCAGGGGATCGACGGCAAGGTGTAACCCTGCAAGAGATGGTCCGTCAGGGCTGCGCCCCAGAAAGCCAGCCATTCTGGCAGGGGGGCCGAAGGGGCCTGGCGCAAATTCTTGAACTTGGTCGCGCCTAGCAAGTAGAGACAGAGGCCATTGTAATACTCTGTCATTTGTTCTGGTTCGGCCAGGTAGACTGACGCCTGGCGGCGGATCAGCACAAGCAAATGCCAGCTCTTGGGGCAACCCCAATCCGTATGCGTGACCCCATTGGCCACCGGCGCCAGCCGCGCCAGCCCACTGTAGATACCTGCCAGCGTCTCCGCCGGCATAAGCGCCTGCTGCCTGATCTCGTGCGGCAACAATTTGGTGATGATTTCTGTCTCCAGGCGCAGCAAATCATGCAGCGTGTGATCACGGCGGGCATCAGCGTAATCAATCAAGTTAAAATTGCCCGTGTTGGGCTCGACGAGGATGTTCTCCAGGTTCAAATCCCCATGGATGGGGCCAACAAAGACCGTTTGCCGGTGCTGTAGCCACTCTTCGGCAACCAACAGCGGATTACGCAATAAGAGGTCGCCACTGGCCAGTTCCAGGGTGATCCGGGCCACATCCAGGGGCTGGTCAATGAGACCCGTCAGTTTGGCCTGCCAGAAGCTTTCCCGTGTCGCCCGAATCTGGCCCGGCAGCGGCCCAATCGTGCCGTTGTACTGCCAGTCATGTTCGGCCTCGTCGGCGATGCGCAGGCGGAGGAAGCGCTTGCTGGCCTGGAAATCTGAGGCTGGCTCACACAAGGTGACGGTTTGGGTGGCCGGGTTGCTTTTCTGGACCACAAAATCTGATAGCTGGACCCAGTCGCCAATGCCAAAGGTCGCCAGCGGCACACCGGGTGTCAACAGGGGCAGACTGGGGGTTGGCGCGGCGGGTGTTGCCTCCAGTTGGAGGTTGACGGGCAGGAGGTGATCGTAGCTGGCCTGGTAGGTGAATTGGGATACCGGCCGGTGCGCCTGCCAGTAGGGATGCAGCCCGGCGAGTAGCTTCTCCAGCACGGCCACGGCCTGGGCGACTGTTACCTCTGGGCGGCGCCAGTAGTCTGACAGACCGATGAGGGTGTAGGTGCCGTAGCCTGCCAGTTGATAACGCAGCACGCCCCACTTTAACTCAGGGAAAAAACGGGGCGCTTCAGCTACCGGCACTGCATTGGGCAGGCGGAACTGCACCTGGCTCTTATAGGCCTGCCATTCCCGTTCAATCACGTTGATGGGGCCGATTTTGAGAATCGCCGGCAGCTCAGCCAGCCCATCCGCCCGGATCGGCCTGACTTCCAGAATACGGCTGCCGCTATAGCCACCACCATGCTCTGCCTGCAGGATTATCCGCTTGTAGGCAGCGCAATACGCTTGCAGCAGTTGGCGCAATCGTGAATCCAGATAAAGGTGGTGGGGATTTTCTAATAGAACAGGTTCTGCATCAGACACCATTACTTCCCTGGCTTACCTTCCGGGAAAAACTGGTAGCCCCCCGGATTACCCCGCCAGGTAACAATGTGTTTGGGTTGATGCGGCAATGGTTCTATTTTGCGGCGGATGTTGGCAATATGGACCTGTAAGGCATTGGGGTCCACGTACTCTATATCGGTGACGCTCTGCCAGACATTTTCGATGATATCGGTCGAAGACAAACGCGCCTGCGGATTAGCAAATAAATATTGCAGGATCCGGAACTCCATGTCTGTCAAATCAGAGATTTTGCGGCGACCAGCGGTGAGAATCCGGCTGGATGGATCCAGTTTCAGACGGCCGCCCGTGAGCGATCCGGTACTGACCAGATAATAGACCAGCAACTCGCTGGCGATCTGCCAATGTTTACCGGCCGGTGCCAGCAGCCCACGCTGCGCCAGCCCTGCCAGGATTTCGCCTGAATCATTTTCCAGGCGCGCGTGACGGCGGGCCGCCGGCGGCGCCATGGTACCGGACGGGCCGGGCCGGCCGAGCTCCAGCTGCAATTTCTGCAATTCCATCAGCGCCAGACGCTCTTCCTGCGTTAAGCCCTGCCAGATACGGCCCAGGCGGAACTGCACGCTGCGCTCAGCCAGTAAAGCCTGGACCCAATTACCGCCTGGCGCCTCAACCTGCTGGCGCCACTGGCACACCGCTTTTAACAAGCTGGGATAGCGGCCACTGAGTTGACCAATCTGATCCTTATCGGCTTCAGGCAAACCGGCGGGAAAATGATCCTGAATCATGGTAGCAGCATCAGCGTCGTTAAGCGCGCCAACCCAACAAAGCCGTGTCACCAGCAAATCATGAACATCCCCCAGTGACAGAGGACCATCCACATAGGCCAGGAATTGGGACATACCGGCGATGAATTGCAAGGTGCCGCGAAACATATCCCGTAAACCGCGCAGGGAGCTGATCATGTGATCGGTCGCCTTGGCGCAGAAGCGGTCAAACCGGTTCAAGACCAGCACAATCTGCAGGCCACGTTGTTCACAGGCGCGCATCAGATCAAACAGCGCCATTTGCGGCTGAAATGGATCCAGCTTGTCGCTGTTTTCCTGGTAGAGCCGCAGGATATCTTGTTGCAGAGCGCCATCCTGAAAACGCTCCACATTCCAGGAAAAGGCATGAAGCAGGGTGCGATATAGACTGGAGAGATCGTTACTGGGCAAGTTGTAGATGTCGGCCATGATAAGCACATGGGCATCGGGACGCGTGAGGTAGGGGGCCAGGGCATCCGGCCGGTGGCAGATGAAATTCAGCAGGTTGGAACGGCCACAGCCTACCAGGCCCATCACCGCCCCGCTCTCACCCGCCTCAAGCCAACGCGCGATCGTGGCAACTTCCATGCGCCGATAATCCGCCGCATAGCGCCGCCAATATTCACTTTCAACCATAAGCGATTCCTTCGTAACCAGCGAAAGACGACAAGGAACAGCCTGATCATGGCACAACTTAAGCCTATTGACGAAATTCAGTTACGCTTCAAACAAACTTCAGCCCAAATTCAGGCTTTTACCTCATCCGCACTTAAGCTTGAGAGGTATTTTCCCTATTTCTGCAGCTGGCAAACAATCACTGCCGTACCATTGCCACCAGAACCGGCGCCACCCGGCGCGACCAGGAGATTGCCAGATGTTTTCGTTTGCCTTAACCCCAGAGATTATTACACGTGTCCTTGGCTGGCTGCATACGGCCGGTCTTTTTGCCCTGGGTCGTCAGGCTGACGCGCCCGCCAGCATTAAGGCTGATGGGACCCAGGTGACCCCGGTTGATCTCGAACTGGAAAGATATCTGACCACCCAGATCAACCATGCCTTTCCCGACCATAACGTCATGGGCGAAGAGAGTGGGCGGACCTCTCGCGCCGGGGCGCCCGTCACCTGGGTTATCGATCCGCTGGATGGGACCTCTGCTTATCTGGAAGGCATTGCCGGCTGGGCGATTGCAGTGGGCATTTTGGTGGAAGACCGGCCGGTCTACGGCTTCCATTACGCCCCACGCCTCAATGAAATGACCTTCACGGACCAGTTCGGACAGGTCATTCGCAACGGTCTGCCCGTGAAGCGGCTGCCACAGGAACGCTGGCACCGCCGCGCTTACCTGGCCGTCGGCAGCGCCAGCAACTACGACTACCGGCTGAACATCCGCCGCTGCCGGACGCTGGGTAGCGTCAGCACCAATATCGTCTACACGGCCTGCGGCCTGGCTGCGGCTGCCTTCATTCCCAAAGCGTGCGCCTGGGACCTGGCCGCACCGCTGGCGATCTTGCAGAGCCAGGGCGCTGTACTCCGCTACCTGAGCGGTGGGCCCTTTTCAATCAGTTCCCTGTTGGATGGCTCCAATCTGCGCGAACCGCTCGTCGCGGCCCATCCCACCCTGATCGACCAGGTCTGCCGTCATATCAGCTACCGGCCGCCAACCAGCCCTTTGCAGCAACCGGGGATGCGCTAGAATGGGCGCATGACCTTACGCAAACTCTGGCCCCTTTTCCTGCTACTGCTCGCCCTGATTCTACTTTACCTGCTCGGACCGCGTGTCGAAACCGACGAACGACTCTGGCAACTCACCCTGCCCGAGGATCTGGATGACTATCTGGCTCGGGCTGAAGCCCGCTTCCATAACATCACGCCGGGCGCGGAGAAAACGATCATCTGGGCCGGCGCAGTGGGCCAACAAACAGAGTATGCGGTTGTCTTTTTGCATGGCTTTTCCGCCACCCGCCAGGAGCTGGCACCGCTGCCCGAGCAGGTGGCGGCGCGCTTAGGCGCCAACCTCTACCTGGCCCGCCTGGCCGGCCATGGGCAGACGGGCGCCGAAATGGCTCAGGCCACCGTCAATTATTGGCTGAATGATGCGCAGGAGGCCTGGGCGCTGGGGCGGCGGCTGGGGAAACAGGTGATACTGATCGGCAATTCAACCGGCGCGACGCTGGCCACCTGGTTGGCAGCCCAGCCGTGGGCGACCAACATTGCCGCCCTGGTACTGATCTCGCCAAACTTTGGCCCGGCGGCGCCTGGTGCGGGCCTCTTAACCATGCCCTGGGGCGAGCAGCTGGCCACCGCTATCCAGGGGCCGGAGCGCGTATGGGAACCGGCCAACGAGGCGCAGGCCCGCTATTGGACCACCCGCTATCCAACCCGGGCGTTGCTGCCGATGATGGCCCTGGTCAAACTGATGACACGCGCCCCTCTGGAACAGATACAGCAACCGATCCTGACCATCTACAGCCCGGCCGACACCGTCATCGACCCGGGCAAGATCGCGCCGACGCTCACGCGTATTGGCTCAGAGGTGCAGGAGGTGGTGACGGTACCGGCCGGTGGTCAGGGCAGCAACCATATCCTCGCCGGCGACATCTGCTGGCCCGAGAACACCGCGCCCCTGGCCGACAAAATCCTCACGTTTTTGACATCCGTGGTCGAGGCCCCAACGCGTTAACCAAAGACAGGGCAGGACGCAGCGCAGCAATAGGTTACCTCGGCCCTCAGGCCCCGTCGCGAGCCGCACGCGCATAGGCCACCACCACGTCAGCCAGTGTCTCCATATATTCAGCGCCTGTCTCGGCATTGCCCAGGTTGGGGTCGCCTAAAACGCCATTGTGAGTCACGGACTTGAAACTGCCGCCAATCATCTTCTCGGCCATCGCCAGGTGGTCGCCAATGAAACCAGCCTCGGCCACAGCCATATTGACCAGCTCCGGACGCAGGTAAAGGATCATCGCCGTCTCATTCTCACCGGCATGGGCGCCGGCCTGGTCCGAGCTGATGCCATGGCGGGCGGCGACCGACCAGAGCACATGGGTCAGGGCCGCCAGATCGGTCCAGCCAATCAAATTGAGTTCGGGTAATTCCGGCTGGACCTGGGCAATCGCTTCAGCCAGCGGGCGGAAGTTGCCGCCATGTGTCGGGATAAGAACGATGTGGCGGAAGCCATGATGGGCCACGCTGCGACAGATATCACGGACAATCAAGGCAAATGTTTCCTGGCTGATGGTCAGGCTGCCGGCAAAATCCATATGGTGGTCTGAGCGGCCAATGCGGACGCCGGGCAGCTGCAGCGCCTTCCCCAACCCTTTAGTCACTCGCTCGGCCAGGTCCTCGCCCCACAGCGAATCCGTGCCCATGGGCAGGTGCAGGCCATGCTGCTCAGTGGAGCCGAAGTTGACGACGGCTGTATCAAAGCCATCGGCCAGCGCCTGTTCAATTTCGGGACGGGTCATTTCGTACAGATAGGTTTTGCGGCTCATGGCCTACACTCCTCGTGGCTGGGTCCGGCTGAGCCGGCTGATAAGATGGGCCGCAAGTATAGAAGATCGGGCTGTTGATAAGCAAAATAGTCATTAGGCTTGACGAACACAAACATACATGCTAGTATGTATGTCATGCGAAGAACTGCTGAAGAAGCCGCCCAGACACGCGAAGATATCCTGGCTGCCGCCCTGCGTGAATTTAGCCAATACGGCTATCACGCCGCCAATCTGGGGCGGATCGCCAAAGCGGCCGGCGTCACCCGCGGTGCTGTCTACCACCACTTCGAGAACAAGGCAGAGCTGTACCAGGCGCTGCTGGAGTCGGCCAATCTTGCCGGCGGTTCCGTGCTGGCAGAAGCGGTGGCCGCTGGCGGCGGCGATGCCCTGACAATTTGTGAGCAGATTCTGGTGCGCTGGTTCGCCCTCGTCGAGGAGAATCAGCAGGTACGCGATATTTTGCGGCTATGGATGTTTCAGAGCAACCAGGCGCCCGATCTGGCGGCGGTCGAAGCCCGCTTGCTCGACCAGAGCCAGGCCAACCTGGCGGCGATCGCCCAATACATGCAATTTGGCATCGACCAGGGCAGTCTGCGCGCTGACCTGGACCCGCTGGTAGCCGCCCGTGCTTTTAGCGCTTTCCAGAATGGCGTCATCCAACAATGGCTGCTCCTGGCTGACACCTTCTCGCTCAAACAGGATGGCCCTGCCCTGGCGCGGGCTTTCCTGTGGGGTTTTCGGCCCTGAGTTGCTCTTTTTTTGTCCGTTTACATACATACAAGTACGTATGCAAGGAGAATTATCATGTCACAGTCAATCCAAATCACAACAAGCCCGAAGCCGGCTCCCCGGCTAGCCATCTATCTCACGGCCTTTGGCCTGCCGGCGCTGAGCCTGTTGGCCGCCTACCACCTCATCCTGCCCCGGCTTGGCCCATTGGGACTCACGCCGTTTGCCGCTTATACGTTGGTGACCGTTGTCCCCCTCGCCCTGCTACTGGTCGCCGCGGTGGTCGGCTACACATTGGCGGCGGGTCCAGTTGCGAGCTGGGCCCATCTGCGGCTGCGCTTCCGCTTGCCCCGGCTCAGCTGGCGCGATGTGGGTCTCGGCCTGTTCATCACCTTTCTCGGTTACCTGGGTTATGGCTTGCTGCAGCCGGTCAGCCAGCTGCTGATCAGTCGGGGCTGGCTGCCGCTGCCAGCGGAGATCTTTCCTCCTGGACCCGCGTCAGCCGTTGACCCGGCCGGTTCTGGACAGCATCGCCGGCGGCTCTATTCAGGGTAATTGGGGTCTGTTGCCGCTTTACGCCACCATCCTGTTCTTCAATATCGTCGGCGAGGAATTCTGGTGGCGGGGTTTTCGCTGCCGCGCATGGAACGGGCTTATGGCCGGCACGCCTGGCTGCTCCATGGCCTGCTTTGGAATCTGTTTCACCTTGTTCAAATGGTGGATCTCACTGAATCTGCTGCCAATTTGCCTGCTCATCAGTTATTTCTCGCAAAAACCGGCCGGAACTGGCTCCGCCCTCATCGCCCATCTTCTGTTCAATGGGTTGGGCTTTGGCCTGGTGCTGGCCCATGTGGCTGGCTGGCTTGGCTAGGTGGCAACTGTGAGGAAGTTCGTCGGGAGTCAGCTATAATCGCTGCGGGCACCGGGCCGGAGGCGCCGGGAGGAGGTGACATGGAGGAAATTGCCCCGGATCTGTTCACGTTTCGCGGCTTGCCGGTTGGGCGCGTCTATCTCATTCGCGATGAGGATGGGCTGACCATTATCGATGGCAGCATCCCCCCGGCAGCCCGGTCGCTGCAGCGCCAGCTTGAAGGCGCCGGCTTTCAGCTCCGCGACATCCGCCGCATCCTCCTCACCCACGCGCACCCTGACCACGTCGGCGCTATCCCCTTTTTGCTGGCCAACTCGGATGCCGAACTGATCTGCTCGGAGTTGGAGGCGCCGGTGGCGCGCGGAGAGATCCCCATCCCGTTACCCAACCGGGCCGAGCTGCGCGGGCTGGCCAAGCTGGCCCGCCCGCCGCAAACGACGTTGCCCAACATGAAGGTGAGCCGAACCGTGGCCGATGGCGCCTGGCTCGCCGAAATCCTGGGTGGCTTGCAGGTGGTGAGCACGCCCGGCCATGCGCCGGGCCACCTCAGCTTCTGGCAGCCGGAGCGCAAAATCCTGTTTGCCGGCGACAGCCTGTTCAATTTTACGCAGATGCGCCTGCCCTGGAGTTTTCTGACCGTGGACATGGCCACGGCCCAGCAATCTGTGCGCAAGCTGGCGCAGCTGGACCCGGACATGATCTGCTTTGGCCATGGCCGGCCGCTAAAAGAAGGGGCGACCGGCCGGTTACGCGCCCTGGCCAGTTCTTTGCCTGAGGTACCGGCCAGTAACAAACGCGTCACACCGATCTGAAATAATCTGACGAGGTGAAAGATGGAAGTCCTGATTTTAAGTCACCATGATGTGCGGCAGTTGCTGCCCATGAAGGAATGTATTGCCGTGGTCGCGGAGGCATTCAAAACGTTGGCCGCCGGCGATGCGGTCCAGCCGCTGCGCTGGCCCCTCTGGCTGCCGGACCGCTCCGGCGTGCTGGGCATGATGCCCGGTTACCTGGGTGGCGATATCGGCATGTTGGGCATCAAGACGGTGTCGGTTATGCCCGGCAATCATGGCACCGAATACGATTCTCACCAGGGTACGGTCATGCTGTTTGAAAAGGAGCACGGCGTCCTGAAAGCAATCGTTGATGCCACCGAAATCACCGGCATCCGCACCGCCGCCGCCACCGGTGTGGCTACCGACCTGCTGGCCCGGCCCGACGCGGGCGACCTGGCCATTCTCGGCTCCGGCGTCCAGGCCCGCACCCATCTGACGGCGATGCTGGCCGTGCGCGACATTCGCCGCATCCGCGTCTGGAGTCCAAACCAGGAGCGATTGGCCGCTTTTGTGGCCTGGGCTGAACGCGAACACGGTGTCACCGTCGAAACGACACCGGACGTACAGACGGCTGTGGCCGGCGCCGACCTCATCTGCACCACCACTGGCGCCCCCACCCCGATCCTGGCTGGTGAATGGCTCAGCCCCGGCGTCCACATCAACGCCGTCGGCTCCAGCGTCAAACACACCCGCGAGCTGGACACCGACGCCGTCGTGCGATCCTCGCTGTTTGTCGATCGGCGCGAGTCCACGGTCAACGAAGCCGGTGATTTCCTCTTCCCCAAACAGGAAGGGGCCATCGACGACGACCACATCCTGGCCGAGATTGGCGACCTCCTGACGGGCGCCCACCCCGGCCGGACCAGTCCAGACGAGATCACCCTGTTCAAATCCCTGGGCCTGGCCATCGAAGACATCGCCGCCGCCTTCCATGTCTACGAGCGGGGCAAAGCCGAAGGGGTCGGCACCTGGGTAGAAATCGGCGCCAAACGCCAGCCCTGATTCTGAGGGGTTGACCA
>JACKBM010000006.1 GCA_020634575.1 Ardenticatenales bacterium | reverse complement strand
GCAATTACCTGCTGACCAATGCCCACGTGGCCTGGCCCTTCCGCACCATTCGCGTCGTTTTCCAGGACGGCAGCGAAATCCTGGATGTGCCCGTGGTTGGCTGGGACCTGATGGCTGATATCGCCCTGTTAGGCCCCATCGAAACAGACATCGAACCAGTAACGCTGGTCGATGGCGAGGGGCTGGATATCGCCACTGATGTCTACCTGCTCGGGTATCCCGGTGAAGTCGAGAGCTTCCCCACCCCCACCATCACCCGCGGCCTAATCTCCCGAATTCGCGAATCTGAATCGCTGGGCATTACCTATTTCCAGACCGATGCCTCCATTGCCGGCGGACAGAGCGGCGGCATCCTGGCGTCGGAAAACGGCGAGGTCATCGGCATCTCCGGCTTTCGCTTTACGGAAGCCAACTTCGGCATCGTCGCCTCCGCGGCTGACCTGATGCCGCGCATTGAGGCGCTGTTGGCGGGTGAGGATCTGAACGGCATCGGCGACCGCAACCTCCTGGCTGAGACGCCAGGGGATGATTTTAGCGTCTTGCTCTCCAACTCCTGGGAACAGGCTGTCTATGCGGTCGAGGCCGAAGTGGGCAGTTTTATTCAAATCACCGCCGAAGGCATCAGTGTGGATGCGGCCATCAGCGTCACAACCATCTACGGCGAGCCCGTCGCCTTTGCTGATGAATTTGACGAAAGCGGTATCGAGACGGTTCAGTTTGAGATTGACCGGCCGGTCCCCTACCTCGTCTCCATCTACCACTACGACAACGGCCCCGGCCGCATCCTGGTCACCAGCAACGTGCCCGTGCACGAATTTCTCGATCCCGATGATGGCCAACGTCTCAGCGTCGGCGAAAGTTATAGCGGCAACATCGACATCCCCGAAGATTACGATTACTACATCGTCAATATGCGCGAGGGGGAGCAGCTTAATATCCAGGTTGATTCCATCCTGGTCGATGCTTATGTGCAGGTTGAGGAAAGTATCAACCGGGGCGGTCGCTTCGTCAGCGATGACGATAGCGGTGGCGGCATTTTCGGCCTGAATGCGGAGCTGACATTCCAGGCGCCGCGCAATGGCAATTTCAAAATCATCGTGCGGGATGCCTCGTTTAACCATTTTGGCGGTTACATGATCACCATCGCCGAGCCTTATGAGGGCGCCCCCACCCCCTCCCTACCCGAACCCACGGCTACGCCGCTGATGACCGAGGCCGGCGAAATGCGCCAGTACCGGTCGGAGCTGGCGCCGATCACGTTGCTGATACCGGCCGGTCGCGACTGGGACCCCTTCTCTGACTGCTCGCAGGCCATCTGCCTGGAGACCGAAGACCAGCAGGTTGTCTTTTACTACAGCGAATTCTACAGTGGCGGCACCGTCAGCCTGGAACGCTTTGGCGAGGGGTTTCAGGCGGATCTGGAAGATGCCTTTGAGACCAGCCGCGTGGCCAGCAGCGGCCTGGTGAATAACGCCCGCGGCAGCCTGGTCTACCGCGCCGAACTGGTCAGCACCCAGTTTGGCGGCTTCCATGTTTTCATGATGGCCTACCAGTTTGAAAGCACCATCGTCTACGTCGTTTACATCATCCCGGACTCGCTGCTAGACACATATACGCCGATGGTCGAGGCCACCTTTGATTCGATTGGGGCCGGATCGTAAACAAAAAAAAGCGGCGACCCGCCGTGGGTCGCCGCCAGACACCAATTTTGGCAATAGATCGGCTGATTAGCGAGGTAGCCAGCTACTGTTCTTGTCAATGGCGATGGTCATGTCGTTACCATCATCAGCATGCTGAACATTGACGTAGAGCGTGTACGGATCGCGCGGCAGGTTAAAGTAGATGCCTGTCGCTTCGGCGCCGGGGGTCGTCAGGGTGGCGGCCAGGACCACCTGATCAGCGTGGCCGTCGCCATCCAGGTCTGGTGTGGCAACCCAGATATCGCTTTTGCCCGAGTTGTCCTCGACGATATAGAGATTGCCCAGGGCATCCTTGGCCAGATTATCCGGACTGCTCAGACCATATTCCGGCACGTCAGATTCAGCATTGATGTTGACGCCGACACCCACAAACTCGGTGACAAATGGCGCGCCAGTCGCGTTGAAGGCATAAACCTGATTGGTTGTCGTCGTGGCGACATAGATGGTGTCGCCGATGATCTCGGCATCTTCCGGCCGGAAGTAATCGGTCGCACCGGCCTCGTCAGCAGCGGCGCGGGCATTGATCGACGGGTCTGTGATGACGCCGTTCTGGCCAGGCACAAGCGCCAGCCATTCCGCTGTGCCTGTCCCATTACCGGGCGCGGCCTCTTCATCGACGATGTTCAAAGCGTACAAGGTCCCGCTGGACAGATCGCCCCAGCTGTTGGGGACAAACTTGTAAATCGACCCGCCATTCAGTTCGTCGACCACGTAGATATTGCCCTGGTTGTCCACCACCACACCTTCATGGGACATGCGGCCCACAGCCGGCCGATCATGAATTTCCAGCAGTTCCATCGGATTGTACGGATTGATAATGAACTCAAACAGGCGACCGCCGGCGCCGCACTCTTCGGCCGCCAGCAGGGTGCCCCAGGGCGTCCACTCGATACCGTCAAAGCGACACCAGGATGGGTCGGTGGCCAGCAAGCGTACCTCGCCCGTCTTCAGGGAAACGACTGAAATGGCGCCGTTGCTACCGTGCTCATGGGTCCGGTACATGTATTTTCCGCGCAGGAAGAAATAAGGATTGGTTTCGTTGGTCACATTCATGTCGTTGAGATCAACGACATCACCCAGGGCATTTACGGCGCCATCCACATCGTAGACGTCAAAGGTTGTCCCTTCGCCGCAAACGCCGTCTTCCTCGACGAGGATGTGCTGGTAGAAACCGGCCGGTAATTTGAACGGCGCACAGGCCGGCTCGCTCCCTGGCGTCCCGGATGCAGTCAGGGGCTCGAAGTACAGCGTCGAGCCATGCTCCGGACCAGCCCCAATTGTCAGGACAAGGGCCAGCAGAGTCGTCAGCAAAATAAGAAGTTTTTTCAACACAGTTGTTCCTCCAAAAACAGATTGAGTTGACAAAAAGGAACCACCTGACAGAGAGGCGCCTCGATGGGGACGCCTTATCTATCATCCCGAATTGAAGAATAGATGGCCGGCATAAACTGCGCTGAAACGGGGCGTAAAGAGTTGTTTAACGTCAGGTTGCAGATTGATGAACGGAGAAACGTGAATTATTGTTATACTGTAGGGAACTTCCACCACCCCACCCCGACAATACTACTATATTCTTTCACCAGCGAAGTCCTATAATGCTTTTGGACCAGGGTGAACCAATGAATGGCATGGCAGCAAACTCCGCAAAACAAGGCGCCGTTCTCACAGATCAGGCGACGCTTAGCCGTTACCTGCATTACTACTCCCTGATCCTGATCATTTCTCTGACGACAGCTCGTATCGCCTTCTATTTTGTCAGCCCGGTCCCAGTCAGTGACCTGGGTATCGCGCTCCTGATTGCCTCTGGCGTGGCGATTCAATTTTTCTTGCGGCGTGATAATCTGACGATGGCGGCGCGAGTGGCTGTCATGTTGGGAATGACTGGCACCTTTTTTGTGGCGCTGGCCAATGGTGTGGGGCGGATGACGGCACCGGCCGGTTACCTCCTCGGCATCCTGCTCAGCGCCATGATCCTGCGTGACCGTAGCTGGTTGTATGCGCTGATTGCCAGCTGGATCATGATCAGCGTGGCTGACTGGCGCGCCTACCTGGACCCAAACGATTTTGTACCCAAAGATTACATCCTGACCGCCTGGATAACGGAGATCAGCGTGGTCTCATTGGCCAGCACGATCATTGCCCAGTTATACACACGCCAGAGCCAATCCTTTAGCAGCCTCAATAGCGCCCATTCCTCTTTGCAGGAGCTTTTTGCAGCGCTGGCTGAAAAGGAGCTTTATTACCGCAGTCTCATGGAAGTTGCCGCTGATGGCTTTATCCTCCTGAACCAGCACGGCACCATTCTGGACGTCAACCAGGCCACCTGCGACCTGGTCGGCTACAAAAGAGAAGAGCTCTTGAATCTTGATATGGCTCAGGTGGATCCCGAGGCCAGCCTTGAATGGCTACATCAGCCTCTGGCCCACCCAGAGCACGGACGCGAAATCCCCCCTATCCGGAGTGAGGTCCGGCATAAAGACGGCTGCCTGATCCCGATTGAGACACGGTTACAACTCATCGAAATGGGCGGGGATATTCTGATTTTTGCCAACGTCCATGACCGGCGCAGCGAGGTGAAAGCTCAGACGGCTCTGCAGGAAGCCGCTGAACGCTCACACCTCATCGCCAACAATATCCCGGCCTGGGTCTTATATCTCAATCGCGACTTCAAGATTACCTATTACAACGAGCGCTTCGCCACCTACTTCAACCTGGATTCAGATCAGATCCTTTCGGCAGAGGAGTTGTTCGGCGACGCGCTGGCGAGAGTCCGACCCAATGCTGAAAAGTTGTTCCGCGGCGAAGAGTTGGCCCTGGAATTTGAAGGGGAAGGCCGCAACGGTTGGCACTTTCTAACCAACATCAGCGCCCATATCGTCAATGGCGAAGTCGTTGGCCAATTCGTGATGATTCGCGACTACACGGAGCGCTTCCTGGAAAAACAGGAGCTGCAGCGTAAAAACGAACTGCTTAAGATCATCACTGATAACCTGCCGGCCCGCATTACCTACATCGTCGGTGGCAACGAATTACGCTTCTGGAATCAGCCGTTTGCGGAACTTTATAACTGCAGCGGCAAGGAACCACCACTCCCCACCTCCGTGGCTATCCCTGACGATATCCATAATCATTGGCTAGAAATCGCAGCCGGCCTGGACGCCGGTCAGGTGGGCTCGTATGAGTTGAATCTCACTTTGCCTAATGGTGAAGAGCAATATTCACATTTCAAGCTACTGCCACATATTGAGGACGGTGAAGTCAAGGGCATCGTAACCCTGGCTCTGGACATCACCGAACTACGCAACACGCAGGCCACCCTGAACGAAAACCTGGCCCGCTTCCGCATGGTCACAGACAACGTCCCGGCCCGGCTGGCCTTCCTGAGTCCTGAAGGCAACGTCCTGTATGTCAACCAGCATGTTGAAAACCAGGGGGTTAAGGTCAGTGAGGCAATAGGGCGCAATCCGCTGGAATATCTGCCGCCCGATTACGGCAGGGTAGCCATCCAGCATTTCCGCAAGGCCCTGGGAGGTGAGGCAACATCCTTTGAGATGCCCCTGGTCTTGCCCAACGGTCAGGAAATTGTTGAGCGCTCGTTTTATTATCCGCACATGGTAAACGGCAAGGTGGAAGCTGTTTTTACGATGAATCTGGATGTTACAGATATTCGCCAGGCTGAGGAAGCATTAAAGCAGGCGCAAAAACTGGAAAGTCTGGGCATCCTGGCCGGGGGCATCGCCCACGATTTTAATAATCTGCTGGTGGCGATGCTGGGGCAGAGTTCTCTGGCACTGGTCAAACTGGACGCCGAACATCCGGCCCGTGAACACATCATCAAAGCGGTAACGGCGGCTGAGCAGGCTGCCACACTGACAAACCAGATGCTGGCCTACTCCGGCAAGGGCTCCTTTAGCATCAGCCCGCTTGACATTAATAACCTCATCCGACAGAATATCGATCTATTTGAAGTCTCTCTGCCGAAAAACATCAAACTAAAGCTGGATCTGGCTGAAAAGATACCCGTTATCGAAGCAGATCACGCCCAGATTCAGCAGATTATCATGAATCTGATCATCAATGCGGGCCACGCGATTGGTTCGCACCAGGGGCAGATCACGATCACCACCCGTGTGGAAAATCTATCCCAGGATCAGCGTGAGTTCTGGGAGATTACTGGCGCCCCCCTGGTGCCAGGTGAATATGTCTCCCTCCAGGTCGAGGATGATGGCATCGGGATGAGCCGGGAGACCATTGCCCAGATTTTTGATCCCTTCTTCACGACCAAAGAACATGGCAGCGGCCTGGGTCTGGCCGCCGTCGTCGGGATCATTCGTGGTCACCAAGGTGGCATCTATGTTGAGAGCGAGCCGGGGCGGGGCGCCATTTTCCATTTATTGTTCCCCACCATTGCCGCAGGGAGTTATCAGGAACCCGTGAATAACGAACCAACTAAACGAGAACTGCCAAGCGGGCCAGTCTCTGGCACCGTTCTGATCATTGACGATGAGCCCTGGGTGGGCGAAGCTGTGGCCGACATCCTGCAGATGGAAGGGCTGGAAACTTTCCGTGCTGTGGCTGGGCCGCAAGGGATCGCGCTTTACAAGGAGCATCAGGCGCAAATTGACCTGGTGTTATTGGATCTGATGATGCCAGAAATGAATGGCGAAGAGGTTTTCCTGGCGTTGCGGGAAATTGACCCGGATGTGAAGGTTATCCTCTCGTCAGGCTACAGTGAAGCGGAGGCAACCCGCCGCTTTGTCAGCAGCAAGCTGGCCAACTTCATCCAGAAGCCCTACGATTTTGACACCCTCACGTTCCGCATTCGGGAGGCTCTGGTGGAGTTGATGGATCCGGCCGGTTAACTCTTGCCGCCCACAACCGGAATAGACAGCGAAAAACAGGTTCCATGCGTTGCACCCGGCAACGGCGAGACATAGCTGATCTCACCTTGCAACGAGTTAACCAGCTCTCGGGCAATATAAAGGCCCATGCCCATGCCGCGCCGCTGATCGGTATTTTTGCCCCGCGAGAAAAGATCCCAGATACGCTCAGCATCCTCAGGCAGGATACCGATGCCCTGATCGGTCACCCTGATTTCCAACCGCTCGGCAAACGTCAGCTCAAAAGCTACTGTCTCATCCATTTCAGAATATTTGAGGGCGTTGGTCAGTAAGTTCACACAAACTTGCTTGAGCAACTGTTCATCAACTGCAAAACGACGACCAGCATCGCCCTCCAGGCAGTAGCTGATCCGGGGCGATTGGTTTGTCTGCCGCCGCAGCTCCATTTCCAGGTCTCGAGCAAATTCCCCAAATTGCCACGGCTGTGGTTTTGCCTTGATCTGATCGTGCTTGACCTGATCAACCAGATCCACATCCTGCAAAAGATCAGTGAGATAAAGGATAGACTCTTTAATCCGCAGGTGTTGCCGCTGCCGCTTTTCTTCCGTCATCCGGTCGTGATACCGGGTCAGCAGCTCCGCCGTGGTGTTGATTACCGTCAGCGGCGTCCGGAATTCATGCGACACCGTCCGAATGATCCGGGCGCGCAGGTCACTGATAGATTCCGCTTCAGCTAACGTCGCTTCCAATCGCCGGGCCAGCAGGTGCTCCCGCTTCAGGGCAGCCTCCAGTTCGCCTGTCCGGGTCTGGACGGCAGCCTCCAGCTGTTCATTTTGCTGGCGCAACAGTTCGGCTTCACGCTGCGTGGCGTCAACCTGGTAGGAGATTTCCAGATGGCGCATTTTGCGCCGGTTCTCTTCGCCAAACGTCCGCTCATAAATCTCATGAAAATGACGGTGATGGGCGAGCGCTTGAGCCAAATCACCCTGGTTCTCGTAAATGTTGGCCAGCTGTTGATGGCACTGGTATTCAGTCCACGGATTCTGATGCTGTTGCGTTAACTCAAGCGCCTGGCATACATACTGCTCCGCCTGGGCGAGGTCTTCCAGAGCCATGTAGGTGAGGCCCGTTTGCAGCAGGAGCTGCGAATGCCAATATTTATCCGTCTGCTGGCTGATGATGCTCAGGCCTTGCTGTTGCAATTGCAGCGCCTGAGCCAGATCCCCATGGCCGCGATGCGCGAGCGCCGTATTGGCCAATAGGATCCCATAAAGACGCTCGACGTTTTGCCCCGCCATGGTTTCGGTCTGGCAAAGCGTTATACCCCGCTGACCGCACGCCAGCGCCTCCGCATAGTTACCTGACTTTGTGTAGGCCAGGCAAAGGTTATTCAGGCAGACAGCCTGCCCGTAGCAATCTGCCAGCTCCAGAGCCAGCTCACAGGATTTGCAGGTCTGCTCTACTGAAGCCTGCAATTCACCCATTTCCCCGTAAATAATGCCCAGGTTGCGGTAGGCAAGCGCCATCTGCGCCTTGTCGCCAGCTTCCTGAGATAGCTTGATATGTTTCTGCTGGTAGACCAGCGCATTTTCATAGTTGCCAAGACGACTATAGGTGTGGGAAATAAAGCCAAGCAACTCGAGCACGGCGGCACCGTCGCCCGTAGCCGCCGGCAGGGATTCGGCTTGCAACAACCATTGCAGGGCGCCGGCAAAATCGGAAAGATAAAGCAAGGCGGCACCCTTATTGAGTTGACTGGTCAATTGAATCTGTCCCGTCCCTGTGGTGGCTGGTGATAGCTCCGCGAGAAGTTGTAACGCCTCTTCGGCATAGCTGAGACTGGCCTCAGCGTCCGTGGTCCGCAGCGCCGCTGACTTCTGGTTCAGGAAGCTAATCTGATGCAATTGCTCGTTGTACACAAAACACTCCAAATCAATGAGTGTTCCCCTATCGCTGTGTACATTATAAAGTCTGTCCCTTGCTGCCGCGATAACCCATTGCTACTAAAAGAAATGAGCAATCGCCTGTTCAGCTACACTTTGCCATCGGGAGCTGTTATATTCGGGCGCATAATCGCTGATCGCACAGGAGCAAGGCATGACCAGAACGCTGGCGGAGATTGTCCAGGAAAAACCCTTTACCGAATTTGCTGACTGGTGGCCTGTAGGGGCCAATTTCACCAGTTTCATGTCCAATGCTATTTACCCGGAATGGCACGCCCTCGCCGGAAATGATGGCCAGCATGATGCGGTCATCCGCTACCTGGCCCATTACCTCAAGACGGTTTACGGGCGCGATCCACGCCCGGGATTGCTGGTTGATTTTATCGCCGGTGAAGGCAGCGAGCCGCTGCAATCCGGTGAGTTTGATGCCCTATCCTACGCCTTCTACCGGGCTGCCTTTGAACTCATTGAGGCGCACCCGGCTGCCTATGAAGGCAGTGTGGCCCAGGAACGGCGACTCTTCACCAAGCGGGTTGGCAGCCGTTTCTTCGCCCAGGTCGAGACCCATCTCCGGCTGGATCTGCCTGCTGCCCTGAAAACCCCGGCCGATCTCGACCAGCTCAAAAAAGCCATCGACACAGTCGGAAATTTCCTCACCCGTGAAGGTTATCTGCGCGACCATTTCGCCTTCACCTTTGACGTTCAGGCCCGCCAGGGCGACCATGAAATCAAACAGACCGAAGGCGATCTGCTGGCCAATCTTGCCTATCGTGAGTTGGCCCACGCCCTCTACGTCATGGGCTACCCCATCATCCTGCCATCGGCTGTCTACCTGTACAACACCATTGGCGAAGCCCAGCACCATTCATCGCGCACGATCGAGGAGTTGTTCGCCCGTGTGGGCCTGACCGCGCGCGAGACGGATGATTTTGACCCCACCGGTTTCCCCTCTGATCGGGTCGTCGAGCTATGGGAAATCCGGCCATAAACGCTATTCATCGGAGCTTTTTGCCGCAGATTGCGCGAATTCACACAGATTTTCTCTAATAAATCTTGGTAATCCGCGCAATCTGCGGCAACTTTCTTTGAGGAGTTGTTGCGGTTTATTTAGGGACGATGATGATGGGCAGATGGCTGAAGTGGGCGCCATTTGTGTGGCCCACGGCCACCATCGTCACATGTGCCGGATCATGGCTTGAGCTGACCGTGAGGGTGAACGCGTCAGACGCGGCCACGAGCGGCGGCGTCACCTGAACGGTGATGGTGCCGGTCAGACCGGCCGGTACCAGCAGCGAGCCCCCGGAGGTTACGGCCGTCGGCCAGCTCGCGCCGCTGAGCCCGACGTTAAATGTTTCGCTCTGGCCCAGGTTCTCCAACACAAATGTGTGAGTGATGACTTCACCAGGCGCCACCGTGTGCCGGCTCAAGGCCGGCGTCAACCGGGCACCGTAGCCGGAAGCCGGCAGGCAGGCGTCCAATGACAGGGTGTCCAGGTACCAGCCCTCGCGGCCATTGTTTTCGTCTGTGGCCAGCCGGAAACGGAGGTTCACCGTCTCCCCGGCCAGCGCCGACAGATCCACCACCGACTCCAACCAATCCTGTGGATCACCACACCAGGCGTCATAACCGGCCGCCGGATTGTTGTAATCCGGGCTGATCGGCCCATCGTAGGGATCGGTCAGAAGCTGCGTGGCCGTAAAGACCTGCCACTGCGCCCCGCCATCCAGCGAATATTCGAGAAAGCCACCATCAAAACAGCCATGCGGGCCATCTTCCAACGCCTGCCAGTTCCAGAAGTGGAATTGGATGGGGCCCATACCGGCCGGTGGCAAAACCAGGGCCGGCAGCTGCGCCCACTGGTCGCTGGGCACCGCCAGGTCCGTCGCCCGATAAGCAAACAGGCCGTCATGACGGCGAAAGCTGCTCAGCCCCCAGGTCGACGTCAGGCCGCCCGGTTGCCAGTTGCCAGCACCGTTTTCCAGATTATCCGTCCAGAGTGTGAGCGGCGTGGCCCCACCACTGCAGCTAAGTCCGGCCGCCGGCAAAGCGGCCAGTACTGGCTGGCTGCGCGGCAGGCGCAACAACGCCCACAACGGCAAAAAAGCCAGGCAAATGATGCCCAAGGGTAGCAGGTGGCGATTCTTCACTGGGTTAATCCTTAGCCGGGGCCGCAGTAAGCCACAGCAGCTGATACGGACGGAGGCCCAGGTCGGTGCCCCCGTTCAGCCGTTGCCGGCTGACATGATCGTACAACATCTGGTCAAACCCCAGCGCGGCCAGCCGGTAGCGGCTGACAGTCTGCCATTGTTCGCTGAAGTTTCCCAGCAGTAACAGCCGGCCACGGGCACTCTGGCGCAGCAGGGCCAGCACCTGGTCATTATCGCTGCCGACGATGCGGCTTTCAGCCTGGGCGTGCAGCAGGGGCAGGGCCTGTCTGGTCTGAATCAACTTTTGCAGCCGCGTAAAGAGCTTGCCTGCGGGCTGGCTCTGGTCGTGGCGGTTGGCGGCCAGAGTCCAATCCATGACCGGCCGGTGCAGCCAGCGGCTGTCCATCGCCAGATCCGGATCGCTGGTGTAGTCGTAATCATTCAGCAACCCCAGCTCATCCCCCATGTAAAGGACTGGGATGCCGCCAAAGCCAAGGATCACGCCATGCACCAGCAGCAGCCGGTCCAGCGCCAGGGCCTCCGCCTGGCTGTCCTCGCGGGTCAACGCCAGCTCCAGTCCGGCCAACGACGCGGCTGAGCCGTTGATTCGCTTGTCACCGGTGCGCAGGTTATGCTGAAAGATGCCGCCCCGGGCAAAACTACCGGGGAAGACGCCACTGTAAAAATCACTCAGGAACTTGCGGTGGGCAAAGCCGGATAGCCCCACAGCCCCCGCATCCTCATCCGTTACTGCCCAGCCAATATCATCATGGCAGCGAATGTAGGTCAGCCAGGCAGTGCCGGCAGGAATGGCCGGCATCGCCCCCAGCGCGTGTGACAGCAAGCGCACATTGCGCTCCGCCAGCGCACTCCAGAGCATCACCATCAACACATTGTGATATGCCAACTCACACTCATTGTTCGTGGCCGGCCCAACGCCCAGGTACGGGATGAGCTCACGTGGCGGCACAATTGCCTCAGCCAACAGGATGAGACTGGGCGCGGCCAACCGGGTTAATGCCCGAAAAGCCTGCAAAATCAGATGCGCCTCTGGCTCATTCTGGCAGATCGTCCCCATCCGCTTCCACATGAAGGCCACCGCATCCAGCCGCAGCACATCCACACCCTGGTTGGCCAGGAAGAGGATGTTGTCTACCATCTCCGCCAGCACGAGCGGATTGGTGTAGTTGAGATCCCATTGGAACTCATTGAAGGTCGTCCAGACCCAGCGATCAATCTGCTCGTAGTAGGTAAAATTACCCGGCGCAAAGTCGGGGAAGACCTCCAGCAGACTTTGCTCATACATATCCGGCAACGTCCGGTCCGGAAACATCAGGAAGTAATCCTGAAAATATTCATCCCCGGCCAGCGCCTTTTGCGCCCACTCGTGCTCTTTGGCCGTATGGTTGCAGACCATATCGATGCAAAGCCGGATGCCATTATCATGCAACCGGGCTGCCAGATCAGCCAGATCGGCCATCGTCCCCAGCCGGGGCGCCACTTCACGGTAATCGGCTACAGCGTAGCCGCCGTCGCTGTTGCCTGCTCGCGGGCGCAACAGCGGCATCAGGTGCAGATAGTTGATCCCAAGCTCTTTGAGATAGGGGATTCGCTCACCGACACCGGGCAGGTTGCCGGCAAAGCGATCCGCATAGCAGACATAGCCGATCGCCTCGGCGCGTTGAAACCAGTCCGGCCCGTGCAGGTCCACCAGGTCACGGCGCCGTAAGCGCACACTTCGCTCAGCATACGCGGTGGCAACGATATGCAACAGATGGTGCAGATGGCTCGTAAAATCTGGCCGCTGGCCGTATAGCTGACGCAGTGGGCGCAGCGCCTCTGGCCACCAGCGCGCGAGCCGGATGGCAAAAAGCTCCTGCTCCGCCTGTCCCATGGCCCGCAGGGGGCCCATCAAAAGAGGTTCCAGTAGTTCGTCGAGTTCTTGCATGGTCAATAGACTCAGCCGGCCTTACTCCGTAATACCCCAGACAACGATCTCACCGGCCGATGTCGCCGTTAATAATAAGCGCCCGTCCGGCGAAAAAGCGACATCCAGGACATTCTTCCCGTCCAGATCCAGGCTGTTCAACAGCGCGCCACTACCGATTTCATAGAAGAAGACCTTCCCCTCAGCCACCCCGGCAGCCACCATCGATTGGGCCGGATTGATGGCGGCCCGGAACACGGTGCCTTCATGGTCCGGAAAACTCTGCAACTCCACCCCATTTTCCATATCCCATAACTTGACCGAGCCATCCGTGGCCGTGGAAGCCATCAGCCGATTATCCCGCGACATCGTCAGGCTAAAAATCCAGTTGCTGTGTGACCCAAAGGGGATGGCTTCGATGGCCAGCTCATTTGTCGTCCACAGGCGCAGCAGGTTGTCGGCCGAGCCGGAAAGCAGCAGATCGCCGGCGCCATACGCCACGGCAAACACTGCCTCGGAATTTGTCTCCAGCAATTGCGTGAACGGGGGATCGCTGGATAGATCCCAGATCCAGATCGTGCCGTCATTTGCGCCGGCGGCGATATAGCGCCGGTCCGAGCTGATGGTGACGCTGTTGACGGAGCGAATCGGCCCTTCGAGCACCTGCACCAGGTCACCGTCGTTATCCCAGATACGCACGGTATGGTCAAAGGAGCCGGATACAATCCATTCACCGTCGCTGGAATAGGCCACGGAGCGCACATCGTTCTCGTGCCCGGTCAAAACCGCGTCCACGGTCATCGAATCGGTACGCCAGAGCCGGACGGTGTCGTCAAAGCTACCAGAAACAAAATGCTCACCGTCTGGCGCAAAAGCCAGCGAACGCACCGATTCAGTGTGATCGGTCAGTGTACGCAGCGGCGCCAGCGCGGCGACATTTTCCAAGGTGATGATGGCTGTGCCGGGCAAACTCGGGGCATGAGCGCGCTCGCCAAATAGCAAAGACAACACCGCCACAATCAAGACCGCCGCCGGCACCGAGACAACCGCCAGCAAATACCAGTCGACCGGTTTTTTTTCTCCGGTACGTTTTTTACTCATTCACACTTCCTCACGCCATCGGGCCATTGGCCTTCAGCTCAACTCCAGCAGGATACTCTCATGCGGCGCCACCTGGACCAGGGCGCCGGATTGCGCCCCAAATGTGGTAGCAAGCAGGCTTTGGGCGCTGGTCGCAAAGCCAGATATGTCAACTGCCTGCTTCTGGTCACCAAAATTTAAAATGATGAGCAGGCGTCGGCCCTCGTACGCCCGCACGTAGGCCAGCAGGTCAGCCGCTAACCCGTCAACCAAGGTAATCGTGCCGCTGGTCAGGGCCGGCTGCTCGCGGCGCAAGCGCAGTAGCCGCCTGTAAAAGGCCAGGGTTGACTGCTCATCCGCCAACTGCCCGGCCACATTAACCTCGGCAAAATCCGGCGCCAACGGCAGCCACGGCTCACCCGTCGTGAAGCCGGCGTTGGCCGTGCTGTCCCATTGCATCGGCGTCCGCTCCGGGTCACGGCCCAGGTCAGAGCCAGGGTCAGCCAACCCCCAGGGATCAACCCGGCGTTCCGGCGGAACAGCGACATCCTGCATCCCAAGTTCATCGCCGTAGTAAATCGTGGGCACACCCCAAAGCGTCAGCAACAGCATGGCCACCGAGCGATGGTTTTCGACGCCAAAGCGGCTGGCGAGGCGGTGGACATCATGGTTGCCAAAGACAAAGTTGGGCCAGCCACCGGCCGGTATCACCTCATAATAACGCTCAATGAGCCGCCGCATCTCAGCGGCATCCCAATCAGCATGCAGGGTCAGAAAGTTGAATGGGATATGATAGCCATTCAACGGATCGCCATAATACGGCACCAGCTCGGCCGCCTCCGCCACACCCGTTTCGCCGATGTGGACGCGCGCCTCGTACTCATCAAAAACAGCCCGCATCAGCTGCACCTGGCGAAAGGTTTCCGGCAGATGCATGGTGTAGCGCGGTTCCAGCGCGATATCAAATTGGGTCCAATAGCTGCCCGGTTCGGCCGGCGGGTTATCGCGAAACGCCTGGTCCTTCATCAGACAGGTCACGGCATCAACACGCAAACCGTCAACGCCGCGATCCAGCCAGAAGCGGATGACATCGTGCATCGCTGCCACAACCGCCGGATTGCGCCAGTTCAGGTCAGGCTGTTCAGGCACAAACGTGTGCAGATAATATTCACCGGTAGCCTCATCCCATGCCCAGACAGAACCGCCGAAAATCGACTCCCAGTTGTTGGGCACGGAGCCATCCGCCCGGGCCGGGTGCCAGATATACCAATCCCGTTTGGGATTGTCGCGGGAACGGCGTGATTCCTGGAACCAGGGATGCTGATCAGAACTGTGATTGGGGACGTAGTCGAGGATGACCTTGAGCTGCCGCTCATGGGCAGCCCCTAACAGCCGGTCAAACGTGGCCAGATCGCCAAACATCGGGTGGATATCGCAAAAATCGGCCACGTCATAGCCAAAATCGACCATGGGGCTGGGGTAGATGGGCGAAATCCAGATCGCGTCAATGCCCAGATCCACCAGGTAATCCAGGCGGTCGCTAATGCCCTGTAGATCGCCGATACCGTCCCCGTTGGTATCCTGGAAGCTACGTGGATAGATCTGATAGAAGACTGCATTCTGCCACCAGGCGCCTTTTACATCAGGGGACGGGTGGTATGATTTGGCAAGCTGAGGAGCCATAATCCAGTTCCTTTTGTCGCATCCGCCTGGCACAGGCAGCGCGTTAATTTTGCAACCTGACAGGTTGCCAGGCAAATCTATTAAGGAATGGGGGCTACCTTACCGATAGTCACCCATCAACCTGATATCTTTGTGACTTGATTCGGGAATATTTCCGGGAAGGCAACATGAAAAAGAACGTCTGCAGGGGCTTCCTGACATGGCTGTCTGGTCTGGTCTGGCTGATGGCCTGTACCGCGACCGGACCGGCCGATCCCACCGCCACCAGCCCACCCGGCCTGAGCGCGGCTGACATGACCGCGACGGCCGTCATTAACACGTACACCGCAACAATCGCCGCCCAACGCAGCCCGGACGTGCCCGCACTCCCCTTCCCAGACAACCCGGACCCCAACCTGTGCGGCATTCCTGTTGTCTGGGGAACCGATGAGCCGGCGTGGTTAACCGGCCGGTACGCTGACAAACTAATCCAGCCAGAGGTCCTGCTCTACGACAGCCATCTCCGGCTGGAAGTCGTCGGCAGCGCCCCACACGGCGCCGAAGTCCAGGTCCTGCTCTACCAGGGCAATCCGACGTTGGACTATTATCTTGTCAAAGTGAAAGCCACCGGCATTGAAGGCTGGCTGCCGGAACCATTCTTATCATTTGATCCGCCGCCGCCGTTGTAGAGGCGTGCCGCTGGCACGCCTCTACAACGGCGACAAAATCGCTTTAACCTTTCACAGCCCCAGCCGTCAACCCGGCCACGATCCGCTGCTGGAAGATCAGCACCAGGATCAGAAGCGGGATGGTCACCAGGACTGCCGCGGCCATGATCTCGCCAAACGGTTCCTGCCTGGCCACTTGCCCGGTGAAGAGGGCAATCACAACCGGCACGGTCCGGGCGGCCGGCTCGATGGTGGTGAAGGTCAGGGCAAACAGATACTCATTCCAGGCGCCGATAAACGCCAGCAGGCCGGTAGTCACCAGCGCCGGCGCTGTCAGGGGCAGCAGGATCATGTAAAAGGTCTGGAAGGGCGTGGCCCCATCCACCTGGGCTGACTGCATCAGCTCATCAGGCAATCCCTGGAAAAAAGAGGTGAGCACCCAGGTTGTAAAGGGCAACGAGAACAGCATGTATGACAAAATCATACTGGGAATGCCGGGTAGCTCCAGATTACGAATCACCGCATACAGCCCCGTCAAGACGGCTACCTGCGGAAACATCGTCATGGAGAGGACCACGTAAAGCGAGGGCTCCTTACCGCGAAAGCGGAGCTTGCCAAGCGCAAAAGCGGCAAAACTACCAACCAGCAGAGCGAGCAACACCACTGAACCAGCCACAATGGTGCTGTTAACCAGGCCGCGGCCAAACGCTTCGTTCTGAAAGACAGCACCATAGTTGGCAAAGGTAAAGCTGATCTCACGCGTCAGGGCATCGCGCGGGATAAAGGTAGCCGGGGTCATGCTCAGCTGATTTTCGCTCTTGAGCGAAGAATTGAGGGCCCAGTAGAACGGAAAGATAAGATAGACCGTGATCACGACTATGAGAAGCCAGAACAGGCCACGGTTGGCATAATGTCTGAAGCCCTTATTCATTGCTTACCCCCAACATGCGAATATACAGGATGGCAAAAATCATGATGATGATGAAGATGACCACACTGGCCGCTGAAGAGTAGCCCATTCGTTGCCCGTTAATGAGCTCATAATAAGCATAGCTGGCCAACGAGTATCGCTTCTGCTGAAAGACGATCTGGAACATGTCAAAGACACGCAACGCGTCCAATGTACGGAAGACGAGGGCAATGGCAATCGTCGGCCGCAGCATCGGCAATGTGATATTCCAGAATTGGCGGAATTTGCTCGCGCCATCCACGTCCGCTGCCTCATAAAGAGAACTGGGGATTAGCTGCAAACCGGCCAGCAGCAGCAACGCCATAAACGGCGTCGTCTTCCAGACATCAATAGCGATAGCCGACAAAAGCTGAAACCGGTCGTCAACCAGAAAGGGAATCTGGCCATCGGAAAAGCCGAGAATCTGGAAGATGACATTGAAGAAGCCACGTCTGTCTGACTGGAGCATGTAAATCCAGATTCGGGAGGAAACGGCTGTCGGGATGGCCCAGGGCACCAGCATCATCACCCGCATCAGACCGCGCCCGGCAAAATTGGCATTTACAACCAGGGCGATGCCCAGGCCGAGTACAAGCTCAAGAGAGACCGTGGCGATGGTGAATTTGACGGTATCGACAATTGCGGCAATGAACTCCTGGTCGGCCGCGCCAATGACATACGTGGTGCCAAAAAAGCCGAAACGGGAATATTCCCGAAAACGAATTGGCTCACGAGGCAACACATTGACCGGGCTTTCCAGAACGGCTTCACCTGTTTCCGGATCGATCTCTGTGTTGCCATTCTCGTCAACCTTGGGCGGCAATTCCCTGATGGTCATGCTGAGCAGATTCTTGAAATTCTCGCCGCCAATGAAATTGGTTTCTTCAGAACTCGCAAATTGGGCATCGGTGAGGCTGTTATAAAAGACAGACCCCAGAGGATAGAAAGCGATAACGATCAGAACAAGCAGCGTCGGTGCCAGGAGCAGGTAAGCCAGGCGCGCTTCGCGTCGCGCCACCTCACTACCGGATTTCTTGGCCCCGCCACCTTTGTTCGCGGAAATAGCCGCCATGGAAGAACCTCCTTCGTGGTTGGGATGGGACAGGAAACAGTGAAAAGAAATGCCGGGCGGAGCCATTGCTCCGCCCGGCATCAAAAAACGAACTGTTTACGGTGCGCCAGTCTCGAAACCAAGCAGATCTTGCAGATCCAGCTCGAGTTCGGCAAACGCGTCCTCAGCCGATGCATCCCCAATCAGTACGGAATGAACTGAGTTGAAGAAGAGAGCCGAGGTCTCGGAATATTGCGGCGCCGTAGCCGTGGACGGGCGAGCAACCGCATTGGTGAAGACGTCAAACAGACTACCAAAGAACGGATTTGCTTCCAGGACTTCGGCATCTTCATACAGGGATTCAATGGTCGGATTCAGACTACCAACAACCGCGCGGTATTTCTGCTCGTCATACGAGGCCATGAAGAGAGCCAGCTTGGCGGCCTCTTCCGGATGGGCGCTGTACTTGGAGACAGCCAGCTGCCAGCCACCAAGGGTGGCGGCGCCGGAGCCGGAGGCACCGGCCGGTAGCGGCGATACATCAAACTGACCAGCGACCACGCTGTCATCAGCGTTGCCCAGCGAGTAAGCATAGGGCCAGTTGCGCATGAAAGCTGCGTTGCCGGCCTGCCAGACACCACGGGCATCTTCCTCACCAAAACCGGTCACACCAGGAGGTGAAATCGTACCAACCCAGCCAGCAGCCTGGTTGACGATGTCGATGGCGTTCTGGTTATTAATGGTGATGACCTTGTCCGGGCTGATGATGGTGCCGCCGTCATTGGAGGCGATCCATTCCAGCGCGTCACAGGTCAGACCTTCGTAGGCATTACCCTGCCAGACATAACCCCAGAAGTCCTGGTTACCTTCAGCACGCTCGCCGTCCTGGATAACCTGGGCCATCTCTTGCAGTTCATCCCAGGTTGACGGACCACTGTCGTAGCCGTACTTCTCCAGGAGGTCGGTACGATAGTAAAGCAGGCCGGCATCGGTGAACCAGGGGAGCCCGATCAGCTTGCCATCCACCGTGTTGTTCTCGATGATAGCCGGGAAATGATCACCGGCGACGGCGTCAGCCCCGTACTCATAAAGGTCGACAAAGTGCTCGGCGAGGTCACCAGGCCAGATCACGTCGATCTGGAAAACGTCACCCTGGTCAGATTGAGCTTCAAAGGTCTGCAGGTAGATACCCAGCCGGTCTTCGACAAAGTCCGGGGTATCAATAGCTTCGACGATGATGCCCGGATTCTGTTCCATATAACGCTCAGCCATGGCGCGGGACATTTCCAGCTCCTGACCAACGCTACCGGCGAAGATACGCAGGACGATCTCGTCCATCGCCTCTTCGTCCATAGGCTCTTCATCCATGGCCTCTTCGGTAGCGGCCGGCTCTTCGTCCATGGGCTCTTCGTCCATGGCTTCTTCGGTGGCAGCCGGCTCTTCGCCGCCTTCACCGGTATCACCCTCATCATCGCCGCCACCACAGGCGGCCAGGAAAAGGGCCATGGCCATCATCAGGGCCATGAGTTTCCAAAGTTTAAAGTTTGACATGATTGTCATTCTCCTCCGAAAAAGGGTCAATAAAACTAAAATTCGACTCGGTAATACTCGGTTTGATTAGCATACCTCCTTGGGCCAGAATTCCCTGCACAATCATCCACAAGCATTGTCCAGCTCACTGGCTCACGACCTGCCCAGCATCTGGCCAGGTCGTGAAGCAACGAGCCGGGCTAACCGGCCGGTGGCGCCGTCGTCCCTCTAACAATTAATTCGGCCGGCAGCTCCTCACAAATGGTCGCCGCGCCACCATCATTCATCAGGTGCAGCAACATGCGGGCCGCGACCACACCCGACGCAAACAGCGATTGGCTGACCGTTGTCAGATTGAGATACTGGGAAATCTCAATATCATCAAACCCAATCACAGAGAGATCCTCCGGGACCTGTAACCCGCGCTGGCGGGCCGCTTCCAGAATACCGAATGCCTGGGTGTCGCTATAGGCGAAGATGGCGCTGGGCGGGTCAGCCATGGCCAGCAGTTGATGGGCCAGATCACGCCCTTCATCACGGCCATGGCGGCCCTGGACCACATAATCGGCCCGATACGGGAGATCCGCTTCCTCCAACGCCTGGCAATAGCCAATGAAACGGTCATAAATCGGCTGGCTGGGAAAACGACTTTCCAAATAATCCGTCACATAACCAATCCGCGTGTGGCCCAGATCGATGAGATGTTTCGTAGCCAGGTAGCCGCCATAAACATTGTCGATGACGACCCGATTCAGCTCCGGCTGGACCCCCTCCACCACCACACAGGGCAGATGCCGCGTACGAAAGCGCGTGATGGTTTTCTCATCCGGGGCAAGCGTCATGAGAATACTGCCATCAAAACGTTCCCCACGCGCCACCTCGGCCAGATAGCGCTGGCGCCGCTCGGGTGACTCGGCATTGTAGATAAGAAAATCGTAGTCGGTCTCTACAAATACGGATTCCACACCGCGAATCCGGTCGACATAGGAGGGATAAGTCAGAAAGGGAACGATGACGGCGACGGTATAACTTTTGCCCAGCGAGAGCCGGCGCGCAGTCTGATTTGGCGCAAAATCCAGTGCCGCAATGGCTGTCAGCACCTTATGCCTGGTGGCCTCACTCACCGCTTCCGAGCCGTTGAGGACTCGAGAAACGGTGCCGACACCGACACCGGCATATTTCGCTACGTCGCGAATAGTAACAGAAGCCATAATCAACAGGATCGCAGGAATTGAGATGTGGTGGTTGTGTCAGCAACGAATTGGAACCGGTTCCATCAACTGTGGCTACTATACTCCCCATACCTTTGCCTGTCAACCGCTTGCCCGCAATTCGGAAAGTAACGACAATGGGCCATCATGAAATCATCTAATGACCAGGTGTACTATGCGCGGCTTAGTTGATCGCAAAGGTGAGCTTTTTGCCTATTTGCGAGGCGCCAGCCTGTTCACCATTGACGGTGAGGAAACCGGCCGGATCGAAGGCAATTTCATCGTCGATCTCGCCGGCAATAAAATCTGGCGCGTCGTCGGCGACGCCGTCTACACCCTCAAAGAAAATGAGCCGGTTGGCTTTTTCGGCGCCGAACGGCCCGACGAGTACGATTAATCCAAGGAGTTCTCTATGAAGTTTGGTGCGCACATGAGCGCTGCCGGCGGCGTTGACCAGGCCTACGGTCGCGCTGCTGAAATCGACTGCGAGACCATGCTCATCTTTACCAAGAGCAACCGGCAATGGAAAGCCAAACCGCTCTCGGCTGATGAGATTGAGGCATTTAAGGCGGCCGGCGAAGCCCACCCATCAGTGGATCCGGTAGCCGTACACGCGAGCTACCTTATCAACATCGCCTCTCCCAAAACAGAGCTGTGGGAAAAATCCTACCAGGCGCTCAAAGTCGAAGTGGAACGGGCTGATGCCCTGGGTATTCCCCTGCTCACCTTCCATCCCGGCTCCCACGTCGGTTCCGGCGAAGAGGCCGGCCTGGACAAAATCGTAGAGGCGCTGCAGCGCCTGCTGGTGGAAATGCCGGGCTGCCAGACGGTTGTTTGCCTCGAAACAATGGCCGGTCAGGGCACCAACCTGGGCTACAAATTTGAGCACCTGGCTTACATTCTGGACAAGTGTGACCGGCCGGATCGCCTCGGCGTCTGCCTGGACACCTGCCACATCTTCGCTGCCGGCTACGACTTTCGCACCCCCGCCGGCTACGAAGCCACCATGGCCGAATTTGACCGCACCGTGGGCCTCGACCAGATCAAGTTTTTCCACTTCAATGACTCCAAATTTGGGCTCGGCGAACAGAAAGACCGGCACGAACATATCGGCCGGGGCGAGATCGGCCGGGATGGCTTCGCCAACTTCGTCAACGACCCCCGCTGGGCGGCCCACGCGGCCCACCTCGAAACGCCCAAAACCGAAGAAGACGATAACGGCGCCGAAATCGAAATGGATCCGATCAACCTGGCCGTGCTCAAGGAGCTAAGAAAATAGCTATTAGCTAACAGCTATGCTTTTCGACGCCCACCTCGACCTGGCCTTCAGCGCCATCGGCTACGGCCGCGACCTCCGCCTGCCCGTGGCTGAGTTGCGCCATAAAGAACGGCGCCGGCGGCCAAACCCGGCCGGCATCGCCACCACCAGCCTACCCGCCCTGCGGGAAGGTGGCATCGGCCTGGTTTGCGCCACCCTGTTCACCTTGCCGGAACGCTACGCCAGCGGCATGGGGGCCAGCGAAGCTGTCACCTACAAGGACCAGCAAAGCGCCTACCGCGCCGCCGGCCAACAACTTGATTACTACAAACGTCTGGCCGATGAGGTGGATTACATTCGCCTGGTCACGGACCTGGCCACGCTGGAAGAGGTCATCGCCAGCCACCAACCTACGGAGGACGAGACCGAACCCGCGCGTTTGCTCGGGCTTATCCCCCTGATGGAAGGGGCCGATCCCATTCGGGCGCCGGAAGAGCTGGAGGAGTGGTACGAACGTGGTTTGCGGCTGATTGGCCCGGCCTGGAGCAACACCCGTTACGCCGCCGGCGCCTGGGATGGCCGTGAGGGGTTCAGCAAGGACGGCTTTGCCCTGATGGAGATCATGGCCGACCTCGGCTTCATCCTGGACATCACCCACCTCAGCGAAAAAGCCAGCTTTGAAGCTTTGGAGCGTTATGGTGGCACCATCGTGGCCACCCATTGCAACGCCCGCGCCCTGGTCCCGGGCGAACGCCAGCTCAGCGATAGCCAGTTACGGGCTCTGGCCGAACGAGGCGGCGTTTGCGGCATCGTGCTGAATAATAGTTTCCTGCGCAAAGGGCATCGCCCGGGCGAGCGGCGCGAACGGGTGACCCTGGAACACATCGTGGCCCATATCGACCACATTTGCCAGATCACCGGCAGCGCCGACCACGCCGGCCTCGGCAGCGACCTCGACGGCGGTTTCGGCCTGCTGGACATCCCCCACGGCCTGGACTCCGCCGCCGACCTCCCCCAAATCGCCACCGCCCTCACCGAACGCGGCTACGACCCCACCCACATCGACCAGATCATGAGCGGCAACTGGCTCCGCACCCTCCGCCACACCTGGCCAGGCTAGCCCCGTACAGACGCGCCGCTGGCGCGTCTCCCACAACGCCCCTCCGCGCCCTACTCCCCATAGGCACACCAACACGCCACTCCCAACGACCACGCCAAACACGATAAACGCAAAAAGACGCGCCAGCGGCGCGTCTCTACGGGGGTATTTCACGTTGCGAACGCCTGGCTACAACTCCACCTCAACCCGGCGAACACCCTGGATCGCCTCCAACGCATCGGCCAGCTCGGGGCAGAACAGGGTCGGCTTGTTGGGGAAGGACATCTCCAACTTGTGGGCCGGGATGTGTAGCACCAGCATATCATTGCCAGTGAACTGAGCGGCCACGTGCAGCGCCTGCCGGCAACTATCTTGCCAATCACCCAATGGGTTGAGCTGCACCCGAATTGTCCGACCCTGGCGCGGCGGCGCGACTTTGGGCAGCGGCGGCGGTGTGGGCGCCGGGTTCTCCACCGGCACAGGCGCTTGACTCACGACGGGCGCAACCTGTTCGACCTCAGCCACCGGCAACGACACCTGACTCTCAGCCGGGGACTCCTGATGCTGGCTTCCGTTACCATTGGCCGCATGGCCGTTGGCTCCGTTGCCATTGTGCTTCACGCCGTTGCTGTGGCCATTGCCATTCGTGCCATTTTCATAGCGCGACTCGGCCAAACGTGGTTCAGCCAGCTTGCGGCCAGCCGGTTCCGGCTCATCCTCAAAAGCAGGCGGCGCGGCCGGGCGGGCAACGCGCTGCACCGGCGCGGGCGCCCCACCAAACTCCTCGTCAAAGTTGGGCGGCGGCGGCGGGCCGGCGTCGCCGACTGATGCCGTTGCCTCGACCGGGGCCACTGGCTCGGGCGGCGTGGAGATACGCCGCCGGATGGGCGGGGTTGCTGGCGCGGCTGGCTGGCTCACACTCGGCGGCGGACCGGCCGGTTCCACCGGCTCTGGTGGCACCGAAATCCGCTGCCGCACCGGTGCCGCCGGCGTGCTCTGAGAGACGCTGGCAGCGGCAGGCTGACTGCTCACCTCTGGCTTGGCGACGGGCTGTTTCGCCTGCACTGGCACGGCCGGCCGACGCGGCACAGCGGGCGGCGGCGGCGTCCAGGTCTCTTCTTCAGGTTCTTCAATGCCGGGACCGGGCAACATGGGCTCCAGGATGCTATCCATCGAACTGACCACATCCAGATTGGTGCGGACTGTGTCAACCAGGATCGTTAGCCGATCCTCGCTCGCCTGCACTGTGCCGATGACCAGCATCACCTGGTCCACAGCGACAAGCTCGCGGGTTGCCTGCCAGGTGCGCGGGAAGAAAACCAGGTCCACCTGCCCCTCGAGATCCTCCAGGGCAGCAAAGGCCATGGGATCGCCTTTTTTAGTTGTATAAGGCCGCAAAGAGGCAATCATGCCGGCCAGCCGTACCTGCTTGCCGTTCCAGTTAGCATCCAAATCACCAATCGTGGTGTTGGCATAAGGACCAATCTTAGCGAGGGGCCGCTCCAGCGGATGCTCGGAAACGTGGACGCTCAGCGCCTCTTTTTCCCACTCCAGCAGCTTCTTATGCTCGATCTCAGCCACTTCGCCGGTCGGCCGCAACAGCGTGGAGGTCCGCTTCATGTTGCTCCCGCCACCGCCACCAAGCGCGCCAAACAGGCTCATCTGGCCAATTGAGGCGGCTTCATGCGTCTTACCACTGTCGGCGACAATACGGTCCAGCCCGTCCAACATTTGCGCGACGGTACCCCAGCGGCGGAACACCTGGCCCTTGATCATAAACTCCAGGGCACGCTTACCGACCTTGCGCAAATCAACCCGGTCGGCCAGATCTTGCAGCGATTTGAAGGGGCCGTTGGCTTCGCGCTCAACCAGGATCGTGTTGACGGCCGCTTCGCCGACGTTTTTGATGGCGGCGATGCCGAAGCGGATAACCGGCCGGTCCTGCGCATCCTCAATCGTAAACGACAACCCGGACAGGTTAATGTCGGGCGGCTCGATGCCGATATTCAGATTCTTGGCCTCAGCCACGTATTTGCGCACCTTCTCCGTCTTTTCCCGCTCAACACTGAGGAGGGCGGCCATATATTCGACCGGGTAATGCGCCTTGAGGAAGGCCGTCTGGCAGGTGATGCGCCCGTACGAAGCAGCATGCCCCTTGGGGAAGCCGTAACGGGCAAAAAACTTGATATCGTCCCAAATGGCGTTGATGACCTCTTCCGACTCACCGCGTGAGAGGGCGCCATCCGTGAACTTGACCCGGTGCTCCTCCATCAACGCTTCTTTCTTCTTGGCCACCGCCTTGCGGATCATATCCGCCTCGCCCGGCTCATAACCAGCCAGATCCGTGGCGATACGGATGATCTGCTCCTGGTAGACGATGATGCCGTAGGTATCCTTCAGCGCCGTCTCCAGCTTGGGCGTATGGTATTGGACGATATCCTTGCCCTTGAAAATTTCTGAATGCATCCGCTCGATGTAGAGCGGGATATTTTCCATGGGACCCGGCCGGTACAGGGAAATCGCCGCCACGATATGGTCAAACCGCCGTGGTTGCATCTCCATCATCAGCCGGCGCATGCCCGCACCTTCCACCTGGAAGACACCGCCGACGTTCCCTTCAGCCAGCATATCGAACAGCTTGTCCGGCGCCTTGCTCGGGTCCGGCCCGACGTGGCCCATGTCATAGGGGATGTTGTCCATCTCATAGACAATGCCGTACCGCTCTTCGATGAGCCGGGCGGCGGTCCGCAGGACGGTCAGCGTACTCAGCCCCAGGAAATCCACCTTGAGCAACCCGATCGACTCGACGATCTCCATCGGCCACTGGGTCACCCGGTCCAGGCCGCCAAGCCCTTCGCTGCCGCTGGTCGGCCGGTTCAACGGGCAATATTCCACCAGCGGCTTGTCAGAGATGATGACGCCGGCGGCGTGGCTGGAGGCATGGCGACTGACCCCTTCCAGCTGCTGGGCCATGTCGATCAGCTCCCGCATCTGCGGATCTTTGTTGTAGCTCTCGACAAATTCGCGGGAATGGAACTCGTGCCCTTCTTCGAACAGGTTGCTGATGTATATTTTCTTACCAGCTACCGCCGGGATCATCCGGGCGATCTGGTCCACCCGCTCCAGCGGGATATCCATCGCCCGGCCCACATCACGGACAGCCGCCCGCGCTTTCATTTTCCCGAAGGTGATGATCTGAGCCACTTTGTCAGCACCGTAACGCCGCATGGTGTACTCGACCATCTCATGGCGCCGGTCATCCGGGTAGTCCAGGTCAATATCGGGCATGGAGACGCGGCCGGGGTTAAGGAAGCGCTCAAAGATGAGCTGATTCTCCAGCGGGTCAATGCTGGTGATACCGAGGGTGTAGGCCACGATCGAGCCGGCCGCTGACCCCCGCGTATTCCACCAGATGTCGTTGCGGGCCCATTCATCATAGCTCTGACCCGGATACAGCAGCGCCCCGTTGTCGTCCCACCAGCGGCGCGTCCGCCGGGCAAATTCGCACAGATCCCAGACGATGAGGAAATAGGTGTCAAACCCCATCGTGCCGATGATGTTGAGTTCGTGGTTAAGCCGATTGTGCAGCTCTTCGCTGTGGGCGGCCCGCTCGTCGCCATAGCGCCACTTGAGCCCTTCCTCACAAAGGTGGCGCAGGTAACTGGCGGCGCTAAACCCTTCCGGCACTTCAAACTGGGGTAAATGGTAACCCTTGCTGTCCAGGTCCACGTTACAGCGTTCAGCAATCAGCAGGCTGTTGCTCAGGGCGCCCGGGATCTCGCCAAACAGCGCATTCATCTCCACCGACGATTTCAGGTAATACTCTTTGTCGGAGAAGGTCAGCTTGGGGGCATTAACCGTGGAGCTGGTCTGGATGCAGAGCAGCACCTCATGCGGATCCGCATCCTCAGCCCGGGTGTAATGCACATCGTTGGTGGCGATGTAATTCTTCTCCAGGCCAAAATGAGGCGCCAGCTCCAGCAGTTTGCGATTCAAATCCGTCAGCTCCGGGATATGGTGCTCCTGGAACTCGACGAAAAAATTGTCCTTGCCAAAAATATCGAGATATTGCCCCATCAACCGTTTAGCCAGGGGCATGTTGTTGTTGAGAAGCGCCTGGGGGATCTCGGCGGCCATGCAGCCAGTGGTCGCAATCAAACCTTCGGCATGGGTGGCGAGAAAATCGCGGTCCACCCGGGGTTTGTAATAGTAGCCATCCAGTTGGGCCGCGCTGGCGGTCTGGAGCAGGTTCAGGTAGCCCGTCTGGTTCTGGGCCAGCAGCAGCAGATGGAACCGCTTCTTGTCCAGCGTCGCGTCCCGATCCGTCATCTTACGGGCGGCGATATAAGTCTCTAGACCGATAATCGGCTTGATGTTGTGAGCCTTGCAGGCGCGATAAAACTCAATGGTGCCATACATCGCCCCGTGGTCGGTCAGGGCAAGGGCCGGCTGGCCCAGTTCAGCAGCCCGGGAGACAAGTTCATCAACCCGGCTCAGTCCATCCAGAAGAGAATATTCGCTGTGAGTATGAAGGTGGACAAAATCGCTGCAATTTTCACACATGAGTTTTCAGCACATTACTATCAGTTGTGGTCTGTTTTGCTCGCCGATCGAGGAGGGATTTGTTGTACAAACCCGCACGAGCAAGTATAGCACGAACCAGGGTGGGCGCAGATCATTTAACATTAAAATTTGCCACCAGCAGACGCGCCGCAGCGCATCGCTATCGGCGCTCATCCGCGGGCGGCTGATACACAAACCGCTGCGTCGGATAGGCAAAATCGATGTCGTCGTGTTGGGCAAAGGCCCGCAGCGTATCTTCCCAGATGGTCTGGTCGAAGTTGCGGCGCTGCCGGGGGTCGCAGAGACTACGGATGGTGAGCAGAACGCCGGAGGCCTGCACCCGTGTATAAACCGTCGGCGTCAGGGTGCCGTAGGTGACGAGGTAGCGCCGGGTCGGGTCGGCGGCATGGCGGCTGGCCTGCTCGACCGTTTCGATGGTGTGGCGCTCGACGATCTCTTGAAGCAAGGCCTTCGCCTTTTCCCAATTGCTTTCAAAGGTGACTTCGATGGGGATCTCGTGCCAGATGTAAGGCAGACCCTGGGTGAAATTGCCGACGGGGTGACTGAAAACGTGGCGATTGGGTAGATGGATGATCCGGCCGGTACTCTGATCCGCCGCCACCCAGTTGCGCACTTCCATCAACGTAAACTGAAAGAGGCTGACATCAACCACATCACCTGCGACATCGCCCACTTCAATCCGGTCACCCACCTCGAAAGGCCGCCGCCACATGATGAAGAGCCAACCCACCAGGTTCGTGATCGGGTCCTGCAGCGCCACCGCCAGACCAGCCGTCAGCAAACCAAGGTAGGTCGCCAGCCCCTGCGTCCGGTTCAACCAGACCTGGCTGAGCAGAATCAACCCCAGGATATAAAAGCCGTAGTCGATGCTTTTGCGCCAGCGATAGCGGCTTTCCCGGCTGATTGGCCGCCGGTAAAGGAGCCGGCGCAGCAACATACGGCCGACAAACAGCAGCACCAGGATAAGAATTGTGCTTAGAAAATGTCCCAGGGTCGTGGGGTTAATGGCCACATAGGGCGCCAGCCATTGGACGATTTGGTCAACCATTGAGCCGGATTGTAACGCAAACGAGGCCAGGTGGCGGCAACCGCTGGCTGCCGCCACCCCAAAATTGATTAGTTTTTAACGACGATAGGCAAAAAGCTGAAATAGGTTTTGGTCACGGACAGAACCTGCGTCGTCGTCATGACGCTGACCAGGTTGCTGGCCCGGACGGTCACCGTGTACCAGCCCTGCGCCTCGTAGATGTGGCTTATCGTCGCTGAATAGCTGCTGAACTGGGTGCCATCACCCAGATTCCAGGTGTAGGTCACCGATTGGCCCGTGGCGATAATGGCGTCGAACTGGATGGGGACGTCGGCCCAGGTCGGCAGGGTGTGGGTCAGAACCAGGCCGGTGATGGGGTCAACCGGACCGCCCAGATAGGCAAAAGCGGCGCCGACTGTGCCAGTGACAACCTCACCAAGGCCCGGATAGGGATCCTCGCCATATTGGGGTGAACCGACCAGCACATCATCATAGCCATCGTTGTTCAGGTCCATGGCGCCAGCCACGGAACCACCCAGCCAATAGCCGTCGCCTTCGCCGATCACCTGCCAGGCGGCGGCCGTCTCCAGCGAGAACGGTGTGCCGCGGAAAACGTAAGCCGCACCAGGTCCTTCGAGCCCTTTGATCTGATTGTCGCCAACGATTAGATCGTCGAAACCATCACCATCGATGTCACCGGCCGGTGCCACGGCAAAGCCCAGGCTGCTGTTCGTGAAGACACCCGTCGCCGACCAGGCCGGCGGCCCTCCCGACGGGCTGCTCGAGCCATGATAGACGTAGACCGTCGACGTAATCCCCGCCGCGCCGGGCGCACCAATGCCAATGTCATCAAAACCATCGCCATTCACATCGCCGATGCCGGCGACGGCAAAACCGGACTGGCTGTCCGTCACACCCGGCTGCAACACCTGGTCAGGCGTACTCCCCGGTCCAGCCGAGCTGCCATGGAAGACCAGCGCCGCGCCTTCATCATAGGCGCCGCCCGGATAGACATGATTGCTGTCAAAGTGGATGGCGCCCGCCACGAAGTCGGCATAATCATCCCCGTTGACATTGCCGGCGCCGCTGACCGAAACACCCAGATCACAGCCTAGCTGCTGGCAATGGAAGCTCCAATCCGCCACTGCCGCCGTGCCCGAGATAGACCCATAAAACAGATGAATCGAGCCTTCGCTTTGCCCATTCACCTGGGAACCCGGGCTGCCGACAACGATGTCGTCATAGCCATCAAAATCGACATCGCCGGCGCCGGCGACACTGTAGCCAAACAGGTTGCCATTGGCCGCGCCAAAGCTGCGCACGCCACTGGTCAGGGAGATACCGCTGGCCGAACCCAGATAAACATGCGTGACGCCAACTCTCGCCAGGCCAGACAGGTTCAGCTCGCCCGGCGCGCCGATGACGATATCGGCATACTCATCGCCGTTGACATTGCCAGCCCCGGCCACGGAGCGGCCAAACCAACCACCGATATTGGTGCCGGAGATAATCAGGGTAGGCGTGATAGGCAGACCGGCCGCGTCATTGTGGTAGATAAAAACAGCACCGGCATCGGCGGCGCCGGTATCATAGAACGGCGCGCCCACGATCACGTCCACATAACCATTGTTGTCGATGTCGCCGGCAGCGTTAAGCGCCAGCCCATATTGATCCTCATGATTGAGGCCATAGGTCGTCCAGACCGGCGTGGTTGACAGGCCATCGGGAGACTGAGCATTCAGGGTCAGAGCCAATGGGCCGGTTGCGTCAGTCGCGATGGTCAGAGCGGCTCCATCCAGCACGAACCGGCCGGTCACCCCCTGACCAGCTGCTTCCAGCGCCAGGAGGTTCAGGCTGAGCACTGTCTTGCCGGCCATGTTTTGCAGTTGGAGCTGCTGGCCGTCCGCAGAAACGGCGGCGTCCAGGCCCGCCAGCGCCAGCTGCCAGCTTAGATCGGCGCGCCCAGCCACAGCGTAACGCTGTTTTAAGCCCAGGCTGTCATTCTCCAGCCGGAGCTCACCAGCCTCATTCTGCAAGAGTGCGGCCTGGCCATCGCGGCTGATAGCGCCGTTGTGCCAGCTCAGGCTGGCCGACCAATCGTCTGACGTGCGTGCGGCCAGCGTCAGGCCACTGTCGCCCAGCGATGCCCGGAAGCCCTGGGCCCGATTTGGCGCCCCGAGCTGGCCGTCGGCCAACCGGCTAAACTGATATTCGCGCGTAGCCAACCGGTTTATGGCCGGCTGCCACCAGCCTTCAATTTCGTTCGGGAAGGCGTCGCCAGCGGGCAACGAGGCTGTCTGGGCATCGAGGACGGTCTGCATGAACCGGCCGGAGCCGGCCACAAAAACCATCACGCCCAGGATGATCAGGCCCAATACGAACCAGGGTTGTCGATTTGTCACCAATACCTCCTACGATATGCGCGTCAAAGATACTGCTGCTGACGACCGGTTACTGTCATAGTTCTTCAACGATCCGGCAAATGATTTTGTCGCCTGAATCTGCCTTAAAAAGTCCGGCGGAATGTATCAGATTCAGCCGTTTTATGGTAGAATAAGAACTTTCGTTCTAAGCTCATTTTGCAGCATCAACCTTACATCCAGGCTGATAGAATTGGCGACCGCGACCTGAAAGTTTGCACGTTTTGTTCCAGGAGTCACATGCCTAAGTTTAATCTTGTCTCAGCTTATGAACCAATGGGCGACCAGCCGACCGCAATTGCGAACCTGGTCGATGGCGTGAATCAAGGCCAACCCTTCCAGACGTTGCTGGGGGCGACCGGCACTGGTAAGACCTTTACCATCGCCAACGTCATCCAACAGACCCAGCGGCCCACCCTGGTGATTGCCCATAACAAGACCCTGGCTGCCCAGCTCTACAGCGAGTTCCGCGAATTCTTCCCTCATAACGCGGTCTCGTACTTCGTCAGCTACTACGACTACTATCAACCTGAGGCCTATGTGCCCCGGCATGACCTCTACATTGAAAAAGAAACCCAGATCAACGATGAGATCGACCGGCTGCGACTGCAGGCGATGACCCACATCCTCAGCCGCGAAGATGTCATCGTCGTCGCTTCGGTTTCCTGCATCTATGGTATCGGCAACCCGGCGGACTGGGGCAACGTGAGCGTCAAGCTGGAACGGGGCAAGAGTTACCGGCGCGACCGGATCTTGCGGCTGCTGGTCGACATTCAATATGACCGTAATGACATTGAGTTGCGGCGCGGTTGCTTCCGGGTGCGCGGCGACACGTTGCAGATCCGGCCGGCCTACGCCGAGACCGCCTACTCGATCGAGTTCTGGGGCGATGAAATTGAGCGCATCAATGAGTTTGATTCGCTGACGGGCGAGATTCTGGTTGAGCACAGCAACCTGGAGATCTTCCCGGCAAAGCAGTTCGTCACCAACGAGGACAAGCTGGCTCAGGCGTTAAATGATATCGAGACAGAGCTGAGCGAGCGCATTGCCTACTTCAAGGAACGCAAGATGTTCCTGGAGGGCCAGCGGATCGAACAGCGCACGATGTACGACCTGGAAATGCTGCGTGAGGTCGGCTACACCACCGGCATCGAGAATTACAGCCGCCACCTGGACCAGCGATCCGCCGGTGAACCGCCGTGGACCCTGATCGATTACTTCCCCAAGGATTTCCTGCTGGTCATTGACGAGTCGCACATGACGGTGCCGCAGATTGGCGGTATGTATGCCGGCGATCGCAGCCGCAAGATGACGCTGGTTGATTATGGCTTCCGGCTACCGAGTGCGCTGGACAACCGGCCGCTTAATTTTGACGAGTTCCGCGAGCGGCTCAACCAGGTGATCTTCACCAGCGCCACCCCGGCCAACTTCGAGCGCGAAGTGTCGGGCCAGATCGTCCACCAGGTGATTCGGCCGACCGGTATTCTGGATCCGGAAGTGGAGATCCGGCCGGTGCGTGGCCAGGTTGACGACCTGATCGGCGAAATCAACCAGCGCACCAAGAAAGGGCAGCGCGTCCTCGTCACCACCCTCACCAAGCGAATGGCCGAAGATCTCAGCGATTACCTGCTGGAGATCGGCACCAAGGTGCATTACCTCCACTCTGAAGTCCACACCATCGAGCGGACCGAGATCCTGCGCGACCTGCGCATGGGCATCTACGATGTGGTCGTCGGCATCAACCTGCTCCGGGAGGGTCTGGACTTGCCGGAGGTCTCCCTGGTCGCCATTCTGGACGCGGACAAGGAAGGGTTCCTCCGTTCCGAAACATCACTGACGCAGACGATCGGCCGGGCCGCCCGCCATACGGAGGGCAAAGTGATCATGTATGCAGACAAGATCACCCGTTCCATGCAAGCGGCCCTCGATACAACGAACGAACGCCGCGCCGTCCAGATGGCCTACAACGAGGAACATGGGATTGTCCCGCGCAACATTGCCAAGGAGATCCACGACCTCACCGACGATATCGCCCAGATGGCCGGCGCCGATGGCGAGAAGGTACTGGCCGAAGACGGCCTGACCTACCTGACCCCCAGCGAGATGCCGGACGACGAGCTGCAGCGCCTCATCACCGACCTCGAAAAGCAGATGAAGCAGGCCGCCCAATCCCTCGACTTCGAGCGCGCCGCCGACCTCCGCGACCAGATCCGCGACCTGCGGGATGTGGTCGCGGCACGGGCCGGCTAACGCCGTTCGGGTCATCGGGTCGCCCCAACGCCAACGCCGCGCGCAGTCATCGGGTCGCTCCGAAAGTTGTTCATAATAAACAGCATTCGCAGCGACCCGATGACCTGTACGGCGTCTATCCTTCTAATTGCAATTACCATCCAAACTGTTGACATCGTATAACACATCACATATGATGTCATGCATGGCACGTTATGCACTCAACCTACCGAACGAACTCAAACAGGAAGCCGCCGAGATAGCTAGAGAACAAGGCATCTCGCTGAATCAATTCATTCTGTGGGCCGTCTCGGAAAAAGTGGGCTTGTTACGCAATCAGTTGGCTGATCCCCAGTTCCCGCAAATTGTCTATCGGCGCGGCGGCTCTGGCATTCCAACACCTGTTTTGGCGGGTACCGGCATCCGCGTACAAACAGTTGTCGTCAGCGCCAATCAATGGGGCATGTCGGCTGAGGAAATTGCCTATGAGTACGACCGGCCGGTCAACCAGATTCGGGAAGCACTCTCGTTTTACCAGGTACATAAGCAAGAGATCGATGCCCATATCGCCCTAGAAGCCCAGCAAGCCAGTGAGCAACATGCCGGAAGCAACCAGGCTGCATCTTGATGCCGACACTTCCCGCAAGGCGCTTCATTCCGCGCTAATCAAGGCCGGCTTTGATGTTTCCCGAACGCCAAATTCATGGATGGCATTGGATGCCAGTGATCTGGCGCAGTTACAAGGGGCAAGCAGCCAGGGTCGAGTAATTTTTACATTTAACATTGCTGATTTCTGCCAGCTCGCGAAAGTTCACCCAGAGCATGCTGGCATCCTTTTGGCACATCAAAGTCAATGGACGCTTTCATCGCTTCTAAAAGCTCTGAAATACATGCTATTGACGACAGATGCCGAAATGTGGACCGGTCAACTCCGCTGGCTAAACGACTGGGACCAGTAGTCATCGGGGCGCTCCCAACGCCGTTCGGTTTGGGCGACCAAATGACACGAACGGCACTCATCATTTTGTGACAACCCCATTTTCCCCGTGTCAGTTACAATTGCAGCAACGAACACAGGGGACTTATGCAGCTCAATCTGACAACATCTCAGGAAAATCTACTGCAGCAGGCCAAAGCGACACTGGGCCGGTTGCGAGAACTGCTGGCGCAAACGGATACCGCCGTCAATGAACGGCAGACGCTGGCTGACTCAATCCAAACGTTGGATGATCTTTTCCTGCTTGTCGTCGCTGGCGAGTTCAATGCGGGCAAATCCGCTTTCATTAACGCCCTCTTTGGCCAACACATCCTGCCAGAAGGGGTCACGCCGACCACGGCTCAGATCCATCTGCTCACCTACGGCGAGGAGGTAACGGCCAAACCAACCGGCCCCGGCCTCATCCGCATGACGGCGCCGGTGGCCATGTTGCAGCATATCCACCTCGTCGATACGCCCGGCACCAACGCCATCAATCGGGAACATGAGGCGATCACCGCCGACTTTATCCCGCGCAGCGACCTTGTCCTCTTCATCACCTCCGCTGACCGCCCTTTCAGCGAATCTGAACGGGCTTTCCTGACCCGTATTCGCGATTGGGGCAAGAAGATCGTCCTCATCATCAACAAGATCGACATCCTGGAAGATGAGGCGGCGGTGGCGCAGGTGGTTCAGTTTGTGACCGAGGCCGCTCATTCGTTAGTGGGTGAGATTGCGGCGGTCTTTCCAGTATCCGGCCGGTTGGCCCAACAGGCCAAAGCCGGCCAGCCGCAGAAATGGGCCCCCAGCCGTTTTGAGGCGCTGGAAACCTACGTCACCGAAACGCTCGACGAGCGTGGCCGTTTCCAGCTCAAGCTGATGAACCCGCTTGGCGTCGGCCAACGCCTCGTCACCGCCCAACTGGCCAGTACCCATGCCGACCTGCAATCGTTGCTGGCCGACCGGCAGCTGCTGGCTGACATCCAGCATCAGACCACTTACTACAACGAAGACATGCAGCGCAACTTCCGCGCCCGCCTGAGCGAGATCGATAATCTGCTCCACCAGATGGAGGGGCGTGGCAGCAGCTTCTTCGATGAGACCATCCGCCTGGGCCGCCTGCCGGACCTGGCCCGCAGCGAGAAGATCAAAGCCCTGTTCCAGGAGGAAGTGATCGGCGACACGGCCAAACAGATCGAGGCCCGTGTCAGCGAGCTGGTCGATTGGCTGGTGGAACAGGATTTGCGCCAGTGGACGGCGGTGACGGATCATCTCTCGCGGCGGCAGAAAGAAAATGATGCCCGCATCGTGGGCGAACGAGGCGGTCAATCAGCCAGTTTGGCCTATGAGCGCCAGCGGCTCATTGCCACCATCGGCAAAGAAGCAGAGCGCGCCGTCGACAGCTACGACCAGACCACTGAGGCCAACCGCCTGGCGACGGCAGCCCGGGAAACGGTGGCGGGCCTGGCCCTGGCCGGGGTTGTCAGCGGCGCCGGCATTGGTGCCGCCATCTTCATCGCTTCCAGCGCCGTTTGGATCGACATCACTGGCGTTTCGTTGGGTATCGTCGGCCTGACGGTGGGGCTGATTATGCTGCCGGCGCGGCGGCGCAAGGCGAAAAACGAGCTGCATGAAAAACTCGACACGCTGCGGGAAAAGCTGGTCTCCAGCCTGACTACCCGTTTTGACCAGGAGATGTTACGCAGCAGCAGGCGCATTGAAGAGGCCGTCGCCCCTTTCAGCCGTTTTGTACGGGCAGAAAGTGACAAATTCAAAAAGCGCCAGGCTGAGCTGCAGGCTATCAAGAGCGAGCTGGACCACCTGCAAAGCGAAATCCGGCAGCTATGAGCAGAAGCTGAGAAGCCAAACTGGTATGGATGTACTAAGGGTTTTCTTACAGTTTCATGGCATACTAGCGGACGGTTTGGCTGCCTAGAGGCAAACAAGCAGCCCGCCGCCCGGCAACGGGCCCTCTTTTACCAGCCTGAAAGCAGTTTAGGCGCATCTGATCCAGATCACCACTTACTTTTCAACTGCTAAGTATCCAAATAACCAGCGTTGTCTGTCGACGCCAGGTTGTTTTTAGCTGCCGCGCCAGGCGCGGTCAGCTGCTCTGGTTTGCCAATTCAGCACTTTCACTCAGGAAAATAATTCTCAACAACAACGGCAGGGCAACCGGCCGGTGTTGATTTGTGTAGGAGTTTAAGATGTATCTCGAAATGAAAATTGCCCAGGAAATCCAGCACGATCTGCAGCACGAAGCCGCCGTTAATCGGCTCTTCCACAAAGATGGTGAGCATGTCGCCACGCTGGTGCAGATGATCGCGACGATCAGCGCCCTGGCGCTCATCTTCGTCGCCCTGTAATACCGTCAGGATCGGCACGCACCGATCCGCTGAAACGGACGCCGTTAAGGCGCAAAAAAGGGCACACCTGCTGGGGTGTGCCCTTTTTTTGATCTCGATTTTCTAATGGTTTATGCTGTTTAGCCTCGCCCCATAATCTGGGCCAGCACCTCAACCACGCGCTGATTTTGCTTCTCCGTGCCGACCGTCATGCGGATATGGTCCGGCAGGCCGAAGCGAACACCGCCATCGCTCACGAGGATGCCCTGTTGCAGGAGCGCAGCCGTCAGCTCGGCGCCCGTCATACCAGGCGCAGACATGAGCAGGAAGTTGCCACCGCTGGGCCAGACTTTGAGACCCAGTTCCTGCGCCTGGCCGGTTAGCCATTCCCGGCCAGAACGATTGCGCCGCACCACGTCAGCCATGTATTCCCGATCCGCCACGCCGGCCAGACCGGCCGCCACGGTAATACGGCCGATGTGGAACGGGGTTTTGTAGCCGGCCAGGTACGCGGCCACATCCGGCGGCGTGATCGCGTAGCCCAGACGCAGCCCGGCCAGACCAAATGCCTTGGAGAAGCTGAACAGCTTCAACACGGGCCGCCCCGCCAACACATATTGGGTTGTGTCCGGCAGTTCCATCGGCGCAGCAAAATGGCTGTAGGCTTCGTCGGAAATGAGGAGAACGTCATCAGGCAGGTTTTTGACGAGCCGGTCCATGTCAGCGGCGGCGGTGATATTACCGGTTGGATTGTTCGGGTTACAGATGTAGACGATGCGGGTGCGCTCATTCACGGCTGCCAATACGCCATCGACATCGTAACAAAAATCATCCCCCAACAAAGGCACATCGATGACCTCAGCCCCCACCCGGATGGCGCCGATACGGAGGAAACCAAAGGTCGGATTACACATGATGACATTGTCACCCGGCCGGACAAAGCCGCGAATGGCCATGTCCATGATGTCCAGGCCGCCTTTGCCCAGGACAACATGCTCGCCAGTCAGACCGCCACCATGCAGATCCGCGAGGGCAGCACATAAATCAGCGTCCCCTTCCCGTGGCGGGTAGAGGTTCATGATATCGGCCTGTTCCTTGATGGCGGCGGCTACAGCCGGAGAGACGCCAAATGGGTTTTCGTTGGAGCTAAGCTTCAGAATATCTTCGGGTTTTATCGAGGCCGGCACGTCGGTGCTGGTCATGCCACGCCGGTAAAAGGGTGATCGTTTTAAGGCTTCATCAAAGGGTAAGTTATGCATAATTCATCCATGAAAGGAGGCCGTGGCCTCAATTTGCTGCTTGCCACCAACTGGTCAGCCAGGGACAGGTAACAGCGCAATAATGGGCCCAACTACCAGGCGCCGCGTCTGGATCACCTACAGGATCTTCGCGCACGGCCTGCAGGACAAAACCGCGCTGGCAGAGACCGTTCAAAACCGTGGGCAGCGTATGGCGAAACTCATGTGGGCCCACAACCCTTACTACTGTAGCGTCTTCCTGTTCAATCTCCCACTCGTCACTGGCAAAGGTGATCTCCTGCCCCTGAATCTGCGGGGTACGGACCGGATAGCCATAACCATCCCAGCGCTCTTCATCAGCGTCCATGGCCAGGGGATTGTGGTGCTGCAGCCGATATTGGCCGCCAGGGCGCAGGACGCGCCGGACTTCGTCAAAGACGGGCAGCGGATCGGGGATGAAATTGAGAGAGAAAGCGTGCCAGACGAGGTCAAAACTGTTGTCGGCAAAGCGGGACAGGTCACGCATGTCGCCCTGCTCCAACCGGCCGGTCAACCCATAATGCGCCAGGGTCAGCGCATCCTGCGCCAGCTGCTTCTCGGCAAAATCCACCACCGTCACCCGGGCGCCCAGCAGCGCAAAGGCCGGCGACTGCTGCCCACCCCCGCTGGCCAGGCACAACACATCTTTGCCCCCGACCGGCGCCATCACGCCACAATCATCCACCATCGTCCGCGCTGAATCCGGCGTAAGGTCAAGCAGCGGCTGGCCATACTGAATGCCCGCCTCGACGAGGGCATTCCAACGTTCCTGGTTAAATTGAGTTAGTTCGTCCATAAACAACATTTACGATTGACGATTGGGGATTTACGAGAGGCCTGACACGATTTAGGTCATGCGTGGCCCGCAACACTGCAAAGGTTCGCGTTGGGCCTTGATTGCGCCAGGCGCTTCGTAAATCGTAACTCCCAAATTGTAAATCACCTAAGATGGGCTAAATACGGCATCGGGTCAACCACCTGCTCCACCACAAAGCCATCCAGGCCGCGGCCGGGCCACTGAACGGTCAGGTGAAGATGGTCGCCGGTTGAATTGCCGCTGTTGTCGGCCAGCCCCAGAACGGTCTGACCGCCGACTACCCGGTCGCCCTCATTCACGGTCGGCCGGTCCAGGTGACCGTACCAGCTAATCATGCCATTGTCATGGGCGACGCGCACATAGCGGCCGTAGCCACGCGGATGAATGTCACGCGTGGCCGTCACCCGACCATCCATGATCGGCACAATCGGGTCGCCATGCACGGCGAACAGGTCCAGCCCCTCGTGCAGGCCATAATCCCGCTCGTGGCCGAAAATGCCGAACGGCATGTTGATGCGGAAGGAGCGGTTTTGGACCGGGTTAGCGAAACGGAGGGTTTCGACCGGCCGGTTCAGCCGCACCATCTCGTTCAGGATGGCCGGCTTGTCACGTAAAATCCATTCGTCGCCATCATACCGGTACAGGATCAACGCCATGATCGTCTGGTTGCCCAGCTGGTTCCATTGGACGATCCGTTTGTGAGCCGCCCGCACCACCTGGACGCCCGGCCCATCCAGCCAGCCCAGATCGTTCTCCCGCCCTTTCCAGAGATGGTTGAACTCAGAGATGACCACAGGCAGCGCCCGGAAGCGGCCAGGCAGCGCTGCTAACAACGCCTCACAGCAACCAAAAAAGTTAAGCGCCTGCCATTGCAGCGGCGCATTGCCAAAACGGGCCGAGCGCCAGCAGAGCGTTGGGTCAGCGCCGCGCACATAGCCATGGATATCGACAAACTCAGCCGCATCGCTGGCCCGCCAGATGCGACTAAACCAGTCGCGGTTGTCTGAGCCCGGTCCAAAGAATGGGTCAACCGGTCCTGGCGAAAAGCGGCCATCGAGATCGCGGCGGATGGCGTTGTAAATATGGGCCAACCGCTCCGGCGTCTGCGGCTCATTCAATGGCCATTCACGCGGATTGTTGGGTTCGTTGCCAATGGTCCAGCCCCAGACGCCGCGGCTTTGCTGAATCGTTTCCCGGCAGGCGCGCACAAAGCCATCCCGCTCACGGTCCGGCGGGACGTTGCCGCCGCCACCCAGATCGGTGGAGAAGGAGTAACGCAGGTTGACGACCACGCGAATACCGTTGGCTTCCAGGTCACTGAAATCAAAACGATGGGCACCGGTGCCGACGAAATGAGCCACATAAACCCAACCACCGACATTCTGGGATTGGAGCCAGCGACCGGCCGGTATCTCCGCCAGATCATGAATGCCCAGGCTGAACTGGGGCAGATCGGCCGGGGGCGGCGCGACGGCCACTTCGCCGCCCAGAGCAATACGCAAATCATTGGGGATGGCCGCCACTAAAGGCTGGTATTCGACGCCGGGGTAAAAGCGCTGAAAAAAGCCGCGCAGCCCCATCCCATCGTCACCGGGGCCCCATGCCTCCGGGTTCACGGCAATCACCTTGCGCACGTCCAGGTCACCGATACCGGCATCGTCGGCGCTGCCCAGGATAGTCAGCCGCTGGCTTTCCCAGGTGGCGTCCACGGCTGCCCGGGCCCAGGCCAGATCCGCGTTCGGCGGCAGCAAGACAACCGTGCGCTCATAAGGTTCCCGGGGCGCACCCCGGCTGGGGCTGGGGATGGAAACGCGCGTCCCGCTCATCATGCCCGACAGCGGGTTATTGCTGACAAACCGCTTCAACTCCGATTCCAGCTCAATCGCCGAACCGGCTGTGACGGTCCGGTAGGTGACGCCAGGATAGTAGCGCTCGTAAAAACCTTGCAGGCCGGTCCCGTCCTCACCATCACCCCAGGCGCTGGGGTTAACGGCGATCACCCGCCGCTTGTCCAGGTCGCCAATGCCCGCATCATCAGCGCTACCGCCGATGGTGAAACGACGCGCATCCCAGGTGGCAATAGCGGCTGAACGGGCCCAATTCTTATCGACATTGGGCGGCAGCAAAATGTAGGTTCGCTCGTACTGTTCGCGGGGTTCCCCTCGGGCCATGTCACTCTCCTGATTGTGGGGTGGGCTGGTGGAAACAGATTTTAATGGAAAGCGAGGGGTTACACCAACCCGACGGGTGGGGACCCGTCGGGTGGGGGACCCGTCGGGTTGGGGGACCCGTCGGGTGGGGGACCCGTCGGGTTGGGGGACCCGTCGGGTTGGGGGACCCGTCGGGTTGGGGACCCGTCGGGTTGGGGGGACCCGTCGGGTTGGGGGAACCCGTCAGGTTGGGGAACCCGTCGGGGCGCTTGCGCGCCCCTTGCCCGGTGTCATAATTGGCGCCATGAGCGAGACGGCCATTTTTCTCCATATCCCCAAGACCGCCGGCACCACGCTCAGCCGTATCATCGAGCGGCAGCACCGGCCGGGCGAGATCTATATCATCGCTCAGGAAGAAGGGCCGTATAGCGGGCCCGTACAGCACTTCAAGAGCCTTACAGCTGACGAGCGCAGCGCATTCAAATTGGTCTACGGTCACCTTCCTTTCGGCATTCATCGCCACATCCCGGGACCGTCAACTTATTTCACCTTTCTGCGCGAACCGTACCAGCTGCTGCGCTCGCTTTATCGCCACGCCCAGCGCGACCCAAATCACAACCTGCACCACGATCTGCGCGACCTGACCATGCGCCAGGCCATAGAGCAGGGCGCGGCCCAGTTGTTCGACAATTTCCAGACCCGCGCTATCGCCGGTGTCTGGCACGACCTCCCGTTCGGCGCCTGTGACCGGCCGCTTCTGGAAAAAGCCAAGGCTAACCTGCGCGACCATTTCGCCGTCGTTGGCGTTGTCGACCATTTTGATGAAGTGCTGGTGCTGCTGCAAAAACGCTTTGGCTGGCGCTCCATCTATTACTCCAAACACAATGTCGCCGTAGCAGCACCCCAGCAATCCCGGGAAGACCAGGAAATGCAGGCCTTTGTGCGCCAACACAATTGGCTCGACCAGGAGCTGTACGAGTATGCGGGTGAGTTATGCCGGCAGCAGATCGCCGCGGCCGGGCCGGCCCTGGCCCGCGAGGTCAAACGTTTCCAGGCCCGCAACCGCTACCTGGGCCTGGCAGACAAAATGTATTGGCGGTTGCGCAAAGTCTCCGTGCGCAATTGGCTGCGCAGCTAATATGGCGGCGAGGGGTCCCTACCAACCCGTCGGGTTGGGGGTAACCCGTCGGGTTGGCCGGGACCCCTCGCCAAACATTAACCCAGTGGCCTGCCCCTCCGCTTTCCACTAAAATACCCGGTCGACCGTCTGAGGGCGGAGAGTGTATGATGCAACCGGCGATTCAGTTCGAAAATGTCAGCAAGCGCTTTGTCTATGCCTACGATCACCCGTATTCGATCCTGGAGTCGGTTGTGGCTACCTTGCGGCGCCAGCAGCGAGCTGAGAAAAAACAGGATGACCTCTGGGCCGTGCGCGATGCCAATTTCACGATCATGCCGGGGGAGACGGTCGGCTTCATCGGCCGCAATGGCGGCGGCAAAAGCACCCTGCTGAAGCTGGCCACCCGCATCTACGAACCCACCTCCGGGCGTATCCGCGTCCACGGCCGCACCAGCGCTTTGCTGGAACTCGGCGCCGGTTTTCACCCGGAACTCACCGGCCACGAGAACATCTTTCTCAATGGCGCCTTGCTCGGCTTGAGTGAAGTCGAGGTCCGCGAAAAGTACGACGCCATCGTCGATTTCTCGGAGATGCGTGATTTTCTGCATATGCCGGTCAAATTCTATTCGTCCGGCATGTACATGCGGTTGGCATTCAGCGTCGCCGTTCATGTTGAGCCGGACATCTTGTTTGTGGATGAGATTCTGGCCGTCGGCGACCAGGCGTTTCAGAGCAAATGCATCGACCGCATCTACGAGATCAAGCAGGGCGGCGCCACCATCGTCATCGTCAGCCATGATCTGCGTGTGGTGCGCAATCTGTGTACGCGGCTGCTCTGGCTGGATAAAGGGGCGATCCGCGAGGATGGACCGGCCGGTGACGTCGCCGCCAACTACGTCGATTACTCCCGCGCCCTGGAACAGGAACAGATGGCCAAAGTCCTGGGATCGCGCGAAAATTTCAAACGGTGGGGCTCACGCCAGGTGACCATCGAATCAGTCACCCTGCAGGCTAAGAATGGCACGCCGCAAGCCACGTTCCACACCGGCGATGATCTCACCATTGTCATCCGCTATCATGCGCCCAAACGGGTCAAGGCGCCGAAATTCGGACTGTCTGTCTTGCGTAAAGATGGCCTGCAACTGAGCAGCCCCAACCAGGCCGGCAGCGGCGACCCGATTGGCGAAGTTCAAGGTCACGGCGAGCTCTGCTATCACATCCGCGACCTGCCGCTGCTACCGGCCGAATATTTTCTCACCGTCTCAGTGCATGACGAGCTGGGACTGCAGGTGTACGATTACCACGACCGGGCCTACCCGTTCCACGTCCTGCCGCGCGGCAGTGAGAAAAAGGATGGCATCATCGAGTTACCGGCGAGTTGGGAGTGGCGGCCGGGGGGAGAGGCCACGGATTAGCACGGATTCGGCACGGATTCTTTCTGTCATGTGACTGGCAAGTGTGCTGCCCGATGTGGTCTGATGGTAAGTTGACCAAAGAGGAGTGGAGGCATGGCAAACGAGGACAAGGGCTGGCAGTTACAGCCGCTGACATTTCGCTCCGAGGCGCCGCTCATCGGTCCCCTCATCAATGCCCTGCGCAATGGCTGGCACAGCATCGCCGGCAAATGGGCCTTGCAGCATATCATCGACCAGCAGAACGGCTTCAACCTCATCAGCAGCCGGCAGTTACTCGCCCTGGAAACGGAGCAGGATGAGCTCCGGCACGAGGTGGCCCGCCTGACCGCACAGCTGCAATCGGTCCAGCGCCAGTTGCAGGATTTGCAGACGCGTGTGACGCCGGACCACGAGTAACCCTGTGCCCCAGCCGCTCCGGCTTGCTTTCGCCAGCCCCCTGCCGCCCACTCGCAGCGGCATCGCCGATTTTAGCGCCGCCCTGCTGCCCTACCTGGCCGCGGGGGCCGAGCTGACGCTATTTGTGGACCGGCCGGATCTTCTCGCCCCCGCCCTCCAGGTCACCTACCCCTGCCACCCACTCAGCGAACTGCCCGCCCGCCGCGCCGAATTTGACCTGCCCATCTACCAGATCGGCAACAATAGCCTGCATGCCGCTATCTACGAGATGGCCTTACGCTATCCGGGCCTCACCGTGCTCCACGACCTCGACCTGAGCCAGTTCCGCGGCCACGAGTTGCTGGTCGAGCAGGGTGATTTTGCTGCATACGGCCGTGAGTTGGCCCGGGAATTGGGGCTACCCGGCTACGCTGCCGCCCGGCGCCTTTGGCTGAACGAGGCCGGCGCCAGCGCGCCCCAAACCGCTTTTCACACTCGCCTGGTGCGCCGCAGTCTGGGGATGATCGTGCACAATGAAACGGCGCGGCGGCAGTTGCATGAGGCACATGGGGACCGGCCGGTCCGCCACATCCCGCTGCTCGTCGACCAGTTCCCCACTGACAATTATCGCGCCCGGCTCAACTTACCGGCTGACGCCTTTGTCTTCGCGGCCGTCGGCCAGCTCAACCGGCACAAACAGATCGCCTGGAGCCTGACCCAGTTTGCCGCCGTCCGCCAGGATCACCCGGAAGCGCATTTTCTGCTCGTCGGTGAGGCATTGCCCGGGGAAATTGATCTGCCCGGCCTGATCCGTCAGCTCGGGCTCGATGGCGCCGTTCACCACATTGATTATGTCCCGGCGGCAACTGATTTTCTCAACTGGACCGCTGCCGCCGATGTCCTTGTCGCCCTGCGCCAGCCAACATTGGGCGAAACGTCGGCCGCCGCCCTCAATGGCATGGCCGCAGCCCGCCCCCTCATCGTCTTTGATCAGGGGTGGTATAGTGAATTGCCAGCGACGGTTGCGCTCAAGCTGCCGCCAATGGACGAGGTCGCTTTTCAGGATTGCCTGCGCCATTGCCTGACCCATCGTCCACAACTGGCGGCCATGGGGGAAGCGGCCCTGGCCTATGTGCGGCGCGAGCACCGGCCGGAAACCATCGCCCGCCAATATCTCGACTTCTGCGCCAGGATGCTGGCCTGATAAAAGGGCGCTTGCGCCAAGGCAGCAAAAATGACTGACCAACTTAACGTCGAACAGATCATGCAGGATATCCGCGCCCAGATTCTCGCTCAGAAAGCGGCCGAGGGTAGCGAAACGGCCGGGCGCATCCGCTTGAGTGGCCGCCGCCTGCCGGCTGATTTCTTTGAGCAGCTCTATCAACTGGAAATGAGCCACGACCAGCTCCGCGTGCGGGCCCACGTACAGCCCTCAACGTTGCCGCTGGTTGGCCCGCTCATCACCCGTTTCAAGCAAGAGCTGCACCGTCTGGTCATTTTCTACATCAACCAGCTGGCCGAACAACAGCAGCAGGTCAACCAGCAAACGCTACGTGCCCTGACGCTGATGGCTGAACTCATCGAAGCGGATGGCGAGCCGCCGGCAGCATGAAAGTTGCCTTTGTCCTGCCCTGGTACGGGCCTGATATCCCGGGCGGCGCAGAAACGGCGGCGCGGCAAACGGCTGAGCGGCTGGCGGCGCGCGGCCACACGGTCGAGGTGCTGACCACCTGCCTGCGCGATCTCTACTCGGATTGGAGTGAAAACAGCCATCCGGCCGGTCTCAGCAGCCACAACGGCGTCACCATTCGCCGCTTCCCCGTGCTGCCGCGCGACCGGGCCGCCTTCAACCAGCTCAACTGGCAACTGATGAACGGCTTGCGCATCCCGCCCGAGCAGGAAGCGACGTTTATCGAGGAGATGTTTCGGGTCCCGGCGCTGTACGACTACATCCGCGAGCACCAGGACGAATACGTCTTTCTGTTTACGCCGTATATGTTCAGCTCCACCTACTTTGGCGCTCAGATTGCGCCGGCGCGGACGGCGCTCATCCCCTGTTTGCACGATGAGCCGTATGTCTGGCTGGGGTTGTACCGGCCGGTCCTGCAAAACGCCGCCGCCCTCATCTTCTTCAGCCCGGCCGAAGCAGCGTTTGCCCGGCGGCTGCTGGGGGACCAGGCTGCACAGCTCCGCGTCGTGGCCGGTTCCGGCGTCACCGCCCCCGCCGCCCCGGACCCGGACCGCTTCCGGGCCAAATACGGCCTCCAGCACCCTTTCCTGCTCTATGCCGGCCGGCGTGAGCCCGGCAAAAACATCGATCTGCTGCTGGATTATTGGGGCCGCTACCAGGCTGATGGAAACCGGCCAATGGAACTTATCCTGATAGGCTCCGGCCAGGTCGACATCCCACCCCGGCTGCGTGCCCACACCCGCGACCTCGGCTTTGTTTCCATCCAGGACAAAAACGATGCCTACGCCGCCGCCCTCGCCCTGTGCCAACCCTCAGTGCATGAGAGCTTCTCGATTGTGATGATGGAGAGCTGGCTGGCGGGCCGGCCGGTGCTGGTCCATGCCGATTGCGCTGTGACCAGCGACCACACCCGGCGAGCCAACGGCGGCCTCTACTTCCGCCAATACACCGAATTCGCCGCCTGCCTGGACTATTTCCAGGCCAATCCCGCAGCCGCAGCCCAGCTCGGCGCCCAGGGCCGCGCCTACGTCCTGGCCAACTACCAGTGGGAGACGGTGCTGGCCCAATATGAGCGGGTGATCGCGGCGCTGGCTGAGGGGTAGGGGACCCGTCGGGTGCGGCACCCGACGGTCCCTACCCTCAACTCGCGTCTTCGGGTAAAATCGGCGGCGATGCCCGAGACAACACGTGACTCGCAAACAATCGTGCGCCGGGTGGCGGCAATCCTGGCCGAGCGAGGCCAGGCACCGGCCGGTCCGCCCAGCAGCGCCGCCGCCTCCGACCTGGAACGGCACCGCCAGCAGATCAGCCTGGCCGCCCACACCCTGCCGACAGCACCGGATCTGGCCCCATCCAACGCCACCCGCCTGCCGCTCATCGGCCGGCTCTGGGCCAGCATTCGCGAGCAGGCCCATCAGCTTGTCCTCTACTACGTCAACCGGAGCGCCGGCCATCAGCAAGCGGTCAACCACGAGATCACCGAGGCGCTGGGCCTGCTGCAGGCGCGGCTCGACGCCCAGGAACAGCGGCTGGCCGAGCTGGAGCAACAGCTGACTGACAAAGGCCAGGATTAACGCGTGTCTGAGCAGCCCCTGACGGTCCACATCATGACCGCCGCCCTTGTCCCGGGCGACGCCATCGGCAACTATGTGCTGACATTGCGCCGCCTCTGGCAAAACTGGGGGGCCCACGTTCGCCTCTACGCTGACCACATCGCCCCCAGCCTGCGCCCGCTGGCGGTCCCGGCCGACCAATACCGGCCCACCGGCCACGATCTGCTCTGGTACCATTATTCCATCGCCACCCCCAACCTCGCCCAGGCCCGGGCCAGCAGCGACTTCAAGCTGATGGATTACCACGGCATCTCGCCGCCCGAGCTGTACCGCGGCCGCAATGCCCAGATGGAGGCGCTCTGCCGCGAAGGGCTGGCCCAACTGCCCGAACTGCGCACGGCCTTTGACCAATTCATCGTCCACACGGAATACATGCGGGCCGACCTGCTCACTCATGGTTTCCCGGCGGAGCGGCTGGCGGTGGTCCCGCTCTGCGTCGATACGGCGCGCTACCCGGCGGAGGATGATGCCGAGCTGGCGGAGCTGCTACCGCATATCGAATACCTGCTCTTTGTCGGCCGGCTGATCCCGCAGAAAGATATCCTGGCCCAGTTGGCCATCATTGCCGAGTTGCAAACGCTGCGGCCGGAACTCTACTTTTTCCTGGTCGGGCCAACCGATCTCACGCCAGGCTACGAAGCGGAAATGAGCCGCTTCATCAAGCAGCAGGGGCTGACAGAAAAGGTGATCCGGCCGGGCAAGGTGACAAACCCGGCCCTGCTGGGCTCGCTGTTCCGCCACGCCCGCTTTCTGCTGGTGACATCAGAGTGGGAGAGCTTCTGCGTGCCGCTGGCCGAGGCCGCTTTCATGGGCACGCCGTCTGCCATCGACGACCTGCCGCCGCTACCCGAAGTGGCCGGCCCGGGTGCCCTGGTCATTGACAAGAAACAGCCGGCCACAGCCGCGCGTCTGATTCATGAAGCCCTGCTGGATGAAGGAGGCTACGCTGAGCGCCGCCAGCAGAGCCAACACTGGGCCATGCGCTACAGCGATGACGCCCTGGCGGCGAATATTCGCCGGCTGTTGCCCGGCTGGTTGGGGCGAGATGAGTAAGCCGAAGATCGCCATCGTCGTGCAGCGCTACGGCGAAGAGGTGAACGGCGGGGCGGAGCAGATGGCTCGCTGGGTGGCCGAACGGCTGACCGCCCTGGCCGAAGTCCACGTCATCACGACCTGCGCCATCGATTACCAGACCTGGGCGGATCATTATCCGGCCGGTTCCAGCCAGCTCAACGGCGTCCAGCTCCATCGCTTCCCCGTCGACCAGCCCCGCGATTGGCAAGCCGCCCAGGCCTCCACTTACCAGGTATTCAACCTGCCCCACACTGAAGCAGAGGAAACGGCCTGGCTTAAGGAGCAGGGGCCATACGCCAGTGGGCTGTTTGACTACATCCGGGCCCAGCGCGACGCGTTTGAACTCTTCTTTTTCTTCACCTACATCTATGCACCGGCCGGTTTTGGCCTGCCCCTGGTCGCCGACAAGGCCGTCTTTGTCCCCTGCGCCCACGATGAGCCGGCCCTCTACCTGCCCATTTTCCGCCCCCTGTTCCACCAATGCCGCTTCATCGCCTACAACACCAGCAGCGAAAAGGCGCTGGTCGAACGAGTCATGGGCAATGCCCACGTGCCCAACCTGGTCATCGGCACCGGCGTGGACCAGCCCATGGGCGCGGACCCGGCGCAGTTCCGCGAAACCTACAATCTGGATGGCCCCTACATCCTCTACGCCGGCCGCATTGCACCTTCCAAAAACGTGCCGGAATTGCTGGACCATTTCCAGCGCTTCCGCCGCGAAACCGGGACCGATGTCAAACTGGTTTTGCTGGGGCGCGCCAACATCCCCTTACCGGCTGATCCGGCCATCGTCGCGACCGGTTTTGTCTCTGAGGAAATGAAATATGCGGCCATTGCCGGCGCGGAGCTGGTGGTGGTGCCCAGCCGGTTTGAGAGTCTGTCGATCATCACGCTGGAGGGCTGGTTGCTGGACCGGCCGGTCCTGGTCAACGGCCAATGCCAGGTGCTGCTCGATCTGGCCCGGCAGAGCCAGGGCGGGCTCTTCTACACCAGCTATGCCGAGTTCAAATTGACCCTGTCCCGGCTCCTGTCTGACGCTGCCGTGCGCCAGACTCTCGGCTCAAGCGGCCACGCCTTCGCAGACGCCAATTTCAGCTGGCCTGTTGTCCTGGCCAAATATGAGGCGCTCCTTAATATTTTGACGCCCGCACACCACTGATTCCAGCCGCTCAAAACACCCGTTTTTGTCCTGTCCAGGGGTCCGGTCCCGGTCTGCCTTTAGCAACATCATTGATGTTAACCCATTTATATCTCCTGTTTTGTTCTACCTGTATGATGGTACGGAAGTACTGGAATGCTGTTTTCGCTGACGGGAAACCAAATATCTCTTATCTCCCGGCACATACAGCTTGTGATTGTTAATTATTTGGCGGCGTACAGGTAGATTAACTGATGGTTCAACATTCCGTTGCGCGCTCACTGACGCGTTTAATACAGAAGTATCTTGTGTTTCTTCTGTTGCCGCTTGTTTTGCTTGGTGGTGAAACAAGGGCAGAGGAAGGCTTCGATAACCCCAATGGGGGTGACATCCTTTTCTGGCGTGACCTCCCGGGCGGCAACTGCCCTGGCGGCGGCGACAATTGTCACCGCGGCTCCCCTGCGCTGGCTGACGTCAATAACGATGGCAAACTGGATATTGTCCTGACAACAGGCAATGGCCATATTATGGCGATCCGGCATAATGGCAGCGCCAGTGGAGCTGTCATTTTTGATGTTGATATCGCCCCGATGATTGGCATGAGCTCAGGCTCAGCGGTCATCGCCTCCGGTGCGGCGGTGGCCGACATCGACAAAGATGGTCGTGTCGAGATCGTTGTGGGCTATGGAGCTGACTGGAATCACAATACCAAGGGCGGCATCATTGTGCTGGAGCACAATGGGACGCTCAAGCCAGGCTGGCCCAATGAGAGCATCGGCAAGAATAATAACGATCTGCCCCACTCTGTCTTCTCCAGCCCGGCCCTGGGTGACCTGGACAACGACGGCGATCTGGAGATCGTCGCCGGTGGTTTTGACAAGCGGATCTACGCCTATCATCACAACGGCAACTTGATGAGCGGTTGGACAGCGGACAGTGCCCTGCTGCACCGCTTCCCCACCTGGCCCAACCTTGTTGGCAGCCTGGCGGACAGCACCTGGAGCTCCCCCGCCCTGGCCGATCTGAACAATGACGGTTATCTGGACATTATTATCGGCAGTGATGAGGGTAACTTTGATTCCCGCTGGGGTGGCAACTCCGGTGGCTGGAATTGTCCGTATCAGTTACCGGCCGGTTGGGCGCCCGGCTACTGCGGTGGCTCCGTCTACGCCTTTGACCGCTTTGGCAATGTGCTGCCTGGCTTCCCGAAATATATGCTGGAAGCAATCCAGTCCACGCCCGCCATCGCCGACCTCAATGGCGACGGCAACGAAGATATCCTCATCGGCACCGGTACCTTCTACAACACCAATAGCCCGAGCCATCCCACCAATGGCTTTATTCTCTCCGCCGTCAGCGCTTCCGGCGGCACCGTACCCGGCTGGGCCACGCCCAAATCTGTAGACGGCACCATCCCTGGCTCACCCGCCATCGGCAATATTGCCGGGGACGCGTCGCCAGAAGTCGTCATCATGTCCCACAACGGCGGGCGTATCTACGCCTATCATGCCAACGGCCAGCTCGTCGCCGGCTTCCCGATGCGGCCCCTGGCCCGCACCGGCCAATCGACCAACTTTGACGTTGGCTTCGGCGTTATCCTGGCTGACTATGACAATGACGGCAAGATGGAGATTTTTGTCTCCCAGCGCGACAGCATCACGGTTGTTGATGGCAACGGGACCCAGTTGACCACCAAAAACAACGGCGCTGATGGCAAACCCGCCTACGCGACCGGTGGCTGGCTGCGCAACAGCCCCGCCGTCGGCGATGTCGATGGCGACGGCAAGCTGGAACTCGTCGTCCATGACAGCCGGCTTTACGTTTATGATTTGCCCAACGCCGGTAGCGAAGCTGAATGGGGTATGTTCAAGCAAAATGCCGCCGGCACAAGCCGCGTCAATGCACCTGGCAGCCTGCAGCAAATGCCAGGTGAACTGCGCATGGTACGCTCCTTGCAGAACAGCAATTTTGGCTCCGGGGCGATGGCTGTTGTCAATGCTGGCGACCTGCCTATGAATTACACGGTCAACACGAACAATGCCAATTCCCGCGTCACTGTCGTGAATGGCTCCGGCCAGGTACCGGGCAATGGTTCCAAAACATTTACTGTTGAAGTGCGGAACGTTAACACGTTGAACAATGGCTGGAATAACCTGGGCACCATCTCCATTCAGGCAACCAATAGCCTGGGGCAACCGGCCGGTACCGCCACCATTACCCTGCGCATCTATCGAGGGAACCCGCACCGGACGTTCCTTCCGATATCGCCCTCGAATTAGGAAGCCCACCCATTGCTGTCCCGGCAAAAAAGGCGGCCACCAAAAAAGATGTGGCCGCCTTTTTTCTTGCCTGTGCAAGGTGGACCGAACAACATACACTTGGGCCAAGACTTTGCGCTACCGCCTCGTCATCAGGCTGTTAACGCCCTTGCAGAGTCGCAAAGCTGAGGTATTAGCTTCGTGCGTTTGTTAATTGTCACGCCTGCCCTGGGCACCACCCTGGGCGGCGGCGAACGGTATGCCCTGGACGTCGTCCTCGAACTGGCCCAGGCCGGTCACGAGTTGACCGTTGTCACCAGCACAGCGCGCCAGGAGGCAGATTTCTGGCAGGGGCAGTGAGCCGGCTCCGGCAGCTGAGGCACAGGCGTGGCCTTTTCGTAGTTACCATCTGCCTATTCCCCCTTTCCCCGGCGGCCAGGCCGCCTTGTTCCGGCGGCGCAAGTTGCTGGCGTTGACGGACTGGTTACCGGCCGGTCTCAATCCCTTCGCCCCATACAACGCCTTGTTTCCCCATTTGCCGGACCTGCCTGCCTTGCTGGCTGATCTGAAACCAGACTTTGACCTGGTGCACGGCTTTAACCTCTCCTGGGAACGCCCCTCGCTGGCCGATGCCGCTTACGCCCGCCATCATCAGCTGCCCCTGGTCATCACCCCGTTTGCTCATCCAGGTAGCCGCTCCGCCCGCTGGAACCTGCAGCGCCGCGAGCAACGCGAGTTGCTGGCCAGCGCCGCCCGGCTATTGGCGCTTTCCAGCAGCGAAAAGGCGGGCCTGACCAGCTGGGGCATTGCGCCAGAATGCATTGATCTCATCGGGATGGGCTACACGCCTTATCCTGCCGCCGCCGCAGCGCCAGATCCGGCGCTGCCGGCGCGTTACGCCTTGTTTGTCGGCCGGGCCAGCCGGGACAAGGGTAGCTTTGAGGCGATCAACGCTATCAGCACCCTGGCGCCATCTACTGAGCTCCACCTGGTTTTAGCCGGCCATGTGGATGCAGATGTCGCCGCCCACATTGCGGGCCTGCCCCCGGCGCAGCGGGCACGCATCCATACACTGGGTCGGGTCAGCGAGGCGCGCAAGCACCAACTGCTGGCCGGCGCTTTCGTCTTTTTACTACCCTCGCGCAGCGACGCCTTCGGCATCGTCATCCTCGAAGCGTGGCAGCATGGGGTGCCCGTGATCGGCGCACGCAGTGGCGGCATCCCGGGGGTCATCGACGACGGGACAAACGGTCTGCTGATACCGTATGGCGATAGCCAGGCCCTGGCGCAGGCGCTGACACAGCTGCTAAACGCCCCGGATTTTGCGCGTCAGCTCGGCGCCAATGGCCAACAGAAACTGGCGGCGACCTATCGCTGGGAACAGGTCAGAACACGGCTGGAAACGAGCTATCAGAAGGCGCTGAAAGAGAAGGGATTTTTGTCCTAGGACTCCCGAACCGGCACTGCAGAGCCTTACACTTTCGCAATCACCCTCTCGGCCATTAATACCGCCGAATAGGAGAAAAGCGGCAACCGTTTTTCTTAACATTCGGCAAAGAGCCCACCAAAAACTCATCTAATTCTCACCTTATGCGCGCAGACCGTATGAGTGCTTGCTAGGAGTCCAGTCCCTGCTTGCCATATATCCTATTGAGGCGGCTCCACCACGTTCTAAACTGAATGGCAGATGGCGCCATAGCCATTTAGGGAAAAGGAACAAAAGCATGAAGCATAAGCAAAAGCAATGGGCCCTGGGCGGGCTGGTTGCCAGTATGATGCTGGCAATCGTCGCCCTAGTGGCTCCCATTCGGGCAGCTATCACGCCCGAAGCGATGGAATCGCCGCAATGGTCGCGCGCAATTCCATCAAGCGCCTGCCCCAGCGGCGGCGTCAACTGCCATCGCGCCTCGCCAGCGCTCGCCGATGTCAACAACGATGGCATCCTGGATATCATCATTGCCACCCGCGCCGGTCACATCGTCGCGCTACGCCATGACGGCAGCGCTGATGGCGCCGTTATCTTCGATGTCGACATTGCCAGTGCAATCGGCATGGCCCCCAATACCGCCGTCATCCAATCCTCACCGGCCGTTGGTGATATCGACAACAACGATGGCGGCCGGCCCGAAATTGTCGTGGGCTTCGGCAGCGATGTGGGGACCGGCACCAAGGGCGGCGTAATCGTCCTGGAGCACAATGGCACCGTCAAAAACGGCTGGCCCCGGTTCACCATCGATACACACAGCAACGGCAATCCTAAAACGGTCTTCTCCACCCCGGCTATCGGCGACCTGGATAATGACGGCGACAAGGAAATTGTCGTCGGCTCTTTTGACAAGCGTATTTACGCCTATCACCATAACGGCAGCATGGTTGCCGGCTTCCCCGCCGATAGCGCCCTGCTCGACCGCTTCCCGACCTGGCCCAACCTCGTCGGCAAGCTGGCTGACAGCATCTGGAGCTCACCTGCCCTGGCCGATCTGAACGGCGACGGCCACCTGGACATCGTCATCGGCACGGATGAAGGCAATTTTGATAGCCGCTATGGTGGCAATTCCGGCGGCTGGACCTGCCCCTATACCTTGCCGGCAGGCTGGGCGCCAGGTTATTGTGGCGGCTCGCTATATGCCGTCGATTATCAGGGCAATTTGCTGCCCGGCTTCCCCAAATATTATCTGGAGATCATTCAGTCCACGCCGGCAATTGCCGACCTGAACGAAAATGGCACCCCAGACATCTTCCACGGCACAGGCACTTTTTATCACGTCAATAGCCCGGACCATCCGACCTATGGCTTCCGCGTCTTTGGGCTGAACAATAATGGCACCACCCTGTCAGGCTGGAACGGCGGCAAAGTCACCAACAACACCACGCCTGCCTCACCTGCCATCGGCGACATCGCCGGCGACAACCGGCCGGAACTCATCATGGGCGACAACAGCGGCCGCATCTTCGCCTGGAACGCCGATGGCAGCCTGGTCAGCGGCTTCCCCATGATCCCCAAAACGTATAACGGGCAGACGCACAATTTCGATGTTGGCCTCAGCTTTGTGCTGGGCGACATCGACAATGACAACAAGCAGGAAATTATCTTCAACATGAAGAGCAGCGTGGTCATTGTCGATGGCAATGGCCAACAGCTCACCACCAGCAACAGCGGCGCCGACGGCAAGCCGGGTTACACAACCGGCGGCTGGCTGGTCAACACACCGGCCCTCGGCGATGTGGACGATGACGGTAGACTGGAACTGATCGTCCACGATTCCACCCTGTTCGTCTGGGATCTGCCCAATTCCAATCTGGATACGGATTGGCCCATGTTCAAGCATGACGCTGAACGCACCAGCCGGGCTAACCGGCCGGGTACGCTGGGGCCGGTCACCAACGAGATGTTTGTCATCCCCGCGGCTGGCGCCACGCAGGCCAACGGCGCCATCGGGATTACCAACCTCGGCGATGAACCACTAAACTGGAGCGCCAGTGATAGCCTGGCTCACCACAACGTTGACCTTATCCTGAGCAGCGGCCAGATTGCCGGCCATGGCTATGCTTCCGTTAATCTGGTCATTGACGATTTGCCTGACTTCGGTATCGGCTGGCACGATCTGGGCGATATCACAGTCACGACTACAACCCTGTCAGGCGATCCGGCCGGTTCAGCGCAGATCAACCTGCAGTTGTTCATCGGCAATTCCACACAGATATTTCTCCCTATGGCTCCCAAGCCATAACCCCTTAGCGAGGCGGCCGACCTGAGCAGCGGCCGCCTCGCTTGCCTTTCTTCCCGCCTGCCATATAACTATGCGCTATGCGCATTTTGCACATCACGCCCCGCTATTACCCGGCCCAGGGCGGCGCCGAACATTATTGGCGCGAGATCAGCAACCGGCTGGCAGCGCGGGGCCATGATGTGACGATCCTGACCAGTGATGCTGGTCATTTTGAATATTTCTGGGACTCAGCTCAGGCGCGGCTGGCCGAACCGGCCGGTTGGGATGGCGCCGTCACCATCCACCGCCTGCCGCTCAGGCACTGGCCGGGCGGCCAATGGGGTTACCGCGCCTGGCGGCGGCTTCTCTGGCTGGCTGACCGGGCCGGGGCGCCCCTGAGCTTGCTCAACTGGCTGGCCCGGCAAACACCCCGTCTACCTGCCCTCTGGCATTACCTCGACCGGCTCAGCGAGCCCTTTGACCTGGTCGCCGGCATCAACAGCGCCTACGAACAGTTCAGCCTGGCCGGTCTCCACTTTGCCCGCCGCCGCGGGCTGCCGTTTGTCTACTATCCGCTTACCCATCTGGGCGCCGGCCCGGCACCGGCCCACGACAACCTGAGCCAGTTCTACACCCAACGCCACCAGATCGCCCTGGCCCAACAAAGCGATGCCCTCGTCACCATCACCCCAACGGAAGCGGATTTTTACGCCGCCCAGGGCATAGAGCGGGCCGCTATCCGGGTGGCGGAGCCTGGTTTTGCCCGGGGACCGGCCGGTAACGGCGCCCGCTGGCGGCAGACGCATGACGTAACCGGCCCCATCGTCCTCTTCTTAGGCACCTTCTCGGCCGACAAAGGGATCAACCAGCTCCTGGCCGCCGCCCAGCAACTGTGGGCGGACGACCACGAATTTACCCTGACGCTGGCGGGCCACCCGACAGCGCCCTTCCAGGCCCAGCTGGCCGCGTTGCCCGCGCCCGACCAGGCCCGCATCCAGCTCCATATCGCCCTGCCGGAAAGTGACAAGCAGGATTTGCTGGCCGCGGCCGACATGCTCGTGCTGCCCTCGCGGGTTGAATCGTTTGGCATCGTTTACCTGGAGGCGTGGGCGTATGAGAAGCCGGTTATCGCCGCGCGGACCTGGGGGGTGCAGGAGGACGTTGTCCACCACGAAAAGGATGGGCTACTGGTTGATTTTGGCGACAGCGCCGGGCTGGCAGCGGCCATCAAGCGGCTGCTGCTTGATCACGCCCTGGCGGCGAAGCTGGGCGCGACCGGCCAGCAAAACCTGGCCCGGCGTTATCATTGGCCCGACAAAATCGACATCATCGAAGCGCTATACCAGGAGTTGGCATGAAAATCCTGCACCTGGCCCACCAATACCCGCCCGAGTTTACCGGCGGCACCGAGTTTTACACCCAGCAGCTCTGCCAACAGCTACGCCTCCTGGGGCATGAGACAGCCGTCTTCTACCGCCGGCCCGGCCAGGGGCTGGCTGAGCGGGTTGACCCGGATGGCACCCGCGTCTGGGGGGCCGGCGCCGGCCCGATGACCCCGCTGCGCCGCTTCCGGGCCACCTTCGGCCAGAAAAGCCTGCTGGCGGATTGGCAAGGAGCGCTGGCAGCGTACCAGCCTGATTTGATCCATGTCCAGCATCTGATGGGCCTGCCGGCCGAACTGCTGGCGGCCTCCTCCGTGCCCTACCTCATCACCTTCCATGATTACTGGTGGGTCTGCGCCAACGCCCAGCTACTCACCAATTACGATCAGACGATTTGCGCCGGCCCGGATCACTTCATCAATTGCGGCCGCTGCGCCCTGGCGCGGGGCGGCGCCGGCGCCCTGCAGCTGGGTGCGCCGCTTATCGCCCCGTTGCTGGCCCGGCGCAACCAGACGCTGGCAACCATCCTGCAAAACGCCGCCGCCCGCATCGCCCCAACCGAGTTTGTGCGCGGCCGCTACCAGGCACTCGGCGTGACCGCGCCCATCGAATTGATACGGCACGGCATCGACTACCCCCGAGATCTGCCGGCGGCGCGCCGTCAACCCGGGCCACTACAGCTGGTTTACCTGGGCAGTATCGCGCCGCAGAAAGGGCTGCATGTGGCCATTGCCGCGGTCAACGAACTGCCGCCCGACGCCGTTCGCTTCACCCTTTACGGCGGCCTGACAGATTTTCCCGACTACGTCGCGGAGCTGCGCCGGCTGGCCCGGCATCCGGGCATCGAGTTTGCCGGCCGGCTGACGCGGCAGCAGGTGTGGGAACGGCTGCCTCAGGCCGATGCGGCGCTCCTGCCCACCCAATGGTTTGAAGCATCGCCACTAACCATAGATGAGATGTTTGTGGCCGGCCTGCCGGTCATCGGCTCCCATATCGGCGCGCTCCCGGACAAGATTGTGCCGGAGGTGGATGGCTTGTTGGTGGCGCCGGCTGATGTCGCGGCCTGGGTAGCGGCGCTGCGGCGATTGCTGGACGAGCCCGAATTATTGCCGCGCTTGCGGGCGGGGATCCGGCCGGTTCGCCACATTGACGACCATGTTCAGGAAATCGTGGCGCTCTACGAAAAGGTGTTGGCCGGTGGCCAATAGCTGGCGCCGCCTGCCCCTCGCCCCCAGCCTGCTGCTGCTGGCGGCAGCGCTGGCCATCTTCTGGCTGAGCTTCCGAGCGCCCGTCTCCAAAGCCAACAGCGACCCGCGCCTCAGTCTGCTCGTCTCCCTGGCCATCATCGAGCAGGGCAGCGTCCGGCTGGATGCCTACGAGTTCAGCAGCCAGCCGCCCTTGAGCGACCCGGACAATGCGCGCGTGCTGGTGCGCCGGGACGGCCACATCTACTACGCCTTTCCCCTGGGCACCTCGCTGGCCGCGGTCCCACCCGTCTGGCTGGCCCGGCTCAGCGGCCGCGACCTGACCATCGTGGCCGAGCAAAACCGGATCCAGAACGGGCTGGCGGCCATCTCCACGGCGCTGATTTTCTGGCTGATCTACCAGTTGGGCCGCAACTACCTGCCCTGGCAACAGAGCTACGGCCTGGCGCTGCTGCTGACGCTGGGCAGCATGGTGGCCAGCACGCTGGCGACGGCGCTCTGGAGCCATCACCTGACGGCCGCGGCCATGCTGCTGGCGCTGTTGCTGCTGACCGGCCAGGAGGAGAGGCGCTGGCGACTGCCAGCCTGGCCCGTCGGGTTGAGCCTGGGCGGGCTGCTTTTCATTGCTTATCTGGCCCGGCCGGCGGCGGTCGTTTTTATTGTCCTGCTGCTGGGCTATCTCCTCTGGCGGCAGCGGGCATTGTTCTGGCCGGCGCTTATCATGGCCGGGGCGCTGTTTGGCCTCTTCCTGCTCTGGTCGCAACATGAGTTTGGCACGCCCTTCCCCTTTTATTACCGGCCGGAACGGCTTGCTGCAGGGAGCGGCACCGGTCTGCTGGCGGCGCTCTACGGCCAGCTGCTCAGCCCTTCGCGCGGTCTCTTTGTTTTTGTGCCTTATCTGTTGCTGCTGCCGTGGGGGACCGGCCGGTTGCCCGTACACCAGCGCCCCTGGCTCTGGCTGGTTCTTGCCTGGGGTCTGGGCCAGCTGCTGCTGAACCAGCTGGCGGCGCCCTGGTGGGGCGGCTGGTCGTACGGGCCGCGGCTGTTGCTGGATTGGTGGCCGGGGCTCGTTCTGCTGGTTTTTCTGCTCTGGCCGCGGTTGAGCGGCGGACGGACCGGCCACTACCGGGTGGCCCTGTTCGCCGTGCTGGGGCTTGTCGCGATCTGGATTCACAGTTACCAGGGCCTTTTCAATGTGCAAACCGGCCGCTGGAACGGCGCCATCCCACCGAATATTGACGAACACCCTGAAATCGCCTTTTCCTGGCGTTACCCGCAGATCGGGACCAGCGCCGCCGCGCTATGCGAACGAAATGAGGCGTTTGTCTGGGAGCGTATCGCCACAATAGCTCCTGTTACAGGAGCGTTGCACCAGCCAGTCACTGCCCCAACCGCCCTTTACCCGGGCTGGTCAGATGTGGCTGATGATTGGCGCTGGAGTGAGTGTGAGCGGAGCAGTTTGCTGTTCAACCTGGGGATGCAGCCATCAGGCGACTATGTTCTGCTGCTGGAAACGCGCTGGCTGGGCGTGACTGAATTCGACATCTCGCTCAACGAGGAACCAGTTACCAGCCTGACGTTGCCGGGGGCTACGGGCACAACGACCCTGCAAGTCCTGCTGCCGGGCGAACTCATGCAAGCCGGTCTGAACGAACTCACCTTCCACGTCCCCGGCGCCGGCACGCCTGATACCCGCCCACCTTACCGGCTGGGTCTCGGCCTGGCCAGCTGGTCCCTAAGCCCGCCGACAAGTCGCTGAAAACCATGTGAAATACCGACGCTCTGTGCCGGGGTACATTTCGTAAATCGGCCGTTTGCGCTATAATGCCCGATTGTCTGCTCCCATTGAGCATCTAGTTTTCGGAGCCTGAAAAACGACCATGTCATCACCAACAACAGACATTTCGGGGGCTGCCTCGGCGTCTGCAGAACGTCATACAAGCGGCATCTCTGCCTGGGAAAAAGAGGGCAATCGCCTTTCCGAACTGTTCCGGTCCCGTTATTTGCTGCGCAACCTGGTCGTGCGGGATCTCAAGGTCCGCTACAAAAACTCCATCCTCGGCGTTTTGTGGAGCCTGTTGAACCCGCTGCTGATGATGTCGGTCTTCTGGATCGTCTTTACTGTGCTGCTGCCTAATGATGTGCCCAACTACCACATCTTCATCCTGAGCGGCCTGTTGCCCTGGAATTTTTTCAATCATAGCCTGATGGGCGGGACCACCTCGATCACGGCGAACAGCCATCTGATCAAGAAGGTTTACTTCCCACGTGAGCTGCTGCCAATTGCCTCGACGATTTCCCATCTGATTAACTTTGGCATCGCCTTTATTGTGCTGGTGGCCCTGCTTTATGTCGCGGGCATCGGCCTGACGCGCTTCGCGATCTGGGTACCTTTTATTTTGCTGGCCCAGATCCTTTTTGCCCTGGGCCTGACACTGTTTACCAGCGCACTGCACGTTCATTATCGCGATGTCATGATGTTGCTGGATGTGGGCATCCTGGCCTGGTTTTTCCTGACGCCGGTTTTTTACCCATTTGAATGGTTAACTGAGAGCGGCCGGACGGTCCTGGGCTTCAGTGTGGCCACGATCATGCGGTGGGTGAACCCGATGGCTTCGATTATCGACGGCTACCGGACTGTGTTGTGGGGCACCTGGGAGGGCAGTGGCCCCGCCAGCATGGATCCGGCTTATTTTTTGCGCACATTTGTGACGGCGTTGCTCACATTTGTCCTGGGCTACATCTTTTTCCGCCGGACGCAGCACACGTTTGGCGAACGCCTGTAGGCAGACCGCCGCTCGCCCCTGTTTAGAGGAGTGCACGGAACCGGCCGGGGAAACGGCTACGGCCCTCCGGGTACTCATTTTGGGGCATGGTTTGCCTGAGGGATCGGCCGGGCTGATCCTGCATGTTGTCAGGGAGGCAAGAAGGCTTGCACTTGATTCACTCATCCGTTAAACGTTTTCCTTTTGCGCTCAGCTGGGCGTTGCTCCTCTTAACCATGTTGCTGGCAAGCTGCCAGGGGCCTGGTGACAGCAATAATAATCCGCAAGCAACCACGCCAGCCTCGTTACCGACACTTGCGGCCACTGCCGTAGCGGATTTGCCCACCGCCACTAATACAACGGCGCCGACCGCCACCGTCCCGCCTACCAACACAGCCATCCCGACGGTGACCAACACGGGCACGCCCGGGCCGTCCCCCACGGCCTCCAACACGCCGACGTTCACACCCATTCCCACCAATACGCCGACAAGTGTGCCGCAGCTCGAACCCACCCTGGCCACCTGGGAATCCTATTCCACTGACGGGCTGCCCACCTCGACGCCGCCCACCGTCATTCCGACCGCCGTGCCTACCTTTGCCGTCGGCGGCAAAACAACCAATATCTTGTTGCTCGGCGTAGATGATGCCAGCGGCGAAGGTGGCGCCCAGCGGACGGATGTCATCATTCTCGTCTCCATTAATCGGGAGACAGAAACCGCCTCTATGCTGTCGCTGCCCCGCGACTTGTTTGTCTACATTCCCGGCTGGCGCATGAACCGGATCAACACAGCCATGGCTCACGGCGCGGCTGTCAATTATCCGGGCGGCCCGGTCGTCCAGCTGACCGACACAATCCTGTACAATTTCGGCGTCCCCGTTCACTATTATGCGCTGATCGACTTCAAGAGCTTTGTCGACGTGGTTGACGCCATTGACGGCGTAACGGTACCGGTCACCTGCGGCATGACCGATTGGCGGCTGAAGTCGCCGGAGCTGGATCCGCAGGATGAGGACAATTGGGAACGATTCACTATCGAACCAGGCTTCCAGCACATGGATGGTGACACGGCGCTCTGGTACGTCCGCTCGCGCCAGGCGACCAGCGACTGGGATCGGGGCCGGCGGCAGCAGCAGGTGTTGCGCGCCATCCTCAACGAAGGCGTAGACCTCGGTCTGGTGACCGAAGCGCCTACGTTGTACAACACCTATCAGGACAAGGTGGAGACGGACCTGGACATCGGCCGGCTGCTACAGCTGGCGACATTGGCGCCGGCCATTCGCGAAAACGGCGTGCAGCATCTCTACGTCGTCGGCAAAACCGAGAGCTGGGTGGTGCCGGCGACCGGCGCCCAGGTGCAGCTCCCTATCTGGTCCGGCGACAACATGATGGGTGAAACTTTCCGGCGGCTCTTTGAACCACCTGCTCTGACCGTGGCAACCCGGGCACCCATCCGGGTTGAGATCGTCAGCGCCACCGAGAACGAAACGATGGTGCAGCTGGCGGCAGAAAACCTCGCCTGGTATGGCTTCCTGCCAACCATCAGCGAGACCACCCTGCCGCCCCAGGACCAGACAGAAGCGGTTTATTACGGCGCCAATTTCAAGGGATCATACGATTGGCTCTTCAGCTGGGTCGTGGATATTTATCAGGCAGAAATTGGATTGGACCCTGACACCGTATCGGATTATGATTACCGGGTCATTATCGGGAATGACTACGATGCTTGTCTGAATTCTTTTTACGCCCCGCAAGCATTCCTGGATGATGGTGGCTAGCTGACAGTCGGGCTGGCCCGTCGTGAAGGGAGGAGAAAATCGATGACCGCACACGCCGTCCCTGTGGCGAAGTTGTCTGACGCCGAATACAAGCGCCGGACACGGGCCTGGGCCCTGTATGATTGGGCCAATAGCGCCTTCGCCACAACCATCCTTGCTGCCGTCCTACCGGTATACTACAGCCAGGTTGCTGGCTCCACACTGCCCAGCGCAGCCGTGGCCACCCAATATTGGTCAGTAACCCTCAGTATTTCCGTCTTCATCGTCGCGCTGATATCACCCATCCTGGGCACTGTTTCCGACATCATGCGCGGCAAGAAGAAATTCCTCTCTGTCTTTGTCACTATCGGCGTCATTGGCACGGGTCTGATGGTCCTGGTCGATTCTGGCGACTGGTTGTTGGCTTCCATCCTGTTTATTGTGGGCCGTATTGGCTTTGGCGCCGCCAACGTGTTTTACGATGCGCTATTACCGCATGTTGCCCGTGAAGAAGACCAGGATCGCGTTTCGACCTACGGTTACGCTCTTGGTTATCTGGGCGGCGGTTTGTTGCTGGCGATCAATGTCGTCATGATTTTTACGATGGATGGCAACTGGGGCGTGCGTTACTCGTTGCTTTCCGTGGCGATCTGGTGGGCCGTCTTTTCCATCCCGATTTTCCGCGAAGTGCCCGAGCCGGTGTCGGTCAGCAAGCAGCTGGCGCCCGGCGAGAGCCTATGGCGTGTCAGCTTTGGACAGATCTGGACAACGCTCAGCCACATCAGCCAATACCGGGATCTGTTCCGCTACCTTATCGCTTTCCTCATCTACAATGACGGCATCGGCATCGTGATTAGCGTGGCCGCCATTTACGGCGCCGAGCTGGGCTTCGGCAGCACCGAGCTGATTCTGGCCATCCTGCTGGTGCAGTTTGTGGGCATCCCCTACAGCCTGGTGTTCGGCAACCTGCCCAGTCAGGGCAATAAATGGCAACCGATCTACGTTGCCTTCGTGGTCTTCAACATTTTGGTTCTGCCCCTGGTGGGCATTCTGGGCAGCCGCCTCTTGCCCCAGAGCCTGACCGGGACCCCATCCCCTGATTTTGTCGCGGTCGGCGAGGCAGTTGGCCAGGGCAGCCATGCCGTCCTGGATGGCGGCTTTGCCCTGGCTGGGCAATGGACAGAAGAGCGCGTGTCAGCCGACCTGTTGGGCACCGGCTGTAGCTGGTATGCGTTCTGGTGCAATGAAGCCGAAAATGATGCTTTCTATGTCAGTTCGCCCGAGCCAAGCAGCGAGGTTCGCCTGCCATTTAACGGCCAGGCCTTGCGCCTGACCCATTCCACCGGCCCGGATCACGGCATCTGGAATGTCAGCATCGACGGTGCCCCCCTGCTCGACGAAGACGGTGAGCCCGTACAGATCGATGCCTACAGCGAATCATTGCGCTATGCCGTCACCAGCTCCTTCCAGGCCGAGGGCGAAGGGGTTCATGAACTGATCCTGACCAACGATGGCGGGCGCAATGAAAACAGCAGCGGCGACTTGCTCTCGGTCGCGGCCATCGAGGTCTTGCCGCCACTTAGAGACAGCAACCTGGGCGGCATCATCGGGATCCTGCTGGCCAGTCAGGCGGTCGCGGCTGTCTTTTCCCTGCTGCTGGGCCGGGCGCTGTTTTCGCCCATGGCGGCCTGGCTGGACACGAAGCGCAGCATCCTGCTGGCGCTGAGCGCCTATGCGATCATCGCTGTCTGGGGGTATTTCCTCAATTCGGTGATCGAGTTCTGGTTCCTGGCCTGGTTGGTGGCCATTGTCCAGGGCGGTAGCCAGGCTTTAAGCCGCAGCCTCTATGCCAGCATGACACCGGCCAGCAAGAGCGGCGAGTTCTTCGGCTTCTTCAGCATCATGTCCAAATTTGCCTCCTTCCTGAGCCCGCTGGTTTTTGTCCTGTCAGTGGCCATTTTCCAGAGCAGCCGGCCAGGTGTGCTCAGCTTGATCCTGTTCTTCGCCATCGGCATGTATTTGTTGGGCAAAGTGGATGTGGCGGCCGGCCGCAAGTTGGCCCGGCAGATGGATGCAGAAGCGCAGATTGCCGCAGCGGACTAGACAGATAGATGCTCTGGCAGCAGGCCGGAGCCATTTGTGGTGATAACAGCCTGCTTCGTTTCGGCCAGTGGCAATCGGATGGTAAAGGTTGTCCCTTTATGACGACCGGCCGATTCCGCTACCACCGAGCCAGACATCGCTTCGGTGAACAGCTTGACGATGTAAAGCCCCAGGCCCGCCGAGCTTTCGCCCGCCGTCGGCCGGGCGCTGAGCCGGGTAAATTTGCGATACAGGCCACCCATATCCTCCAGCGTCAGCCCTAAGCCTTCATCACGGACCCGGATGGCCAGATGGCGCTGTTCGCGGCTCCAATCCAGGGAGACGGTGGTACCGGCCGGTGAATATTTCAGCGCATTGGAAAGCAGATTCGCCACCACCTGCGTCAATAACTGGCTGTCGGCCCAGATCGGCGGCGGCGCTGGCTGGTGCAGGACGATCAATTCAATCCCCTTCATCTCCGCCTGGCGCTGATATTCAGCGACAATCGCCTCCAGTAACGGCGCCGGCTGAAGCATTTCCCGCCGGGCCGTAACCTGGCCAGCCTCGTACTGCTCAGCTTCCAACATGCGCGAGATCGTGCCCGTCATCATATCCACCGTATGGCGCGCTTGCTTGATACGATCCAGCATCTTCTGCTGCCCCAGCCGATCCGGGTAACGTGCCATCAGATCCAGCGTCAGGGCCAGTCCCGATAGAGGGTTCTTTAGATCATGGGCCACAATGTGCAGCAGGTCCTCCTGCTGACGCAACGTGGCTTCCAGCTCCTGCGTGCGCTCCTGCACCTGCCGCTCTACATCGGCATAGGCCTGGGCCAGGCTTACTTGCCGCGCCTCGCTTTCAGCCTGCGCCGTCTGCGTCTGGCGCAATGATTGCAGCAAAACGGCCCGACCAGTGGCAATCAGCACGTAAAGCATGGCCAACACCAACATGTAACTCAACAGCTGCTCCTGGTCGCTATCAACCCGCAGCAACATCATCCCCTCAGTGGCCGGCCCCAGCAGCCAGAAGGCCAGGCCGGCCAGGGCAGTCAGGGCCAGAAAGAGGAAACCAGGACCAGTCCCCAGGATGAAGGTGGCCAGCACAATGGCAATCGTTGTGTAGCGGAAACCACCCTGGGCGCCAAATGGCCCCTGCAAGGCGGCCATCAGCACCAGCCACGCCCACGCCAGAAGCGCCAGGCCCCAGGCGACGGCGCGAACCTTGTGGTGCCGAACACAATATTCAAGCAGCAGCAAGGCACCAAAGAGAAGCCCGTAGGCCACCATTAATTCCAGCAAGAAACGGGGATTGCTGATGGCAAAAGCAACGGCAATCGTATTGGTACAGATACCAAACAAGATCATGCGCCTGAGTACCCAGACACGCAGTTGCTCTTCATTATCTTCAATTGACGGCAATGCGAAATACGCATTGAGCCGCTCGCGCAGCATTTTTAAGTTGCTCCCCATGAGAGCGGGTCCCCCGACCACAAAATCGCTACCAGATCAGCTGGCGCCAATTCAAACAATTTATACAGGCGCCATTGAATTGGAACTGACCAAGAAAAACTTATAACTGTAATGACTATAACGAGAGAACATCCAAATTTGACGCTCTCGCCGCCCCATTTTCGGCATACACAGGCCGTGGAGCGTCTGGCACGCCGGCTAATAATCTACCCAGAAACAAACCGCGCCACCTCTCCCAGGAGGTGGTCGATGTCAAATGGCTTGGTCAGGTAACCATCGCAGCCGAGTTCTTCGGCCCGCTTCTGGCTGCCGTCATGGCGATAGGCAGTTAGCACGAGAAATGGGGTCCTGGCCAGCTCTGTGTGCTGACGAACCCAGGATAAAACCCCGTAGCCATCCACTTTGGGCATACCGAGGTCACATAATATCAATGCCGGACGCAATGTCTCCAGCCGCATGATGGCTTCTTCGCCATCACCGGCAGTTAATACATCGTATCCTTCAAATTCAAAGATCTGGGCGATCTCTTCACGCATGATAGGTTCATCTTCAACAACGAGTATGGTCTTCATCCTTCAACCATCTACAGATACAACAGGAACCAATCTTAACTTTCGCGGCTGCTATAATACCGGTTGGCAACAACTTTGGTGAAATGTAGTTTACATTCACAGAATCACAACCGCCCTAAGTGTAACATAGGCAGAGCTGTCTGGGGCATTCAATTCTTAGCAAATCTGTCATAGGAATCATGTCCTTTTCCGCCATTGCCGGAATAACTGCTTCTTTGTAACATCGGGCCGACCAGGAGAGCTATTATGGATTCAGGATGGCAGACCGGCCGGTTCGTCCACCTTTTCTTTCTCGATGGCGTCGGTCTGGGCAACGCCGCACCCGACAGCAACCCCTATCTCAGCGCCAATCTGGCCGGCCTGACCCGGCGACTGGGCGCGGATTGGTTCCTCAACGGGCGCGAGCCCATCATCACCCCACAGTTATCACTGGTGCCCACCGATGCCAATCTGGGCATGCCCGGCCGGCCGCAAAGCGCCACTGGCCAGGCGACGATCCTGACCGGCCGGAACGTCCCCGCCGCCATCGGCACCCATTACGGCCCCAAACCCAACGCCGCCGTCCGCGCCGAGATCGACAAGGGGACCATTTTTAGCGCCGTCACAGCGGCCGGGGGCCGGGCCGCGCTGATCACCCCTTATCCCCAGGGCTATTTCGATGGCCTTACCAGCGGTAAGCGGCTGCTCTCGGCCGTGCCCTATGCCGCCACCCAGGCCGGCCTCGACCTGCTGACAGCCGCCGATCTACAGGCTGGCCGCGCCGTCAGCCCCGGTTTCACCGGCCAGGCCTGGCGCGACCATCTCGGCTATGATGACATCCCGCTCCTGAGCCTGGCCGAAGCAGGCCAGCAGATCGCCGCCATCGCCCGCCAGCATCAATTCAGCTTCTTCGAGCATTGGCCCAGCGACCGGGCCGGTCACCGCGGCAGCCTGGCCGCCGCCGCCCAACACCTGGAAACGGTCGTCGCCGTCATCGACAGCCTGCTCGACAACTGGGATTATGAGAATGGGCTGCTCATCATCACCAGCGACCACGGCAACATCGAGGACAAGAGCCACCGCAACCACACCCTGAATCCGGTCCCGACGATCCTGGCCGGCCCCGGTCAGGCCGAGTACGCCGGACGCATTCACGACCTGACCGACCTCGTCCCCATCATCCGCGACTTCCTGGGGCTGGCTGAGGGGTTGGGCCAACCCGACGGGTTGGCGAACCCGACGGGTCGGTCAACCCCTCACCCAGGGAATCTGCCATGAGCTACCCCATCCAACCCTTGCTGGACAGTTTTGCTGCTCACGCTGACCCCGAGAACGCAGCCGCCATGTCTGCTTACATGCGCGACCTGTTCCCGTTTTACGGCATTAAAAAGCCGGAGCGAGCGGCGCTTTTCAAGGCGCATCTGGGGCAGTATGGGTTGCCGGCCGATGAAGCCGCGCTGCATGAGGCGGTCCGGGCCTTGTGGGACCGGCCGGAACGGGAATGCCACTACAGCGCCTGCGACCTGCTCGGCAAACAGCTCAAGAAGTTGTCGCCCGCCAGCCTGGGCCTCATCGAACAGCTCATCGTCAGCAAATCCTGGTGGGATACCGTGGATGCCCTGACCAGCTACGCCGGCACACTATTCCAACGCCATCCCGCGAGCCGCGATCAATACCTGAACCGCTGGCGGGCCGCGGACGACTTCTGGCTGCGCCGCGCCGCCATCCTCCACCAGCGCCATTACCGAACGGCGACCGATGCCGATCTACTTTTCGCCATCATCCGCGAGAATCTCGGGTCCAGGGAATTTTTTATCAACAAGGCAATCGGTTGGGCGCTGCGCGAGTATTCCAAGGAAAATGGCGCCGCCGTGCGCGAATTTATCGCTAACCACGACCTGGCGCCACTCAGCGCCAGAGAAGGAGCCAAATGGCTACAGAAACACAGTTAGTGCGGCCGGCCACAACGGCTGATGCGGCAGCCCTCAGCCGGCTGATGGCCATTGTGCAGCGGCTTCACGCGGAAACCGAGCCGGAGTGGTTTTTGTTACCTGAAGGCGACCTGTTCGCACCGGAATTTGTCCGTGAGAAGCTGGCGGATCCGACCCATCAATTCTTTGTGGCCGAAGTGGACGGCCAGGTGGCCGGTTATGTGATGACGGTCGAGCAGCGGCGCCCCACGACCCCATTTAGCCCGGCCCTCTTTCATCTCAGCATAGATCAGATCTGCGTGCATCCAGATTTCCGCCGCCGCGGCCTGGCTCGGGCGTTGCTGGGCCGGGTCCGCCAACAGGCGCAAGAGTTGGGCGTCACCGGTATCCAGCTTGGTATCTGGCAGTTCAATGAGGCTTCGCGGGCGTTTTTCATGGGCGAAGGGTTCCTGCCCAAACATACCCGCTACTTTCAGGCCATGCCATGATCAATGTCTGCCCGACTTGTGGCCAGTATGAGGTCGCTAAAACCGCTTTCCCAGCCGAAGACCGGGCAGTATGCCCACATTGCCAAACCTCGATCCCGTTTCAGTTCCGGCCACTTTTCTGCGTGACAGGCGCCAGCGGTGCTGGCAAGACAACTACAGCCCTGGCCTTGCAGCAGATGCAAGATGAGTTTGTCGTGCTAGATCAGGATATCCTGTGGCGCGAGGAGTTTAACCAGCCGGATGACAACTACGCCCACTTTCGTGACACCTGGCTGCGTCTGGCCAAAAACATCGGCCAGGCTGGCCGACCCGTCATCCTCTTCGGCTCTGCCGTGCCGGACCAGTTTCAGCGCCCGGAAGCGCGCTACTTTAGCGCCATCCATTTCCTGGCCCTGGTCGTGGAGGATGCGGCGCTCGCCGACCGCCTGCGGGCCCGGCCGGAGTGGCGCCGTAGTAGAAACGTTATCGATACCCATATCCAATTTAACCGTTGGCTGAAGGAAGTTGGGCCGGACCAGGGGGTAAGTTTGCTGATGGGCACGGACCGGCCGGTAAACAAGGTTGCCGCCGGCGTCCTGGCCTGGGCCAGGAGCCTAAGTTAAACCTGCGCTCAGGCCGCGCGGCCTGAGCGCAACAAAGCGATCTTGCCCGCCGGCTTAACGATATTCGTTATCCAGTGGATCGGGATTCTTCGAATAGGGGGTTGCCTTGCCGGCCCGTTGCCGCCCTTCCGGGCTGGCGATGACGTAGCCAAGCACAAAAACAAACTGCATCCCCACAACGATCAGGAAAATGATGACCCATTCAAAGACCCAGCGAGGCACGGAACGGGGAATGCCCAGTTCGTAGAACGCCCCCAGTGAGATTAGCCCCTGTTCAAAGATCATCTGGACGAGAAAGTAGGCGCCGGCAAAGGTGATGGCCAGCCAGATACCTTGAATGATGGTTTTTAGCGCCTGACCTTTGCGCCGGGCCAGTTCCGATTGACGTTGCTTCTCAATTAACATCGCCTTATCTCCTGTCTTATTCAGGCAAAGTCGATACGCACCAGCCAGCGACCCAGGCCTGGCCCTGATCTTGAATGGTGACGTTGTAAAAGCGAGCGGTATAACTCTGCGCCCCGCTATCAGGGAAGACTGTTTCTTCGATGGCGCTGTTAATCTGGATCTGTGTTTTGTCCGGTACCGCTCGATCATGCACTTTACCGGCTGGCCCTTGCGAATTCAAGAGCACTACAGTCCCAAGGTCAGAGGTACCGCATTGACCAAAGTCACCACAGCTCTGGGTGCAGACCAGGTAGCCAGTGCCGGCCGGCAATACTTCCTGATCGCCGAAGCGACGCACCTGTGTATCGGTCACGTTCTCTGGCGCCGCAGCGCCGCTATCATCACCACCGCCTAAAAAACTCAGGCAGGCCGTCAGGGCGAAAAGCAACAAGGTCAGCGCCAGCATTAGCGGCCAGCGACGTAGCTGGCGCGAAAGAATGGCGGGATGGGAAAATTTCGAGGCACTATTCATGGGCTGTACTTCTACCGACCGGCGCGCGAGCTGGCAACTGGCTGGCTCATCGCCAGACCCAGACGGTCTCACCAGCCAGCACCCGCTGGACCTGGTCGGCAAACTTGTCCGCCATAAGCGGTTTGCCGATGAAACCATCAAAGCCGAGCTCGCGGGCCCGGTCTACATCATCCTGCAAGGTACCGGCGGTCACCGCGACCACCCGGGCACTCTTAAGGGTCTCATGGGCCCGCACCTGTTCCAGCAAATCATAGCCACTTTCAAGCGGCATATTGATATCTGCCAGAAACAGATCCATGCGGGGTAATTTGGCTGCAAATTGGATAGCTGAGGCAACGGATTTACGGGAGTAACAACGGCTGGCTCCGGCCATCCGCAGCAGATCCAGCATGATGAGATGAGCATCAGGATCATCCTCAACCACCATGATATAGGCATCTGCCAGGGATATTGTCATTCCGCGCAACCTCACCGCGCAGGCAACCCTACTGCGCAAAAAAGAGTGTATCAAATCCCCAGGACCCTGACAATGCAGGAGGAAACAGGCAACGGGTAGCAGACGTTCCCGGTCAGGTGAACGGAGCTACTGGCCCACGATCTTACGAATTTCGCCGGTAAAGAGATCACCAACGAAGAGCTCGCCGGCCGCATTTTCCCCAAACGTGGTCAGGCTGAAGCTAAAGCGCCCCAGTTCAACCGTTTGCCAATGATCTGGATCAACGGGGATGGTGCGGTAGATACGGCCGCTGCAAAAGTCGCCAAAGATATAATGGCCCCACATATTGGGTATGGCGCTGCCCCGGTAGACATAGCCGCCTGTGACCGAGCAGTTGCTGTTGGCGCCGGTTTCGTAGGTGGCAATGGGAAAGGTAAACTGAGCCGGCTCAGGGCAGCCGGTGAGATTAAAGACGAGATTGCCTTCGTAACAGCGCCAGCCAAAATTGAGGCCGCCGGGCGAACCGGCCGGTTCAAAATCAATCTCTTCCTGGCGCGTATTACCCACATCGCCGATAAACATGTCGCCGCTGAGCCGGTCAAAGCTGAAGCGCCACGGGTTGCGCAGGCCGCTGGCCCAGATTTCATCGCGAGCGGACGGGTTACCGACGTAGGGATTATCGGCCGGTATGGCCACAGCAGCCCCGGAGACATCCAGTCGCAACACCTTCCCAAGTAAAAGAGTCAGATCCTGCGCCCGCCCGTCCGGGTCGCCGTCGGAAACGCCATCGCCCAGCGGGATGTAAAGGTAACCATCAACCGGGCTGAACGCCAGGTCGCCGCCATTATGGTCGGTGCCCAACTGGGGAACGGTCAGCAGCAACTGCTCACTGTTGGCATCCGCCACGTTGGGGTTGGCGGAAACGACGAAGCGGGAAATCTGCGTATCCCCATTCAAATCGATGTAATTCACGTAAAAGCGGCCGTTGCTGGCGTAATTCGGGTCAAAGGCCAACCCCAGCAGTCCCTGGTGCTGATTGGTGGCAACCTGGGGGCGCAGGTCCAGAAACGGCGTTGTCAACAGCGTGCCATCGGCCAGCACCACCCGAATCCGGCCATTTTTCTCGGCCACAAATAGCCGGTCATCACCCGCATTGGCTATCGCAGTGGGGTTGGCGATGCCGGTGGCAAACGGCTGCAACTGGATATTGTAGGTGGGATATGCTCTGGCCACAATCGGCAGGTAGGCGCGTGGGGAAGCGCCCTGCGCCGCCAGCTGGGCCGTCACAACAAGCGGCAAACAGAGTAAGCTCAGAAAAATAAATAGCCGTATTAGCTTGCTGTTAGCCTTCATGTGAATCAATCACTCACCCCTACGACGCCGGCAGGGGTTCCGGGGCCGGGTTGGCAATGGGCAGAGCCAGGATAAAGCGACTGCCTTTGCCCAGGGCGCTTTCGACGATGATGCTGCCGCCATGCTGCTGGATGAGATGGCGGCTGAGCGGGAGCCCCAGGCCGGTGCCGGTCCGCTTGCGGGCCGTGGTCTGGTCCAGCTGCTGGAATTCCTCGAAGATGCGCTCATGGTCGGCCGGGTCAATGCCGATGCCGCTATCCGTCACGATGAGGCGCACTTCGTCAGCGGCGACAAGCACCTGCAGCCCGATAAAGCCCATTTCCGTATATTTGGCGGCATTGCCCAGCACGTTGAGCAGCGCCTGTTTGAGCCGCATGGGATCCGCCTGGATGGTGGGCCACTCTGGCGGATAATCGCGGCGGAGTTCAATCGGCCGGTCGAGAATCAGCCCCTGGATGTTCTGCATCGCCTCTTCACAGATGGCATGCAAATCAGTGGGTTCCAGGTGAATCTTGAACTCACCAGCCTCAATCTGGGCCATATCCAACAGGTCATTCAGCACGCCCAAAAGGTGCCAGCCGCTCCGCTCTACCCGCTCCAGGTAATCGACCTGCCGGTTGTTAAGCGGGCCAGTCCCACCGCGGGCCAGGATATTGGCAAAATTGACGATCGCATTAAGCGGCGTGCGCAACTCGTGGCTGAGATTGTTCATGAAGCGGGTGCGAGTGTCGCGTTCCTCTTCAGCCAGGGTACGCGCCTTATCCAGCTCCGTGTTCAGGAATTGCAGCCGGGCATTGCTGGCGCTAAGGGCCTGCTGAGCGTGGAACAGCTCATCCCGCCGCTGTTGGGCCCGTTGTTGCAAAACACTGACGGAAGCGAGGGCCAGCTCCCAATCGTAGACAGCCAGGTAGCTGAGGCCAGCCAGAAGGAAGTTGATAAACGTGGCTGGCAGCAAGCGCCCCATGTTGGGCAGGTTCAACCGGTCACTCAGCAGCAAGCCGGCCAGCGGCAGCAAGGCGCTCCAGACCCAGGTAATCAGACCCGCCCGCACATTCAGCATCATCCCACTGATGACAATGAACACGCCGTAGGCAAACGGCAAATAGAGGAAAGCGCCCGCTTCCCAGAATTGCATCATGATCAGCGTGAACAGGGCCAGATGTGTGTAGAGGAACAGATGGGCAGCCAGGTATTGACGTTCCCGCCCCAGGTAACGCCAGCTCAGAGCGGCCGAGACCGGCGAAGCCACCACCCCCAACCAGAGGCTCCAATACTTCGTCCAATCGTCTCGAAACGTCAGCGCAGCCACGATGATGCCGGTCAAGGTCATCGCGCTCACGACGATCGGCAGCAACATGGTGAGCGAATCAGCGCGACGTTCCGCGATAAAACCACGGCTCAGATGTTGCGGGTCCAGGTCATTGCTCATGATGCTTGCGGGTAGCTGGGATACCGTCCAACCGGGGCGCAGCGCTTGCCCACCGGGAATACACACGCGGGTTACCCCTCCCAGCGACCGCCGCCAAACAGTCCAGCCAATCCATCCTGCCCCCCATTGTAAGCGGATTAGCACACCAGTTCCATGTAGAAAGAGTGAAAGGTGACAGCACGTTCGCTGCGCTCTCTTTCGGCGGTCAGTACGGCCTGCGGCCTTTCAGTACGCTACGCTTTCGGCAGTCAGTACGCGCTGCTTTCAACGATCAGCAGATTCGCGGCACTCACCGAAAGGGCCTGGCCCGTACTGACCGCTGAAAGGCCGCAGGCCATACTGGCCGCTACCCCACATACCACCCCAACGCTTCCAAATTTGCGCTGCTCAAAATCTCTTGCGGCACGTCAGCCAGGGTGAGGGCGGCTTCGGCGATGAGCTGACCGTCGGGCAGGAGCAATTTGCCAACCGCCTGGCCCAGACGGCCACGCAGCTTGACGATCTCCCCCACCACCTGCAACGGCGTCTCGGTCGGCACCGGGTGGCGATACTTCACCTCCAGCTTCACCGACATCATAAAATGATGCGGATCACCGATCATCGACACCCGCGCCACCGTCTCATCCAAAATCGCCGCCACCACGCCCCCATGGACGATGCCCGGGTAGCCCTGAAAATGCTCTGGAATGGCCACCTCGGAATAGACCGAGCGCTGCCCGTCGTGGAAAAAAGCCATCTTCAAGCCGACCGGATTATGGCGGCCACAAACGAAACAATCGTTGGAGTTGGGTTGGCGGTGAGTGTAATTATCTTTCTGGACAGCTTGCATGAAATCTCAACCTTTAGCGTTTCTTTTCTCATTCTTGGCGCACCCAGAGTAGCCACGAATCCCCACATTGTCCAATGCGAAGTCTAGTGGGTTGCACCGCGTTCAGCATCAGGCAAGCCCGAGATCATAACGCGGTGCGACCCACTGGGCGTACGGTCTTCGCGGTACGACCCACTGTACGGCGCTGGACATCGCGCCCCACTGGACATCAGCAATCTACTGTCGCTTCCCTAATAAGCCCACCCCTCTTGCGAAAACGACCCATAGTGCGTAATAACTTCGGCGGCCCGCAGCGCGCCGCGCCTCAGGGCGGTTTGCAAATCACCGTCCTGAAAATAGCTCACCGTGAAAGCGGCCTGGAAGGCGTCGCCGCAACCGTTTGTGTCAACCGGCCGGTCCACCCCTATCGCCGCCTGCTCAAAACGCTTCTCAGGCGTCAGAGCTACACTGCCCGCAGCTCCTAGCGTGACCACAAACTGACACCTCGAACGCTCGACAAAAGGTCGTAGCGCCGCGATAGCCTGTTCGTCGCCGGTGATAAAAGCGAGTTCGATCTGATCAAAGAGTTCGGCACTGAACATGTCGTGCCGTCCATTTTTGCAATCCCCAAAATCGACGACGCGTTTGATCCGTTTGGCGGGCAGCAGGAGCTGGTCCAGCAATACCTCCGGCATAAATTGGCCGTACATGGTAACCAGAATGTCATGCGCCATAATAAAAGCGGCACTGCGCTGATCCAGGACCAACTGCCGCAAAACGTTGGCGCGATAACCACCTGCGGGCACTATCCCTTCAGCACTATCGGTCACCTCAAGCTCATAAACAGCCGTGTCGCCTGGCATGACATAGACGTGGGCATGGTCCACCCCTTCCCGTTGCAATGTGTCCAGCACCCTTTGCCCTTCAGCACCATCGCCAACACAGCTGATCAAGGAAACTGTATCAGCCCCACTTCGTTTGGCATTGACGGCAAAGTTGAGCGATATGCCGCCAACATAGCGCTGTCGCTGCCTGAGATAATGATCGATCGTAATCTCGCCAACTGAGACAATTTTCATAGTTGTTTGTCGCTACCCAGATTGGCCCGTACCGCCATCAAGATAAGGCCCAAATTGTTTTGTTTGCTGATCCCATCACAACTCGCACAGGAGCAATCTCCCCAAAAATTATCGTGCCAATGGTTCCCCTCCGTCAGTTGCGCCTGACCGGTCGCAACGAGCTTCTCGCCCAGATCCGGATGCTGGTTGAATTTGGCGGAGACAAGCATCGTCATGATGGGCAAGCGGACATAGTTCCAGTCAGGCCGTAACAGCGCCTCCATGCCCGCTCGCTTAACCTCGTCAGGCTGCTCCAGACGATGGCGAATGTCGGACTTGAGGCGAAGCGAAGCAGGATCGGTGTTCCCGTCAATTTTGGCATAGACATAGGCATGTTCTACGGTAGGGAATGTGATTCCAAACAGTTCAATAGGTGCCGGCCAAAAGTTGCTCAAAAATCTGTACTCGCCAAAGAAACTATCGATTGACCCATCCATCTCAAAAACTCCCATTGTCGATCAGCGGTCCTGTGACAACGACCATGCCATGAAACGCTTCATCCTGCCACGCCAGCCAGCAGCAGCAGCGTCCTCCAAATCTATCATAGCGTCGCCAACCTGCCAGCAACAACAGATTCAGGTTGACTGACCGATTCCTTAAGTGCAGCTTTAGCGATCTTAAGGATGGCCACATACGCAGCGGCCACCGGCCTCAGTATGCTGGATCTATGCAAATTTATCTGCACACTCAACAAGGGAGGTTGCCATGTTAGCGCTGGAACCCAAAACTTTTGCAGTTGATTTGCCCTTGACGCGACTCCATGTCATGGAAGTAGGCAGCGGCACGCCGGCCTTGTTGCTCCCGGCAACAATTTCCCGCCTGGAGGATTGGCAGCCGTTAACCCAATTCATCGGTCAATATTACCGGACTTTCTTTTTTGAATTGCCGGGCCATGGCGGGTCGGCACCATTTGCCGGCGCCTATTCGAGTGATCTCACTGCGCAAACGATTGAATCTTTGCTGGATGCACTTGAAATCGATCAGGTAACGCTGATCGGGTTTTCGTTTGGTGGCATCCTAACCATGAAGACGATGCACCGTATTCCCGAACGGATCAAGAGCCTGGTTTTGTTGGCGCCCTGTATCGGACCCACGACCCTGACCTACTCGCCGGAGCGGCAACAGTTAATGCATGGGCTAATACGGCTGTTGCGTCAAGATTGGGTACAGGAACGCTTTTTGGCACTGCTGCACCATCCTTTCTGGGGACGTCTGGCAGCAGATATCATTATTAGGTTGGGAAATTTAGAGTACCCGGAACTTCTCAGACATAGGCTGGCCACTCTCAGCAGAACAACCCTGGATGTTCTGACCTGCCAGATGGAAGAAATTCTGACAGTCCAGTTCCCTGATTTGCCCTTGCCATACGCTCAGCACTGCTACCTGGCCATGTCGGTTAACGATCCCATTCTGAAATTTAGCCACGCCTATTCGTTTCTGACGAAAGCCTTTCAAGAGGTCCAGCTCACCCTTTTTACGCATCCATACCATCAACCCCCACGGAAGCTGAGCCTGGCAGATTACAATCGCCAATACGGCCGCTTGCTCAGGGCGATCCGTGACGCAGAAGTGGGTGAGCGAATCCAGTGGGAAGTGGGTCGCACCGCCAATAACGCCGGCCCAGTGGGTCGCACCGCGTTATGATCTCGAACATGCCAACTGCTGAACGCGGTGCGACCCACTGAATTCACGTTCGGCCTTCGCGGTGCGGCCTAACAGCCCTACACATGACATTCGATTGCCGTCTTTGGTGTATTTCATCACTTATTGCCATTTCACACCATTCTCTATGCTATGGGCAGAAAAATTGTGCCCAACAAGCCCCGGCTTAGTCCATAAACATAATGTACACATAGCCAAAAGCTGGTCGCTCATCTGATATTAAAACCTGAAATAGTTCGACTGATATCTGATATAGCCCCAGACATGTCTCGGTGAACCCACCAACATAAATTGGACACTGTACTACCACATCCCTGCCATCTATTGATCCTCGGCTCTCAACATTTCGGCTTTTTGTAACCGTTTTTCAGGTCGGCAGTACGTCTGCCGGCCAGGAGGAATATGGAAATGAAGAGGTTAGCTGTCGTGCTGGTCGTCATCCTGGCGACCTTGTTTGCCGCGTTACCCGCCGTCGCTGGCAGTCAGGCCAGGACGTATGAGGTGACGCTGCTAGACTTCCCGGGCGCCGGGGCCACCTATTTCGATGGGGCCAATGGCCATGGGCAGGCCGTTGGTGGCTACTTTGACGCCGCTGGGGGTCATGCATTTCTCTACGACAATGGCGATTTTGTGACACTCCCAGTGGAAGATTCGCCATTCAGCTTTGCCTTCGATATCAATGATCGCGGTGATATTGTGGGCTTCTACGCCAACGAGAATTTTGAATTCTATGGGTTCCTGCTCGACCGGCATGGCGAATTCATATCGCTCGCCGTACCAGGCGCCGTCGAAACATCCGCTTCCGGGATTAACAACAGCGGCGTCATCGTTGGTATCTATACTGAAGCCTATCCAGCCGTCTACCGGGGTTTCAAATGGGCTGATGGCGTCCTGACCTATCCAATCGATGTGCCCCCGCCCGATCCGGGGTTACCGGCCGGTATCACCGACATCCACGAAATCAATGAAAAAGGGCAGATCGTCGGTAGTGTGACTGATTTTGCCACCTATTCGTATGCCTTCATCATGGAACCCGACGGCACGATCAACTACTATCCGCCAGAGGACACCCTGGCCCACGAAAGCGCCTTCCGCGGCATCAACAATCGCGGTCAGGTCGTAGGCAGTCTTGACGGCAAGTTCTGGCTGTATGATCGGGGCGAAACCGTCCTGATCGACATGCCCGGGGCCTTTTACTCAACCATCAATGCCATCGGGGCGGAAGGCACCATGTTCGGCTGGACCTCCCTGGAAGATGGCGTTCATGGTGTCATGATTGACCGCTAACCGCTCACTCGTCGTCCAGTGGGTCGCACCGCATAGGCAGTGCGCGAATCCAGTGGGTTGCACCGCATAGGCCTTACGCAAATCCAGTGGGTTGCACCGCGTTCAGCTGTTGGCATGTTCGAGATCATAACGCGGTGCGACCCACTGCGCGTAGAGCCGTTCTGGCCAGCCTACGTTTGACCTACTCGTTCCGCCAACTTGTTGACAAAGATCACGCATTTGGCTATCCTCCCGATACCTAACTAAATTAGGCATTAGCCTGATGGAGGTTCACGATGGATTCTGAAATGCGCCCCGCCGACCTGAAAGAAAAAATGCCCCCAGGCCAGGATCCGGCCGGTCCCTACTTCGACCAAATCCGCCAGCTGGCCAGCGACGCCGGCCAGCTTGAACATCTCTACCGTGGCGCCGCCGCCGCCGGTGAAGCCGAAGCGTTCCGGCAGGCGATCAAGGCCAGCCGGGTCGCCGCCCCCGGCAATCTGCTCTACGACGCCTGGTTCCACCGGCTGGAATACAGCGCCGCCCAGGTCAAACAGGCCGTCATCGCCTGGGGCTGGCTCATCCCGCTGGCCCTCTTTAATGGCTTCCTCTTCTGGCTGTTGTCTGACGAAGACCGGTTTATGCTGGACCTGGTCGGGCCAACGCTGCGGCAATCACAACAATGGCTGCCCGTATTGATGCTACTCGCCGCGCCCATCTCCGCCAGCACGGTGATGATCTATCTGACCGCCGCCGGTCGCCGTGGCTGGCGCCGGCCGGTTATCATCAGCACCCTCCTGATTTTGCTTGGTTTTTACGTCGTTGGCGTCTATCCGCAAGCCGGTACCCGCCCTTTGCAGGAGCAATATCTCACCCTGATGATGTTGCATATCCCGCTGCTTGCCTGGTCCGGTGTGGGCGCACTGCTCCTCTTTGATGAACGCGATGCCCACAGCCGCTTTGCCTTTATTATGAAGTCGCTGGATGTCTTCATCGTGGGCGGCTTCTCAGTGGGCGCCGGCGGCCTTTTCCTCGGCATCACCTTTGGGCTTTTTAACGCCCTGGGGGTGGAATTTGCCACCTGGATGCAGCGGCTGCTCGTCGCCGGGGGCGCCGGCTTGTTGCCGGTGATCGGGGTGGCCGTGATTTATCGTCCGGACCGGCCGGTCGCTAACCAATCATTCGACGAAGGGCTCAGCAAGCTCGTCGCCCTGCTGATGCGCCTCCTGCTGCCCCTCACCCTGCTTGTCCTGACCGTCTATCTCGCCTTTATCCCGTTTAACTTCCGCGAACCGTTTGACAACCGGGATGTCCTCATCATCTACAATGGCCTGTTATTCGCCGTCGCCGGTCTGCTGGTCGGCGCCACGCCGGTGCGGCTGGCCGATCTGCCGGCTCACCTGCATCGCTGGCTCCGGCTGGCCCTCAGCGCCGTCGCCGGCCTGACGTTGCTGGTCGGCCTTTATGCGCTCACAGCCATCATCTACCGCACCACCGTCGACCAGTTGACGCCGAACCGGCTGGCTTTTATCGGTTGGAATGTGATCAATCTGAGCCTGCTCGGTTATCTCCTGCAAGGTCAACTACGCGCCAATAGCACCACCTGGCTGGCCCGCATCCAGCATGCCTTCGCCGCCGGCACCATCGCCTACGCTGCCTGGAGCCTGCTCCTGCTCCTGGCCATCCCCTGGCTCTTTGGCAACAACCTGAAAGAAGCCGACATCCTGAAATTGCCAGTTGAGATCCAGGACCTCATCTTTGAACAGGGCGATGCCCCCATCCTGCTCAAATGCACCCAGAGCCCCAACATCTATTTGCTCGACGGCACCGAAAAACGCTGGGTCAAGGATATCGACACCTTTAATGACAGAGGTTATCTGTGGCGCGATGTCCACTTCGTCACCTGCTCCGCCATTAGCCGGTTAACCGATGGCCCGCCCATCCCGGCCGATGCCGGTACGCCGCCGGACCCATAGTCTCAAGGTCAGGCACAGGTTGTACTCCGGTTGGCGCCACGGCAAATTTGGCCTATAAATTGACTTTTCGTCTGTCACCTTTGGGGCCTGCCGATTTTGCCTATGTCCGCCGCGCACTTGCTGAACATCGTCGAAAACTGGCTGGGGCTGCCGGCCGCCTCTGGTATCCGGCAGTTACTGTTTCGGGCCAGTCTCCTCATCTCCCTCAGCCTGGCGGCCTTTGGCCTGGCCTATTTTTCCCCCCAGGATAGCGCCAACAGCGACCCGCGCCTGAGCCTGCTCACCGCTCAGGCCATCCTGGAACATCGTTCCCTGAAATTGGACCCATACGAAGTCCAGCTTGGCCCTGAATTCAAGGGCAACTACCGGATCAATGCGATCAACGGTGAGCGTTATTATGCCTACCCCCTGGGGCCCTCCCTGCTGGCGCTCCCGGTTGTCATGGTGGCCCGCTGGGCCGGCTGGCAAATGAGCGATATGAACCGGGACCGCGCTCTGCAAAACGGACTCAGTGCGCTCTCAGTCGCGGCCATTCTCCTGCTGGCCTATGCCGTCGCCCGCACCCGCCTGGGCTACTGGCCCTCGCTCCTGCTGGCAACCGTTTTTACCTTTGGCAGCAGCTGGATCAGCACGCTGGCTACGGCCTGGTGGAATCTCAATGTGGCGGTGCTGGCGCTGTTGTCTGCTTTGTGGCTGTTGCTGCGACTTGAGAAGAGGGTATTTCGCTGGTACGAACCCTATCTGCTCGGCTGCGCGCTCTTCTGGGCCTACCTGAGCCGGCCCTCGACCGCCATCTTTATCGGCCTGACCCTGTTCTACTGCCTCATCTGGCAACGGCAACAATTCCTGCGAATAGCCGGCACTGCAATCGTCTGCTTGCTCGGGCTGGTTTTCATCTATTACGGTGAGTTCAGCCTGCCCTTGCACCCTTATTACCTGCCGGCGGCGCTGGGCGGCGTCCAGGGCTTTGATCCAGATCTGCAAACGCCGCTGCCGCTGGCCCTCTTCGGCTTGCTGTTCAGCCCGTCGCGGGGGCTTTTCAGTTTCAGCCCCTTTCTGCTTTTGCTGCCGGCTCTCAGCCTGCTACGCTGGCAACGCTTGCGGCGGCTGCCCTGGTTCTGGCTGAGCTGGCTCTGGATCGCCGCCCACCTCCTGGTCATCGCCCGTTTTAACGTCTGGTGGGGTGGTTACAGCTTTGGCCCCAGGCTGCTGACTGACCTGCTGCCCGCGTTTTTCCTGTTGGCTATCCTCATATGGGCCGATGGCGCCGCACCAGGCCAGGCGAACACCACCCGCGTCTGGACAAGTCTCCTCTGGAGCATCGGCAGCCTCCTTGCTGTCATCAGTCTGGGTATTCACAGCGGCAGCGGCCTGTTTAATTCTTACATCACCGATTGGAACGGCAACGCCCTGGCGCCGGATGTCAATCTGCGCCCCGGCTACATCTTCGACTGGCGTTACCCGCAATTTTTAGCCAGCCAACAGATGTTATGCGCCCGCAACGCCGACTTCAACGCTCAGCTTCTGGCCGACGGCGAACTCATCGTTCCCGGCTTTGATCAATGGGAGCAAATTACGCGAGCTGATGCCCGCTATCTGAACGATCGCGCCACCCGGCAATGGCTGGCACCAGAGAAGCCAACGCCCCCAGCAATTGTGCCGGCATTCAGGCCGGCGGCCCAGCTCTTCTTTCCGGTCATCAGCCGGGACGCCACGGGTCCTGGTCCCACCAAAATCCGCGCCTTGCTGGTGGGCTGGCAACCGGCCGGTAACGACCTCCTGGCCATCTGCGCCGAAAGCAGCATCATCCTCCCCACCGTGACGGCCGATTTCGCCGCCAGCCCCTGGCAACTGGTTGTCACCGGCCAATCCGCCTGGCCCACCATCGTCCACCTGAACGGCCAGTTGCTGGGCGAATTACCTGCCATGGCGCCGGCGGCGAGTTACGCCCTGCCCGTCACCAACACCCTGCTCCAACCTGATAACGATAATCAGCTCACATTTACCTGGGACCATGAGCCCACATCCGCCCGGCAGCCAAGCCTCCGCCTGACAACGCTGACATTCGTGGCGCCCTGAACCACGACCCTTTGACGGGCTGGCAATTGGGCCACGCACGCAAAAAAGCACCCGCCACCGTGGTGGGTCGGTGGCGGGCGCTCACACCCCTGGCGATAGGAGAATATCGGGGTTAGTCGCTACCAACCTGGCCCAGAGCCAGGTCACTTTCTGCTTCCTCTTCTTCAACCGGGAACTCTTCCCAGCCGGTAATCATCGCTTTCAGATTGCTGGTCGCCGTTTGCCCCATCGTCGTCGCGTACACATGGGTGATGACGAAGGCGACGATGCCGAAAGCGGCCAGGGTGTGGACGATGGCCACCCAGTTCAACCCCCAACCGATGCCCCATTCCGGCCAGCGGTTGTAGTAGAAGTAGAGCAACCCCGTCGTCACCTGAATCGGGATGACCAGCAGCTTCAACGCCAGATAGGAGTATTGCTGCAGCGGGTTTTTGAGCGAGAGCTCGGTTTTCTTGTACGGATGGGGCTCATTCTTGAAAATGCCCACCGTGTAATATTGGATCTGCTTGCTGACTTTGGCTCCCGTGGGGATGTAGCTTTTCCACGCCCCCGTGGTGAAATGCCAGAAGATGGCAAAGACGATCAGAACGATGAGGGCGTACGCGGCCCGATTGTGCCAGCGCACCGCCGTCTCAAAGCCCAACCAGCGATAGGTCCCGTGAATCTCAAAGCCGGTAATAACCATGGCAAAGACCAGGATCATCTGGGCCCAATGCCAGAAGCGCTCGAAAGCCTTGTAAACATAGTGGCGTCTCATAACACGTTTCCTCTCTAGCGCTCTTCACGCCTGTTGCCCAGCGCAATGCGGGCGCCGCCATGAATCACGACGCCAACCAGAGCCAGGCCCAAAATGCCCCAACCCAGGTTGTCGACGATAGCATTGTTGTCCCGGCCCGGAATATAAACGCCTTCGACGTTCTCCAGGCGGCCGTCATCCGTATGGCAGCTTTCACATTGCAGCGCGTCTTCAGCCGGGGCGACCATGTGGGTGGTCGGCCACAGCATCTGCGTTTCGACCCAGCCATATTCGCCGCTGTAGTCGTAGCCAGCCGTTGCCATGCCGGCGGCCAGCGCCGCGTCCCAGTTGTAGGTCTTCCAGTAAGCAGCGTCATCGCTGCCAAACAGGTGCGGGATGGCCAGCACATTGTTGCCGGCGTCATACGGCTGAATACCGGTGAATGTCTTGACGGGCCAGATGCGGGATACACCGTCATCCGGGCTGCCATGGAAGGTGTTGATGTCCACCACACTATCCGGGTCGATGGTGTCTGTCGCGGCCAGGTAGCTCACGTTGCCATCAAACCAGACGTAGTCCGGCTGAACATTCATCTCCCAGACAAACTCACCCTTCTTAGTGTCATAGACGACCCAGCCATTGTCATCTTTCTCCGCGTAAGGCACGCCTTCCGCGTTCATCTGCCCGGCTTTGGACCAATCCCACCACATCTTGGTGGGCAGTTCGCGCGCAAACTCGGGAATATGACAGGTCTGGCAGGCGATCGTATCGACGTGGTCATTCAGCTTGGGATCAGCCATCGGCTCCGTGCCGTGGCAGGATTCGCAAGTGGCCAGATCTTCGTCCATAGCCGGGATCGCTTCGCCAGTGTCATGGGCGGCCATCTCGTAGCGGCTGCCAGAGATCTGATGGTTGTCCGCTGTATGACAGGTTGTGCAGGTGAAATCTTCGCCGTCGGGCGACATGTGGACGTCCAGATCAAAGCTCGGGTTGGCCATGGAGGAATCCAGGTCGCCATGCTTGACGCCATCGCCACCGCCGCCATAGAAGTGGCAGGCGCCGCAGGTCTCCCGGCTGGTCTCACCCACGTTCTGGGCGACCAGGGCCAGGTCAGGCGGCTGCCAGATATTGCCGCTACCGGCCGGAAATTCCTTCGGCTCATAGACCGGATGGCCCGCGCCCGTCGGGAATTTCTTGTAGGTGCCGGTTGTGTCATGGCAAACCAGACAGTCGACATTGGTCTCGACGCTGAAATCAAAGCTGCTGTCGGTGTAGCCGTAGCCGGTATGACAGCTCGTACAGCGGGGTTCATTGGAAGTGACGGCCACGCAATAGTTATTGATCACATTGTTCTTGCCGACTTCGCCGCCATCCGGGGCGATCGCCTCCCACGTCCAGTGGGTCGTGGCCATCATTTGCTCAGCCGCCTCGGTGTGACATTTCAGACAGGCTGCTGTCACATCGGGGCCAGTGGCAAAGGGGCCGGCCAGTTCCGCAAATTCACTGTGATCCGCCGTGGAAATGGGCGCATCAAAATCAGAGCCGGCCTGGGCGATAACATCGGCCGGTTCCGTGCCTTCCTGGGCGCTCAGGGGCGCCGCTTCGATGAACACCGCACTCAGGATGGTTAAGGTGAGGATAAGCACCCCTAGCCAGAATCGGGCCCGGGGCTTCCGCTCGCGCATGATACTCCTCCTGCCAAAAACGACAGTGCGTGTCAGAGGCCAGTATCATGATTGAGACCGGCCGGTAGATAAAAACACGCTTGCGAAAAAATTCACAAGCTGTTATGATTGTATAATCTGAGCCTATGCAAATCAATGGTTTTGATAGCCCAGGGCTATTACAACTTGTTATGAGCATCATAGGGAGATGTTATTTTAGGCTCAGTGGCATGTGGCTTTTGAGACGCGAAGAATAGAGGTTGATCAATTACCGGCCGGCAGATGAGGTAGATCATGCTTGAGCTTCGCCAACTAAATGTCTTTCTCGAAGCGGCCGAAACGGCCAATTTCACCGAGGCTGCCGGGCGGTTGCATATGACCCAGCCCAGCGTCAGCCAGCAAATTCGCAACCTGGAACGCCAGCTTGGCGTGGAACTGTTTAAACGGGAAGGCCGCCAGGTCGCGCTCTCCGACGCCGGCATGGCCCTGGTGCCGCTGGCGCGTCGCCTGGTCAACCAGGCTGTCGCCATCGAAGAAACGATGCGCTCGCTGCAAGGTGAAGTCTATGGCCATTTGCACGTTGGCTGCAGCACCACCCCGGGCAAGTACATCCTCCCCCTGCTCCTGACCGAATTCCACCGCCAATATCCCCAGGTGCGCGTCTCCTGCCGCGTATCAACCCAGACAATGTCGCTGGAATCGCTGAACCGCGGCGAGGTCCAATTCGCCCTCTCCAGCCAGCCCACCACGATGTATGATCATGTCGAATTCCAGCCGTTTATGCGCGATGAAATCGTTATGATCGTGCCCCGAAAACATCGCTGGGCCACCCGGCGCTCCATCATGCCCGACGAACTGCACGAGGCGGAATACATCTTTCGCGAGAATAGCTCTGGCACCCAGACTGTGGTCAATGAGACCCTGGCCGCCGCCGGCGTCAGCATTCGCGACCTCAATACGCTGCTGGTCCTGGGTAACTCAGAGGCAATTGCCCTGGCCGTTCAGGAAGGGCTCGGCGCTGGCTTTGTCTCCCGGATCGTCGTCGACCGGCTGGTCATGGAGCAGGTCGCCATCGTCCCCGTCGAAGGGGTTCGCTTCAGCCGGCAGATCTGCTTCGGCCGTTACACCGGCCAGCCGGCCACCAACGCCCAGGAAGCGTTCTGGCACTTCGTCAACGACAACCCGAACATCTACAGCCGGCTCAGCACCATCCAGGCGGACCTCAAGAACGGGGCGCCAGTCGCCAGCGTATAACCCGTGCCCCAGGCCCCTACGGAGAACAGCCCATCGTAGGGGCGAGGCAACCGGTGGCCAGCGCCTTGCTCCGGAGCAACTGTATTACCCGGTTGCCTGGCCCCTACGGCTATGGCCCCGCTTCCCTAACGACTCTGCCCAGGCCGCGTTCCTTTCCCTGAATTGAGCAACTGCGTATGATAGGTTGATTGGTAACAATTCAATCTCACCCCTCACACTTTCATGACCTGGAGGAAACGATGCTTGCTGAATGCGCCAATTACGAACAAGTCCTGTCAGGCTTGCGCGGCGAGGTGATCGCCATCCTGCGGGCGTTTCCGGCTGCTCTACTCAACCAGCGCCCGCTGTACGACGAGAGCCATGAGACCAACAGCCTGGCGGTCTTGAGCAGCCACATTGCCGGGGCGGAATATGAATGGATCGGGCAGGTTGTCGGCGGTTTGCCGCAGACACGCCACCGGCCGGATGAGTTCATCGCCACCGCGGTCGACGCCGCCCCCCTCATCACCGCCCTGGAACACAGCGGCGCGACCACCCGCGAAGTCCTGGCGGGGCTCACCGCCGCTGAGCTTGACGACAATCGGGAACGGGGTGATCGTCAGTTCAACGTCCGCTGGTGTATCCTGCATGCTATCGAACACACCGCCCTGCACCTGGGCCACATCCAATTAACCCGGCAGCTCCTGCTGGCTGACGAATAGCCCTGGGTTGGCCGTTTAGCCGCCAACCGAGCGCTGTCAATTTATGCTGCCAATCGCCACTCTGGAGGGTTCCCTATGCCTGAACGCCCAAATATTCTCCTGATCATGACCGATGAACATCATCGTGATGTGGCCGGCTTTGCCGGCGATCCGCTGGTGCAAACGCCCAACCTGGACCGGTTGGCTGCCCGCGGCGTCCGTTTTGACCACGCCACCTGCGCCAACCCGGTCTGTACCCCCAGCCGAATGACGATGTTGACCGGGCTGGAAAGCCATCGCTGCGCCGCCTGGTCCAACCATTGGATCATTTTTCCCGAGCACCTCACCTGGCCGGCCCATTTTGCCAATCATGGCTACCGGACCTGCCTGGTCGGCAAGATGCATTTTGGCGGCCGGGACCAGATGCAGGGGTTTCAACACCGGCCGTATGGTGATCTGCGGCATGGCCTCGGCCACCAGCCAGACCCATTACACATGTATCCCGGCTACGCCCAGGCCCGCAGCGCCGGCGTCAGCGAAATCCCGGAAAGTCTGATGCAGGATGTAGTCGTGACGCGGGAAACGCTGGCTTTCCTGCTGGAACATCAGGACCAGCAGCCGGAACAACCCTGGTTTGTCTGCGCCTCCTACGGCCGCCCCCATGCCCCTCTGACGGCCCCCGGTCGCTATATCCGGCGCTATCAGGGCCAGGTGCCGCCAGCGCCGACACCCGAGGGCGCCAGCCTGGAGCCATTTGCCCAGGCCCGGGTCCACAATGAAACGGACGCCGAGGCGTTGGCCGGGCGGGAAGCGTATTATGCCTGCGTCGATTTTGTCGACGATTGCATCGGAGAGCTGCTCGACGGCCTGGAAAACGCGGGTTTGCTGGACAACACCATCGTCATCTATACCTCTGATCACGGCGAAATGTTGGGACTATACGATATCTGGGGCAAGCAGCTGTATCATGAGGCATCCGTGGCCGTGCCGCTGCTCATCGCGCTGCCGGGTGGACCGGCCGGTCAGGCCGTCAACCAGCCGGTCTCCCTGCTGGATCTGTTCCCCACCACCTGCGCCCTGGCCGGCCTCCCCGTCCCGCCCGGACTGGATGGCTTTGACCTGAGCAGCCTGGTTCATGATCCGGCAGCGCCGGACTCGCCCCGCCGCTTCAGCCCCAGCGCTACCTATCGTTACGGCGTCCGCATCAATCATGGCCAAACAGCGGACGACGCGCCCAACGCCGCCTGGCGCTCTGTGCAGGATAGTCGCTGGAAATATGTCGAGGTTGAACGGGGCGCGCGCCTGCTTTTTGATATGGAAGCGGATCCGCTGGAAAGCCAAAATCTGGCCGGGGAAGCTGACCAGGCGGAACGCTGCGCCCGGATGCGCGCCTGGCTATATGAGCGCTTTAGCTGGGACCAAGTTCATAACCAGCTGGCTACTGATCGGGAGCGTCTGCCGGCGCTGCTTTCCGGCTTGCCGCCAGGCACGCCCAACCAATACCGCCTGCCGGATGGCCGGGTCTTTAATGCTGAGGAGGCGCTTTACAACGCGCGCTGGCTGGCCATCCCGCCCGGCGCCAACGGCGGCATTATCCCCCAGCAATTTGGCTAGCCACACCCAAGCAGGACTATCCCGATGATCATCGACTCTCACGTCTACTGTTTTCCCCCGCTGGACAGTCCGGCCGGTCATCCCAGCAGCGCCGCTCACCTGCGCTGGCTGCAGGCCGCCCATGCTGCCCATCATCAACCTGCCTACCGGCTGCCCGACCGGCAACCCGCCAGCTCACAACCCCTTTCGCCAGCCGGTTATGACCCCCTGGGCGACCTGCCCGACCGGCAATTTCGCCTGGACCGGGCTGGCGGTCGCGTACTCTGGACGGTCGACGGCAGCGATTACACCAAACAGTTCCTGCCGCCCAATCTGCCCGATATGGCCTATAGCGCCGGCAACCTCATCGCCGAGATGGATTACGCCGGCGTCGACGCAGCCCTCCTGCATACCGACCCGATGCTGGGGCGCGACGCCGCCTTTCTGGCCTACTGTATCAGCCAGTTCCCTGATCGGCTGCGGGCGATGGCGCCGGTCGACGAATGGCGTATCCAGGCCGAAACGGATGCGGTCATCGCCGAATTAATGACCTCTATCCAGGTCCACCGCTTGCACGCCATCAAATTTATTCCCCAGCTCGCCTATCTGAGTAGTCCCGAACCCTGGGATGATGGCTATTTCCGTCCCTTCTGGGAAGCCGCCATCGCCCTGGATGTCCCCATCTTTTTGACGCTGGGCACAGGGCCGGCCAGCCTGTCCGGCGCTGCCACGGCCGCCCAGCAGCGCCAGGGCTACCTGGAGGAGCTGGCCATTCTGGAGCGCTGGCTCGAGCGCTATCCGGGGGTCACCTGTAGCCTCACCCATGGCTTCCCCTGGCGGCTCTTCCTGGATGGCGACCAGATCCGGTTACCCGAAGCGGTCTGGCAACCGTTTCAGGCCGGCAATTGCCATCTGGAGGTCTGCTTTCCGGTACGTCTGGGCGATCTGTTTGATTTTCCCTACCGGGAGGTATGGCCGACGTTGGCGCTGCTGGTCCAGCGTCTGGGCGCCGACCGGTTGTTATGGGGCACCGACATGCCGTTCCAGAATCGTTTCTGCACTTATCGTCAATCCCGCCGCTGGCTGGAACATTATTGTGACTTTCTGAGCCCGGCCGATCTGACGGCCATCATGGGCGGCACCGCCGGGCGCCTCCTTGGCCTCCAGACGAGTTAACGGGCCGGTGGCAACCAGGCGGCAAAATAGGCCGGCGCCCAGGGACGCGTCAGCAAAAAGCTGCAAGGGATCTCGGTCGCCTGCGCCGCCGCTTCCAGCCAATTTTCGGCCAGCGCCATTGTCGGCTGCTCGACCAGCCAGACGGTGTCCCACTCTGCCTGGGGCGTCATCAGGTGAAACCCCTCAAACGGACCGGCCGGTCCCACCTGCGCCAGGGCCGGCCCGTCACTTTGGCGGCCAAAGGTAAAGATCGTGAGCCGGCTGCGGTCCACGGACAGGGGTGGCACCCGGTGCGGATCGCCTTGCATCGGCGTCACCGGGGCGGGGGCGGCCAGACCGGCCGGTACAGCCAGAGGCCGCGCCAGCAAATAATCGTAATAGCCGTAGGCGCCATACGGCGGCGCCATTTCCGCTGCGATCCATGCCTCCGCCCCGGCCAGATCGGGAAAGGCGATGACCCATATCCGTTCCCAAACCCCTTGCGGCGTCAGCAAGCGATAGCCGGACAGCCGGCGCAGCCCCCGCGTTGCCGCCACGGCCAGCATCAGGTCGACATGCTGCTGCTCGATGAGCTGCTTTTCCGCCGCCGGCAGCCGATACCAGGCCGGTAACCGGCCGCCTTTGTACAACACAATGACCGGTTCTTTCGCCATCATCTTCCCTTCCTGTTCAGCCATCAGCGCCAACCTCGCTGGCCTAACAAGCCGCGGACTGGTGGCCGCTCAAATGGCCGGTCCGCCTCGCCGGTCAGACGCCCGTCGGAGATCCAGGCCAGATCTGTCCCATAGCAATGGTTCACCAGCAGCTCACTGAGCCTGGCCCGGATATCCGCCATTTCCGGCCGGTCGGCCAGATCCACCATCTCCAGCGGATCTTCGACCATATCAAAGAGCTGGCACCGGTTACCGACCGGGTACCAGATCAGCTTGTAGCGCTCGTCCCGCACCATGCGAATGGACCGGTCGTTTTCAAACACCTCGGCATAAAGGTGGTCGCGCTGCGCCGCGCCGACAAGTGATATGCCTTCAACAGTTTCGGGACAGGGGATGTCACACAGTTCCAGCAACGTCGGCATGATGTCGCGCAGGCAGGCCAGCCGGTCATCAGTGCGATGGTGCCCGACGCGCTCATCACCAGCCACCGGCACCAGAATAAGCGGCACATTGGCAGCGCCGTCAAACAGGGGTGGCTTGGACCAGAGCCCATGCTGGCCCAGCATATCGCCATGGTCGCTGGTAAACATGAGGATCGTGTTGTCCAGTAGCCCTTCTTCCTGCAAAGTACCGATCAGCAAGCGCATCTGGTGGTCAATGTAGGTGCATTGGGCATAAAAACCTTGCAGGGCCAGCTCGGTTTCGGCAGCCGACATACCGTGCCAGGCATGGTAGCGCGCCTGTAACGCATAGGGCCAATCAGCAAAGTTGGTCGCCCAATCGGCGCAAACCGGTTCAGGCACGCCGAGCTGGCGGTACATCTCCCAGTAAGGCAGCGGCGGCGTCACCGGTGGATGCGGGGTGGCAAAAGAGCAGTACCAGAAAGCCGGCCGGGTTGGGTCCCGGCGCTGGATGACACGGCTCATCTCCCGTACGGTCCAGTTGGTCGGATGGCAATGCTCCGGCAGGTGCCACGGGCGGGTTGTGTAAACGTTATTCCCCATCCCATGGGTGAGTTCCTGGCCGGTGAAACCCTGCGTTTCCAGGTACCGTTCATAGTCATCCCGCAGATTATCCAGGTGATGGCGCCCCTCCTCGTACAGGATGACGTCATCAAAACCAATTCGGTCCCGTTGCGGATAAACATGCAGCTTGCCAACGGCAAAACATTGGTAGCCCGCCTCGCCAAAAATCGCCGGCATCGTCGGCAAATGGGCGGGCATCGGCTCATATTCCTTGAACACCCGGTCGCCGTGGGTTTGGGCGGTGGTGCCGGTCATGAGGCTGCGCCGGGCCGGAATGCAAATGGGCGTGGTGGAATAGGCATTGGTGAAGCGCACGCCATTGGCGGCCAACTGGTCGAGGGTTGGGGTGAGGATATGGCTGTGGCCGGCACAGCCTAACAGGCCAGCCGGCCAATGATCAGTACAGATGAGCAGGACATTGGGGCGATCCATCTTTTTCTCCAGGCGGAAGGACCGGCAGCAGGCTACCGGCCGGTGGGGACAACAGACCCTGATCTTAACACAGACCGGCGGCGGCGAGACAGACAAAAAAAGGCTCGCCGCCACGTTTGTGACGGCGAGCCAACCTCTTCCCCCGTGCGAAAGCTGCTAAAAACATCTAGCTAATCGGTGCTGGCTGCGTAGCCTCATGCCGCTTCAGGGCCAGGTATAGCCCAACCAACAGAGTGGCTGCCAGGGCAAACAGGGCCGGCGGCAGCAGCTCGGTGGCGCTGCTACTGGCCGGTGTCGGCACCAGGGTAATAGCCGTCGGCGTGCTGCAAACAGGCCCGGTAATCAGGCCAGTCGCTGCGTCCGGTGCCTTGATGCCAAACGGCACATCGGCCTGGGCGCCCGCCGAGACACCCAGCAGCTCAATGTTGAAGATGTGCGTCAGACTGGGATCACCCACATTCACAACTTCCAGGCCAGACCCATTATTGGTGGCATCGGCAAACTTGATGCCTGTGATACCGGTCGTAGGGTCGTAACCATAGGTGACTTCCTCGTAGCAACCCTCAACACAGGTGATACCGGGTTGGTCACAGAAGCCGTATGGGTCTGTCGTGGGTGTCACGTAAGCGTAAGGCGGCACATCTAGCGACGCTTCAGCCGGGGCGACAACCACGGCGCAGGTGGCGAGGTCCAGGGTCAATGACCAATGGCTCAGTGCGCCGGGCTCATCGCCATCGGCTGTCACAGCATAGGTCCAGGTCGAGGTGGGTGGATTACTCGGATTGTCCACGGCGCCCAGAAACGTAACCTCATAGCCCAATACGTTGGCGTAATCGCCAGCAACCGCTGTCATGACCGAGGTCAATAGCAGCAGCAAGACCAATGGGAGAGCAAACTTCGCTTTCATGTTGTGGCTCCAATGTTGTCTGGAACGGATGTTAACGGGCGAAACGGAAGCGGCTGGCGGGACGAGGTCAGCGAACTGGCGGCCTGGCTACCGTGACGGGTAGCCAGGCTTGAGCGCAATCCAGGCTCTGGCTATTGCCGGCGCCAACGGCGCAGACCAATCAGGAGCGCCAGGAAGGCGATGGTGCCCACAATGGCCAGCGGTACCCACGGGGGTACGGTGAAACCGGCCGGTAATTCCTTCGGCTGCACCCGGGCTTTCGACCAATCCACCATCATGCGAGCATCCGTCGTCTTGGCCTCCGTAAAGTCAGCCCCAGCGACGTCCACACCCAACAGACGGCTCTTGCTCAGATCCGCCCCGGTCAGATCTGCCTTGGAAATATCAACCCCGGCCATGCGCAGATCTTGCAGATTCGCCCCGCGCAGCGACGCCGACTTCATGTCTGCGCCGGCGATGCGCGCGCCCCGCATGCGGGTATTGCTCAGGTCCACGCCGACCATATTGGCGCCGGCCAACGTCGCCCCGCTTAGATCGCTTTCATGCAGATCCGCATCAGCCATATTCAGCCCCACCAACGTGATGCCACGCAAATCGAGGCCGCTCATATCAGCGCCGGACAGATCGCGGCCGCCTTTCAGGCTCTCGACGATCTCTTCACGTGAGGTAAACCGGCGCGGCTCAACCTTGACCACGTCCAGCTTTTCTTCTTCCAGCATTGCCATCGTTATTCTCCGTTTGCAAATTCAGTACAGGGTCGGCCACCGGCGGCGGCCGGCAAAGTTCGCGATGCGGTCACTGGTCAAGACAAGGGAGACCAGAGACGGCTACAAATTCATTCTAGAAAAGGGCCGCAGCTACCGATAGTGTATTAATTCAGCGCCGGGGGTTCGGAATGTCATATCTGCGGCTCGGACGCCTTTCGGACACTCACTTTCTATCATCCCTCCATGATCAGCCGTCAAAGGCCCGTACGACATGACAGGCACAAACCTTTTCTGACATGAGCACCAGGAGCAACGCGATGAAACCAACACATGCTGTCCGACAATATCACCCCTTGGTCATCCTTTTTTGCCTGACCATCAGTCTCGGCTGGCTCCTGCTGGCACAGACCAGCAGTCGCCCACTCGTGTTGGCAACTGGCTCCGCCCCCGATGCGACTCTGACCGTTTGCAACAATGGCTGCCAGTTTAGCTCCCTGCAGGCCGCCATCAACGCGGCCGCCAGCAACGACACGATCCTGCTCATGGATCCGCTGCTCACGGAACCCTTTGTGACCGTCAACAAATCCGTCACCATTCAAGGCGGAAACGGCAACGCCATTCTGCAGGCCGGGACAACGCCGGCAAATGGCAGCAGCCGGGTTCTGACCATCAGCGGCCCGGTCACCGTCAGCCTGGCCGATCTCACATTGCGCTATGGCCAGGCTGACCAGGGTGGTGGCATTCAAATCGACCCTTCGGCCACGCTCATTGGCCAGCGCATTTGGGTAACTGAAAATACCGCCTCAGGCGATCCCTTACAGGGCGGCGGCATTCGCAACCAGGGCACCCTCTTCCTCTACGACTCGCATATCGTGGCCAATACGCTCAAGAGCAGCACCATGGCGACGGGAGCAGGGCTGTATGGCGACAACGGCAGTGAAACCTATCTGAACAACACGGTTGTAAACGAAAACTTGAGCATCTCCATACAAAACCAGGTCCGCGGCAGCGGCATCCATATGGACGGCTCTCTGACAGCCATCAACTGCCAGGTCAGCCAAAATCATGCCTGGGGTCAGGCAGGCACGAACCTCGGGCTGGGGCTATTCGTCACCGGTGAGGCCGCCCTGAGCAACTGCGAAATTGACAACAACTACAATGACGCAAATTCAAACACCCCGGCCAGAGGCGGCGGGATCTTTGTCTACGGTGATGTCTCCCTGTTTCGGACCGTTGTGAGCGGCCATCAGATAGGCAACGGGGGCGGCATTGTCGCCTACTGGAATAGCTCCGTCCTGACCATGACTGAATCCCGGGTGACAGGCAATCGGGCCCTGGGCAATGGCGGCGGTATGCAGATCGACGATGGCGCCACAGTCCATACCTATCGCAGCACCTTCGACAACAATTCCGCGGCTGGGGACGGCGGGGCGATCGAAGTCAAAGATGGCGTCCTTTTCTTCAACGACAGCCTCATTGACACAGGGATCAGCACCAGCCAGGGCGGCGGCATCTTTGTCGACGCGGCCGGCGCCGCCTATCTGAGCAACAGCACTTTGGCTCGGAACAGCGCCAGCGATTCTGGCGGCGGGATATACATGGTTGCCGGCGGCAATGTCGGGCTTTTCAGTGTTACAGCCAGCGAAAACAGGGCGGATTCCAATGGCGATGGGGCGGGCCAGGGCGGCGCCATCTACCGGGGCGGCACTGCCGGTATTCTGCTGCTCAGCAACAGCCTGATCTACGGCAATGATGATGAGTCTCCTTTTCCCTACATCATCAATGCCCCGGACTGTTTCGGGGTGGTGCAATCCACTGGCTACAATCTCATCGGTACCCGCGGCAGCAACCTGGCCAATCCCAGTTCGCCACCGTGCCAGATCCCTGACGACAACAATCAGTTTGGCCTCGATCCGCTGTTGGGTACTCTGGCTGAAAATGGGGGTTGGACGGCCACGTACGCGCTGGGGGCGGGCAGTCCGGCCATTAATGGCGGTGATCCGGCCGGTTGCCTCGATCCCAACAGCATCCTTCTCACTGCCGACCAGCGCGGTTTCCTGCGCCCCGATCGCTGCGACATCGGCGCCTACGAATTTGGCGGCTACCAGCTATGGCAGCTCCACCTGCCCCTCGTCACCCACTGAGGGGTCCCGGACCCGTCGGGTGGTGGACCCGTCGGGTGGTGGACCCGTCGGGTGGTGGACCCGTCGGGTGGTGGACCCGTCGGGTGGTGGACCCGTCGGGTGCCTAACCCGACGGGTCGGCGAGCTGGCGCTGGTAGCTGCGCCAGTCGGCTTCGGTGTCCAGGTCGAAGGCGAGACCGGGGCGCTGGACCTGGCGGGTCGCCAGCCCCAGGGCCGCCGCCGCCGCCAGATGGCTCGCCTGGCTGCCTTCGCCATACTGGAAAGGCAGCCGGGCCGGCAGGCTCAACAACAGCGCATTGGTGCCATCCCCCCGTTCATCCGGAGCGATCACCAGACGCCCAGGCCCCGCCGCCGCCAGCAATGCCTCGACATCAGCGCTGCTAACAAAGGGTAGATCGGCCGGCAGGATGAGCGCTTGCGCCGCGCCCCGGGCGGTGAGAAAAGCAACTGCCTGGCCCACGGCGCTGTTCAGACCGGCCGGTTCCCCCTCCGACAACGCCACCACCCCAGCCGACGCCACCAACGCAAAAACGGCCGGATCGCGGCTGACCACCAGGATGCGCTCAATGGCCGGGACAGCCTGCAATACGGCAATCGTCCGCCTGACAAAGCGGCTGGTCAGCGCCGCCCGCTCAGCTGCGTCCAGCTGCCCCGCCAGCCGGCTCTTGCTGCCGGCCAGGGAACGCACCGGCAAAATGCACCAGGTACTCATCAAATGGGTTCAGGCTTATCTGAGCTCAAGGGCAAACGTGAGGATTTCGCGGGCCAACCGGGCCTGGGCGGCGCCATCCACCATCATCGTATCCGTGCAGAGCAGCGGGCCGTGATCGTCGCTGAAGACGCCGGCATCGGCCTGGTCGTAGACAAAGCCATCGAGCAGATCGCCGTAATGGTCAGCGATGGTGACGGGGGAGACCGGCCGGTCCCAATCCGCCAGCATCTTCGCCAACGGCCCCTTGACCGCGTCGCCGCCCACAATCGGGCTCACCGCCACGACCACGCCCGGTACATCTTCCACCGTGCCCCGGATCGGGTAGGTTTCCAGGATGGGGTCGACGCTGACATAAGGATTGGACGGGGCAATGATGACAACATCAGCCCGGTTCAGGGCCCGCATCACCGGCACCGTGGCCCGCCCCTCGTCCGGCAGCACTACCTGGCGCACCGGGGGCTGCCAGCGCCGCAACACAAACCAATCCTGAAAGCCTAACAGCTCTTCACCGGTATCAATCTGCGTTGGCAGCGGCTGATCGCACATTGGCAAAATGGCCGGGCCGATGCCCAGGCTGGTCGCCAGCCGCCGCGTCACTTCAGTTAGCGAAACGCCCTCGTTCAGCCAATGGGTCCGCGTCAGGTGGGTTGCCAGGTCGGTATCGCCCAGGCGGAACCAATCCGGCCCGCCCAGAGCCCGCACCGTTTCCAGCGTCCGCCAGCTCTCGCCGGCCCGGCCCCAGCCGGTCTCCAGGTTGTTTTGCCCGGACAGTGTGTACAGCACGGTGTCTATGTCAGGGCAGATGGTCAGCCCCCAATGTTGGAAATCGTCGCCTGTGTTGACGATGATGGTCAGTTGCTCTGCCGGGACAACAGCCGCCAACCCAGCCGCCATGCGGGCGCCACCCACGCCACCGGACAACAAGACAATGTTGAGATCGCTAAAGTCAGCCATAAAAAGCTCGTCGTTCTCTCCAATTCACAAATAAAAACGGGCCTACTTTAGCACAAGTAGGCCCGTGGGGCGTTATCGTGGTTGCAAAAGAGCTGGACGCAGAGCGCCTTGCTACGTCTAATGCCGGCCGTTGCCGTTCACCTTGCCGTTTTGATACCCATTGGGCAGCACGTAACTGGCCACCGCCTGGGCCATCGTGGCCACACCATCAATCATTGCCCGTTCGTCAAAGTTAAAGCGGGGGTGATGATGCGGGAAGGAGGTCTCCCCTTCCGGGTGGCCGGCGCCGATGAAGAAGTAGCAGCCTGGCACCTCTTCCAGAATGTAACCCATGTCCTCAGAGGCCATTGTACGCCGGTCGGAGATATTCTCGGCGCCGTAGGTCACTTCGGCAGCGCGCCGCACCACGGCGGTCGGCTCGGGATGGTTGTCCACCGCCGCCACGATGGCGATCGTCTCCATGGTCGCTACGCAATGGAAGGAGGTCGCCATGTTCTGGGCCATCTCCAGAATGCGCCGGTACACCTTGCGGTGCATGTCGTTGTTGTAACTGCGGACCGTCCCCTTAAGGATCGCCTTGTCCGGGATAACATTAAAGGTCGTCCCGGCCGAAATCTGGCCGATGCTGACCACCACACTATCCTGCGGATTAACATTGCGGCTGACGATACTTTGCAGAGCCGTGATAATGTGAGCGGCCGCGATGATCGGGTCCTTGCTCAGATGGGGTGCGGCGCCATGGCCGCCCTTGCCCTGCACGGTGATGGTGAAGACGCTCGACGAGGCCATACACGGCCCCTCGACGATGCGAACGCTACCGAACGGTTCCGGGGTCCAGAGGTGCATCGCCAGGGCAACATCCGGTTTGGGATCGTGCAGGACGCCATCGGCGATCATCGCCAGGGCGCCGCCCAATCCTTCTTCAGCCGGCTGAAACATAAATTTTAACCGGCCGGACATCTCCGACTGATACCGCGCCATAATCTCCGCGATGGTCAGCCCCATCGTCATGTGCCCGTCGTGACCGCAAGCGTGCATCACACCATCATTCTGGGAGCGATACGGCAAATCGGTCTCTTCATGAACGGGCAGCGCATCCATGTCAAAGCGGAGCAGCACCGTTGGCCCGTCCTTGGGGCCATCCAACATACCGACGACGCCGGTCTGCCCCAGCCCGGTCTGGACCTCCAGCCCCAGCTCCCGCAGCCGGTCGGCCACAATCTTGCTGGTACGGCTCTCCTGGAAACCCAGTTCAGGGTGTTGATGAAAATCACGCCGGCGTGCCACCATCTGGTCAAACAGCGCCGTCGCCTCTTTACGAAAATCTGGCAACGTCATGAATACCTCTACACGAAGCTATCTACTTTTTTGGGATAGCGGTTGGCTGCCCCCCAGCCGCCGGACCCAGCAACGGATCCGCCTACCTTTACCAGGATGACGCTGCGACGCTGGGCCACATCATCATCAAACTGCCCCAATCGGGACAATTGACAAACAGTGTAACAGTTTAGAAGTGAGGTGAGCGTAAAAGGAGAGTATAAATCGTGTCAAATAGAACACTCAGGCGGCCAGCACCGTGAGCTGCAGCTCGGCCAGCTCTTTGATGCCCCCAAGCGCCAGGTCCACCAGCTCATCCATCTGGGCACGGGCCATCGGCGCGGACTCCGCCGTCCCCTGCACCTCAATGAGGTCCCCATCAGGCGTGGCCACCACATTGAAATCTACAGCGGCATCCACATCTTCCTGGTAATTCAAATCCAGCAGCGCCTCATCACCCAGCAGCCCAACGCTGATAGCGCCAACCTGGCGCTTGATGACCGCCGGCGAAAGCGTGCCTCGCTTGATGAGCTTGTTCAGGGCCAGGGCCACCGCCACCCAGCCACCAGAGACGGCGGCGGTACGCGTGCCGCCATCAGCCTGCAGCACATCACAATCGACAATCAGCTGCCGGTGCCCCAGCTCATGCAAATCCAGCGCCATACGCAAACTGCGGCCAATTAGCCGGGAAATTTCCTGGGTGCGCCCCTTGGGCCAGCGCTGTTCGCGCTGGACGCGACGGTGGGTGCTGCGCGGCAACAGGGCATATTCCGCCGTCAGCCAGCCGTGTGGGTTGTCCTGCAGATGCAGCCATTGCGGCAGCCGGTTTTCGATGGTTACATTGCACAAAACATGGGTTTCGCCGAAGCGGGCCAGCACAGAACCCTCAGCCCAGCGGGTGTAGTTCAATTCAAATGAAATCGGGCGCAGCTGATTGTGCCGACGTTTGTCGTTACGGGGCATGTAGTTTCCTTAAGAAGGGTGTCAGGCACCAAGGAGTAAAGGCAATTGTCTCACAAGGGGGAAACGGTACCTGACACCTGTCACTATTATAATAGGTACTTTTGTCGCGCGCTGTAGTACGAATGTCATCCTGCCAATACGTTTAGAAAACGTTATAGGGCCTTCACCAGAAGATAGCTGGTCTGCCACGGCACCGGCCGGTTCAAAAACGCCCGCCGATAGAGCCTCTCGACCTGCGCCAGCTCCTTCTCGGCCAGGCCAGCCGCCAGCAGCTGCTCCGCATAACGCCCGCGCGCCTCAACTGTGCCAAACCAGCGGGCCAGGTGCGCTTCATCATGCTGGCGCTGGCTGGCCTGCTGAACCGGCCGGATGGCGATCTGGCTGTAACCTGCCGCGCGCAGCGCCGCCTCGACATCAGCCGCCGTCCAGTTCACCAGCGGATCGGCCGGGTCGCTGTACAGGCTTTCCTCGCCGGCAGCCACCCGCTCGCCCAGCTCAGCCAGCTCCTCTGGCCAGTCCACCAGCCGGTACAACCGCTGGCTACCGCGCGGCTGCAATTGGGCCCAACAAAGAAAGCCATCCGGTTGCAGCTTCTCACGCAACATCGTCAACGTCGCCGGCGCCGCACGGAGATCCGCCCACAGGTTGCGCCCCATGATGCGGTCAAAGCGCAAGCTCTCATCATCACGTAGCGCCAGCAAATCAGGCAGCTCGTCGATGGCGCCAATCAGCACAACCGGCCGCTCCAACTCCTTCAGCCGTTCGGCCTGCTGCCGCAACGCTGTCCCGCTTTGCGGTTCCGCCGCCAGGCTCCAGACACCGCCTTCCGGCACCTGGCGCAATGCCTCCCAGGTGAGCAGGCCGGTGCCGGCATTAAGGTCCAGCACCAGGTGATGGCGCTGTAGCCCGGCCACTTCAAACAGCTCATCGCGCAGCTCGCTCAGGGAGCGACCGGCGGCGCTGACCGCCCGCTGCAGCCAGGCGTCCCGCTGTCGATCGGTCGGACTGGTCGTCAGCACTTCAGGGAACTGGCCGGATTCGTCTTCCAGCATGGCCGCCAGCTGCGCCTCGCGCCGCCGGGCTACCTCGGTCTGGATACGCCGCTCGTAGCCCTGGTCGCTCGGCTCGTAGAACATCTTGCCCTGCAAAGCGGCCGGCAAATATTGCTGCGCCACCCAATGATCGCGATAAGCATGGGGATAAAGATAACCCTGCCCATGGCCGAACCCTTCCTTGTCCCGGTTGCCGTCGCGCAGATGATTGGGCACCTCGGACTCGGCCTCTTTCTCAACCGCGCCGAGCGCATCAAAAAAGGCCAGGGTTGTGTTGGACTTGGCACAGGTGGCCAGGTAAAGCGCGGCCTGAGCCAGCGGGAAACGCCCTTCAGGCAAGCCGAGCCGTTCAAATGCCTGCCAGCAGCTAATCACCACCCCCAGCGCCTGTGGATCAGCCAGGCCCACATCCTCTGAAGCCAAAATGGCCATGCGACGAAAGATAAAATGGGGATCTTCGCCGGCATAGATCATCTTGGCCATCCAGTAGAGCGAGGCGTCCGGGTCGGAGCCGCGCAGGCTTTTGATGAAGGCGGAGATGGTGTCGTAGTGGGTGTCGCCATCCTTGTCGTAGAGGACGGCGCGCCGCTGGATCGATTCTTCGGCGACGGCCAGGGTGATCTGGATCTGACCGCTTTCGTCCGCTTTAGTCGTTTCGACAGCCAATTCCAGCGCGTTGAGGACGCCGCGCGCATCCCCATTGGCCACGTCGACCAGGTGATCCAGCGCCTCTTCCTCTAACGTCACCTTGAGCTTGCCGTAGCCGCGCTCTTCGTCACGCAACGCCTGGTAAGCGATCTGGCGCAAATCTTCTTCGGTTAGCGGCTTAAGCTGGAAAATGCGGCTGCGGCTGACCAGCGCTTTGTTGACCTCGAAGTAAGGGTTCTCGGTGGTGGCGCCAATGAGGATGATGGTGCCGTTCTCGACATGGGGCAGAAGCGCATCCTGCTGCGCCTTGTTCCAGCGATGGACCTCGTCGACGAACAAAGTAGTGCGCTGGCTGTACAGGTCACGCCGCTGCTGGGCCTCGTCAATCGCCTCGCGGATCTGTTTCACGCCGGCCAGGACGGCGTTGATGGTGATGAAATGGCTCTGGGTGCTGTTGGCGATGACCATGGCCAGGGTGGTTTTGCCGGTCCCTGGTGGGCCATAGAAGATAAGCGAGGAAAGCTGGTCAGCCTGGATGGCGCGGCGGAGCAACCGGCCGGTCCCGATAATGTGCTCCTGCCCTACATACTCATCCAGCGTGCGCGGCCGCATCCGGTTCGCCAGCGGCGACTGCGCCTGAATCTCCGCCTCCCGCGCCTTGCGAAATAGGTCCATGGGAGGATTTTAACGTAGCGGAGAGCTATTAGCTATTAGCTGTCAGCTGTTAGCCCCAAAGACACCGGGTCGCTCAGAAAATCGTTCATGATGAACGGCGTTCGAAGCGACCCGGTGTCTGCGTGCGGCGCTAGCGACCCGGTGTCCTCGGGGCTAACCCCTAAACATCTTCGTAACGGACATTCACGTTGATCACGCCGCCGCCCAGCGGGACGGCCTGGACAACCAACGCGCCCTCATCCGCGCCATCAAACACGAGGTTGACGACGTCATCGGAGATAAACGTTGTCACTGTCCGCTCAGTCAGCCCTAACAGGCTGGCCTGGTAGCGATAGAACTCGGCCACCTCAGACAGGCTCACATTGGCAATGGAGTAGTTGATACCGGTGCCGATTTCGATGAAATCAGTCGCGCCGTCGATAACCGGGTAATCGGTGTTGAACGCATCCGACGCAGCGATGGCTGAACCATCACCGCCGGCGCTACCACTGGAACCGCCGTTGCCATTGTCGCCACCAACAGGCGGCGGGCCAACCAGCTCGGCGCCACCGATGTAGATCTCGTAGCTGCCAGAGGAGTAATCGTCCACCACCAGGGTGTAGTCAGCGATCCCGCTGGTCGCGTAGAAGAGCACTTCCGGCTCGCCGGAGAAGCCACCATCCACATAGGCCACCTGGTTCCCGTCCGCATCCAGCAGAGTCAGGGTCAGGTCAGCCTCATCCTCAACATCCATGTAGATGAGGAAAGCGCCATCACCGCCGGAGGTGAGGGTGTATTCGATGGCGCCGTTGGCGGTGGTGTCCGCGTCGGTCAGCAGAATGCCGGGCGCATCGTCAGCCAGCCCCAGCACGCCAATCATGAAGTTGCCCTCACCGCTGTAGGGCGCCACTTCGATGCGATATTCGCCATCAGCCGCCGGGTCCAGCAGATAATATTCTGCCGTCTCGCCAAAATGGCTGTCGATATACTCCATCTCATTGCCCTGCGGATCGAAGATCCGTAAAGTGAGATCAGTCTCAGCCGGAGAAAGGGCCATGATCACCACGGCACGACCGGCAAGGGCCGGGAAGGTAAAGGAAGCCGGCTGGCTGGAAGTCGCCGGACCGGCAAACACCTTGTCCAGCACCAGCGCCGCACCGCCGGCCTGACCCAGGCCGCCCAGGTTGCCGCCGGATGATGACTCGGTGGTGGGCTCCGGTGTCGTCACATCGGGCACCTCAACGGTGGGCACTTCCACCGTGGGGATGTCAAGGCTAAACTCGGGCGTGCTCAGGACAATGCTGTTGATGATCTGGTCAAAGATCGGCCGGAAATCGTCCGCCGTGTCGACGCTGCTCATCGCCAGCACCGTGGCAGAGTTGTCAGCCGTGCTGATCACGGTAACCACCATCTGCACCGCTTCACCGTCGACCTCAGCCTGGACGACCATCTGGGCCGCTTCATTGCCGTTGATCGTCAGGCTCTCCGGACCGGACAGAACTTCCACGTTTTCAAAATCGTTATCGTTCTCGAGGAAGCTCTCAACTGTCTCCAGCGGGGGCGCATCAGCCGGAAAGCCGCCAAAGACAAACACGCCGGCGCCATCGCCGATCTGCTGCGCATCTTCTAGAGAAGCATCGCTGTAAAGCTGGAAGCCAAACTCTTGCACAGCTACCCAATCGCCGGGGTGCTCCAGGGCAATACCCGAATCGGCGTCACTGGCAGCGACAAATGTGCCGTCGCTCTCGGCTACGGCGGCCGTCGTCGGCTCGGCCACATCTTCGCCGGAACCTGATTCAACTGTCGCTTCGACCGTTTCCTCAGCTCCTTCTTCATCCAAAAACGGCAGGGCACTGCAGGTGCAGGCGAGCGTGGCCATCAGCAAGACAAAGCCGAGGATAGCCGCAAACACCTTATGCTTGAACAACTGTCTCATTCAACACTCCTTGTGAGAATCAATTAAAAGAAACCAGATTCGGTTTCCTAAATAAACGAAATGGGAGCAATTTTTACTCTTTGAGGGACATCACTTTGGCGGCGAGGGAGCGTGTATCCCCTTTGGCCCGTGCCTCGCGCCGGGTAATCCAGCTACCGCGGGCCACCTCGATATCCTGGTTCAGGGCAATCCAGTCCTGGACGCAGCAGAGAATACCGGGCCCGGTACTACTGAAAAGCTGTTTGGCCAGCAGATTCTTTTGCCAGCCGGCTGCTTTGGGCCAGCCTTCCAGGTCGATCAGCACACAGGTTTCCTGGTAAAGTGGCCGGAACGCCCCTTTTTGCCAGCCAGACAGGGATTTGAATGAATGGTGCATTTCCAGGCGCACCGATGTGGCTGAGTAAATTCGGCCATAACTGATCTTGAGCCGGGTCAAGGGGCCCTGCACGATGAGCAGATCCGGCTGCACCTTAATCGCCGCCCGCTTCATCAGGACGGCGTAATAAAACCAGAGCAGCAAAGCGCCCGCAAAGCCGATCCAGACAAAATACCAGAGATCGCCTAATACGGGCAAAACAAGCAGGTCGATGAGACCGGCCACCAGGAAAAGAATGACAAATAACAGCAGTTTATTACGCATCCGCTGACTGATCAGCTGATAGAGCAAGAGAGGGTGTTTTCTGGTTTTCATGTTTATGTACCGGCCGGTACGCAAAGCAAACAAACTAAAGCCAGGCTTTAGCGAATCAGTAACGAGTTGCGATACGGTCTGATGGACCGGCCGGATGGCCCCACCCGCTGGTCCAGTTTGGCTCTAAAAGAACTGAAATTCTTCGCGGTAGCGAATGACTTTGTAGCTGAAGTTGCTCACATACTCCAGCAACTTCTCATTCAGGGCGTGCCAGGTCTCGTTCTCCAGCAACGCCATCATCGTCTCCCGATCAGAGGCCACAAACTCGATCAGGCGCTCCGGGTAATCCCCATAAGCGGTGTGCCAGGCGACGTTCATTCGCACCCCCATCGCCTGCACGATCGGCACGTAACGGCCCACCATGAACTGGAAATATGCCTGATGCATATCTTCCTTGATGTCATAGCTGAGTAACAATTTGGCTCCAAAATATTCAGCGTCCATCCAATCAAACCTGCCTTAGGATAAAGCCTCTGCGGTGCTGGGTGCGGCAATCGCCGCAATGGGCAAGGTAAAGGCAAACTTACTGCCCCGTCGCAAGGCGCTCTCAACGGAGATCTCGCCCCCCTGCGCTTCCACCAGCATCTTCACAATCGATAAACCCAAACCCCAGCCTACCTGCTCGCGCACATTCTCGTCCTCAGAGCGGAAGAACTGGGAGAATAATTTTGCCTGATCCTCTTCTGAAATCCCTAACCCGTTGTCCATCACCGCGACAGCAGCTTTGCCGGCATCTTCGTTCACCCGCACGATGATGCGCCCGTTGTCCGGTGTGTATTTATTGGCATTACTGACCAAATTGGTCAGTACCTGACCTGTTCGGAGCCTGTCTGCATAGACGATAATTGGCTCCTGCGGCATCTCCACCTTGAGATTTTGCTGGCGCGAATTAAAACGCTCCTGCAAACTGTCGGCCACATCCTCAACCGTCTCGCGCAGATCAAACTCTTCCAGCTTGAACCGCATCCGGCCGGATTCAATCCGGTTCAGATCCGACAGATCCTGGATCAAGGTGCTCATCCGCGTCAAATTCCGGCTGATTACAGAGAGGAATTGCCCCTGCTGATCAGATATCGGCCCGGCCAGACCCTTGGCGATTAAATCCGCATAGCCTTTGATTGACGTTAACGGCACCCGCAATTCATGGGTCACCATCGAGATGAAGCGACTCTTGGCATCGTTGGCCATCTGAATCTCTTCATAGAGCCGGGCATTTTCAATCGCGACTGCGGCCCGGTCGGCCAACCGGCCCACAAAGGCGACATCATCCGGCCGGAAACTTGTCTCGTCCTGGCTCTCCAGCGTGATCAGCCCGATGATTTTGGCATCCCGCCGGATCGGCACCGCCAGCTGCACCGCCGCCGCCGTCCCATCGATCGCCTGCGATTTGGTCACATCATCCGATCGGACAATTTCCTGTGATTCCAGCACCGCGGCCACAATGGGATGGTCCAACTGTACAATGGGCAGCTCTTCGGGGTTGCGGCTGCCCGCATAGCCCAGGATGCGCAGAACCTCAAACGGGTCCCCATTTTCATCCTCATGCGTCTCAAACAGGCCGATCGAACCATTATCCGCCTCGGTCAAGCCAACAGCCCAATCCAGCGCCAGGGTCAGCACCCGATTCAGGTTGAGCGAATGGTTTAACTCCTGGTCGATCTGCTGGAAAAGGTTGAGCTCCTGCACGCGGCGGGCCAGTTGCTGGTCGGTCTGGGCAAAGAGACGGGCGTTCTCAAGGGCCATCGCCGCCTGATTGGCAAAAGCCATCAGCAAATCCAGATCCGCCTGCTCAAAGACGCCCGAAAGCAGCCGGTTGTCCACATAAGCCGCGCCGATAACCCGGTCGCGCGCCCGTAGCGGCGCCACCATAATGGAGCGCAGCTGGTAACCGACGACGCTTTGCTGGGAGGCAAACCGTTCATCTTCCTGGGCATTGTTAGTGAGGATGGGGCGACCCGAGCTGACCGCCCGGTTAATCACGGTGCGGCTGATGCCGTTGCCGTGGATATGTTCCTGTTCCTGCTCCACGTGACGGGCCGCCACGGTCTCCGCCTGGCCAGTCATCTCGTTGAACAGCACCAGCAGGCCGCGCTCGGCGCCGGTCAGCTTGATGGTGGCATCCATGACATAGTTCAACAGTTCATTGAGATTCAGCGTCGTTCCCAACCGGGCACTGACGTCGTATAACGCCGCTAATTTGGCTTGCTGTAAATCAAAAGCTGTCGTCGTCATCCGTTACACCTCAGGACGGGCCGCTCTAACCGAACCAGAGGCCGCTTCTGTCCGGAAGCCGCCCCCAATCCCTCTGTTAGCGTAGACCCGTCAATGAACTGGCTATGATCACCCGCTGGATCTCGCTGGTTCCCTCGTATATCTCCGTAATCTTGGCGTCGCGGAAATACCGCTCCAGGGGCATTTCCTTGCTGTAACCCATGCCACCATGAATCTGAATGGCCTCGGTGGTCACATACATCGCCGTTTCGCTGGCGTAGAGCTTCGCCATGCTGGCCTGCATTGAATAGCGCTCGCCAGTTTTGGCCGCTTGCGCCTTGGCCAGGCAGGCCTGGTAAATCAACAACCGGCTGGCATCCACCCGGCATTTCATATCAGCCAGCTTCTGCTGGATCATCTGAAATGAGCCGATGGGTTGGCCAAACGCTTCGCGCTCTCTGGCGTAAGCCACACTGGCCTCCAGGGCCGCCTCGGCGATACCCAATGCCTGGGCCGCGATCCCGATTCGGCCGGCATCCAGGGTCGTCATAGCGATTTTGAAGCCATCGCCCTCGTTGCCGAGCCGGTTCTCAACCGGGCATTCATAATTGTCAAAGATGATTTCGCTTGTCGCGCTCGCCCGGATGCCCAGCTTCGGCTCCGTCTTGCCGCGCGTGAAGCCAGGTTTATCCGTCTCGATGATGAAGCAACTGGTACCATGGTGCTTCTTCTCGGGTGCTGTCATTGTAAACAAAAGGATAGTGTCGGCATATGGCGCTGAAGTCACCCATGATTTACGCCCGTTGATGATGTAATGGGTGCCGGCCTCATTCAGGACTGCCCGGCTCTTCATCGTGCCGGAATCGCTACCGCTCATTGGCTCCGTCAGGCTGAAGGCGCCGATCTGCTGGCCGGTGGCAATGGGAACGAGGTATTTCTGCTTTTGTTCTTCGGTGCCGTATTTGGTCAGGCCGTGGCAGACCAGGGAGTTGTTAACTGAGACGATGGTGCCGTGGCTGGCATCCGCCTTGCTGATCTCGATCATCACCAGGGCATAGGCAAGGGCATCCATGGCCACGCCGCCGTACTCTTCCGGCACCTCAATGCCCATAAAACCCAACTGCCCCATCTGCCGCACCGTGTCGATGGGAAATTCGCCGGTCTGATCATGATGTTCAGCAATGGGCGCGATCGAATTGCGCGCGAAGTCACGCGCCGCCTCCTGTAACATCTTGTGCTCATCCGTAATAAAGTCAAACATGGGTGTCCTCCACAGGAAATATCAAGGTAGGGAGTTGAATATTACCCCACGGCTTCCTGCGGGCACAACTTGGGCCGGCCCCCCGGCCGGTCGCTCACGGCCACCTCACCCCACTGGCGCAGCAGCCACCGATCCATTCTAAAAGAAGCGCCCCATCAAGTGGCCAAATTTTACGCAAACATCACGTCCGGCCGGTTGAGATATAATCGGATCAGTGGCTTTGCCAGTCATAAGCCAGTCACGAGGGAACGATGGCTCACGTAACCCGCAAACTCTCCAACTCGGTCGAAGGGGCTCTGGCCGGCGGCGGTGATCCCGCGACCTCACCGCTCTACATCTTCGGCCCTTTCCTCCGCCTCATCGTCGTCGCCGGCGTGGCCCAGATTACCTTCGGCGCCAGCGTCTGGCTGGCCGTCTTCACCATCGCCATGGTCTCGGCCATGTACCGGCTGGTCATGAGCTGGGTAACCGACGGCAGCGGCGGCAGCGGCCTCAGCGAGGAAGAGTTCGGCAGCTGGGCCGTCAAAACCAACGCCGCCATCACCTTCATCGAATACACCCTCACCTTTCTGGTCAGTATGGCCGCCCTGGTCACCTTCATCGCCGACCGCCTGCCCGTGCTCAATGAAGCGCTGCTCGGCATCCAATACCGCACCATCGTCGCCATCCTGCTCAGCATCGTCACGGGCTGGCTCGTGAACCGGGGGCCGCGGGTGGCCGCGCTCGCCTTCGGGCCGGCCACGGCGCTCGTGCTGATCCTGCTCTGGTTGATGGATATCGTCGCCATCTGGCGCTTTGGTCTGCAGTTGCCAGATTTCAACCTGGCCGCCTTTGCCCCGGCCAACCTGGGCTTCACCTTTGGCGGCTATGCCCGCATCCTGGCCGTCATGACCGGCATCGAGGTGTTCGCCAACCTGGTCGCCGCCTATCAGGGCGACGCTGCCGAGAAAAGCCGCAAGGCGTTTGGCTCGCTGCTCATCATCATGGGCACCACCGCCGTCACCATGCTCATCCTGGGACCGGTGATCTACCAGCTGGCCGATCCCACCAACAGCGAAGTCTCCGTCTTCACCCAGACGATGGATCAGCTCCTGCCCGCGCCGCTCCCACTCATCGGCACCCTGATCGGCGTGGCCGTCCTCCTCTCCGCTGCTGCCGCCAGCGCCCAGGGGCTGCAAAACCTGTTTCGCGGCCTCAAATTCCGCCATTACGTCCCCGCCGTCCTGGGCCAGACCAACCGTCACGGCGTCGCTGACAAACCCGTCTGGCTGGAAATCGGCCTGGTCGCCATCTGCTTCCTGCTGTTCGGCACCCATGAAGAGACCTATCTGGCCATTTACGCCGCCGGCGTCTTTATCCTCCTGAGCATGACTGCCTGGGCCGCCAGCAAGCGGCTGCTGCGCCAGCTGCGCACGGCCCGGTCGACAGGGCTACTGCTCACCTTGCTGGGCACCATCATCGCCGCCTTGCTGACGACCAGTGCCACGCTCATCATTTTTGTGGAACGGTTTACCGAAGGCGCCTGGACCTATTTCATTTTTGTGCCCTTGCTCTACGCCGCCTTCACCTATTTTCGCCATCACCTCGGCGAACCCAGCCAGGTCCAGGAACGGCTGGGCCGGATCCTGACCCGCCCGACCACGCCGATTCTGCCGCGACTGCATAGCCAACAAGAGCGGGCTACCCTGGAACGGATCCTGGTGCCGCTGGACGGCTCCCGGACCGCGGAAAAGGCGCTGCCCCTGGCCCAGGCGCTGGCTCGCCAGCTATCCACACCGCTCTCACTCTTATCGGTCGGCGCAGACAATGAGGGCTATCTGGAAATTGTGCGCCGCTCACTGCAAGCCGAGGGCGTCCCGGCCGATTGCCATACCGGCGCCGGCGCCGTGGCCGACACCATCCACCTGACCGCCCGCAGCCTCGATTCGGACCTCATTGTCATGTCCACCCACGGGTTAACTGGCGTACGGCGCCTGCTGCTGGGCAGCGTGGCCGGGCAGGTGGTGGAACGGTCGTCTTTGCCGGTGCTGCTGGTCCGGCCGGTTCCCGACGCCACCCGGCCCATCTGCTTTGACCACATCGTTGTCACCCTGGATGGCTCCGATTTTGCCGAACGGGTCCTCCCCTACGTCCAGACCCTGGCCCACCATTGCGCTCACCGGGTCACCCTTCTTCACGTCGCCGATGCTGAGCACGCCCCGGACCTGGCGCCCCAAATGGGCCAATACCTGAACCGCATCGCCGGCGCCTTTGACGGCCCGGTGGTCATCGCCCAGCAGCAGCCGCAACCTGGCGAGAACGCCAGCCAGGTCATCATCAACTACTGCCAGGCCCATGACGCCAATCTGCTCATGCTGGCGACGCGTGGCCGCGGCGGTCTGCAGCGCGCCCTGCTCGGCAGCGTCGCTGACAGCATCGTACGCCAGGTCGACTTCCCGGTTTTCCTGGTCCCCATCGTCGAACAACGGCTGGCCGAAGCGGGTTAACCATCCGGCTGACAGCCCTGCGGCGACCGGTTACTATCTCCTATAGGCGCGGCAAACTGTCCGGCCTATACTGCTACCCGGGGGCCATCAGACTGTGCAACTATGATCATCAATGGGCGCTATCAACTCCAGCAGACACTGGGCCAGGATGCGATGGGTCATGTTCATCGCGCCTACGACCGGCTAACTGGCGATATCGTTGCCCTGAAGCAGGTGCGGCTCCCCGATCCTGAGCGTCAGGCAGCCCCAAATACCTCACCCGACAGCCTGAGACTCGCTCTGGCCCGTGAATTTGAACTGCTCGCCGGGCTGCGCCACCCCTATATCATCACTGTTCTGGATTATGGTTTTGCTGAAGGGACGCTCCCTTATTTCACCATGACCTACTTGCCTGAGCCGCTAAACCTGCTGGAGGCAGGCCAAAGGGCCTCCCTGGAAACCCAGGTCACATTGATTCAGCAACTTCTTCAGGCCCTGGCTTATTTGCATCGCCACGGCATCCTCCATCGCGATCTCAAGCCGGACAACATCATGGTACAGCATGGCCAGATACAATTGCTGGATTTTGGGCTTTCGGCAGCTGACAGCATCCAGAGCGGCTCAACTGGCACGCCCCTTTATTTGGCGCCGGAGCTGATTGCCGGCGGCCATACAACCATCGCCAGCGATCTGTTTGCGGCAGGTATCCTCAGCTATCAGCTTCTGGCTGGCAGGCACCCCTTCGCGCCCTTTGATCATGACTTTCTGGATCGCGTCGAACTGGCCGAGCCAGACTACAGCCCCATCGAACCACACCTCAGGCCATTTCTGCGCCAGTTGCTGGCCAAAACAGCAGCCAGCCGCTTTCATGATGCCCTCGCCGCCCTGGATCACCTGGGCACAGCGCTGGGCCAGGCGTTGTCGGTCGAATCCGTCGCTATCCGCGAAAGTTACCTTCAGGCCGCTAAATTTGTCGGCCGTAAGCAGGAGTTGAGCCGGCTCATGAGTGGACTGACGCAAGCGGCCGTTGGCCACGGCTCTGCCTGGCTCGTTGGTGGCGAAAGCGGCGTCGGCAAAAGCCGGCTGCTTGATGAGCTGAGGATTCAGGCGCTGGTACAGGGCTTTCAGGTGCTGCGCGGCCAGGGCGCAGACGGCAACCTGGGTCAACCTTATCAACTTTGGCGCGAGCCAGTGCGGTACCTGGTGGCGACACTGCCAGCTATTGATGATCTGACAGCCAGTATTTTGGCCACTATTCTGCCCGACATTGCGGATTTTCTGGGCCGCCCCATTCCCCCGGCCCCACTGTTGGATGACGAAGGGGCCCGGTTGCGGCTTTTCACCACATTGGCCCAGCTAGTTGCCCAGGCCGATCGGCCTCTGCTATTGATCCTGGAGGATCTGCACTTTGCCGGCGACGGCTTGCTGCCGCTTGACCATCTGCTCCGCCGGCTACCGGGCCAGAAGCTGCTCATTCTGGGCAGCTACCGCAGTGACCAGCGAGCCGACTTGCCGGCCCGCTTGCCCGACATGACCCACCTGGCCCTGCCAAGGCTCTCAGCCGCTGAAATGCGCGACCTGAGCGTGGCGATGCTTGGTGAAGCCGGCCAGGATACTGCCCTGCAGGCGCTGCTGCAGCGTGAAACCGAAGGCAATGCCTTCTTCGCCGTTGAGGTGGTCCGCCATCTGGCAACCCAGGCCGGCCAACTGGGCCGCATCAGCCAGCTGAGATTGCCGGAAAAGGTTCTGCCCAATGGGATTCAGGATATTGTCACCGGCCGGTTGCAGCGGCTGCCAGCGCCCGCCAGAGCGTTGTTGATCAAAGCAGCGATCGCCGGCCGTGAACTGGAACTGCCGTTGCTCGAACAGCTGGCCCCCGATCTCGATCTGCCTGATTGGTGGCTGCCCCTCTGCGCCGAAGCCGCTATCCTCGAAATCCGCGATGATGGCTGGCAATTCAGCCACGGCAAAATACGCGACGGCTTACTGGCTACCCTGAGCAGCGACGCGCTGAGCCAGCTGCATGGCGAAGTGGCCCAGGCCATTGAGCAGCTTCATCCGGACGATCCAGGCCAGGCGGCCCGCCTTAGCTATCATTGGCGTCAGAAAGGTGAACTGGCCAAAGAGCGGCATTATGCCATGCTGGCGGGCCAGGAAGCAGAGCGCCGTTATGCCAGCCAGGAAGCGCTCAGCCACCTGAACCGGGCCCTGGTGCTGACACCGGCCGCTGACTACGCTGTTCGCTTTGAAATCATCGATCGGCGCGAAACCGTGTTAGGTCATATTGGCGAACAGGAACAACGCCTGGCTGATCTGGTGACGTTGCAGGTTCTGGTTGAGTCGCTGCAGTCAATCAGCCATCAGCTGCGTTATCTGTTCAAGCGAGCCCGTTATGCATTTCATGTCAGCGAGTATCAGGACGCCCTGCAATTTGGCCAGTCGCTTCTCCGGCTGGCGCGCCAGGCAGACCATGGCCAGATGATCTATGAGGCGGAAGCGATGCTGGGCCGGGTCTATTTTCGTCTGGGGGAGATCGACCAGGCCCAGGAACATCTGGCCCTGGGGCTACAATTGGCCCGCGACTTGTCGCTGCCGGCCAAAGAAAGCACCATGCTCTCACTGCTGGCCAACATCGCCGTCCTGCGTCATGAAATCCAGAATGCCCAAACGATGTACCGGCAAAGTCTGGCCATCAGCGAACGTATCGGCGACCGTTCCGAGGCGATTCACTCCGCTCATATCAATATGGGGCGGCTCTATGTCTACCAGGGCCGGCACGAAGCAGCGCACCATCATTACCAGGCCGCCCTGCAGCTCGCCCAGGAAGCCGGCGACCGGCAGACCGAGCTTTTTGTCTGGCACAACATGGGGGGCTGCGCCCTGCAAGCGAATCGGCTGGCTGATGCCGCTCTGTTCCTGCAAAAAGGGCTGACCCTCAGCCGGGCAACGCGCTTCCGCCTCATCGAAAGCAGTTGCCTAATGTACCTGGGCTACCTGGCCTGGAAGCGCGGCGACCTGGCTACCGCGGCCCAATCCATTCAGGCAGGCCGGGAAATTGCCGCCGAGATGGCCCTGCCGCAGCTCACCATTGTGGCTGATGCCTTTGCCGTCTGTGTCGCCATCAATCAGCAGGATACCGTCGCCGTCGCCGCACTGGTCGAAAACTACCTGGCCTACCATGAGCAAGACCCCACCTTTGAACGGGTGCACGAACGCTATCTGGTTCCCTGGCATTTCTTGCGCGCCCTGCAATGGCTAAATCACCCGCGCCGGTTCGAGCTGATTGCCAATACCTACCGGGTTTACCAGGAGTTCATCAGCCAGGAGACGGAGCCAGAAGTTTTGCAGGCCCTGGCTCAGGTGGAAGAGTATAACGGCATCGCAGCCCTGTACGCCCAACTACCGGACACCGTCTGACATTCGCCTTTCGCGCCACTATTCCCTATCATTCAGCCAGCAACTAACCACAAGCCAGGATACGCCATGACCGCTGTCTGTCCCTTCCATGATTTCAGCGCCGAGTTTGATCCGCTGGATTTGACAAACCCCTTTCCCCTGCTGGCCGCCGCCCAGGCCGAAGAACCGATTTTCTATAGCCCGGACATCGGCTACTGGGTCGTTACTCGCCACGAGGAAATTAAGGCGATTTTTCGCGACCATGAGACCTTCACCGCGGAAAACACCATCACCCCCATTGTCCCCTTTTCGGACGAGGTTCGGGCGCTGCTGGCGGCCGGCAACTACACGCCGGAGCCGGTCCTCTCCAACAATGTGCCGCCTAAACATACGCGCATCCGGGCCCTGGTCAACAAGCTGTTCACGCCGCGCCGCATGGCGCATTTTGCCCCGGCCATTCGGGATGTGGCGCGACAGTTCATCGCGCGGTTCGCCGAGCTGGGTGAAGTCGACATCGTGGCGGCGCTGACCTATGAGTTCCCGGCCCAGGTCCTGTTTCATGTTTTGGGCGTGCCCGCGGCAGATGTGCCCCAGGTCAAAGCGTGGGCGGGCAACCGGATTAAGCTGTATTACGGCCGGCCGACAGCCGAAGAGCAGATTGCCATGACCGGCAACCTGGTCCCGTTCTGGCGCTACGTCGTCAACCTGGTGGCCGCGAAGGCCGCCAACCCCACTGATGATCTCACCAGCGACCTGATCCGATTGCGCGCTGGCGATGACGCAGTCCTGACGCTGAACGAAATTGCCAGCTGTATGATCACGCTGCTGGTGGCCGGCCACGAAACCACCACGTCGCAAATCACCAATGGCTTGCTGCACTGGCTCAGCCAGCCCGGCGAATGGGCGCGCCTCTGCCAGGAGCCCGAGCTGATCGCGGCGGCGGTTGAAGAGATGTTGCGCTTTGACCCCTCGGTAAACGCCTGGCGGCGGCTGGTGCGCCGGCCGGTTACCGTTGCTGGGGTGGACTTACCGGCCGGTGCCAACCTCCTGCTTATGCTCAACGCGGCCAACCGGGACCCGGCCATCTTCCCCGAGCCTGACAAAATAGACGTCGGCCGGGCCAATCTAAAAGAGCATCTTGCCTTTGGATATGGGATTCATTACTGCGTGGGAGCGCCGCTGGCCCGGCTGGAGATGGCGATATTGTTTGAGGAATTGACCGGCCGGTTCCCCAACCTGAGCCTGGTCCCCGACCAACCCATCCGCTACGTGCCCAATATCTCCTTTCGCGGCCCGCAGAAACTGATGGTGCGCTGGTAACGGCTCAGCCCAGGTGACGGGCGTAAATACCGATGTTCTGCCCCTTAAAGTTGAGGCGGAACGGCGTCACCTGGAAGCCGCGCGCCAACACATACTGCACCACCCACTCGATCCAGGTCACGCCCGGCGGCGGCACCGTTGGTTCGCCGATAACGCAACAGGGCAGCAGCAAAAGATCAGCGCCATGCTCCTGCGCGGCGTCCACCATCTGTAGATTGCAGCCATGGGCGTGCAGCGCGATCAGCAGATCAAAATCCTGGGCCAGCTCCGGGCTGAACGGCTGATCCAGGCGGGGCACCTGTTCCTCGGCGCCCAGGCGAATCTGCCGCTTGCTGGTCAGATCCTTGTATTTGTCCGGCAAGGTTTGGGAGATTGGATCAACCACGGTCGTCGACCAGCCGCTTTCTTGCAGCAGGTAGGCCAGCAGCCCTTTGCCGCCGCCCACATCCGCCGCCCGGCAAGGCTCCACATGATCCGTCAGCCAGCGATGCAGGAGCTGGAAGCGAAACTTCTTCATCATGCGCAGCTCGTTGGCGGGCGGCTCGGTGCGAGGGTTGGTTATGCCAGGGCGGGGGCGAGTGCGGCTGTGGTCGGGGGGACCGGCCGGTTCTGCGGCTTCCGCCAGGGCAAGGACCCGGGCAAACTGGGCGTCGCCCTCACGCTGATCTTTCGGCTTGGCCATAAATCGATCTCTGTGCTCCTCGGAACAACCTATGCAGTTGCCGGCGGCAACCCACGCGGCAAAAACGCCTCGTCGATCTTCGCCTGCAAGCTTTCGACCAGCGGTTGGGTCTCGGCGTTAACCGGATGCAAACTCACCCGGCAAGCATCCCCTGGCGCCGACTTAAACAGACTGCGATTGGCGAGCCGGGTTGGCTCCACATGCACCACCAATGGTTCAGCCTGATCGCTAAGTACAAAGCGAATCCGTTGCCCATCCACCTGCCGCTCATAAGGTAAACCCTTCTGCCCCAATACGCCAGCCACAATTTGCTGCCCATAGCGTTGCTCCACCAGGAAAACCCGCTCCAGACGATCGGCATAATACGGGCGCATTGACGACACAATGAGCCAGATCAGCAACCCGCCCAAGACCGCCAGGATAAAGACAAGGCGAAATGAAAGCACCCGGCTGAAGAACAACAAAAAGAGCAAGATTACCCCGAAGGCCGCCTGACCTTTTTCTTCAATTCGTCTCTGCATCTTGTGCCATCGTTTTGCCGCCACCATCTGATTCTGCCTCCTGACTAATTGCACCGTTCACAATACGGCGGGGCAACTGCTCGTGTTGCATGAACCGTCCGGGCGCGAGGCCAGACTCAAACAGTTACGGCACTATGCAACGGCACCAGCCGCCCATCCGCCTGAAACTGCATATCGGCTAAGGGACCGGTCTGAGTCAGCTGCTCAGCAGCAGCCACCTGGGGCAAAAGCGCCGCGGAAACGGCCATCTGGTCCAGGGTCAGGGTATCGCGGATGTGAACTATGCGCAGGTCTGCCCACTTGACCCGGGTGACGGTGGCCACGGCCAGCCGGATCGCCGCCGCTTCCGTCGTCATGACCAGCGGAATGGCGCCCGCATCCAAATAGGCCGAGGCGATGACGTTGGCGTAGGTGTATTCCCAATCGATCTGGTTAAATAGATGGGCCGTGGTCACGTCCGCCAGCCCAATGCCGCAGGCATTACCCTTCGTCTTTTCGGTCAGATCCAGGGCCACGATTTTGGTAATGGCTGGCGCGGTGAAGCCAAAAGAGGCCCGGCTGCCCCGGCCGATCACGTTCGGGTCCATGCCCGCCCCGCTGATATCCTTGCCGATCCGCTCGATAATCAGCACATCGATCTCAGGAAAGGGCAGACGCGCCATCAGTTGCTTGGCCTCAGCTTGCAGTTCCACCTCGCGCTGATGAAGCTGATCACCAGTAATCGCCTCGATAATGGCCGTATTTTCGTAGCCATCCTCAACCAGCCCCAGGCCAAACAGGAAATTGATCTCCGGCAGCAGCGCCGTTGCTGCGGGCGGCAGTGCCTCGGCAAAATGGACCATGCCATGCTCCCGGTGCATCACCGAGGCCCCCTGGATCTTGCCCATGCCGATAATCAACATTTTGATGATGCCGCTCTCAATCGCCCCCTTAAAATCGGTGTGAGGCTTGATCCGGTTGATGAGAACGACGCCATCGGCCTCGTGGGCGTATTTGTCCATGAAGAGCCGGGTGTCATCCGCCATGGTGGTGACCAGGACCGTATCCATCGTCGCCCGAATGGGGGCGCCAACACCCGCTTCAGTCACGCCGTAGCCAGCCAAAACGCCGGCCTGGCCTTCAGCGGTGGCGCCGCCGTGGCTGCCCATGGCCGGGAAGATAAACGGGTCGCCGCCCAGCCGCCGAACGGCGGCCACAGTAGCCCGGGTGATCTCAGCCAGGTTGGCCACGCCGCGGCTACCCACGCCGATGGCGATGCGGGCGCCGGGTTTGATGGTGGCGGCAATTTCCGGCCGGTTAATCTGCGCCGCCACCGCCGCCGGGATATCGGCGACCGGCCGGCTGGTGAAACGTTGCTGGACCGGCGCCATCTGCGGCAAGGCAAAATCCAGGCCGCCGGCAATTTGAATGTCGAGATTCTCAAACATCGTCATCCTCACTTCCTGTCGCCAATGCGGACAGATATCGCTCTAGCATAGCACGAAATGTCTCCTGTTCCGCCTCCGAAAACGCCGCCAGGGGCGCCGCCTCGGCCGCCGCCATGATCTCGGCCGAGGCCGCCAGCAACGCCTGCCCCGTAGCCGTCACAAAAATCTGCTTGACCCGCTCCAATTGCGGATGGGACTCAATGGCCAGCAAACCCCGCTCCGCCAGCCCTGTGACCACCCGATGCATCGTCTGCGGCGTCACAAACGCCCGCCTGGCCAGCTCCGCATTGGAGATACCCGCTTCATTTTGAATGTGCACCAGCGCAATGTACTGTGGCAGGGTCAGCCCCAACGCCGCCAGGGCGTTGTCAATTGTCAGGCGTAAGGCATGTTGAGCGCGTTTGATTAGGTAACCTATTTCATCCATAGCTATTCTTCCAGTTGACTACTTATCAGCATACTGATATTATATCAGCAAGCTGATAATAATCAGCATCCTGATAAGTTGATCATAAGGCATAAGCAGGGAAAAGGGCAAATCAGATGAATTATTGGCTTAATACTGTCTCACGTGACCATGTCCGCCTCGGCGTCGCCGGCGGCTTCACCCAGGCCAACCACGGCAGCCCGCACAATCTGCGCCGTATGCAGCGTGGTGATTGGCTTGTCTTCTATTCGCCTCGCACCCAGTTCCGCGACGGCGACCCACTGCAAAGCTTCACCGCCATCGGCACCATCAGTGACGACGTCCCCTACCAGGTCGAGATGAACCCAACCTTCAAGCCATTCCGCCGCGACGTCGCCTTCCTGCCCTGCCAGGAAACAGCCATTCGCCCCCTGCTGGCCGATCTCGAATTTATCGTCGACAAAAAACGTTGGGGCTACCCGTTCCGCCGCGGCCTTTTCCAGATTGGGGCTGCTGATTTCAGCCGCATCGCCGCTGCAATGGGCGTCGATATAGTCGTGCCCCTGACCTGATCAGCGCCAAAAAACGCCATGCGCCCTACCTCCGGGAGGCCCTACCGATCTTGGCGAGACGGTCGCCTACTGGGCCTCCCGGAGGTTAGGCGGCAATACACTCAACGCGGTTGCACGGTTTTTCCGACGCCAGATCTGCCGTTATTCAGGAACCGCTCATCCGGCCGGTGCTGCCAGGCCCAAATGCGTGTCAAGGAAAGCGTAGGCCTCAGACCGCAGCGCCGGCCCAAACTGATGTGGCCCGGGCAGAACGGCTCCGGCCAAAGCTCCCTCGGTGAACGCTGGCGCCGCATAAGCCACCAGCGTCTCAACCGCCAAACTCCACTTATCCTCAGTGGCGCCCAGGATCAGCAGGCTGGCCGGATTAACCAGGCGAACAACATCGCCCAAATCGCCATGGGCCAGCAGACCTGGCACAACAAAATCCAGCTGCACACCGGTCTCGTAATCCAGCATCTCTTGAAACGACGTCGAACCGCAGCTGGAAACCGCGGCCCTGATACGCCGATCAAATACCGGCGCAAACAGGGCCATGCGGCCGCCGTATGAATGGCCCAGAAAGCCGAGACGCTCGCCATCGACCGCTGGAAGCGCCATCAAAACATCCAGGCCAGCGGAGACATCGAACAGCACTTTGCCCAACAGTGTCTGGCCATGCAGCAGCCGGCTGAACAGCGCGTGCACATGATAGCCAACTGGATCCTCAACCCGGGCCCGGCTCTCAAAACAGATCGCATCCGGCGCCAGCGTGACATAGCCTCGTTCCGCCAGCTCGTGGGCGTACGCCTGATCCGGTGCCCCCGCCAGCCCGACTACTTCACTTTTGCCCAGCAACCGCTCGCCAGCGTGCTGGTGGAAGCAGTAGACTGCCGGATACGGCCCGCTGCCAACAGAAGGCACACAGAGGAAGGCTTCAATCCGCTCCCCCGGCTCGGCCGCATAGCTGATCTTGTGGCGGACATAACTGCCACAATCAACCGCCTCCAACCAATCCAGCTCCGGAGCAGCTTTGACGGGCAGCGGCCCAAGTAATTGCAACAGGATCTCGCGCGTCAACATGTCGGTTCACCATTCCCCTCTGGCTTCATTGCGCGACTGCTACTTCCGCCCGGCCCAGGTAGACAAACGCCCGCTCCGGCTCAGCCGCGAAAAACGGCGCCAGTTGGGCCGCCAGCCAATCGTCAATCTCGTCCAGAGCAGTGCCGGCGCGCAACGCGGCCTCGACATTGGATTGGGTCGTCAGATAGTCACCGAGCGTTTTGGCGGAAAAGGGTACCGTAAAGCTGAAATCGTAGCTCGCTGCAGGCTGCAGGCGTGGTTGCGTCGCCAGGGCTTCCGTCAGCGCATGGCGCCGGCGCGGCGGCGAGGGCAGGCGGCCGTGGTAAATATCACGATGCCAGGCCGCAAACGCGGGCTCGCCAGGCAGCTCGCCCGGAAACCAGAAATTCAGGACCCAGATTTCGCCCCCAGGCCGCAACAGACGGGCCATTTCTGCACCCGCCCGCGCCTGGTCCAACCAATGCCAGACCATCGTCGCCGTGACCAGGTCCAGGCTGCCGCTGGCCAGGGGCAATTGCTCCGCAGCAGCCAGAAGCAGATTTGCGCGCAGCCCGCGTGGGGCCGCCGCCAGCATGGCCGCTGAAAGATCACAGCCCAAACAACGGGTAGCAAGGTCAGACAATGCGGCCAGGGAATGGCCGGTGCCGCAGCCAATATCCAGGGCCTGCTGAAGAGGTCGTTGGCCCCGTTGTTGCCAGAGGTCGCGCAAGGCCAACCCATGTACTTGCGGCCGGGTTCGTTCGTAGCGCCGGGCCCGCTCGGCGTGGTCAAAGTAGCGCAGGGGCGTCTGGCTCACCATATCAACCCTCAGCCAGCATCAGCCGCATCAGGATGCGGGGCCGTTTGGCGCTGCGCGCCTCAGTCTCCAGAATGCGCTGGAAGCCCAGGGACTCAAACAGCGGCGTAAAGCCGACGTAGCCAAAGGTCACATCTACCCGCTGCCCCTCGGGATCAATGGGATACGCCTCCAGCGCCGGTATCCCTTCCGCCCGGGCAAAGTCGATGGCGCCTTGCAGCAGAGCGCGGGCCACACCCTGGCGCCGGTAACCGACGCGGACCATAAAACAGACAATAGCCCAGACAGGCAGCTCATCGATCTGGGGGATGGTGCGGGAGCGGACCAGTCGCTCCAGCCGCTGCCGGGGCCAGAAGCCGAGCCAACCGGCCGGTTCCCCGCCCACATACGCCACCATCCCCGGCGGCGGCCCGGCCAGCACCTGCGCCTTCAACCCGGCCTCGCCAGACCCCGGCCCACCACTCCGGTACGCCGCCGACGATTGCCGCCAATATTGGCACCAGCAGCCCAACTCACCATGCCCGGCAAACAACGTCTGCACTCCCGGCCACTGGGCTGCTGTCGCCGGCACAATCTCAAGGTCTGTTTCTGTCATAACCTGCTCATCCTTGGCCTGGCAGCCGAGAAGGCAGGCCAGAGCCGTTAAGAGGCCAGAGGGGGGACCGGCCGGTTGCTCCGGCTCACCAGCGCCAGCAACCCCAGGGCAAACGCGCCCAATGAGGTGCCTACCCGGATGGCGTTGGCGCTGTTCCATTGCTCTCGCACCTGCTGCCAATCCAGCGGCAAATCGGCCGGGTTCCACGACTCAGTATACGCATTCAACGGCAAATTAACCTGCTGCGTGAAGAAAATAATGCCAAAAAAATAAACAAGAAAGGCCACTGCCAGCAGCCAGAACGCCGGCGTGCGCCAATGGCGAAAATTAGCCAGCAGGGCAACCAGCGAGAAGGCGCCGCCGCCAAAGAAAAAGAGGAAAAACATCGGATGGCGAACGTTGACATTGAACAGGGATTGCATCGTGGCATAGGTGGCGCCATCCACCGCCAGCATGGCCCGGTTGATATTAAACGTATACGTCCAGAAAAAGCCGGCCATCACACCAAAGACCAGGGTCGCCCCGGCCACAAGCAGATTTTCTACCAGATTGCGCTTCATCATTTCGCTCCTTTCAACAACTTGATTAACTGTTTTCAACTCGTCAAAAGGGTAAACGAACGAACGCAGACCGTCGTTATCATTTGTTAACCTGCCCCAGAATCGCCTTCAGCCGAGCATTTTGCGCCTGATCCGCGACAACGACACATGGGTAATGCCCAGAAACGAAGCCAGGTGATAATCGGGCACGCGAGCCACGATGGCCGGCTTCACCTGTTGCAGCTTGGCAAACCGCTCGGTCGCCGTTAGCAAGAGCAGATCATGTTCCCGCTGAAATTTCTGCGTCACCAGCATCTCGGCAAACGGCAGGGCAAAGGCGGCCCACAACCCTTCCGCCTCTAAAACCGTCTGCAACACCCCAAACGGGCACTCGATCGTCCGGGTGGCTTCCACCGCGCCAATGCTGAACTGGATTGCCTGGTCCCGATCACGCGGCGCCACCGGCCAGGTGCAATCGGTCTCGGCAAAAAACGCTTTGTTAAATTCCCGACCCTGCAAATCGGTGTAGAACATGCGGATAATGCCTGCTTCGACGTAGAACAACCGGTCCCAGCAGTCGCCGGCATGAAGCACAAAATCGCCCCGCTCGTACCGGTTCTGCCGCAGGGCAGCCCGCAGCCGCGCTATGGCCTCCGGGGAAAGAGCGATATGACCCAAAACATGCTGCAAGAACGCATCTGCCTGCGCCGTTGTCAAAGACATTAACTGATCCTATGGTTGGATGGTGCCGCTCACGCCTGACGGGCGGCCGCGAAGGCCAGCTCGCTCAGGGTGGGATGGGCGGCATAGACAGCTGCCAGATCCGCCATGTTAGCGCCGACCTGAATGGCCAGCGCCACCGGCGCCAGCACATCGCCAGCGTGCGCGCCCACAGCCACGCCGCCGAGTATCCGGCCGGTCTCGTCATAGCTCAACTCGACAAACCCTTCCGTTTCGGCCAGCAAATGGGCTTTTAACCCGGCGCCGTAATTCACCCGCGTTGTCTTGCCCTCGCCCGGGCGACCAACCTGCGCCACCTGCGGATCAGAGTAAATCGCCGCCACAACCGCCTCAGGCTTATAGGGCGCGACGGCAGCGCCAGCCGCGTGCCGCCCGGCCACCCGCGCCATCGCCGTGGCCCGGTTGGCCACCATCGGCCCGCCCGCCGCATCGCCTACCGCGTACACGCCGGCGACACCGGTCTGGCAGAACGAATCCACAGCAGGGAACTGGCCCGCTGCTACCTCAAGCCCGGCTGCAGCCAGATTTAACCGGCCCAGATCAGCCGTCCGGCCGATGGCCACAAACGCCAGCGCCGCTGCCTCGCGACTGCCATCCGCCATCACAACGGCGATACCGTCCGCCGTTTCGGCGATATGGTCGGCCGCCTCCACCCGCACCAGCCGCACCCCGCGGCGAACCAGGATCTCCGCCAGCAGCTCACCGGCGGGGGCGGGATAAGCCGGCAGCACGCCAAATTTGTCCACAATCCAGGTCACCGGGATGCCCAGTCGGTTAAACAAGTACACCGCCTCCACCCCGGTCGCGCCGGCGCCAATCACGGCCACGCTGGCCGGCAATGCGCCCAACGCGCTCATAAAGCGCGGCGCGATAACCGTTTTGCCATTCGGCCGGAGGTTCGGCGGGAAGAAAGGCACCGAACCGGTGGCAATGATGAGCGCATCTCCGGTTAAGCGAGCCGTCTCCTGGCCCTCGCCGTCAGCCACAACCACGCTGTTTGGCCCGGTCAGGGCCGCCACGCCACTGACAATCGTCACCCCCAGCGCTTTGAGCTCGGCGACCTGCTGGCTGCTCCATGTTTCCTTGAGCGTTTGCAGCCAGGGCAGGATGGCGCCCGGCGCGGGCGAAGCACCGCCACTGGCGAAAGGGCCTTCCTGTTGCTGCCCGGCCGCATCAGCCGCCGCCAGCCACGCCTTGCTCGGCAGCAGGCTATGCCAACCGGCCCGGCCACCGACCGGCCCTTCACTGATCAGGGAGACCTTGGCCCCAGCCTGCGCCGCAGCCCGGGCGGCCTCGATACCGGCCGGTCCCCCGCCAATCACAATCACATGCTTACTCATTTCCATAATCCTTTGCAGCGCTCAGCTAAAGTTGAGCAGCCCCTATCATTGAAAACTCTCTCGTTCTGGGCTTCGCCCCAGAACGAGAATGAAGGACAATACTCATCCCCGCAACCGGTTCACCGCATAGTCCACCTGGCCCACATGAAACACAAAGTGCGTCGCCAGGCGCACCACATGATAGGCCAGCAAGTCGTACTGTTCACCGCCCGGCGCCGTGTAGGGCTGCATCACCTGGGCCGGGTCGATGGCGGCGATGCCGGCCCGCATCACAACCACGGCGGCGGCCAGTTCCGCCTGCAGCTGGGCTACGGTCAGCCCGGTCTCCGTGAACTCCCGCTCCCGATCACGCGCATAACCATTGGCCAGGAATCCGGCGCCAAAATAATGGTTCAGATTACCAGTCAAATGGCGCACCAGGGTGCCGACCGCATTGGGCATCCCCTCATCTTTGTACCAGAGTTGGGTTTGACTAAGCGGCTGGATCAGTTCGCCCAACTTGTCAGCGTAGCGCTCAATATCCCGCGCCGCCAGTTCGACGGTCAATTTGTCATGCGCCATCAGGCCAACCTCGCACTTTGATTTGCGGCAAGGCCACCGGCAATTGGCCTGTCGCCGCCAGCTCGCCCAGCCAGACCCTGACAGCCGCCCGTTGCGATGTCTCGGCCCCGCCATAAGCGGCCAGCAGGTTAGGAATATGGGGCATTTCGTGGAGCAGATAAGGGCTGCCAAAACTGGTGTAATAGACGTTGGGATGCTCGTTGTACAGCGCCCGCCAGCCCCAGGTGGGGAAGCTGTCCTGAACCACCCGGTTGGTGCCCATGTGGGTCATCGGCGTGACATAGACGTTGATGAAGACCGCCGCGCTCTTTGATGCCGCACTGGTCAGCTCTGCGGTGGTGGGGTTCAGCAAATGGGTCACCTCATAGCCCCGCGCCCGCAGCTCGGCATCGAAAACCTCGAGGTCGGTCTGGCCGAACATCGGCTTGAGCTGGGCGATGGTGACGGTGAGAACGCGGGCGCCGGCCTCAAGCGGTACGGGCAGCTGCTCAGCGCCACGAATCACCGTGAGGCTCTGGTCCGCCAGTTGCTGGGCCGCGACAGTGTACGCCGTCTGCTGGTCCGCCGATGGCGCCGGCCCGAGTGGGGCCTCGGCCAGGTTAAGCCGCGCCTTCAGGCTGAGGACCCGTCGGGCCGCCTCGTAGATCCTGGCTTCGCTCAGCCGGCCATCGGCCAGCGCACCCATGAGGGCGGCGTGGTCACGCACCGGGTCCGCGCCCAGGTAGACATCGATACCGGCGGCCACGCTCTGGACGATGCGCTCAGCCGGGGCGGCCCGCGAGGTCAGGCCGATCATGCTGGTGCTGTCCGAGACGATGACGCCTTCAAAGCCCAGTTCGCCGCGCAGCAGCTCCGTCAGCAGCTTGTAGCTGGTCGTGGCCGGTGGGGCGGCGGTCGGGTCATCGCGATAACCCTGGTAATCTGGCAGGGCGATGTGGCCGGGCATGATAGTCCAGGCGCCGGCGGCGATGATTTGTTGCCAGACAATGCCATAGGTCGCCAGCCACTGGTCGAAGGGCAGATGGTTGATCGTCGTGAGCAGATGCTGGTCCCGGTCATCCAGCCCATCGCCGGGGAAATGTTTGGCGGTGGCGGCCACACCGTGGCTTTGCAGGGCGTGGATAAGGGGCGGGGCGAGGCGGTTGATGAGATCCGGCCGGTCGCCCAAAGCCCGAATATTCGTCACCGGGTTGTTAAAGTTGTAGTTGATGTCGACACAGGGCGTCAGCGCCCAGTTGACGCCCAGATAGCGCGCTTCGACGCCGGTCGCCGCGCCGATGGCCGCGCTCAGCGCCGGATCGTCCGCCGCGCCGGCAGCCATCAAAAAGGGGAAATCGGTGCCATAGCCGGGCCATTCAGCGGCGCCATGTTCCATGTTGGCAATGACACAGAGCGGTATCGGCACGCCGGCCTGCAGCTGGCGGACCACGGCCTGGTAGGCCTCCGCCGTGCGGGTCCGGATCGACATGGCGCCAAATGGCGACTGCTCGTAGAGCCTGAGCCATTCAGCCGCATCATCCCAGGGGCGGGTGACGCTGAGCAGCTGGGCCACGGCGCCAGCCAGCGGGAGATTGGCGAGGGTATCGTCGACCCATTTCTGTTGGGTTGGGGTCAAAGGTTGGATCATGTGAGAGCCCTGGCGCTGCCCTGTTGACAAATGCGGCCGCCGGGCAGCGGAAAAGGCGAGACAGCCGCTGGTTGCCGGTTATTGTGCCTTGGAAGGTTGGGGTTGCCAAGCGGTGAATGGGGTGCGGAGGGTGTCAGCTTTTTGGGGACCACAGCCGTGGCGCGTTGCCCAACTGTCAACCAGATAGGCCTGGCAGCGAGCCAGCACCGGCCGATCACATTCATAATACCGATAAAGCGAAATCCCTTTCGACAACCCCCAAACCCGGCAGCCGACGTCAGCGAAAAAATGCATCAGCACCATTTCAATTTCCGCCGCCGTGTTGAGATGCTCATAGCGCATCAACACGCCGTAATCCAGCCCATGCCGCAGGCGAAATTCGAGGCCGGTCGTCAGCCGCCAGCCAAGCGTCCACAACCAGGTCCCCTCGCTGGGCACGCTGGCGCGGAAGACGCCCTCGTCGGCCAGCAACAGGCCAGCGCGGGCGACCACCGCCGGCAGGTCGGCGATATGCTCCAGGGTGGCAACGGAGGTGATACGGTCATAACGGTGCGCCGGCGGCACCGCAGCGATGTCGTCGTAGATGTGGCGGATGCGGGGCAAATGGGGCGAACCTTCGTAGAGGGCAGCAAACGGCTCGACGATGTCGTAGGCGGGACCGGCCGGTTCATACGGCAACTGGTTCAACGTCCCCGCCCCCAGCTCCAGCGTCGTTTTCCCCGGCGCCACGCTCCCGGCGACATCCCGCGCCACCTGCCGGTGCAACCACCCCTCCATCCGCTGCGCCAACGACGAAGCCGCCGTCTGCCCCTGCCGGTTGCTCTTGTAATGGGACGGTGTACAGCGCGCCTGGTAGGCGGGCGGCAGTGGGATTCGCTTTTTAGGAAACGCGTCAAACATGGCGGCAATTGTCAATCAGCTACCGTGCGGGCGCCCCACCGGTGCAGGCGCAACCCGACAGGTAGGCACTCTCCTGAGGGTTGCTGCCCGCAAACCGGCAGCGCGCCTGCACTGCGCGCCTCTCCGCCTGGCCAACTGGGCTGCTGGGCTCGCGCTAAACGCGCCCTGCGGGCGACGGCCGGGCAACAACCCTTCCTCGTCGCCCCTTGCCTACCTGAAGGAAACGTTGCGTTCGGGGCTCCATCGGAATGACACGCTAGCGTGGCTTCGTCCACACCAGCGAATAGCGCCAATACAAACGGCGCCGCACGGCTGCGCCGGGCATCGCCTCCGCGCTTTGCCGGCGGATGTCGGCCAGCGGCAGGTAAACATCCCGAAGCGCCGTGTGCCTGCCAGGCGGCCTGGGCCTCAGGCGGAGGCAGGACCGGCCGGATGGCGCCATTTCATGAGCCAGCTGGCCGGGATCGTGGCCAGGCTGGAGGCGTAATCGGCGGGCGTCTGCTGCTGGTAGAGGTCGATGTTGACGAAGATGCCGCCCGGGTTCAGCCAGTCGGCGATGCGGGCCAGGGCGGGGGCCAGGGGCACGATGGTGCAGGGGTGGCCACGGAGGCGATGAAATCAAAACGCGCCGGTGGTGTCCAGCTCATCATCTCGGCAGCAGCGAAGCTCACGTTGTTATGGCCAGCCGCCCGCTTCTCAGCCTCGGCGATCATCCCCGGCGACAGGTCGATGCCGGTGACCTGTTCACAGCGCTCACTCAGCGCCCGGGCCAGCAAGCCGGCGCCGCAGCCGATATCCAGGGCGTAGCGGCAACCGGCCGGTACCAGCCCCAGAATAAACGCATGGTAATGGTTGTTATGGTTCCAGCCCTCGCCGGCAAAAGGAGCCAGGCGGTCGAAGTCCTGGCGGATGGCGTTTGCGTTTTCCATGTTTGAGGAGGTTTTTTCCTTGGTGAGGGGTGGTCGGTACGCTGCGCTTTCGGCGGTCGGTACGCTGCGCTTTCGGTGGTCAGCATGCTGCGCTTTCAGTGGTCGGGGCATTACGGTTTATCAACCCCTCCCCCGACGTCACCCCGAGCCTGGCGGTCGTGCTGCAGCGCCCAACCCGAAACGTGAGGGGCCCCGCTCAACTCACCTACTCCGCTCCGAAGTGCTTCACGAACAGCGCTTCAGCCAGCGCCAGACCCTCTTCCGTCATGACCACCGATTTCGCCTTACTTTTAGGATCGCCAATGAACCCCTTCTCATGCAGCCGATCCAGCGCCTCCCAGGCAAAACTCTTCCAGGCCCGGGTCGCGCCAAACTCCTCTGTCATGTTGAGATACAGCATGGCAAGTACCATTTCATCAAACTTGTTTTTGTCGTAGCCATCCATAGTTGTCTTCCTGCTTCCCTGTCATTCCGAGGAGGCCCGCACCGACTTCAACAAAGCTAATCTTCATAGGGACGACGAGGAATAGCTCATCGTCAGCGCCTCGCCTCTATCTTCATGCACCACAAACCCCATCTCCTCATACAGGTTCCGCGCGCCATTCCCCTTGCTCACATTCAAACTCAGCCCGGCCAATCCCTGTGCCGTCGCCGCCGCGATCAGCCCCTCGAGCAATTGCCGGCCGATCCCCCGCCGTCGCCAATCCTCATGGACCGCGATCCCCAGCACTGGTGTCGCTGTATCGATGAAACCGGCCGGTGCCTCTGCCGCGACCGGCCAAAAGCGATACCAGGCCGCCCCAACCGGCACCTCGCCGGCCCAGGCGAGCAACGCCGTATCCCCGGCCCGCTCCCCCCAGCCTTCGATCTGCCAGAAAAATCCTGGTCGGGCCGCTGCCTCGGCAAACGATGGTCGTCCCGGCCCCCAATAGACCGCCTCATAATGCATCCGCCGCAAAAACGCGTCGTCGTCGGGCCGGTATGCCCGTAGTTGCACTGTCATGTCCCTACGCCGCCCGCAGCTCCCGCGCGATCCGCTCAGCCAGCAGCGGTGCTTCCAGCTTGCGAGCGTGCAGGTAACCGTAAATAGAGCTGTTCAGACCGAAAAACCAGAGGCCGGGTTGACCGGGTGTGGGGGTGATTTCTCGCTTTTTCAGGATGGACGATCCGCTGGATTGGGTACGCTCGAAATGACAAGGGGGGTTGCCGCGGGCGTTGAGGAGGTTGAGGGGGCCGATGAGGGGTTCGAGACCCGGCCGGTAGCCGGTCGCGCAGATGACGACATCTGGTTCGAGGTGGCGGCCATCGATGAGTTCGACGCTGGTTTTATGAAAAGCCCGGATTTCTGGCACGACCGTAAAGCGGCCCGCTTTGAGAGCCCGGACAAAGCCTCGGTCCACCCCAAATGTGACCCCATCCTCCATATCCCGGGTGACAGCGCCGGCTTTGGGTTTGGGCAGACCGTACTGGCGCAAATCTCCTAGAAAGACCCGCCCCAACAGCGCCACCATCCAATCCTGAGCCTTAATCGGCAGCGGCCGCAAAAGCATAAAGGGGAGATGGGCTGAAATACCAAACACGCGCTCCGGCACGATGGTCGGTCCACTCCGAAGCGACACCCAGGACGGGCCGATGGCCACTTCGCTCAGATGATTGCCGACATCGACGCCGGAGTTGCTCGCCCCCACCAGCAGCACTCGCTTGCCGACGTAATCCTCGGCATGGCGAAAGGCGGCCGAATGGATCAGCTCCCCCTGGAACAACTCTCGCCCCGGCCACGCCGGGATAACCGGCTGCCGCTCCGGCCCGGTGGCGATGATGACATGCCGGGCCGGCAACTCACCCTGATCGGTCTGCACAATCCAGCCGCCGACCTCAGCGCGCTCGATCCCCTCCGCCTGAACGCCATAACGAATCACCGGCCCCAACGCGGCGGCATACGCCTCAATGTGGCGGATAAAATCTTCACGGCTGACATAAACGCCCAACTGGGCCGGCAGAGGCGCCCCCGGCAGGCCAGAAAAGCGCCGATGTGTATTCAGACTTAACTGTTCATGCCGCCCGCGCCAGCTTGCCCCAGGGCCAGGTGCTGCTTCAATGATCTGGACGGCAACACCACGCACCTGCAACTCATGAGCGACCGCCAGCCCGGCCGTGCCCGCGCCGACAATCAGGACATCATGAACCATTTGCCAACCTCCGCTAATAGTCCTCAGCAGTTCGTTTGCGCATTGTACCTGCCCTCACACCATATGGCATTGGTTGTCGACCAATGCTCTTTCACTTACAATTTTGGTGTCTATATCCACTGGCAGGTGAGTGCGCTCATGACAAAATACAGACAGGCTGCGCGGCAGCGCAACATACGCAGCGCACCACACAGACAGAGCAGCACCGTTCATAGACAAACCGACGAGCTCATCCAACAAGTCCGCCAGCGCCCGGACACCGTCGCCGCCCAGGAAATACTGCACCTGCAGCGAACCATCGGCAATCAGGCTACCCACGCTCTCCTGGCCGACGCCGCGCCCATCATCAGGCGGAGCCAACGAGCTTGCCGGCGGCTCAACCCACAGCTTTCATCATCCAGCGCTGGCCCTTCAAGAAAAAACGTCGTGCGACGCCCGCGGCAAATCCAAGGGAGATCGCCCAGCAACAAGGCAACGCCCTCGAGCTGAGCAACCAGAAAAGTATGGCCGAGAATCAGGAGATTCTGCAGCTGTTCAGGCCGGCTGACCAGCATGAACCCAAGGCCAACGGGGATATCACGCGCGGGGCCAACGAACCGGCCTTTGCGCCGGACACCTATTACAGCCCGGCTTTTTCCGGGGTTTATTACATTGATGTGCAACGGGATCCGGCCGGTCGCGACGGCACCTTCTGGGCTCACATGAGCGGCAACACCCGCACAGCAGCGGAATATGAGGGCGACCCGCAAAAAGAAGCGCCACCCGGGCGCAATGTCACCCGCAACGGCGGCCATGGCATGCTGGCCAACGACAAAAGCCACCAGCTGCGGTTGAACGACCAACCGAATATTCTGCCCTTCACCCTCTATCTGGCCGGTGAGAACCAGCTGCAAATCGAATACCGCTCCGGCATGGACATCACCCAGCAGGTCCGCGGCAATCCCAATCTGAAGATCGACATCGCCCGCGTGGTCAGCAAGGCGACTGGTTACAACGTCAATGTCCGGATGTAGGCACTAGCCCCAAGACCGTCATTTCGAGCGCTTCTCACCATCAAACATCCCGTCCCTACGTAGCGAGAAATCTCACGCCCAACCGCGCCAAATATCAACATCAAACAAGCGCTACCCCTGCTAATTCAACCGATCATTATCTTCCGGCTCGACATCCGGCGCCTTTATCCAGAATCGCCAGCAGTTGTTCCCGGCTGCCCCGCCGCGCCCGCTCTTCCAGGTAATTGATCGTCTGTAAAGCCGCGATCTTCTCTGCCAGCGCCAGCAGAGACAAACTGGTTAATTGAAATCCCTTCTTCCTGGGCCAATTCGCGAACTTGTTCGTGCATCGTTTCTGACAGACGTAAGCAAATGGCGCTTATATTATTCACCTCCCTTCTAAGACAGGTTCACATCTTAACAGCTCCCAATTCATCTTCCATAGAATCCCAGAAATCGCTATCCAGCTTTTGATCTCCAATTGTCTGCTCCACCTGCATGCCAAGACCGTAATCATAAATGTACTCTGCGAGTTGCATGCCATCAATTAGCACTAAAGTTGTTGAGCGATTAAGGTTTGCAGCATATTCCAAGGCCCCCCTCGAATAGCTGGAAGTCGTAATAAACACACCTTTATTTGACTGCGCTACAGCCAATGCACCAACAAACTTCTGGATTTCACTCGCCCGACTGTATTATGCCTGGCAGCGAAACGCTTGGCCTGTATGTGGATGCGACCGAGGCCCAGGACATCTTCCTTGATAATGCCATCAATTCCCTGATCATTGGTGTAACTGGTGACTTCAGCAGCAGACTTTACTTCACCGCCATATCCCATTCGTTGCAGTAAAACAACGACTAGTTTCTCGAATTCCCGGGGTGTTTTACTCAAGATAGTAGCCAGAATTTCATCGTAAACAGAGTCTCTTATCTTTTCGATGACTCATAAAAGCTCTTCTTGCGGTGTTAGATCGGTTTGCATGACCACAACACTTGCAGCCTGGGATTTTTCCGGTCTTTCTCGCTTCTCTATCTGTCTGGCAATATAGTTGTTTATTTTTTCAGGCGTTTGGACCATCTTTCGACCAATTTCAGAAATCTGATAAACACCACGCTGCGGTCTCTCTACCAGGCCTGCCATGTACATGCTAGCTCAGAGCCCAAGAAATGCGATCATAAAACATACGCCCATTGCCAGATTCGTACTTCTGACTGATTTCCTCATCCGTTAGTGCAAAGAGTCGAGCAAGGGGCGCTTCGCAAAATTCGCGGGATTTTAGAGCGCCCACTTCTGCCAACAACTTGAGTGCAGGAGCACGAATTTCGTCATGTTTTGGAATAGCCATAATTTTTCTTTATGAATTTTTGCAGTGGTCACATTACAAGTTGCACGATGCCAATACGCTCAGTGTGATTTTACTCTAACCAGAGTGATTTTGTGCACCAGTTTTGCGTGAAAGCTATTTCCTGCATATTCGCTAACTGTACAGACTCAGCGCCAACTATTCGCCAAAAACCGGTTACAATAGAACTCATGTTCGCGGAACTGGTCATCAACATCGAGGCGCCGCTGGAGAATGCGTTTCATTATTATGTCCCGTTTGACCTGAAGGGGACGCTGGCCCTGGGCCACCTGGTGGAGGTGGAGTTTGGCCGGCGGCTGGCGCAGGGGATCGTGATTGGCTTTGCTGAGGAAGCGCCGGTCGAGGATACGAAGCCGGTCATCAGCCTGATCGACGACCGGCCGGTCGTCACCCCCACCCAGATCGCCCTGGCCCGCTGGCTGGCCGACAGCTACCTCACCCCGCTCAACGCCTGTCTGCGCCTGATGCTGCCCCCCGGCCTGACCCGCTGGTCGGATGTGACGGTTGCCCTGAGTTATGAATATCGCGATTCTGACTTTGAGAAGGTGCGGCTCACGGAGACGCAGGCCCAGCTCGTCGAGCTGCTCAAGACCAAGGGGGATTTGCGCGGCCGCCAGATCCGGCGCGGCCTGCCCAAAAAGGCCAAATGGGAAAACGCGGTCAACCAGTTGCACAAGCGGGGCATCGTCACCAAAGCGTCGGTGCTGGACACGCCCCGCGTCAAACCGAAAAAGATCCGCACCGCCGAGCTGATCGGTAACCCGCGCCAGATCCGGCAGACGGTGCCTGAGCTGGGCCGGGCCAACAAGCAGGCAGATTTGCTGTTCGCCCTGCTACAATCAGCTGATCCGCTGCCTCAAGTGGACGCGATGCTGGAACAGAGCGGCGCCAGCCTGGCCCACCTGGAAGGGTTGGAAGCCGATGGCTGGGTGACGCGGACGGAGCCGGCCAAGCTGGTGTTACCGGCCGGTCCCCCCCCAACCAACCCTGACCCAACCTTCGCCGCCACACTCGCTCGCCTCCCCGCCCCCCCCGCCCCCCTCGAACCGGCCATCGTCGCCCACCTCGCCGCCGCCGGGCTGCGCACCCTGCTCGGCGAGCCGGCCACCCTGAGCCTGACCAAACCGGTCACGCCCACCCTGCATCACATCTACGCCCTGCGCGGCGCCACCACCTACCAGCGCATCCTGGAGCTGCTCGCCCGCGAGGCCCAGCCGGTTGCCATTTCCGCAATCTACGCCGCCACCGACAGCAATCTCAAACATCTGCGCCAGCTGGCCAAACTGGACCTGATCCGTCTCGGCTCCGAGGAAGTCTGGCGCGATCCGCTGGCCGACCGGGACTTTGCCCCGGCCGAACCGCCCCGGCTGACGGCCGACCAGGCGCGCGTCTGGGGCCGGCTGAAGATGCGGCTATTGGCCCTGGAAGATGAGGAGGAGCCGAACCCGCCCATCCTCCTGCACGGCGTCACCGGTTCGGGCAAGACGGAAATCTACATGCGCGCCATCCAACACGCGCTCGACGAAGGGCGCCAGGCGGTGGTGCTGGTGCCGGAGATCGCCCTGACGCCGCAGACGGTGCGCCGCTTTGCCGCCCGCTTCCCCGGCCGGGTCGCCGTCCTGCACAGCCGCCTCACCGATGGCGAGCGCTACGACACCTGGCGCCGTGCCCGCGATGGCCAGATCGACATCATGGTTGGCCCGCGCAGCGCCCTAGTTCAGCCCGCTGCCCGATGTCGGCGTCATCGTCGTCGACGAGGAGCATGACCCCGAGCTACAAGCAGACGCCGCCGGTGCCGCCGCCGTACTACCACACCCGCGACGTCGCCGCCGCCCTGGCCCGGCTCCAACCGCGGCATCGTCATCCTGGGCAGCGCCACGCCCGATATCGTCACCTACCACCAGGCGCGCGCCGGCCGCTACCAGCTCCTGGAGCTGCCCAAAGCGGGTCATGGGCCACCGGCTGCGGCTGGACAGCCAGGCGGAACGGCTGGGCCGGGCCGGCGTCTACAGCCACGCCGAAGGATGACCCGGAAGAATCCTGACCATCCCCTGCCGCCCATCCAGGTGGTTGATTTGCGCCAGGAGCTGCGCGCCGGCAATCGCTCCATTTTCAGCCGGGAGCTGCAAGAAGCGCTGGATGAGGTTTTGGCCCGCAAAGAACAGGCGATTTTGTTCCTCAACCGGCGCGGCACCAACACCTTCGTCATCTGCCGTGATTGCGGCCACACGCTCCATTGCCCGCGCTGCGACACGCCGCTCACCTACCATCGCAACCAGTACATGCTGACCTGCCACCAATGCAACTACCGGCAGACGCCCAACAACGAATGCCCCGAATGTGGCTCAAGCGGATTCGCTACTTTGGTCTGGGGACAGAGGTTGGAAGAGCGGGTGCAGGCCCAATGGCCGGACGCCCGCATCGTCCGCTGGGACGGGACACCACGGCCGGCGCGCGACAGCCACGAGCAGCTCCTGGCCAGCTTCGTCAACCAGGAAGCGGACATCCTCATCGGCACGCAGATGATCGCCAAGGGTTGGATTTACCGCTGGTGACGCTGGTCAGGGGTGATTTCGGCGGATGTTTCGCTGGGGTTACCGGATTACCGTACCGGTGAACGCGCCTTCCAGGTGCTGGCCCAGGTGGCTGGGCGGGCCGGGCGCGGCTTGCTGGGCGGCCGGGTCATCATCCAGACCTACCAGCCGGACCATTACGCCATCCAGGCGGCGGCGGAGCATGATTACGCCCAGTTCTACATCGACGGATCCGCTTCCGCACCCAGCACAACTACCGCCCTTCCGCCGCATGGCCAAACTGGTCCTGGCCGACCCGGTCAACAACCGGGCCCAGCAGGGAAGCGGAGGCGCTGGCCGCCGCGCTGCGGCTGCTGGCCCGCGAGGAGATGTTGAGCGCCACCCAGATCTTCGGCCCCGCGCCCCCTTCTTCAGCCGCATCGACGGGCGCTACCGCTGGCAAATCATCATCCGCGCCCCCGACCCCCGCCGCCTCCTCGATGTCGCCTCCATCCCCCCCCCACCTGGGTCGTCGACATCGACCCCGTCAGCACCCTTTAAAAGTGGCCACGGATTAGCACGGATTAAACACGGATTTTTTCTTTTTTAGAAGAATCCGTGCCAAATCCAATGCTAATCCGAAAAAAAAATCTGCGAAATTCGCGGCAAAAACTATCCCGGCTTGATGGCCTCGATGGTGGCGGAGAGGATGTAGTCGTCAGGCGGGCGCCGGGGACCCAGTCGCGGACGATGGCGCGGCTTTCTTCTTTGGGTTGGATGGCGATCTGCGTGAAACCGCTTTGCGCCAGGATCGCTTCCAGCTCGGCGATCGTGGCCGCTCCGGAGATGCAGGCGGCGTGCAGGGGCCAGGTCGGCCTGAACCTCTGCCGGCAGCGTCGCCGTCGTCACCGTGTCCGAGATGGCCAGACGGCCGCCCGGCGAGGACGCGGAACGCCTCAGCAAAGACCTGCCCCTTCTGCGGCGACAGATTGATGACGCAGTTGGAGATGATGACGTCAACCGTGTCATCCGCCACTGGCAAGTTCTCAATCTCGCCCAGGCGAAACTCCACATTCTCGAGGCCTGCCGTGGCCGCATTGCCGCGTGCCTTGCTCAACATCTGCGGCGTCATGTCCACGCCCAATGACCCGACCGGCCGGTCCCACCGCCCGCGCCGCCAGGAAGCAATCAAAGCCGGCGCCGCTGCCCAGGTCGAGTACCGTCTCACCGGGCTGGAGGGCGGCGATCGCTTGCGGGTTACCGCAGCCCAGCCCCAGATTGGCGCCAGCGGGCACCCCCGTTACGTCCGCCGGGGAATACCCCATCGCCACGGATATGTCCGCCGCCGAGACCAGCCCCTCGCCGCCGCAGCAGCCAGTTGACTCACAGCCGCAGCCGGCCCGCGTCCCCTCGGCGATCTGGCCGTAAAAGTCCCGTACGTTTTCTCTTATCTCGTCAGTTCGAATCTGTTCCATCGTATTTTCCTTTGCCTGTTAGCCCGGCATCGTCACCGGGCGATTGTTCATGGGCAGTCGACTTGCCGTCACATATATAGACGCACATCGATAAGAAAGGACGCAAACTCAGCAACTGCATTGCGGTTGGAAGTCGATGATCCGGCCGGTCCGATCCAGCTCCGGCCGGCAGCAGGCCTCCAGCCGGGCTCGCAACAGCGTCCGCCCGCTGCACCCGCGACTTAACGCCGGAAACCGACAGCGCCTGCCGGTCGGCGATTTCTGGACCCCGTCAACCCCTGAAAATAAACCTGCTCCAGGGCAGTTCGGTACGCTAGCGGCAGTTCGGTGAGCATATCAGGCAGGCAATTGGCCAGAATGGTCTCCGGGCTTGCCTCAGCTTGCGGTTCCGCCGCCAACTCATCAACAACCCCACGTCTCTGTATCGCGCTGCCGCCGGTAATAATCCGTCAACTGATTGCGCGCGATCTGGAACAGCCAGCTCTCCAGCCGGCTGCCGTCGCGCAGCGTATCCAGCCGGCAACAACCCTGACAAAAACCTCCTGCAGGATATCCTCCGCAGTGGCCTCATCCGGCACCCGCCGGCGGATGAACGGTAGCAGGACCGGCCGGTACCTTTCCCAAATCTGCTCAATCGCCATCATAAGCCCATTCCTCGCCAACATATAGACGCCTCATCAATATTATAAATCAACCCGCCAACTTGGCAAGTGGGCTCGCAAATCCCAACTCTCAACTCAATAAGTTCGGCTTGGAATAGCCACGGATTCAGCACAAGTTAGCACGGATTAAACACGGATTTTTTTTCGCCAGAAGAATCCGTGCCAAATCCGTGTTAATCCGTGGCAAAAAACTCCCCCAAAAATCTGCGCCATCTGCGGCAAAAACCTGCTATCATCCTGACACCACCACCGCCAGCGAACACCCACCGGAGAAACTATGTGCGATACCGTCGTAGCCACAGGCGCCGCCACCAAAGATGGCATCACCATCCTGGGCAAGAACTCCGACCGCGAACCCAACAGAAGGCCACCAGCTCCTGGCCATCCCCGCAGCCGACCACGCGCCCGGCAGCCTGGTCGACTGCACCTACATCAGATCCCCCAGGTCGCCCATACCCATGCCATCCTGCTCGGCAAGCCATTCTGGATCTGGGGCGCGGAGATGGGGGTCAACGAGCACGGGCTGGCCATCGGCAACGAGGCGCTGTTTACCCGGGTGCCCTACGAGAAAGAGGCCGGCCCTGATTGGCATGGATCTGCTGCGGCTGGCGCTGGAGCGGGCCACGACGGCGCAGGACGCCGTCAGGTCATCACCAACCTGCTGGCTGCTCACTGCGGCCAGGGCGGGGACTGCGGCTTTGCCCACAAGCTGTTCTATCACAATGGTTTCGTCATCGCCGACCCGCACGATGCCTGGGTGCTGGAGACGGCTGGGCCGCATTGGGCGGCCAAACAGGTCAAAACCGTTTATGCGATGTCTAATGGCATCACCATTGGGTCCGAATGGGACCTGGCCTCGCCCGACCTGGTCAATTACGCCATCGAGCAGGGGCTGGTGCAAAGGTCGCGACGATTTCCACTTTGGCAACTGCTACTCCGACTTCCTCTACGCGCTTCTCCGACTGTCGCGGCCGCTGCCGGCGGGCGACGACCTTGCTGACCGAGCACACCGGCCGGATCGACGTCCCCTTCATCATGGCCGCCCTGCGCGACCACCAGGTGAGTGAGCATGAACGCGAACCGGGCGCCGGACTGACAGGCGCCTCCGTCTGTATGCACGCCGGTTTTGGGCCGGCAGCGCGGCGCGCAGACAACCGGCTCTCTGGTGGCCCACCTCCACCCGGAACAACCAACCTTCTTTTTCACCGGCACCGCCGCCCCCTGCACCAGCATTTTCAAGCCGATCTGGCTGGATGCAGGCGTGCCGGAGCACGGGCCGGCCCCGGCTGGTACCTACGAAGAGGCCAGCCTCTTCTGGCGCCATGAGTCGCTGCATCGGGCCACTTTGCAGGAGTATGAAGTGCGGTTGGGGTTGTACCGGCCGGAGCGCGATGAACTGGAAGCCGCCTTCGTCGCGGAAGCGCTGGCCGCCGCCAGCACCCCGCCGGCCAACCGGGCCGAACTCAGCGCCGACGCCTTCGCCACGGCCGCCGCCGCTGAAGCCCGCTGGCTGGACCGGGTGGCCGCTCAACCCATCCAGCAATCACCCGGCCGCCTCTACCAGCGCGCCTGGCGCGGTTTCAACCGCGAAGCCCGCTTCCCCGGCTGAGGGGTTCGCCGACCTGACAGGTCCTGGTAACCTGACAGGTTGGGGTAACCTGTCAGGTCCCACCAACCTGACAGGTTGGTGGCTTGTGACCGCCCCTTTTTCCTGCTAAACTGCTGGCGGACCAACCAAGGAGAGAGCCCATGGCCCAACAAGTCTGTAATGGCGCAATGCTGCAATGCACCTTTGGTGTTGCTCCCAGTACGATGATCGTTATTCCCAAAGCGATGGTCAATACCAGCAAACAGCCGGCCGCGACCATCATGGATAACGTCCCCATCGCCAATATCCCGCCGTTCGGCATGTGCAGCGCCCCCACCAACCCGGCCGTGATCGCCGCCACCTCAGCCGCCGCGGGCGTCTTCACCCCGGCCCCCTGCATCCCGGTGACAACGGCGCCCTGGGCCCCCGGTTGCCCCACTGTCACGCTTGGCAAAATCCCGGCCCTGAACAGCACGTCCAAGCTGATGTGTACCTGGCTTGGGGTGATCAGCGTGACCCAGCCGGGCCAGTTCACCCACAACATTCCCTAACCGGCGCTCGCCTCATTCAAAGCGAAAACGCCAGCCCGCCAATAGCCAGAAAACGACGCTGTACAGCAGCAGGACCAGCGCTGCCGTCAAAACTGCTTCGACGCCCAGGCCACGAATAATCACATCCTTGAAGCCGTCCACCAGCCAGGCGATGGGCGTGAAATAGGCCAGCCGCTGGAAGGTCGCCGGCGTAAACTCCAGCGGCATCCAGGCGCCGCCCAGCGCGGAAAAGAGAAACATCGGCACCAGCGAAAAGATAATGGCCTGCTCCTCGGTCTTGGCCAGCGCCCCGATTAGCAGACCCATGCTGCCGGCAAAAATGGACGCGGTCAGAATTAACAGCCCGGTCGCCAGCGGGGCGCCGTAGTAGGGCAGCCCCAGCAAAAACTGGCCAAACAACGTCAACAGCACCAGCTGAAACAGGATCATCAGGAACATCGCCAGGAAATGACCCAGCAGGATCTGGCCCCGGCTCATGTTGGTCGTCAACAGCCGGCGCAGCGCCCCGCTCTTGCGCTCCAGCACCAGGATCTGGGCCGCCGACAACAGGCCGGCCATCAGGAATTGGGCCATCATGCCCGGTGAGGCGTGGGCAAAGGCGTTGTCGCCGTAGGCCGCAGCCGCCTCATCATTGGCCACCGTCGCTGATTGATTGACCTGGCGCACCTGGAGTGGCGGCTCCGCCCAGCCAGCCACAACTGCCGCCAGCAATTCGTCCGCCGGCGGCGGGGTTAGAAAGTAAGCCGCACCGATTTCGGCCGCCGTCCGGGCACTCTGCAGGCGGGTCGCCGCTACCTGGATTTCGCCCTGGATGGCATAACCGGTTGTGTTGGCTGGTTCGCTGATGAGTTGCAACGGCAATGGTTCGTCGCCGGGGGTCTGGCTGTAACCGGCCGGTATCACCAGCCCCGCCGTCAATGTCCCTTCCCTGACTTGCTCCTCCAGATCCCCCCATTCCGCTTCACTTTCGACCAACCGAATCAACTCCGAGCCCCCTAGCAGGAGGCGCAATTCGTCGGCCAGCGCACCCCCATCCAAATCCAGTAGCCCGACCGGCAGCCGTTGATCCTCTGCTTCCCCATCGCCAAAGCCGCCAAAGGCAAAACCAAAGAGCAGCGTGAACGCAATCGGCATAATCAGCAGAAAGAAAATCGACTGCTTCTCCCGCAAAATCTGCTTGATATCCTTCAACGCCAGATCCAGAACACGCATCATCAGCTCTCCCCACCAATCAGGCAAAACGGCGCGCCAGCCGATATTGGCTGATGGCCAGAAACACAGCGCTCCAGACCAGCACGCCGGCCAGAGAGCCCACCATCTCACCCAGGCCGCCACCAGCCATCGCCGCCTCGAACGCTCTGACCGTCCAACCCTGCGGCACCAGCAAGGTGATAGTCGCCAGCGTAGGCGAAGAGACGCCGCCGGCGAAAATGCCGATCAGCCCCACCATGCCGGTAATGGTCAGGACACCGCCGTAGACAAAACCGCTCTGCCGGCTGTTGCGCACCAGCGAGACCAGCAGCAGCCCCGTCGCCGCCGCGATCAGCACCAGGGCGGCACCGGCGGCCAGTAGTGGCAGCCAGTCGCCCCAAAAAATGTCAAACACAAAATGGCCGAACAGCATCAGGACCGTGATCTGCACCAGCAAGGTGACAACCGTCCCCAACAGCTTGCCGCCCAGGACTATGGGGATAGGCACCGGCGTGGTGAATAGGCGCGGCAACGTCCCCTTCTCCTCTTCCAGCAAAATCGATTGCAGCGTGCCGGCGCCGGTAAAAAAGGCGAAGAAGATCATCATGCCGGCCATCACCTGGCTGAGGATCTGGGTGGCGGGGTTGGTGGAGGTAGCGGAACCGGCCGGGGCCACAAGCTCAACAAGTCCCCTCCCCTGATCCGCCGACAGCAACTCGCCATAAAGCGCTTGTCGGTCGCCCCCTGCTCCGGCCCTCACCAACGCCTGCGTCCCAATTTTGGCCGCCATAAAACGCTCGGCGAACTGATTGATGAAGGAGGTGACCAGGGCCGGACCAATCGTCAACGCCGGATCATAATAGAGGTCGATGGCTGTGGAGTCTTCTGTGAGATTTAGCGCGGCCGTAAAGTTCGTCGGAATGACAACCGACAGCGCCACCTCACCATCATCCACGAGTTGTACGGCGGTCTGGACATCCGGCGCTGTGTGTACAATTAACATTTCGGCGAGCGCTTCGTCCTGTAACTGGGCCAGTAACTGTTCCCCGTGCTCACCTGTATCCAGGTTAACCACGACAATTTCTGTCTGTGAAAGCGAGAAACCACCCGCTTCATCACCGCTGCCAAACATAAAATAGAAGAGAACCGTCACCAAAATCGGCACCACAAACATGAACATGATGCCGGTCAGGCTGCGGAACGCCTGGCGCATATCCTTGTAGGCAATCGTCAGCAGTGCCATCTCAATCTCGCAGGGCCCGGCCGGTCAGGTGCAGGAAAACCGTCTCCAGGTTCGGCTCCTGTACCGTCACCGAGGTGATGCGTACACCAGCGGCAGCAGCGGTCTCAAAAAGATGCGGCAGCACAAGGTTGCTATCTTTCACCAGCAGGTTGAGGTTGCCATCCTCCGCCTGCAACCGAGCAACGCCCGGCACCGCCTCCCATTGCGCCCGGATCGCCTCAGCCGGCTTGTCGATCTGCAGGGTAATCCGGTCCTGCTCGCCGACGATGTGGACCAGCTCCTCATGGCTGCCGGCGGCGATGATCTGCCCCTGGTCCATGATGGCGATCTGGTCGGAAAGCTCCTGCGCCTCCTCCATATAATGGGTTGTGTAGAGGATGGTTGTCCCGGCCCGATTGAGGTCCAGCACGCCATCGAGGATATGGCGCCGGCTTTGCGGGTCGATGCCGACCGTCGGCTCATCCATGATGACCACCTCCGGCTTATGCAGCAGCGCCACGCCGATGTTGACCCGCCGCTTCATACCACCGGAAAACTTTTCCAGCCGTCCCTTTTGCCGGTCGGCCAGTCCGATCAGCTCCAGCACCTCATCCACCCGCCGCCCCAGCGCCGGGCCGCGCAGCCCATACATCCGCCCCCAGAAATCCAGGTTTTCCCGCGCCGAAAGGTCGTCGTACAGGGCGATTTCCTGGGGGATGACGCCCAGCAGCGACTTGACCGCCCGCGGTTCCCGGGTGACGGAGTGGCCCAGCACCGTGGCCTCCCCCTGCGTCGGCCGCAGCAGGCAGGCCAGCATCGAGATGGTCGTGCTTTTGCCGGCGCCATTCGGGCCGAGCAGGCTGAAGATCGCCCCCTTCGGCACGCTGAAAGAGACATCGCGCACGGCATACACCTCGCCAAAATCCTTGTGCAGATGCGAGACTTCAATGGCAATTTCACTCATGAACCGGGCCTCTCTCTAAAAGGTACGGCCAGACAGCGAGGGGAACGAAGATAAACCGGCCGGACCAGCGACAACAGGGCTTTATCGTAGGCAAATCCGGCCAGGAGCGTAAGCGCCGAAAGGGGTAGTTACGGGGTGATCTCTGTCATAAGTGGACGTCAGTTGGGCCAGGGGAGTCCCTCAGGCACTTGCCGCAAAGAAGGCTTTGGACATGATGCCTGAGCTGTGGTGTTGCTATTGACTTCGCTTAGCGTTGCCGTCTATATTGGGCGTACCTTTTCTCGCTTCTCGATTAACTGCTGCCTGGCGCCAGCCAAGTAGCCATCGCGAAAGACAGCTGCAACATGGAGCCAACCATGGGACTGAGGCAAAAGCGACCGCCAAAACTGTTCACTCTGGGCGAAGTCACCCACTCGCCGCGCGCTATCCGGCAATTGGTGCGGCACCGGGTTTCCGCGCAGATTCTGCTGGAAAAACATCAGACCGGTCAATGGCAGGAAGAGGGCGAGGCGGTCCGGGCGCACAATGAATTTGCTGTCCACAATGGCCTGCCGGTTGCCTCCCAATTCCAGCTGGGCGACGGCCAGTCAATCTTGATCATGACCACCCCGGACCGGCGCAAAACCTATGTCCTGACCCCCGAGGAGTACGCGCCCGTCGAGCTTGATTTACGATCCGGCTATGCGCGTTGGGCAGAAAAGTACGACAGTTGGCAAAATCCGCTTCTGGCTGTTGAGGAGCCGCATATCAAAATCATTCTGCGCCGTCTGCAATTCGAGAGCGTGCTGGATGTGGGGGCGGGGACCGGCCGGTACACGCGTTGGCTATCTGACAAGCGCAAGCAGGTCATCGGCCTCGATCTATCATCAGCCATGCTGGCTGTCGCCAGGCGCAAACCGGCCCAGTTCAGCCTGGCCTGGGCTGATTCAAGCAAGAAGCTGACACTGATTCAGGCCGATGCAGGGCAGACACTACCATTTCCGGCCGGGCATTTCGACCTCGTTTTGTCCACCCTACTGCTGCACCACGTGGCCGATCTGCCCGCCCTATTCCGCGAATTTGCCCGCCTGCAAAAGCCCGGCGGCTACTGCCTGATCTCGGCCCTTCATCCCCAGGCCCTCGCCGCCGGCTGGCAACCGACGTTGGCCGATGCGCGCGGGGATGTACCGCTTGCCGCACCATGCCCACCAGCCCGCTGATTATCAGGAGGCGGCGGAATCGGCCGGCTATCAGGTTGTCGAGATGCTTGAGCTACCCGTCGCCTACGCGCCGGCCCGGTTTTTCAGCCCGCCGATTTTCGAGCAGCACAGCGAGACAAACCTGTGCCTGATTATGTTGGCTCAGAGCAGCACCTCATCAGTGCCCATTAGGGCAAATTTGACCATCTTTTCAGCGCATTCCAGGGTCTTAGATGAGGAAAAGTACCCTCGGGCGGACTCGAACCGCCAACCTACGCATTAGGAGTGCGTTGCTCTATCCTTTGAGCCACGAGGGTATAACGGCTAAAATTGTAACAAATGGCTGATCAGCTGTCTATTCATAATTGATGTCGACCGAATTACTCCCTTTCTTCGCCTATGGCACCCTCCTGCCGGGCCAGCCGAACGCCCACCTGTGGGCCGACCACGTGACGGCCTGGCAGCCGGCGACGCTTGCCGATTGCGCCCTGTATGACCTGGGCCATTTCCCGATGTGTGTGCCGGCACCGGGTGGCATCGTCCATGGGCAGCTGGCCGAGGTTGACGCGGCCAAGTACCAGCAGGTGCAACGCCACCTTGATGAGCTGGAAGGCTACAATCCGGCCGATCCGGACAACAGCCCCTACCAGCGGCTGGCCCGCGTCGTTACCCTCGCGGCTGGTACAGAGCAAACTGCCTGGGTCTATATCGGCCAGCCGATCTATATCGCCAACCGCCCCCTCATCGCCAGCGGTGACTGGCTCACCTACCGGGCCGAAAATCTCCTCGCCGCCCAGAACTGGTGGCAGAAAAATCGCGCTGATTACTTCAATAAAAGAAATTAGGCATGTACGCCGGCCCCGAAATGAGTAAAATAGTTGTACGCCGCAACGAGTTTGACCCGTTCGGGTTGTAGCCTATTGTTGAGGCGCTTCCCATTCCCAAACGCTTCCTCTGAGTCCGCTGCCTGGCGTGGTGATTAATGAGTTGTCCGGCTGATCTGCATTCTGCATTTCGAGCCGGGCTTTGAAACGGAACTTATTTTTTGTTATGAAACGAATTGCAGTCTTAACCAGCGGTGGTGACGCCCCCGGGATGAACGCGGCCGTCCGCAGTGTTGTCCGTACTGCCCTGGACAGCGGCGCTGATACCTATGCGGTCAACGAAGGGTATCGTGGCCTGATTGAAGGGGGGCACCAGATTCATCCGATCGGCTGGAACGATGTCGGCGGCATCCTCCATCTGGGCGGCACCATCATCGGCTCCGCTCGCTGCGACGAGTACCGAACCCGGGAAGGCCGCCATAAGGCCGTGCGCAACCTCCTGAATCATGGCATTGATGGCCTTGTCGTCATCGGTGGTGATGGCAGTCTGACCGGGGCCAATATCCTGCAGCAGGAGTGGCCGGAGCACGTCCAGCAGTTGCTGGCCGACGGCGACATCACCGCCGAACAGGCAGAACGGCACAGTTACCTGGCCATCGCCGGCCTGCCGGGCTCTATCGACAATGATCTCTGCGGCACCGATATCACCATCGGCGCTGATACAGCGCTGCACCGCATCACGGACGCGGTCGATGCCATCACCAGCACGGCCGCCAGCCATCAGCGCTCCTTCGTCGTCGAGGTGATGGGGCGTAAATGTGGCTACCTGGCCATGATGAGCGCGCTCGCCTCAGCCGCCGACTGGGTCCTGATCCCGGAAAGTCCGCCCAACCTGGATAATTGGGAAGACAAAATGTGCAGCGTCCTGCGTAAAGGGCGCGAAATGGGGCGGCGCGACAGCATCGTCATCGTCGCCGAAGGGGCCCACGACCGCTACGGCAAACCGATCAGTAGCGCCTACGTCAAGAAGGTGCTGGAAGATCGGCTCGGCGAAGACACCCGCCTGACCATCCTCGGCCATGTCCAGCGCGGTGGCCGGCCGACCGCCTTTGACCGCAACCTCAGCACCCTCCTCGGCGCTGACGCTGTTGACTTTGTCCTCAACGCCCGGGTCGGTGATGATGCGACCTTCATCGGTATGAAGGGCAACAAGGTGACGCGCACGCCGCTCTCCATCTGCCTGAGCGACACCGCCGAAGTCACCGCCGCCGTCCAGGCCCGCGAATTTGAGGCGGCCTGCGAGCTGCGCGGCAGCAGTTTTAAGGAGACTTTCCGCATCCTGCGTACGCTGGTGCGTGCCTGGCCCCATCCACCCGTGGAGGGGCAGCGCCGGCTGCGTATCGCCATCATGAACGCGGGCGCACCGGCCCCCGGCATGAACACCGCCGTCCGCGCCGCCGTCCGCCTGAGCGTCGACCGGGGCCATCATGTCCTGGGTGTTTACCATGGTTTTGAGGGGTTGATTCGGGGCGACATCGTCCCATTTGACTGGATGACGGTTAATGGCTGGGCCCACGTCGGCGGCTCGGAGCTGGGGACGAATCGGAAGGTACCGGCCGGTGCCGATTTCTACCAGATCGCCCGCAACATCGAAGAGCATGATATCGAGGCGCTGCTCGTCATCGGCGGCACCTCCGGCTACGAAGCCGCCATGGCGCTCTACCAGCAACGCGGCAACTTCCCCGCCTTCAATATGCCGATCATCTGCATCCCGGCCACCATCGACAACGATCTGCCCGGCGCCGAACTCAGCGTCGGCGCCGACACCGCCCTCAACAGCATCGTCGATGCGGTCGACCGGATCAAACAATCCGCCGTTGCCGCCCGACGCGTCTTCGTGGTGGAGGTAATGGGCCGCTTCTGCGGTTACCTGGCCCTGATGGGCGCCCTGGCCACCGGCGCTGAACGCGTCTACCTGCACGAGGAAGGGGTCACCCTCTCCAACCTGGTTGAGGATGTCGAGGAGCTGGTCAAGGGGTTCAAACGGGGCAAACGGCTGGGGCTGGTCATCCGCAACGAGTGGGCCAACCAGACCTACACCACTCCGTTTATGTGCGCTCTCTTTGAGGAAGAAGGCAAAGATCTGTTTGACGTGCGCTCCACAATCCTGGGCCACTTGCAACAGGGCGGCAACCCGACACCCTTTGACCGCATCCTGGCCACCCGCCTGGCCGCTCGCTGCATCGAGTACCTGGAAGAACATATCGACGATGTGGAAAAGGCGAGCGTTGGCATTGGCCTGATTCGCAGCGCTATCCGCTTCACCCGTTTTGATGAAATGAGCCGGATGATGGATGATCGCTTTAAGCGACCCAAAGAACAATGGTGGCTCAACCTGCGGCCGATTGCCCGGGTGATGGCCCAGCCAGCGCCCGGTTCGCGCACTTCCGCCAATGGCCATACGGCCAAGGCCAAGGCGGCCAAAATCGCCCTGAACTGAGGCACTTATGCTGGACCAGACTCGTCAACTCATCCATCGGGCGACCGCCGATCTCTCGGCTGAGGCCTGGTTTACGGTACCGGCCGGTTACGCCAATAACATTGCCTGGAACCTCGGCCACATCCTGGTTGTTCAGCAGATGCTGCTTTACCGGCTCTCCGGCAACGAGATGCGGCTGCTCGAAGGCCAGTACGCCAGCTTCCGCCCCGGCAGTTCACCAGCTGATTGGCACGCAAACCCGGACACCGAAGCGCTGCGCGAGCAGCTGCTGGCCCAGGCCAGCCTCTTCGCGGCCGACCTGGACGCCGGCTGCTTCGGCGCTACCCAACCCTACACCACCAGCACCGGCGTCACTTTGCTGACGTTCCAGGATTGTTACGAATTCAACCTGTTCCACGAGGGCCTGCACCTCGGCCACATCCTGTCGCTGCGGGGTCATTTTGCCTGAGCAACTGACGCGCCGGCCGGCCACACCGGCCGATGCCCCAGCCGTCCTCGCGCTGATGATCCGGTGCGATGTGGCTGAACTCGGCGAACCGGACTCTGATCTGGCGGACGTCGAGCACGTCTTTGGTCAGCTCAACCTGGCGGAGGACAGTTTTCTCTGGTGGGATGCGGCCGGGCAGCTTGTCGGCTATGGCGCCGTCCTACCGCAGGGCGACAACTTCGCTCTGGAGTTCAACAGCGATCCCGCCTGGCCGGATGGCCAGCTGACGGCCACCATCCTGGCCCAACTGCTGACCCGAGCCCAGGCTATCGTTGATGCCCGCGGGTCCGCCGCCCGGGCCGGGACAATTGCGCCGCATGCTAACGTAGGGGATGTCGCGGCCATCCAGGCAGCTGGTTTTGGCGCCGACCGTATCTATTACCAGTTCCGCATCCAGCTCGCCGAGCCGCCCCCGGTCGTCACCTGGCCGGCCGGCTACACCCTGCGCAGCTTCGACCCGGACCGAGACAGCCCGGCGACTCACGCCCTTGTCGAGGCCGCCTTTGCGCAGCCCGAACGGACACCCACCGGTCTGGCAGCGTGGCAAGCCCATATGCTGCGCCCGGGCAGCTACGATCCGGCCCTCTTTTTCCTCCTGGAAAAGGCGGGACAACTGGCCGGCGTTTGCCTCTGCTTTGAGTACGAATCCGGCGGCTGGGTACGCCAGCTCGCCGTGAACCCGGCCGCCCAGGGCCAGGGGCTGGGCGGTCTACTGCTGGCTCACGCCTTCCACGTCTTCTACCAACGCGGCCACCGCGCCGCCGGCCTCGCCACCGACAGCAGCCGCCCCGACGCCCAGCGCTTTTATCGGCGCGCCGGCATGTCTGTACGCAGCCAGTATGATTCGTTCGTGAAGGCGCTGGCGCCGCAATAAGAGACCTGATTTATGATCTGCGCCGGCCATCGGGTCTCTGCGCAGATCCTCCCACAGGACCGCGTAAGCATTATGTAAGACCGGTTGACAGGGGGATCGGCAGGCTCCTAAAATGATGTTGTGCTCAAAAATTGTCGGTAGTTTAAGGCTATGGAATACAAGGATTACTACAAAATACTCGGCGTCAACAAGACCGCCGACGAAAAAGAATTAAAGAGCGCCTACCGCAAACTCGCTCGCCAATATCATCCGGATAAAAATCCCGGTGACAAAGTGGCGGAGGAGAAGTTTAAGGAAATCAATGAGGCGTATGAGGTACTCAGCAATCCTGAGAACCGTTCGCTTTATGATCGTCTGGGGCAGAACTACCACCGTTACCAACAAAGCGGCGGTCAGCCCGGCGGGTTTGATTTCTCACAATTCTTCTCGCAGGGGCGTGGTGGCGCCCAGCAGGTCAATATTGAGGATCTGTTCGGCGGGTCTGGTGGTTTTTCTGACTTCTTCACCAGCATTTTTGGCGGTCGGGGTGGCTACCAGCAAGCCCAGCCGATGTCTGGCCATGATATCAACCAGAAGGTCATCATCTCTCTGGAAGAAGCGTTTCATGGGACCTCACGCACGCTGGTGCGCGAGGACGGCGAACGCTACACAGCCAAGATCCCGCGCGGGGCCAAGACTGGCACCAAGATCCGGCTGCGCGGCAAAGGCGGCCAGGGTCATGGTGGCGCGGGTGACCTGATCCTGCACATCGAGGTTAAGGATCATCCTCGCTATACCCGTGAAGATGACAACCTGCGGGTGACTATGCCGGTTGATTATCTGACGGCGGTGCTGGGCGGTAAGGTAGCGCTGGAAACGTTGACTGGGACAGGCAACCTGACGATACCGGCCGGTACCCAGGGTGGGCAAACCATCCGCCTGAAAGGCAAAGGGATGCCCAACGTCAAAAACAAGAACAAGGTCGGCGACCTGCTGGTGACCATTCAGATCGTGGTGCCCAAGCAGCTCAGCGAAACAGAAAAACAGCTCTATGAGCAACTGGCGGCCCTGCGCGATGGCCAGCCCGTCAGCTAAGCCGGGCCACTGATAATGAATCTGCGTCCTTCGATGCCTGTCAGCCCTGTTGACAGGCATCTTTTATATGGGTAAACAGAAGTTAAGAATTGCCCCCGGGGAATTGCCAACAGACCCATCCAACATGACAATAAAAGTGGCGGAGACTGCCTCTGCCCGGCCTCTGGCCCAGATGTTTCGGAGATCAGATTTTTCATGGATACAGTCAAACGTTACCTCATCCCGCTTTTAGCCCTTCTTGCCCTCCTCTCTTTAGCCTGCAGCAACCTGACCAGCACCGGTACCAGCTCAGGCGCAGCCGTTGATGAGGACGCCATCGTCGCCGCCGCCGTCGCCACCATGCAGGCACAGCAGCCGACCGTTTTTACGCCGGCAGATGGGCAACCGATTGCCTTAATTGATAGCGATCTGCAGGAAACGTTGATCACGCTGTACAACAGTATCAATCCCTCTGTTGTCCATGTCTTCAGCACCCAGGGCACCGGCACTGGCTTTGTCTTCGATGACAATGGCCACATCATCACAAACAATCATGTGGTCACCGGCAGCACCCAATTTGAGATCGTCTTCTCCGACGGCAGCCGTTCAGACGCTGAAGTTATCGGTACTGACGTCGATAGCGATCTGGCGGTGATGCGGGTGGCGAACCCGCCAGCCAGCGCCCGGCCGCTGATTATGGGTGATTCCGGCGGTGTCCAGGTCGGGCAGTTTGTGATCGCCATCGGCAACCCGTTCCAGCAGGAAAGTTCCCTCTCCTTTGGCATCGTCAGCGGTCTGGGTCGCAGCCTGCGCTCGGCGCGGGACACACAGACCGGCGGCTTTTATTCGCTGCCGCAAGTCATCCAGACGGATGCGCCGATTAACCCCGGCAACTCCGGCGGCCCCCTGCTCGGCCTGGATGGGCAGGTCATTGGCGTGAATAGCGCCATCAGCTCGGAAACGGGTTTTAATTCCGGCGTGGGCTATGCCATTCCGATTAATATCGTCAAGAAAGTTGTACCGGCACTCATCGAAGACGGCGAGTACGTCTACCCCTACATGGGCGTTGGTATTGATTCGATTAACCTGTTCATCCAGGAACAGTTAGGGCTCCCGGATACCCGCGGCGCCCTGGTTGTCAGCGTGACAGAAGAACAGCCAGCCGCCCTGGCCGGTCTCGTACGTGATGATGTCATCACCGCCATCAATGGCGACGCGATAGTTGATTCAGACGGTCTGATCAGTTATCTTGTATTTGAGACGGAAGTGGGTGAAACGGTGGATTTAACTGTCATTCGCGCTGGCGAGACACTTACTATTCCCTTAACACTTGCCGCCCGACCTTAGCTTAAGTCGAGGCGGCGCCATACAACTGAATCAGGGAGGTGTTATGTTCGACCAAGCTGCATTGCAGGAACTGCTCGCTTTCCGGAGCGAGGCCGGGCAAGTTCTGACGCTTTATCTGAACTGCGACCTGAGCCATAACTCCATCGACCATATCAAGCGGCAGGCACGTAGTTTGTTACGTGACGCACCTGGCAGCAGCCGTGAAGATGTTGCCGAAATCGAGCAATATCTTGATCATGCGTTTGCCTGGTCGCACCCTGGCCTGGCCGTTTTCTCCTGCCAGGCCGATGGGTTCTTCCGCGCTTATCCGGTACATGTTGCCTTCCGCAACCGGCTGCGCCTCAGCCGCAAACCCTACGTCAAACCATTAGCCCATGTCCTCGATACCTACGCCCATTACGGCGTCATCCTGGTTGACCGGGTCGGGGCGCGCTTCTTTGAATTCCATCTGGGCGAATTGCTCGATACAGGTGGATCTCTGGGCGAGGATATTCGCAAAGTGAAAGATGGCGGCGGTTCCGCTGCTGGCCGCAAAGCGACCCAGGGCCATGGCCGCCATGAAGATGCGCAGGCCGATCGCAATCTGAAAGATGCGGCTGATGAGGCCAATCAGTTCTTCCAACATAAACCTATCCGGCGGCTCTTCCTGGGCGGAACCAGTGAGAACATTGCCCAGTTCCGCGAACATCTATCCCGCCAACTGCAGAGTTGTTATGCGGGCAGCTTCGCCATCGACAAATATGCCGCCGAACATGAGGTCAGGGAGCACAGCCTGACGCTGCTGACCGAAGCCAATGAACGGCGTGAAGCAGCCCTCGTCGCCTCGCTGCTGGAGCGGGCCAATCAAGGCACTCTGGCTGTAACAGGTTTGGATGACACCCTGGAAATGGTATCCGCCGGCCGGGCAGAAACCCTGATCATCAGCGATGGGTATCGTACCCCTGGCTACAAAGAGTCCGGCACGAGCTTCGTCATTGCCAATCTGGCCAAGAGTCCGCTGGCCAACGACCAGCTGCGCGAGGTACAGGATGTGGTTGAAGAAGCAGTAACAATCGCGCTTTCACAGGGCACCCATGTCGAGGTCATCAGCGATAACCCGGGCCTGGAAGACGCCGGCCGAATTGGGGCTATCTTGCGCTACTGATAGCCCCTCGGCGCAACCAGCGGTATTGTGATTTTGGGGGCGCCGCTAAACGGGCGCCCCCATTTGCTGGTGGGCCACCTGGCCTATTATCTGAATGGCTTTTGTGATGGTCGCTTCATCAGCCATGGTGAAGTTAAGGCGCATACTGGCCAGCCCCTGGTCGGGTTCGGGGTAGTAATATTTCCCTGGCACAAAAGCGACGCCCCGGGCCAGGCAGGCCTGCTGCAACTGTTCAGCATCAAAACCTTCAGGCCCTTCCAGCCAGAGAAACATGCCGCCATCCGGCCGGTTCCAGCTAAATCCGGCCGGCATATGCTCCGCCAACGCCTGGAGCATCGCGTCCCGCCGCGGCTGGCAGATCGCCAGGATTCGGGGAAGCTGGTCTTCCAGGTGCTCACCCTGAAGATATTCGGCCGCTAGCGCCTGGCCAAAGCTGCTGGTATGCAAATCGGCAGCCTGTTTGGCCATCACCAGGTATGGTTTGAGTGCCGCCGGCGTGGCACAGAACCCAATGCGCAAGCCGGGCGCCAGAATTTTGGAGAAGGTGCTGACATACAACACGTTTTCGGGAGCAAATTGCTGGATGGGTGGCAATGGGTCGCCGCTGTAGCGTAGGGCGCTGTAGGGATCATCCTCGACCAGCAGCACCTGATGCGCCTGCACAATCTCCGCAATTTGCCGGCGTCTTTCCAGCGGAATGGTCCGGCCGGTTGGGTTCTGAAAAGTCGGGATCAGATAAACAAACTTTACCCGCTCCCTGGCCAGCACCGCATCGAGAGCCGCCGGAACCACCCCATCTTCATCAGTAGCAATGCTGACATAGGCTGGCTCATAAGCGTTGAACGCAGACAGAGCGCCCACATAAGTCGGGGCAGCCAGGGCCACCTTGTCGCCCGGTGTAAGCAACATTTTCCCAACTGCGTCCAGGACACTCTGCGAACCATGAAAGACCAAAATATTGTCGACGGTTGTCTGAACCCCTTTTTGCCAGGTCAGGTAAGGCAACAACGCCTCGCGTAAGGGTTGGAAACCTTCGGTCGCATCATATTGCAATGAACTAGGACCGTATTTTGCCAGGACCGTCGCACTGAGCTCAGTCAACAACTCCAGGGGAAAGCTTTGTGGAGCCGGGTTGCCAGCGGCCAATGAGATGATGCCTGGCTGTGATACGACCTTTAAGATCTCGCGCAGCACATTCATCTGCATCCGCTGGCTTCGTTGGCTTAATATCTGGGGTACATTAATCATGAGAACCTCGTGCCAGCTTGCCCACTGGTCTTTTCCTTAATAATTGCCGCCAATTGGCGAACCCCCGCGTCTATCCCCTCTTCAGTCTGGTTGCCAAAGCAGAGGCGAATATGCTCAACCTCTGGCTGATGGTAGAAAAAGGCATCACCGGTGCCAATGCCCACCCCCGCCTGTGATGCCTGCTGGCACAGCGCGCCGGGAGCAAAATAGCGCGGCATCGTTAGCCAGCCACAATAACCACCGGCCGGACGGGTCCAGCTCACGTCTGCCGGCATGTGACGCTGCAACGACGCCAGCAGTGCATTCCGTCGCGCCCGGTAAATGGGCACCACGCGTTTAATGTGTCGTTTGGCGGCGCCCGTGAGCAGGAATTGGCAAGCCAGATTTTCCAGTAGAGGAGAACCGCACAGATCGATGGCGTGGCGCAGCGCTACCATTTCAGCCAGCAGATCCGGCCGGGCATGAATGTAACCGATGCGCAGCCCAGGCATGGCCACTTTGGAAAGACTGCCAAGATAAATCACATGCTCCGAGTCCGGTAATGCCTTGTATGGAGTAGGCGGTGGGCCGTCATAACTGAGCCGGCCATAAACGTCATCCTCTACCAACAAGGTGTTGTAACGGCGGGTTAACGCCAATATGGCCTGCCGCTTGGCGCGGCTAAAGGAAATCCCGGTCGGGTTATGGAAATTAGGGATGCTATAGTAAAAACGCGGCTGGTGTTGCTTTAAAAGCTGTTCCAACCGATTCAAATCCGGGCCATCTGTACCAACCGGAATCGTCACCGGCTGCAATCCCTCAGCGCGAATGACATTAAAAAAGCCAATGTAGGTTGGTTCTTCCAGCAACACCTTGTTCCCACGACGAGTAAAAGCGCGCGCGACGAGGTTCAACGCTTGCATCGCCCCAGACGTAATGATGACCTCGGTTGAGTTGGCGCTGATCCCCACTTCGGCTAACCAGTCCGCTATTGCCATTCGCAACCGGGGATCGCCTTCAATATGGCCGTAGCCCAGCAGGTTGTTCAATCCGGCCTGAACACTCCCCAATATTTGCGCGAGCACCTCAGTGGGTAGCAAGGCGTTATCAGGAACGGCGACAGCCATCGAGCGCATCCCGTTAAAATGCAGCGACTGCATCATATCGGCGATTACTTTGTCAGGGGTGGTAAATTGGCCAAAGGAGGGATCAACCGGACGCAGCTCTACCTCCTGGCTGATGAATGTGCCTTTGCCTACGATCGCTTCAAGCAACCCTTCCTCGTGCAAGAGGTTATAACCATTTTGAATAGTAAGCCGGGTGACGCCGAGCTGATCAGCCAACTGGCGGATGGGCGGCAGACGGGTACCGGCCGGTAACTGGCCGGTGTGGACTTGACTGCGGATCTGTTCCGCAATTTGTCGGTAGACAGAAAGTCTCGCCTCTCTGTCAATCTGTAGCTCAAGCTTCATGAGCGGATTGTACTGGGCCAATTTGCGGCTGTATAGGGACAATCCGTTCAATTTGACAGGACAATCAGCGGGGGTAGACGTTCCTGTTCGCCCCTGGAAAACAGATCTGATTGGTTGTTTTCTTAATTCCCGCTAAACTTCTTTTTGCTAGCTTAGGGCGTTCGTTGTCCCAGTCTGTGACCGTTTGGCACAGCTGGTGTCCATCAGGTTGGTATTGATTCGGCTCAAATCATTATTTACCAACCAGTAGCTGAACAGTACATAGGAAAAAGGAGACCCTACCATGATAAAGGAATTCAGAGAATTCATTATGCGAGGCAACGTCCTTGACCTTGCCGTCGCCGTGATTATCGGCGGCGCCTTTGGGGCCATTGTGACCTCATTGGTCAATGACATCATCATGCCTGTCATCGGTCTAATCACCGGTGGCATCAACTTTGGCGATCGTTTTCTCGCCCTGGACGGTGGCAGCTATGCCACGTTGGCGGCTGCCCAGGAGGCCGGCGCCGCGACGTTGAATTATGGTCTGTTTATTCAGGCTATTCTCAACTTCCTGATCATCGCCTTTGTGATCTTCATGCTTGTCCGCACCGTGAACAAGATGCAGGCGCCCAAGGCAGCCCCGCCCCCACCAGGGCCAACGAAAGAGGAAGTTCTGCTGACCGAGATTCGCGACCTGCTGAAACAAAAATAAACAGCTTTTCGCTCATTGTCGGGAGCTGGCTGAACAGTCCCGATCGCCTATCAGGAGCCGCAAATGGACGAACTAACTAAGCTTATTGCCGAAAAAACTGGCCTATCCGAGTCCCAGGCCCGCCAGGCGGCTGCTGTCGCCATCAAATTCATCAAAGACAAATTGCCCGGCCCACTGGCCGCTCAGGTAGATTCCGTTCTATCCGGCGGTGGCGCTGGCGACGTGATGAAAAACCTGGGAGGTCTGCTCGGCAAGGATTAGGCCTTCCTTTGTCGCTCACCTTGATGTTCATAAAAGTGACAGTCACCGGCCGGTGACTGTCACTTTTTTTGATTTGGTTTATACTCAACCCATGCGGTCATCGTTCTCCAATCATCCGCTTCTCCCTCAGGACAGCTCTTCTCAGGCCACAAATGCTAACAGCAGGACCCGAATAAGGCGCTGGTGGCTCCTGCCTTTAACTGCCTGTCTCATTCTTTTTCTGGCCAGCTGCAGCCTGCTAAATGGCGGTGACAATGACCAGGCAGCAACGCCATCGCCGTCGCCTACCCAATTTGCCAATGCCGATAACAGCGCCGCCACACCCGGGAGCGCCGAAGCCAATCAAACCTCCAGCCAGGAAACCATCAGGCTGATCGTCTGGACAATCCCCGAGATATCACCACGCACCGAGGTCCGGGGCGGCTCTTTTCTCGCTGAGCAATTCAGTACCTACGACATCAACAAAGCCCAGGTTAACCTGGAGGTGCTCTACAAGGCGACCTCCGGTCAGGGGAGTATTCTTAGCTACCTGAGAGCCGGGCGCGGTGTGGCTGACACGGTCATGCCAGATCTGATTCTCTTACCTTCTGATCAGCTAGCCAGTGCAGCCGAGCAGCAGCTCATTTTCCCGCTGAATGATCTCCTCCCGCCCGACGCTCTGACCGACCTTTACCCGGCCGCCCTGGGGCTGGGCACCGTAGACGGGCGGCTGATGGGCTACCCCTACGCCATCAACTCTCTCGCCCACCTGGCCTACCACAGCAATATCATCACCGGCACCCTGCCCTCGGTCTGGACCGGCCTGGTGGAAACCAACACAACTTTTGCCTACCCGGTTTCGGGACCGGCCGGTGGCGCCCTCGCGCTGCAATTTTACCTGGCTGAAGGTGGCTCGCTGGTCAATGATGCCGGCCAAACCAGTCTGCAACTGGACCAGTTGACGGAGGCTTTTAGCGAGCTGGATCAGGGTCACAATAATGGCTTGTTCCCGACGCTCAGCTATGGTTACACCTCCCTGGCTGAAGCCTGGAGTTTATTCGTCAATGGTCAGGCTGAGATCACGCTTACCGTGGCGGAAGATTTCCTGGCCCATAGAAATGATGTCACGGATGCCGCTTTTGCGCCTATTCCCGGCCCCAATGGCTCATTGGACCCGCTGATCAAAGGCTGGGTCTGGGCCATCACCACCGCAGACCCCATCCGGCAAGCCCAGGCTATCGACCTGATCATGGAGCTGACAAGCACAGACAATTTAAGTTCCTGGAGCCAACAAAGCAATTATCTGCCAGCCAGCCGCAGCGCGCTGGCGCGTTGGAATCAGGATGCCTATATCATCTTCCTGGCCAACCAATTGGAACAGGCGGCAGCCTTCCCGGCCCGGGCTGATTCGGCTGTGATTAGCGCGCTGTCCACCGCCACATTTGACCTCTTCTCCGGCACAGTGACGACGCCGGAAGCAGCAGCCAACAACGCTTTCTCAAAAGTGCGACCATAAGGATATGAGCCAGCCGCGTTTTCAGGACCATCGCCAGCATATTATCGACATTTATGAGGCGGCTCTGGGCGCCGTCGATCCTTATAACTCGGTCCAGCAGGCGCTGGCCCGGCCGGCAGAACGCCCTGGCACGGGAACGCCTCAAAGCGGCGGTCGCCTCTGGCTGGTCGCCGCCGGCAAAGCAGCCATCCCCATGGCGCGGGCCGCCGCCGACCAACTTGGCGATCGGTTGCACCAGGGCATCATCGTCACCAAAAGTTCAGCAACCGTGCCCGCCGATCTGGCCGAGCGCTACCCTGAGTTGGCGCTCCATCTGGCAGCCCATCCGGTCAGCGACGCAAGCAGCGTGGCCGCCACCGAGGCGGTCGCCGCCATGCTCCAGGGAACCAGCGCAGACGATGTAGTGCTGTGCCTGATTTCAGGGGGCTGCTCAGCACTGCTCACCCGGCCGCTGTTAACATTGCCCGCCTGGCAGCAGTTGAACCGGGCCCTGCTCGCCTCGGGCTGCTCTATCCACACCTTTAATCGCATCAGACAACATCTGGATGAGGTCAAGGGTGGCGGCCTCTTGCGCTGGGCAGCGCCGGCTGCCGTGCGGACGCTGATCCTCAGCGACGTGATCGGCGATGACCTGAGCATTATCGGCAGCGGCCCAACGGTTCCCCCGGCTGCGACTCCGGCCGAAGCCGACGCCTTGCTGCGCCAGTATGACATTTACGCGCAGTTGGCGCCCGCCACGGCAGACCGCATACAGGCGCTGCTGACCAGCGCTCCGGTTGACTCCCCCTTTCCGCCCTATGACAATGAGCTGGTCGCCAATCTGACGTTGGCGGCGCAGGCGGCTCGGGAACGCGCCAGCCAATTGGGCTTCACGGCGCGCTTTTTGACCGGCCGGTTAGATGGCGACGCCGATCAGCTGGGCCGCTTTGCCGCCGCCCTGGCCGTCGATGCGCCCGCTAACGAGGCCCTTATTCTCGGTGGCGAAGCCACCGTGCAGGTACGCGGTCAGGGGCGCGGTGGGCGCAACCAGGAGCTGGCGCTGGCCGCTGCCCCCCTGCTAGACGGCGGTCCGCCTCTCGCCCTGGCCGCCCTGGCCACCGATGGCGAGGACCGGATCACTGGCGTGGCTGGCGCCATCGCCACCCATCTGACCGCCAATCAGGCCGCCACCATCGGCCTGGATATCACCGCCACACTGGCCGACAATGACAGTTATGCTTTCTGGCAGGCGCTAAACGCCAGTGGCGAGCCGCTGGCCGGCGGCCTGGTCGAACGCGATCCCACCGGCACCAACGTCAATGATTTGCTCATCATCCTGCGCTACGAAAATTAATAAAAGGACTCATAAATGACCATTAAATTCGGGACCGATGGCTGGCGAGCCGTCATCAGCGAAAATTTCACCTTTCATAACTTGCGCCTGGTCGCCCAGGCCATTGCCGACTTTGTGACGGCGGAGAACGGCGAGGACCCCAGCGTTGTTGTTGGCTTTGACACCCGCTTTTTGTCGGACCGCTATGCCGCCGAAGTGGCCCGGGTGATGGCCGCCAACGGCATCCGTTCCTGGCTGGCCCGCGCTGATGCGCCCACCCCGGCCGTCAGTTTCGCCGTTCGTGACAAGGGGGCGACTGCCGGCGTGATGATCACCGCCAGCCACAACGCGCCCCGCTACAATGGCCTCAAGCTAAAGGCGGATTACGGCGGCAGCGCCAGCCCGGCGCAAAGCAAGCGGGTAGAGCAGCTGCTGGAGAATAACCTGGCCAGCGCCCGCGGCCCCAATTTGATGGATCTGGACAAAGCCATCGCCGCCGGGCTCATCACCCGCTTTGATCCGGCCTGGGCCTACTACGAACACCTCAGCACCCTGGTTGACCTGGATGTGATTTCCCAGGGCCAGCTACGGCTGGTAGCAGATGGGATGTATGGATCCGGCCGGGGCGTCTTCAGCGAAGTCCTCAAACGAGGCAAAACTGTTGTCCACAACATTCGCGACGAGATGAACCCTGGCTTCGGCGGCATCCACCCCGAACCCATCGCCAAACACCTTGGTCTGCTCCTCTCCACCATCCAGTCAGGCCATTGGGACGTCGGCTTTGCCACCGATGGGGACGCGGACCGCATTGGCGCCGTTGACCGCAACGGTGAATTTGTCGACCCGCATCGCATTTTTGCGCTGGTGCTGCGCTATCTCGTGGAGAAAAAGGGGTGGCGCGGCCAGGTCGTCCGCACGGTGTCCACGACGCGCATGATCGACCGGATCTGCGCCGCCCATGGGCTGGAGCTGATTGAGACACCGGTCGGGTTTAATCACATTGCCGACCACATGTTGGCCGGCGGCGTGCTGATGGGCGGTGAGGAGTCCGGCGGCATGAGCATCCAGGGCCATATTCCGGAGGGAGATGGCATTTTGATGGGGCTGCTCATCCTCGAGGTCATGGCGGCGGCGGGCAAGCCGTTGCATGAGATCGTGGCCGACCTGCTGCAGCAATACGGTCCGGCCGAATATGCGCGCACGGATATGCGGCTACGCCAGCCGGTGGCCAAGGAAGTGATGGTGAAGCAGTTGGTGGAGGGGGCACCGGCCGGTATCGCCAACGTCGCCATCGAAGAGATCCAGACCACGGATGGCGTGAAATATTACCTGGCCGATGGCAGCTGGCTGCTTATTCGCCCATCCGGGACTGAGCCTGTGCTCCGGGTTTATGCCGAGGCCCCGAATACAGAACGTGTTCAGGCCTTGCTGGCGTTTGGTGAGGAGATGGCCGCCCGCGCATGAGCCGGCGTATCGCCATCATCGGCAACGCCGGCGGCGGCAAGACGACCCTGGCCCGCCAATTGGGCGAGGCTACCGGCCTGCCCGTCTTCCATCTCGATAACCTGCTCTGGCAGCCCGGTTGGCAGCGGCTGCCAGAAGCAGCGTTTGACCGGGAGCACGATGCGCTCATCGCCCAACCAGCCTGGATCATCGACGGCGTCGCCTACGCCCCTGCCCTGGAACGCCGGCTGGCAGCGGCGGATGAAATTGTCTTCATCGATTTTCCTCTCTGGCGCCATTATTACTGGGCGCTGAAGCGGCAGCTCAAGACCCTCTTTGTGCCCCGGCCGGAAGTGGCAGCGGGGCGCGCCAAACTGGCCCATTTCCGGCAGATTATTCAGGTCATTCAACTTGTGGATCGGGAGCTGCGGCCCCGCTGGCTGGCGCTTTTGCAGGATTATGCGGGCGAAAAAGAGATTACCGTGATCCGGCGCAAGAAAGCACTGGCTGCTTATCTGGCCCAGCAGAACTAGCCCAAACCGTCCAGAAAGGTCTCAACCAGACGAGCGTAGCTCTCGTCTCGCGACAGATTCAACCCAAAACCGCCAGCCAACTCCAACGAAACAAAGCCATGGGCCAGGCTGCGAACCCCACGTACAGCATGGAGCGCCGCCTCACCATGGAGGCCATAAGCCGTCAGCACAAGCATGATGTACTGCACAATTTGCTCAGAAACCTCGTGCAAATCAGGCTGGTCTGCTGACGGCGCCCGCAGCATCAATTCATAGATGCCCGGATTGGCCAACGCCACGTCCCGGTAGGCGTGAGCGATCGCCAGCACCGCCTCCCGGCCCGTTTTGCCCAGGGATGCTTGCTGGATGGCGCTCAGAAACTGCTGCGAGCCGTACAGCGCCAGCGCCGCCTGTAAATCTTCCAGGCTGGCGATGTGGTTATAAAGTGAAGGCGTGCGGATATCTAGCTCTGCCGCCAGGCTGGCCAACGTAAGGGTTGAGATTGATCCCGCCTCGTTGGCCAGCCGGGCCGCAGCCGCTACGACCAACTCCCGGTTCAGGCGTCGCCGTTTAATCATGAACCAATTATACCCCCCGCCCAGCCCGGGCCATCGCTTTCTGCATGGCTGGTAGCGGCATTTCCAGAACCGGCCCATGGCCCACGGCCAGGCGGCTGGGCGCCAGCTCAGCCAGTTGCTGCGCGGTAGCCAGGGCAGTCGGCTTGTGCCAGGTGGCCATACCCGGGAAAGGAAACAATAACCGGACAGTGCCGGAAACGGCTATCCCCCCTTTCGTTTGGAACGCGTCCCCGGCGATGAGGCTGTTGTCACGCGTGTCCAGGAAGGCCGTGTGGTCCGGCGAATGGCCGGGGGCGGCTATCGGCAGCAGTGAACCCACTGGTTGGCCCGGCCGCAAGTACGCCGTTGCCGCCGTTTCCCGGCGCGAAAAGCCACCTTTGATGGGCGCTTCGGGTTCGCCAGGTTCCAGCCGGACATCGCCACGCAAGAACTGCTCAGTTCGCGCCGTGAAAAGGAATTCTGCCTCTGGCAACGCCGCCGCGATTTCATCCAGGGCACCAACGTGGTCGGTGTGCGCGTGGGTCAGCAGCACCCGGCGGATGGGCTGGCCCAGTTCGGTCGCGGCGGCCAGGATGTCATTCCCACGCCCGGCCATCAGGGCGTCTATAAGGGTCAGCCCATCCGCTTCCCGGACCAGGTAACAGTTAAAAGCACCCCAAAGGGTTAGTTGGAACAGATTCTCACCATGTTGACTCAATTTCATCTCAGCACCTCGCATAAGCTAATATGATTAGTTTATAAACTAATTTAATTAGTTTGTCAAGAGCATGTTTGTTTGAATTCCCTCTCGAAGCGTTTACTGCGAACCTGAGCCAATGCTCATCACGCCTACTGCCCCGGGGAAACACAGGCTACCGCGCCAATATCTCAAGCCGCCGAAAACAGCTGGACCAGTTTACGCGCCGTCGGCTCGTCGATGATGAGATCGGTCAGATAGCCGCCAGCCAGGGCTGCCCGCAGGCCAGACAGCTTCTGTGGTCCGGAAAGGACACAGACAGCCCGGTCCACCTGATGGAAAAGGGCCAGATCCGGCCCGCAGGCCCGCTCATTGATCGGCAGATCGCTGAAGTTACCATCAGCGCGCAGCATCACATTGGCGATATCACCCACAACGCCTTGTTGCCTCATCTCGGCATAATCCTTTTCGCTCAGGTAGTCGCTGCGATAAACGGCACTGCTGCTGTTGTCGGCAAAGCTGCCTACGCTGAAGAGGAAGATGTCCGCCTGCTCCTGCATCTCCAGGATGCGACGTACGCTGCGCTCTCGCCACATCGCCTGGCGGGTCTCGGCAAACTCAAAGAAGGCGGGCGCCGGCAACAAATGAGCCTGGGCATCAAAATTGTTGGCGAATTGGGTGATAATGTCGCCGGATGAGTAGTTACCCAATGTGGGGATGCTGCCGCCCCCATTAAGTTGCACAACATGGGCATCCAGCAGCGCCTTCGGGGTCAGGTGCGCCGCGATCTGGTTCACGGTGTTCCCCCAGGCCACCCCCAGAATCATGTTGGGCTCCATGAGCTGGTTCAGGTAGGCGGCCGCGGCGCGAGCCACCCGCTCTTGCCACATCTCCTCTCCGGCCAGCTCCGAAACCGGCACCACCCGCACCTCACGCAACCGAAAATGAAGCTTGATCAGCTCCTCCAGGGGACTGGACCGGCTGCGCAGATCGTGAATACGGATCTCAACCAAGCCGTTTGAGCGCGCCCAGGCCAGCAGGCGCGAGACCGTCGAATGAGAAACCCCCAGTTCAACGGCGATCTTCTTCATCGGCAAATCCTGATAGTAATACATCTGGGCGGCCTGCAATGCCTTGACCAGTTGATCCTGATTCTGTTCCATCTTGTCCTCAACCCAACAGGTTAGCCAACCCGACGGGTTCGTCGACCTGTCGGGTTAATGAACCCGACGGGTTGGCCAACCCCTCACTGAACAGAATTTTGCGTCTTTGTAGGAAGATCTGCAAATTTGTGCATGTTGATTGACATATATTTCAGGGTGCGTACTCTTGGCAGGGAGGCGAAAGCCTCTGTTTGCGGTCCCACTATCCCGCACATTGAGTTGTTCATGTCCGATCCGGCAGCCGATCCCCACATCCTGGCGCTTGATGTTGGCACGTTAAGCGTGCGCGCCTCGACCTATGACCAGCTAGGCAAGGTCAGGGTTGCCGCCGCGCGTCCCCTCGGCCTGGAGCGGCATAGCGACACCGAAATCGAGCAGGACCCCCAGGAGCTGATCGGCGGCCTGAAGTCCACTTTACAAGACGTTCTGGCTCAATCGGCCCAGGAAGGCCATCCCATCGGTGTGGCGGGGCTTTCGACGCAGCGCTCCAGTGTGATTGCCTGGCATCGGCAAACGGGTGAGCCGCTTTCGCCGGTGCTGAGCTGGCAGGATCGCCGGGCCGCCCATTACCTGGAGCGGCTGTCTAACCAGGCGCACACCATTAAGGGACGCAGCGGCCTTTTTCTCTCACCTCATTATGGCGCCAGCAAATTGCGCTGGCTCTACGACAATTGCGAAGCGGTTCAGGCCGCCGCACGCAGTGGCGATCTGCAGTTCGGGCCGCTGGCGGCTTTCGTCATCCATCACCTGGTCGAGGGCCGGCCGGCCATTGTGGATCATGTCAACGCCTCCCGCACCCAGCTCATGGACCTGGAACAGCGCAACTGGTCAGCAGATTTGCTGCAGCGTTTCCGCTTGCAGCGGCCACTTCTGCCCGCTTGCCAGCCCACCCAGGCCTTTTTCGGCTGTCTGGCCGGCACTCAGATCCCGCTGCAGGCAGTGAATGGTGACCAGAATGCCGCCATCCATGGTCTGGGCAAACTGGATGAAGGGACGTTCATCGTCAACGTCGGCACTGGCGCTTTTGTCCTCCTCGCCACAGGCGACCGCCCCATCAACCATCCCCGACTTCTGGCCAGTATCGCCAACAGCACGCCGGAGACAGCCACTTATCTGCTGGAAGGAACGGTGAACGGGGCTGGCGCAGCTATCAAGTGGGCCGAGGAGCAGTGGGGTGAGCAGAACTTAAGCCAACGGCTGGAAGAATGGCTGCCTGTGGTTAAAGATCCCCCCGTGTTTGTGAATACGATCGGCGGCCTGGGTTCGCCACTTTGGACGGAGGGACCGACGCCCTATTTCAATCAGGACGGCGATCTGGCCCAGAAAAGCGTCGCCATCCTGGAAAGCATTATTTTTCTGCTACAGATTAACCTGGAGATGATGACCAACACGGGCCAGGATGTCCGTCGTATCCGCATCAGCGGCGGGCTCTCCGCCCTCGACGGCTTGTGCCAGCTGCTGGCCGATCTGACGCAGCGGTTGGTGGTGCGCTCCGAAGTCACCCAGGCCACGTCACGGGGCATTGCCTGGCTGGCCGGCCAACCTAAATATGATTGGAGCGAGTTGGCCAATGATTATTTTCTGCCCCGGCAGAACCGGCCGCTGCAGGCCCGCTACCGGACATTTTGTTCGCTGTTGGGGTGGCAATGATATCATTAACAACGTGTTATCATCCTATTAAGGAAATCGAAATATTTTACCGGTATGCTGGGAGGCTGTCGGTGGCAATGGGGAAACCGGCCGGTTTCCCACCCGCCCCAGGAGGAAAGAGCGTATGACCACAGCAAGTTCCGCGCCTAACAAACGACCCCCAGGGAAGGTCATCCTGCAAGCGCTGGAAGGCTATCTCTATCTGGCGCCCACCCTGATTATCCTGGGTGTCTTCATCTTTTATCCCATCGTCAGCTCTTTCAACATGAGCCTGACCCGGGTCGCGCCGTTCGGCAATGCCACCCGCTTCGTCGGGCTCGAGAATTATCAGCGGCTGCTCACAGAACTTATCGAAGGGGGGCAATATTACGACCATCTCAAAACTTCCCTCCTCTTTACGCTGGGCACGGTGCCAACCGGTATCTTTATCGCCGTCATTCTGGCCATTGCCCTCTCTTTCCCGCTGAAGCGCTTCTCCTGGTTTCACCGGTTGCTCATCTTTATGCCCATCGTCATCAGCAGCGCTGTTACCGGCGTTCTGTTCCGCTGGCTCTATAATCCGGCCGTGGGCTACTTTAACCATTGGCTATCTCTGATCGGCATTGATCCCGGTCCAGATTGGCTGGCCTCTAAAGATTGGGCGCTCATCGCCGTCATCATCGCGGTGGTCTGGCGCCAGCTCGGCTTCAACGTGATCATTGCCCTCGCCGGCGTGCAGAATATCGACGAAACCTATTACGAAGCAGCCAAGGTCGATGGGGCCAATCTGTTTCAACGTATCTGGAATATCACGATCCCGCTGCTGTCGCCCACCCTGTTCTTCCTGCTGATTATCAATGTCATCAATAGCTTGCAGACATTTGGCGAGATCAACATCCTGACCGATGGTGGTCCCGGGCAGTCGACAACCAATCTGGTATATGCCATCTACGTCGATGCGTTTGTGGGCACGCCGCTGCGCGGCTTCGCCTCGGCCCAGGCGTATCTCCTGGCTTTGCTGATTCTGATTATGTCGCTGGTGCAATTCCGCGGCTTCGGCCGGAGGGTCCATTACTCATGAGTAGTCTTACCTCAGAATCCAACCTGGACCCCAAGCCGGTCTATCGTGAGAAGTTCCGCTGGTCAGATCTGGGCATGCAATTTCTGCTGTTTGGCATTGGCCTGATTATCGCCCTGCCCATCATCATTGCTATCCTGACGAGCTTCAAATCGCCGCTGGACATCAACAGCAATCCTTACAGCATCTTCCCGGAGTCCTGGTCATTTGACAGCTACCGGACCGCCTGGACCAGCGTGCCTTTTGGCCGCTATCTGATCAACAGCGTGATTCAGTCCAGCCTCATCGTCGCCGCCCAGATTCTCTTCAGCATCATGGCGGCCTATGCTTTCTCTTTTCTGGAGTTTCCCGGCCGTAATTTGCTCTTTTATGTGATCCTGGGCAGCCTGATGGTGCCCTTTCAGCTCACCTTTATTCCGAGCTTCCTCATCGTCAGCAATCTGCCGGATCAATGCCGGGTGCTGCTGGGCGAAACGGCCGCCCTATGTGACAACGTCGGCGCCAATAGCTACTTCGGCCTGGTGGTTCCCTTCCTGGCCAGCGCCTTTGGCGTCTTTCTACTACGCCAATTTTTCCTGGGGTTACCGCGCGATCTGCACGATTCAGCTCGCATCGATGGTGCCAGTAACTTCCGCTTTCTCTGGCAGATCGTCGTCCCGCTCAGCAAGGGCGCGATCAGCGCCTTTGGCATATTTAGTTTCCTGAGCGCCTGGAGCCAATACCTCTGGCCGCTCATCATTACCAATGATGCGCAGATGCGCACCATCCAGATCGGCATCCGCTTTTTCCTGTTTGACCAGGAGCGCGGGGTGCAGTGGGGGCCTTTGATGGCTGGCGCCGTCATCGTCATGTTACCCACCCTGCTGATCTTTTTGTTTGCCCAACGACAGCTGGTCAAAGGCATCGCCATGACCGGGCTGAAGGGATAAGTTCCGCTTGCCGGAACGTCGTTTTATTCATTGCTGCCGTGCATGGGCACGGTAGCCAAAACTCATGCTGAGTTAGCATGTCTTTAGGAGAAGAATATGAAGACAAAGTACCTGCTCAGACTCATCGCGCTCCTGCTGACCATGGCGCTGCTGCTGGCAGCCTGTGGCGGCGGCGAGACGGAAGAAGAGGCTCCCGAAGCCACGGAACCGGCCGCTGCTGAAGAGGAAGCGATGGACGAAGAAGAGGCCATGGATGAAGAACCCATGGATGAAGAAGAGGCGATGGACGAAGAGCCTACTGAAGAACCCATGGAAGAAGAAGCCATGGAAGAAGAGGCTTCTGGCGACGTCATCACCCTCGAATTCTGGCATGCCATGGGCGCCGAGCTGGGCGAAGTGGTTGATGAACTGGTGGCCCGTTTCAACGACAGCCAGGACGGCATCGTTGTGAACGCGACCTATCAGGGCACCTACGACGACACCTACAATGCGCTGCTGGCCGCCTTCGAGACTGGCACTGAGCCGAACATCGTCCAGAACTTCGACCTGGCTTCACAGACCATGTTTGACACCGGCCGGTTGGTCCCCGCTCATGAGCTGATGGCCGCCGACGGTTTCGACTCCTCCGTCTTCGTCCCCGCCGTTGCCGACTACTACTCGGACGAGACCGGCATGGTCGCCATGGCCTTCAACAGCTCCACCCCGATCGCCTACTACAACACGGCGATGTTCGAGGCTGCCGGCATTGAGCCGCCAGCCGCCGGCGAGAGCTGGAACTTCACCCAGTTCCTGGATGCGTGTGACGCCATCCAGGCCAGCGGTGTGGAATATTGTATCGCCCTGGGTCAGGTTGGCTGGTACTTCGAGCAGATCCTGGCCAACAGCGGTGGTCTCTACTACGACAATGACAATGGTCGTACCGGCCGGGCGCAGGAAGTCCTGTTCAATCAGGGCGTCGGCGTGGAAGTGTTTGACTTCCTCACCGGTTTGATTGCCGATGGCTACTCCCCGAACCTGGGTAACACCTGGACCGACACCGACAGCGTCTTCTTCGCTGGCGAAGCGGCCATCATCTTCGACTCCACCGCCGGCGCCCGCGGTATGCAGGACGGCGCTGAGTTCGAAGTCGGCACCATGTTCATCCCGTATGCGGACAGCGCTGGCGACCGCAACGGTGTCATCATTGGTGGCGCCGCTCTGTGGCTGATTGATTCCGGCGATGCCGCCATCAATGACGCCGCCTGGCAGTTCATGAAGTTCATGGCTGAAGAAGATCAGCAGGTGACCTGGCACACGGGCACCGGCTACTTCCCGGTCCGCACCGACATCAGCGGCAACGCTGACCTGCAAGCCTTCTGGACTGAGAACCCGAACTTCGTCACCGCGATTGATCAGCTGGCCTCCACCAAGACCACGCTGGAAGATGGCAGCCCGAATTACGCCGTTCTCGGTGGCCGGGCCGGCCCGGCGCCGACCATCCGTCGTTTCATCGTGGAAGCGTACAGCGCCGTGCTGGATGACGGTATGACGGCCCAGGAAGCACTCGACATCGCTGCCGAACAGGCGAACCAGGCCCTGGCCGACTACAACGCCTTCTTCGAGTAAATCGAAGAGACGTCGCTCAACTAATTGAGCATCCTCAGGGGGTACGGTGCTGACGCACCGTACCCCCTTTGCCATGGAATTTATTCCTTGGCCGATCATGCCCTCACCCAGGTAAATACCCATGCCAATCACGCCCCACCTCAAACACGCTGCCAAACTCATCCTGCCGCTCGTTCTCAGCCTCATCCTGATCAGTTGCGGCCCGGAAGCTGAGCCAACGGCAACTGCCCAGGCAGCCGAAACGAGCAGCACAGTCGAAGGGTTGGCGTTTATTGGCACGGCGGGGTTACCGGCCGGTTTTGACGCCCAGGGCCACCGCGGCGCCCGCGGCCTGCTGCCGGAAAACACGCTGCCCGCCTTCGAAGCCGCCCTCGACCTGGGCGCCACCACCCTGGAGCTGGACATGCATTTCACCGCCGACGGCGAAGTCGTCATCTGGCATGATCCCATCATCGACAAAAGCAAATGCCGCCTGCCCGATGGCGCCGATGAAGCGATACCCAATCCCCGCAATCCGCTGCGCCGCATCTTCATCAGCCAGCAACCGCTCGACATCGTCCAAAGCTATCAATGCGACCAGAATCCGGACCCCGGCCGCTTCCCCGACCAGACCGCCCGGGCCATGCCTCTGGCCGGCAGCGACTACCGCATCGTCACCCTGCGCGAGCTTTTTGACTTCGTGGCTCAATATGCCGAATCCGAATTAAAAAGTGAGGCTCAGCGCGCCAACGCCCTGACCATCCAGTTCAACATCGAAACCAAACGGGATCCCAACCACCCAGAGTACATTGACGATGGCTTCACCGGCGGCGAGGTCGGGCCCTTTGAAGAAGCCGTTCTCGCCCTTATCGCCGAATACGGCTGGGAAGAGCGGATCGTCATCCAGAGTTTTGACCACCGTTCCCTGCGCACGATCCGCGAGGTCAATGGGTCGATCCGGCTGGCGGCGCTGACAACGGGTGGAGAAGCTAAAATCAAGGTGTACAATGGGTACAAATTTGACATCTGGTCACCCAACGCCAACGATGTGACCGTCGAACGGATCGCCGAGGCCCACGAACTCGGCCTCCAGGTCATCCCCTGGACCGTCAACGAACCCGACCAGATGCAGGCCCTTATCGACCTCGGCGTCGACGGCCTGATCAGTGACCGTATTGACCTGCTCCTGGCCCTTGAGCTGGATTAACCTTATGAAGCGCTCCCCCCTTGCCCTCCTGCTGCTCACGTTATTGGCCCTCGCTGCCTGCCAGACCGGGCTGCCTGAATCGCAATCCACCGCGACCGGCCCCACAGCCAGCGTGGTTCTGGACGATTTACTCAATCCGGTTGGCCTGACCGTCCTGGAGGATGGCACCTTACTGGTCGCCGAAGAAGGGAGTGGCGAGCGTGATCTCTCAGCTGGTGTCACCGCCCTGTTACCCGATGGCCGTTCCGGCCGGTTCCTCGCCGATTTCCCCAGCAGCCGCGACTCCGGCGACCTTTCCGGCGTGCCTTTCGTCGCTTATGCGGATGGCACTCTTTACACCAGCCATTTCCGCCTGGGCCATCTACTGACCCTGGAGCTGAGCCTGCCCCTCAGCCTGCCCGACACGCCCTACACCCCGGACGACATGGCGCCGCGCATGACGCCATTGAACAATGTCGCCCTGGTCAATCCCTTTGGCCTGACCTTCAGCGCCATCGGCCTGCCCGTGGTCAGCGACGCCACCGAAAACGGTGTGGCCATGATGACCAACGGCGGGCAAACTCGTTTTTTCCATCGCTTCGACCCCCTGCCCAATCCGGGCGAGGGTAAACAAACTATCGACGCCGTCCCCACCGGCATTGCCCGAAATGGGGATGAGTACCTGGTCACGCTGACGGGCGGTTGCCCGTTTCCGGCCGGTGGCGGCCGCCTCGTCGCCATCGACGACAACCGCAACGAGCGGCTCATCACCGAAGGGCTGAATATGCCCATCGGCGTGCAGCTGGATGCCAACGGGACGATCTGGCTGCTGGAATTTGCCACCTTCGACAGCGACGCAGGCTGCTTCACGGCCGAGGGCTATGAGCCCCGCACCGGCCGCCTTAGCCGGCTCAACGCCGGCGGCCAGCCGGAAATTATCCTGACGGGCCTCAATTTCCCCGGCGGCCTGGCCTTTGGCCCGGAAGGTGAACTGTACATCAGCGAGACCTTTAGCGGCCGCGTCCTCCGGTTCGATGGCGTTGAGGCGCTGGCGGCGAACACAGCCGTCGGCGAACTCCTGGGCGAGCCGACCGCCATCTTCACCAGCCCCGCCGTCACAGATGAGCAGCTTGATCTGCAATTTGTCAATGTCGCCGCAGACTCCGGCCTTGATTTCCAGCATGGCGCCTTTGTCGAGGCGATCTCGGCTGATCCGGCGGCGATGATGGGCGGCGGCCTCTGCTGGTTGGATTACAACAGGGATGGCTGGCTGGACCTTTACCTCGTCAACAGCTATGCCCACGAAGAGGCCCCTTCTGGATGGAGCAGGGCGGCCTGCCTCACAATCAGCTTTATCGCAACGAAGGCGGCCAATTCAGCGATGTCAGCGCCGCCACCGGCACCGATCTGGCCATACGGGGCAACGGCTGCGTCGCCGCCGATTTTGACATGGATGGCTGGACCGATATTTTTGTGACGGCGGATGGACCCAACGTGCTGCTGTGGAACAACCGGGATGGCACTTTTACGGATGGGGCGGCACCGGCCGGTGTCGACAGCCCCGAATGGAACAGCGCCGCCGCCGTGGGCGACATCAACCTGGATGGCTGGCCCGATCTGTTTGTCGCCGCTTACATCGACCTGGAAAAGATGATCGACCGGCCCAGCGGCGCCTTCCCCCAGGATTTCCTGGGGCTGCCCGACCATTTCTACGTCAACAATGGCGACCGCACCTTCAGCGATGTCACCGTCGACGTCGGTCTGACCCGCGAGGAGCGGGGGTTGGGCGCCCTATTCAGCGATTTTGACGGCGACCTGGACCTGGATCTGTACATCGCCAACGATGGGCATCCCAACCGGATGTATCTGAACGAGCCGGATGGGGGACCGGCCGGTTTCCATTTTGTCGACATCAGCATCAACAGCGGCACCGGCGACTCCGGCTCCGGCATGGGCATCGCTGGTGGCGATTACGATGGCGACGGTCGCTACGACCTGCTCGTCACCAACTGGAATACGGAGCTTAATGCCCTCTTCCGCAATACCTTCACCGGCCAGGGTGAGCCAACCTTCCTCTACAGCACCGCCCGCATCGGCATCGCCGGGCTGGGCAACAACATGACCGGCTGGGGCACCGCCTGGGCCGATTTTGACCACGACACCGACGAGGATCTGCTCGTGGTCAACGGTCACGTCCCCATCGGCGACCTGGCTGCTGATGCCCAGTTGGTGCGGCTCTACGGCAATCGGCTGGCCGAAGGGCTGCCCAACAGCTTCCGCGAATGGACCCAGCTCGTCGGCCTCGGCCCGGACGGCGTCGGCCCCCTGTTGGCCCGCGGCAGCGCCGTCGCTGACTATGACAACGACGGCGATCTCGATGTGGCCATCAACACTATCGGCGGAGCAGCCGCTCTGCTGCAGAATCAGCGCACCCAGGGCAACTGGCTCACCATTCGCATCACGCCCTTTGCGCCCGGCACCCGCATCGAGGCCAAGCTACCCAGCGGCCCCGTTCTCGTGCGCGAATGGCACACCGGCAGCAGCTACCTGGCCTCGGAGGACCCCCGCCTCCACTTCGGCCTCGGCCGCACCCTGCAGGTCGACCTGGTCATCCGCTGGCCCGACGGCGGCACCACCATCGAATACGCCGTCCCCGCCAACCAGATCCTCACCCTCAACCGCTAAC